>NZ_HE610717.1:0-53553 GCF_000321025.1 Peptoniphilus senegalensis JC140
TTTTTATGCGGATTTTTAGAAATTACTTTTAATAAAACATTTATTAAAAAATATTTTAAATAAATTACTTTTGTGTACACAAAATATTAGTGAGTTGGGGACAACTGTGTTATACTAAAATAAGCAAATTAAAGGAGGATTTTTATGGAGCAAAATGTCTATTTAGATAAAGAGCGTCTGGAAAATTCCAAAAATACTACTAAGGTTTTGGGGGAGTCTCTTGAGATTGATTCTCTTAAAGATAAAGTTGTTGAATTAAATAAAAAACAAATGGAACCAGGTTTTTGGGATGACAATGAAGCTGCCCAAAAAGTTATAAATGAAACAAATTCCTATCAAAGAAAGATAGATCAGTACGATGAATTAAGTGAATTAATCACTGATGCAGAGGACCTCATTACTCTCATGGAAATCGAGGAAGATTATTCTTCTTATTCTGATTTTCAAACTCTTGTTGATGAGATTGAAAATAAAACGGCTGAGTTTAAGTTAAATACACTTTTAAATGGCGAGTATGATTCACATAATGCTATTCTTTCCATTCACGCTGGTGCTGGTGGTACAGAAGCACAAGATTGGGCTAGTATGCTCCTTAGAATGTACACAAGATATGCTGAAAACAAAGGGTTTAAGGTGGAAACTCTTGACCTTTTAAAGGAAGATGAGGCTGGAATAAAATCGGTTACTCTTAAAATTTCTGGAGATAATGCTTATGGTTATATGAAAGGGGAGAAAGGGGTCCACAGGCTTGTAAGAATTTCTCCTTTCGACTCCAACAAGAGAAGACACACTTCTTTCTCATCTGTAGATGTCTTTCCAGAACTTGATGACGAAACTGACGTTGAAATAAAGGAAGAAGAGTTGAAAGTGGATACTTATAGATCTTCTGGAGCAGGAGGTCAACACGTAAACACTACTGACTCTGCTGTTAGAATTACTCACATTCCTACTGGTATTGTTGTTCAATGTCAAAATGAAAGAAGTCAAATTCAAAACAGAGAAAAGGCAATGAATATGTTAAAGGCAAAACTTATTGCTCTTGCTGAAGAAGAAAAGAAGGAAAAAATCGAAGATCTTCAAGGTAACTATTCTCAAATTGCATGGGGCTCCCAAATTAGGTCTTATGTTTTCCAACCTTATACTATGGTCAAAGACCACAGGACTAACGTTGATGTTGGCGATGTTGAAAAGGTCATGGATGGAGATTTAGATACGTTTATTAACGCCTATTTGCAAGATAAGGCGACTGCAGAAAGCTGAGGTTAAAATGGCAAAGGATGTAATTATTGCTCTTGATTTTCCAAGTGGCGATGTGGCTCTTGATTTTTTAAAAAATTTTAAAGATGAAAATGTTTATGTAAAAGTTGGGATGGAACTTTTTTATAAGGAAGGACCAAGGATTATTAATGAGATAAAAAAACTTGGACACAAAATATTTTTGGACTTAAAAATTCATGACATTCCAAATACTTGCAAGGGTGCGACAAATTCTCTTATTTCGCTTGATGTAGATATGATAAACTACCACATAGCTGGCGGCAAAAAAATGCTAATGGAGGCAAGCGAAATTGTTAATAATGAAAAGCCAGAGATGATTACTCTTGGTGTAACCATGCTTACTTCTACTGACGAAGATGTTATGCACGATGAACTAAAAATTGACGAGAGAAAATCTCTTGATGATGTTGTGCTTGATTATGCAAATCTTGCTAAAGATGCAAAATTATCTGGCATAGTTTGCTCTGCACTTGAAGTGCCAAAGATTAAAGAAAATTTAGGAAATGACTTTATTACAGTTACTCCCGGTATTAGAAAAGTTAAGGGCACTGACGACCAAAAGAGAGTCGTAACTCCAAGTGAGGCAAGAGAACTTGGCTCTGATTATATAGTTGTTGGAAGACCAATAACTAAGGCTGAAGACCCATTAAAGGAATATAGAGAAATAAAAAGAGACTTTTTAGGAGGAAAATAATGAGAAAAATTGCGAAAATTTTATTAAAATTAAAGGCTGTTACACTTTCACCAGAAAATCCTTACACTTGGGCATCTGGAATAAAGTCTCCTATTTATTGTGACAACAGACTTACACTATCTTATCCAGAAGATAGGTCAGAAGTAGAAAAGGGTCTAGTCAATCTCATTAAAGAAAAATTTTCTGATGTAGAATATATTATGGGAACTGCAACTGCAGGAATTCCACACGCAGCTATTATTGCTGATAAAATGAATCTTCCTATGGGGTTTGTGAGATCATCTAATAAAGATCATGGGAAACAAAATAAAATTGAAGGGGCAAAAATTTCTGGTGCTAAGGTTGTTGTAATAGAAGACTTATTTTCTACAGGTGGTTCATCAATTGAGGCTGCAAAAGCATTAGTTGATGAAGGCTATGAAGTTCTTGGTATTGTCTCTATCTTCACATATAATATGAAGGCAGCAGAAGAAAACTTCAAGGCTTCAGGATTTGAACACGCATCTCTTACAAATTTTGACGAACTTATAGAAGTTGCTCATGAAATGAATTATATTAAAGAAAGTGAAATTTTAAAATTAAAAACTTTCAGAGATAATCCTAAGGACTCATCTTGGATGAATGTTTGATTTACTTTTTGGGTAAAGGAAATATAGAATCCAAGAAGGGGGAGTTTTTTGAATTATTATAAAATTCTAAGAATGATGCCTTATGCTAATCAAGTCTTTAAGAATAAAAATAGGTTAAATAGCGTTATTGAAGAGTCCATGTCAAAGACAAATAAAATGGATATGTTTAAGAAGATTTCTCGTGAGCTAAGGCTTGCCTTTGGATTAGTGATTGATTATTCAAAGGGAAATTATAGAGATGTTAAAAAAATTGACATTCTCTTAATTGTGGCAGGATTTTTGTATTTACTAAATCCAGCTGACATTGTTCCAGATTTTTTATTATTTTTTGGCTTTTTAGATGACCTATCTGTCCTTACTTTTATTGTAAAAAAATTAGACAAGGAATTGGAAAAGTATAATGACTGGAAAAATACTAGAGCATGATTTTTTTAAGAGAGATACTATAGAAGTTGCTAAAAATTTATTGGGAAAGAAAATTATCAGAAATGTTTCTGGTAATTTTTTCTGTGCAAAAATAGTTGAAACTGAAGCTTATCTCGGTCCTAATGATAGGGCTTGCCACTCTTATGGTGGAAATATTACAAAGAGAAATGAGATTTTATATAGAGAAGGCGGACATATTTATGTCTATTTAATCTATGGGATGTACAATCTATTAAATATTGTTACAAAGAGTGAAAATGAACCAGAAGCAGTTCTCATTCGTGCAGTGGAACCTATTGAAAATATAGATGGAATGGCTATAAATAGATTCGGAAAAAATTTTAAAAATTTATCTACTTATCAAAAGAAAAATCTAACTAATGGACCAGGAAAACTAGCTATGGCTCTTAGTATTGATAGAAGTTTAAATGGGAAAATTCTTTCAAAAGATTATTTATTTATAGAAGATGGAGAAGAAGTTAAAAATATAATTACTGCGAAAAGAATTGGAATAGATTATGCAGGAGAGGATGCAAATCTTCCTTTAAGATATTACATAGAGGATAATCCTCATGTGTCAGTAAAATAAGGTAGATTTTTGTTAAGTTATCACTTATAATAAGTTAACATAAAGGTGATGTAATGATTAGCATAAAAAATTTGTCTTTTAAATATGATTATGAAGACGAAAATGCGATACAAATTTTAAAAGATATAGATTTAGAAATAAATGAAGGCGAGTTTGTAGCTCTTTTGGGACACAATGGATCCGGGAAGTCAACTCTCGCCAAGTTAATAAATGGACTTTTAATTCCTGGCCAAGGGGATGTTCTTGTTGACGGTATGAACACAAAAAATGAAGAAGAGATTTGGGATATTAGGAGAACGGCGGGAATGGTTTTTCAAAATCCTGACAATCAATTAGTTGCCACAATAGTAGAAGATGAAGTTGCCTTTGGTCCAGAAAATCTTGGTCTTGAGCCAAGTGAAATAAGAAGAAGAGTTGATAAGGCACTAGAAGATGTGGGAATGACTGATTACAAAAAGAATGCTCCCCATCTTTTATCTGGTGGACAAAAGCAAAGAGTTGCCATAGCTGGGATACTTGCAATGAGTCCAAAATATATAATTTTAGACGAGCCTACTGCCATGCTTGACCCAAGTGGAAGACGAGAAGTAATTGATACACTGGTTAAATTAAATAGAGAAGAAAATAAAACCATTATCCTAATTACTCACTACATGGAGGAAGCTGCAATTAGCGACAGAGTTGTAGTTATGGAAGATGGAAATATTGTGCTTAGTGGAAAACCGAGAGAGGTATTTTCTCATGTTGAAGAGATAAAAAAGTTGGGACTAGATGTTCCACAAGTTACTGAGCTGGCACATGAGCTAAAAAAAGATGGAATTGATATTTCTACAGAAGTTTTAAATATTGAAGAAATGGTGAAAGAAATATGTCACTTATAGAGATAAACAACTTAACACATATTTACAGTGAAGGTCTTCCCTTTGAGAAGATGGCAATAGATGATATAAATTTAAAAATTGAAGAAAATGAATTTATCGGTCTCATTGGTCACACAGGCTCTGGCAAATCAACTTTTATTCAACACTTGAATGGACTTTTAAAGCCAAGCAGTGGAGAAATAATTTTGGACGGAACAAAAGTTGATAAATCCACTTCAAACTTAACTGAACTGAGAAAAAAAATTGGACTTGTATTTCAATATCCAGAGTATCAACTTTTTGAAGAGACAATAGAAAGAGATATAGCCTTTGGACCAAGAAATTTAGATTTATCTGAAGAAGAAGTTCTTAAAAGAGTTAAATCATCTATGGATTCAGTTGGACTTGATTACGAGACTTATAAGGATAAGTCGCCCTTTGAACTTTCTGGAGGATTAAAGAGAAGAGTAGCCATAGCAGGCGTTCTTGCCATGGAACCAAAAGTTCTAATCTTAGACGAGCCAACGGCAGGACTTGACCCAAGAGGCCGTGACGAAATATTAAGTGAAATAAAAAGTATTCATGAAAAAAGGAAAATTACTGTAATATTAGTTTCTCACTCCATGGAAGATGTGGCAAAAATTGCTGAGAGAATAATTGTAATGGACAAGGGAAAAGTTTTTTTAGATTCAAACCCAAGAGAAATTTTTAGAAATGAGGACAAACTACTTTCAGTTGGACTTGGCATACCACAAATCACATCACTTATGAGAGCTTTAAAGAAAAAAGGCTTAGACATCAATGAAGATTCTATTACAGTTGAAGAAGCCAAGGAGTCCTTGATAAAATATTTGAGAGGTGTTTCTCATGTTTAAAGATATAACAATTGGACAATACTTTCCTGGAGAAACCCTAGTTCATAAATACGACCCAAAGCTAAAGATGATAACCATGATACTTTTCATTGCATCACTTTTTTTCATTTCTTCAGTATTTATGTATTTGCCAGTGGTAATTTATTTGCTACTTATTATCTATGTTGCAAAACTACCTATGGGATTAGTTCTTCGTGGACTTAAACCACTTAAATGGATAATACTCGTTACCTTTATAATAAATTTATTTTTCACGCCAGGCGAAGCTAAATACACTTTGGGAATTTTAAAAATTTCTCAAGCAGGAATTGACCTTGCAGTATTTATGGGAATAAGACTTATCTTATTAGTTCTTGGCACGTCTTTACTCACTTATACAACTTCGCCAATTGAACTGACAGATGGGATAGAGTCTCTTCTTAGACCCTTTAGAAAAATTGGTGTGCCAAGTCACGAAATCGCCATGATGATGACAATTGCTCTTAGGTTTATACCAACTCTAATTGAGGAAACAGACAAAATTATGAAGGCACAAATGGCAAGAGGAGCAGATTTTGAATCTGGAAATATAGTAAAGCGTGCAAAAAATTTGGTGCCACTACTTGTCCCACTATTTATAAATTCCTTTAGAAGGGCAGAAGAACTTGCAACAGCCATGGAAGCAAGATGTTACAGAGGTGGAGATGGCAGGACAAAAATGAACGCTTCAAAAATTGTAAAGAAAGATGTGATTATTTTTGCACTTAATATAATATTTTTTGCAGCAATAATTTTGGTTTCAAAACTATGAATATACTGATAAAAATAACTTACGATGGCACAAACTTTCACGGATTTCAAATTCAACCTGATAAGAGAACTGTGGAAGGCGAGCTAAATAAAGGTCTTGCCAAAACCTTAAAGGAAGAAGTAAAAGTTTTTTATGCAGGAAGAACTGACAGAGGAGTTCACGCCCTTGGTCAGTACGCAAATTTTTATTCAGACACAACAATTGACATTGGAAATCTTCCTAAAGTTATAAATTTTAATTTGCCAGAAGATGTATCCGTAGTGGGTGCGAAATTTGTGCCAGATGATTTTCACGCTAGATACGATGCAAAGTTAAAAAAATATCGCTACGTTGTTCATAGGTCAAGATACAGAAATGCACTTCTATTAAATAGAGCCTACGAGTATCCCTATGAAGTTGACCCAGATAGAATGAGAAAGGCTCTTTCATATTTAATAGGCGAGCACGATTTCAATTCCTTTATGGGAAAGGGAGCTGTAGTAAAAGATTCAATAAGGACAATTGAGAAGATAGACGTAATTGAAGATGGAGATTTTTTGTATCTTGATTTTGTGGCAAAGGCATTTTTAAAAAACATGATACGAATAGTTACGGGAACGGCCCTTGAAATAGGACGAGGACAGAGAGAAATTGAATACATGAAGGACGCCTTGGAGAAGAAAAAGAGAAAGGCAGCCGGACCAACAGCACCAGCCTGTGGACTATACTTAGTAGACGTTAAGTATTAGCCCTCGGGCTTTTTATTTTCTAAAAAACTTTGATTACACAAAAATCTCAAGAGAAAATTCATATTTAAAAGTACGGCAAAGTGCAATAAATTGATAATATAAGAAGTATTTGGTATAATTATTTTAGTTAATTTGGAGGTGTAATAGTGGATAATAAATATCTTGTTAATGGTAATGAGGCAGAAGGAAAGGTTAAAATTTCTGAAGATGTTATCGCTACAGTTGCATCAGTTGCAGCTGAAAGTGTTGATGGCGTTGTTAAAGTTGGATCAAACTTCAAGTCTCAAGTTACTGACATTTTAAATACAAAAAATTTCAATAGGGGAGTTAAAGTCAACATTGGCGAAAGAGAAACTATTGTAGATGTATATATTACTATTGAGTACGGAGTTAAAATCGTTGAGCTTTCTGAAAAGGTGCAAGCACAAGTTAAGGAAGCTATTGAAAATATGACAGATTTTGATGTCGTTGAAGTGAATGTTCACATATCAGGTATTGCTGTCAAAAATTCTGAAAAGACGATTGTAAAATGAGTAGAAAGAAAGCAAGAATAGGTGCCATGCAGGCACTCTTTTCTATGGATATAAACAATGATTTTTCTCTTGACAGTTTAAATTTATTTTTGGAAAATAATCACTTCTTAGGCGATGAGTCTGATTATATCAATAGGACTGTGCCAGATATTTTGGAAAATCTTGAAACTGTTGACGAAACTATAGAAAAGAATTTAAAAGGTTGGACTATGGCTAGGCTTGCCAAGGTGGACAGGCAAATTTTAAGAATTGCTGTCTATGAATTTTTATTTAAAGATGACATTCCACCAGAAGTTTCTATCAATGAAGCTGTGGAGATTGCAAGGCTCTATAGTTCAGATGATGCTCCTAAATTTATAAACGGAATTTTGGGAACTATTTATAGGAGTTTTTAATTTGGCAAAGGCAGCTTTTAATGTAAGCGAACTGAATAATTACATCAAAAAGCTAATCTCAATGGACTACATTTTAAGAGATATTAATATCACTGGCGAGGTCACAAATCTAAATATTCACAACAATGGAAATATTTATTTTTCTCTAAAGGATAGTTTTGCTAGAATCGATGCAATGGCAAGTCAGGATGATGTGAATATAAAATTATTTGACGGAGCTAAAGTATTAGCAAAGGGAACTGTTACTTATTATGAGAGAAGTGGCAGAATACTTCTTTATGTTAGTGAAATAGAGCTTGATGGAAGAGGAAATCTCTACCAAAAATACTTGGATTTAAAGGAGAAACTATCTAAAGAGGGACTTTTTGAAGCTTCTTACAAGAAGAAAATTAAAAAATATCCTTCTTCTATTGGACTTATCACTTCAACAAGTGGAGCTGCCATTAAGGATGTAATAAATCTTTTTAGGAAGAGAAATAAAACTTGCGACATTTATGTCTTTCCAAGTCTAGTTCAAGGAGACTCTGCCAGCGAAAGTTTAATTAGTGGAATAAAATATTTTAATGAAATAGAAAAAGTTGACACAATAATTATTGCTCGTGGTGGAGGAAGTTTTGAAGATTTATTTGTCTTTAATGACGAGAGTCTTGCAAGAGAGATTTTTGCGTCAAAAATTCCTATTATTTCTGCAGTTGGTCACGAAGTTGACTACACTATTTGCGATTTTGTGGCAGATTTAAGGGCAGCGACGCCAACTAATGCGGCTGAACTTGTCACTATTAGTGAAGATGAGATTGTAGAACTACTTTCGAAAAAGAAAGCTGAACTAAGTAGTTTAATGGAAAGAAGACTAAATTATAATCATTTGAAACTTCTTTCACTATATAAGAATATTTCTCTAAAAAATCAAGTCTACAAGATTAATTCTATGACAAGAGATCTTCTCTATAGGGAGAACTTGTTAAATAATTCTATGAAAAAAATCTTGCAAGTCCATTCTTATGAGCTTCAAAACAAAAAATTTTACTTGCAGAATTTTAAGTTAAACAAGTCTAAGGAAATCGAAAATTATTCCTATAGGCTTAAAAATATTTCTGTAAAATTAAATTCCCAAGTCATTAAAAGTAGAGAAAACCTGAACTTTAATAAAAAACTTTTAAACTATTATTTCAAATCAAAGGTTAATGAAGAATTTAAAAAGTTCAAATCCTATGAGAAGTTTATTTTAGATTATGATTTGTCTGAGAGAATAAAAAATGAAAGGGATAGGCTAAATTTTTTAAAGGCAAGATTAAATTCAGCTTTCGACAAGATTAATAAAGTTGAAATACTTAATGAAGATGGATTAGAGTTAAAATCCGTCAAAAATGTAAGGCTTGGAGAGATAATTTCTCTTAAATTTAAGGATGGAAATGTAAAATCAAAGGTTCAAAATGTGGAAATGAGGGATTAAATGCAAAAAGATTACGAAAGTTCTTTTAGAGAGCTTGAAAAAATTATAAAGGAACTTGAGTCTAAAGACATTAGTCTCGAAGATTCCATAAAAAAGTATGAGGAAGGGATTGAGCTTTACAAGTATCTTAACAATACCCTAAAGGCATACGAAGGCAAGATTAAAACTATTGCAGAAGAAAACTCTGAATTTATTGAGGACAAAAACAATGACAGATACAGATAATTTACTAGAAAAATTTAATAATTATTTGAGTTTACTACTTGAATACGATGATAGTCCACAACATAAAGTAATTGATTCTATGAAATACTCACTTTTTTCTGGTGGAAAGAGAATTAGACCAATGCTAACTCTTTTGGCTTATAGAGAGTTTTCAAGTGAAGAGGATTCCTTTGATAAAATTCTTCCCTTTGCTGCTGCGATTGAGATGATACATACTTATTCTCTAATTCACGACGATCTTCCAGCCATGGATAACGACGATTTTAGAAGAGAAAAGCCAACTAATCACAAGGTTTATACAGAGGGAATTGCAACTTTGGCAGGGGATGGACTTTTAAATATGTCTATGGAAATTCTCCTAAGGCACATTGAAACAATTGAAGATAAAGATGAGCTAAAGCGTGCAATTAGAGCTATGAAGCATATTTATAGTGCAACTGGTGTAAATGGAATGATTGGTGGACAAACTATTGATATTGATTTTGATGTAGCTGACTACAATGAAGACATCTGCGAAAATATGTACAAGTTAAAGACAGGCGCTCTTATAAAGGCATCTGTTGTAGTTGGTGGTATAATTGCAGGAGTTGAAGCAGACAATCTTACAAAGCTTGCTAAGTTTGGGGAATGTATTGGTCTTGCCTACCAATTTGAAGATGACCTACTTGATGAAGAAAAGGATCCAGACAGCGGCGAGATAAATATACTCTTCTTTAAGGAAAAAGAGGAACTCAAAAATGAAATTATTGAGCTGACAAACTCCTCCGATGAAGCCCTTGAAGGACTTGAACTAAAAGATAATTCCTTAAAAAGTTTTGTTGCAAAGTTAATAAATAGGAGCAGGTAATGGCGAAGAAACGTGCGGATGTCTTATTAGTTGAAAAGGGTTTAATTGATTCAAGAGAAAAAGCCAAGAGATTAATAATGGAAGGCAAGGTTTTTATTGGTACTGAAAGAGTGGAAAAGCCAGGAATGCAATTAAAAGATGATGTAAAAATTTATATCAAGGGTTTGGAGGATACTTTTGTGTCAAGGGGTGGTCACAAGCTAGAAAAGATGATTGATGACTACGATATAGATTTAAGTGATGCTGTCTGCGTGGATATAGGTGCATCCACAGGTGGTTTTACTCACTGCATGTTAAAACATGGAGCAAAAAAAGTTTATGCCATTGATGTTGGTTACAATCAGCTTGACTACAAGCTTAGGATGGACGAGCGTGTTGTGTCACTAGAGAGAACTAATATAAGATATTTTGATACCGACTTAATTTCTGAAGAAGTTGATTTTGTCTCCATTGACGTATCCTTTATTTCTCTTGAACTTGTTCTTCCTGTTGCCAAGGAAATTTGTGGCGAAAAAGGCAAAATTGTTGCTCTAATTAAGCCTCAATTTGAAGCTGGTAAGGGCAAAATTGGAAAAGGTGGAATTGTAAGGGATAAAAAAGTACATATTGAAGTTATCGAAAAAATAATAGAGCTTGCAAAAGAATTGGAGTTAAATATTATTGCCATAACAAATTCTCCTATAAAGGGGACAAGCGGCAACATTGAATTTTTAATTTACTTGTCAAATTGTGAAGAGAGAACTGAAAAATTTGATGCAAGTGAAATTGTAAAAAAGGCTTATGAAAGTTTAAATGATTAGGTGAAATATGCTTTTAGAGTTAAATATCGAAAATTTTGCAATAATTGAAAATATGAAAATTGAGTTTGAAACTGGTTTAAATGTTTTAACTGGAGAAACTGGTTCTGGTAAGTCAATTATAATAGATTCCCTTGGTCTTGTCCTTGGTCAAAGAGTGAATAAAG
Source organism: Peptoniphilus senegalensis JC140 (assembly GCF_000321025.1). Classification (GTDB taxonomy): domain Bacteria; phylum Bacillota; class Clostridia; order Tissierellales; family Peptoniphilaceae; genus Peptoniphilus_A; species Peptoniphilus_A senegalensis. Next base: position 11,287 of record NZ_HE610717.1, read on the forward strand.
ATATTATAAAAAAGGGAAAAGATAGAGCTTTTATTGAAGCAGTTTTCTCTTCCTATGATGACGAAACTAAAGAGCTTTTAGCTCAATATGGAATTGATTCAGGGGACTTAATTGTAATTTCTAAGGAAATACGAGATAAAGGGCCAACAATAACTAGGATTAACAACAGAACAGTAACATCACAAATTTTGTCAAAAATTTCCACTCATTTAATTGATATTTTTGCACAGCATGAGTCAATTTCACTTATGGACAACAAAAATCAACTTAAATTAATTGATGATTTCTCTGGAAAGGCTCAAAAGGATTTACTTTTGAAATTAAAGGAACTTGTTCAAGAGATAAATTCTTTAAAAGATGAATACAAAGAAAAATCTCTCCTTGAAAAAAATAAAGACAGAGAAATGGATTTATTGGCATATCAAATAAAAGAAATTGAAGATGCAGGCTTATCTGATTACGATGATGAAGAGCTTTATGACGATTTTAATGCTCTAAATAACATGACAGACACTATAATAAAATTATCTCAAGCAAAGTCTCTTATCAATGATGGATATGAAAGTACTTCTGCAGAAGATATTTTAGATAAAATAATTGGAAATATTGTTGATGTTACTAAGTACAACAAAAATTTAAAGGAAACAGAAGAAGAACTTGAGGACATAAGATATAGGCTATCTGATATTGCAAAAAAACTTGATAGAATTATTAATTCTAGTGAAGTTGACGAAGAAAAACTTCAATTTTTAAAAGATAGGATTGACCTTGTAAATAATTTAAAATTAAAATACGGGAACAATGTCAAAAAGATAAATACTTTTTATGAAGAGACTAGAGATAGACTTTTGTTTTTACAAAACTTCGAAGACAATTTAAAGAAACTTTTAGACAAAATAAAAAATTTAGAAGATGAGGCTTTAAAATTAGCAAAGGAAATTAGTGAGAACAGAAAGAAAACAGCTAGAGTTTTGGAAAAGGAAGTCGAAGAAGAAATTAACAAATTAAATATTAAAGATGCAAAATTTAAAATTGATATAAAAGAAAAAGAGCTATCCCATGATGGATTTGATAAAATTGAGTTTTTAATTGCTCCAAACTTGGGTCAAGATTTGATGCCTATGGCAAAGGTTGCATCTGGCGGCGAAATGAGTAGAATTATGCTTGGATTTAAGAGCATTATTGCTGAAAAAGACAACATACCTACTCTTGTTTTTGATGAAATTGATACGGGTATTAGTGGAAAGACAGCACAAATTGTTGGCAACAAGATTAAAGAACTTGCAGGAGACAGACAAGTTATAGTAATTTCTCACTTGCCACAAATTGTTGCCTTAGCTGACACCCATTTTGCAATAAAAAAAGATGTGGTAAACAATAGCACAATTTCTACAATTGACAAATTAAACTATGATGAGAGAGTCGAAGAAGTTGCAAGACTAATTGGCGGAATGAATGTAAGTGAAGTTGCAATAGAAACTGCAAAGGAAATGATTGGTGATTAAATGGCAAATTCAAATAACGAAGAAAGAACTATGAAATCCATGAAGATTTTTGACGGTAAGGTCTTACAGCTTAGAGTTGATACAGTTGAGATGGAAGGTCAAAAGTACACAAAAAGAGAAATTGTGGAAAGACAGCCTGCTGTTGGTGTTGTTGCTATAACAGAAGATGACGAAATAATTTTGATAAGACAATATAGAAAGGCAATTGACAAAGAAATTTATGAAATACCAGCGGGAATGGTTGATTTTGGGGAAGAGCCACAAAAAGCTGCTCTTCGTGAGTTAAAGGAAGAGACAGGTTATGATGCTGTTAAATCTGATTATTTATTAGAAACTTATTCATCTCCAGGTTTTACAAATGAAAAAATATTTATTTTTTATGCAGAAGGATTAATTGCAGGCGCACAAAACCTAGACGAATTTGAACACCTTACAGTGGAAAAAATAAAATTTGAAGAAGCTTTAAAGTTAATAAGCCTTGGGGAAATAACTGACTCAAAATCAGTAGCAGGTATTTTATATTACAATACTTTTAGGAGGAAAAATGGATAAGACGATTAAATATATAAGAGAAAAAATAAATTTTGAGCCTGAAATTGGAATTGTTCTAGGATCAGGACTTGGCGATTTTGCAGATTCAATCGAGAATAAAGTTGAAATAGCTTATAAGGACATTCCAGATTTTCCAGTTTCCACAGTAAAGGGTCACGATGGAAAACTAATCTTTGGAAAGATAAATTCAAAAAAAGTCTGCCTAATGAAGGGGAGAATTCACTTTTACGAAGGCTATGAAATGGCTGATGTTGTCTATCCTATAAAGGTTCTTGCAGATTTAGGTGTTAAAACTTTAATATTAACTAATGCTGCTGGTGGAGTTAATGAAAGCTTTAATCCATCAGATTTAATGATTATAACAGACCATATTAATTTGATGGGCAAAAATCCACTAATTGGTCCCAATGATGAGGATCTTGGACCAAGATTTCCTGATATGACTGACCTTTATACTCCAGAACTTGTTGAAATTGCTGAAAATTCTGCGAAAAAAGTTGGCATTAATATAAAAAAAGGTGTGTATATGTATTTCACTGGACCAAGCTATGAAACAGCAGCAGAAGTTAGAATGGCAAGGATACTTGGAGCTGATGCAGTAGGGATGAGTACAGTTCCTGAAGCAATTGTTGCAAGACACAGAGGACTTAAAATTCTAGGTATTTCAACTATAACTAATATGAGTACGGGAATACTTGAAACTCCACTTGACCATGCAGAGGTTGTTGAAGTGGGAAAAGTCGTTGCTGGAAAATTTAAAGAACTTTTAAATGAAATCATTGAGGAGATTTGATGAATTTTTTAGATATTATTCAAAAGAAAAAGGAAAATAAAGTTTTAAGTGAAGAAGAAATAAAATATTTTATAGAGAATTATGTAAAGGGAGAAATTCCTGATTATCAAGTTTCAGCTTTTTTGATGGCAGTTTATTTTAATAAATTAAATTTAGACGAAACTTATTATCTCACAAAGGCTATGATAGATTCAGGAGATCGTGTTGATTTATCTGAAGTGCCTGGTTCTAAGGTTGATAAGCACTCTACTGGTGGCGTTGGAGATACAGTTACTCTTGTTCTTGGACCACTTCTTGCATCAGTTGGTCTTGTATTTGCGAAGATGAGTGGCAGGGGACTTGGACACACAGGAGGAACGCTTGATAAGCTTGAATCTATTCCAGGGTTTAATATAAATATTGGCGGTAAAGAATTTGTTGAAATTCTAAAAAAATCAAATATTGCAGTGATTGGTCAAACAGAAAATATTGTGCCTGCCGATAAACTTCTCTATGCCCTAAGAGATGCAACAGCAACTGTTGACAATGTAAGCTTAATTGCGTCTTCAATTCTTTCAAAGAAAATTGCTCTTGGAACTGACGCCCTAGTTTTAGATGTAAAAGTAGGTAATGGCGCCTTTATGAAGGATGTGCCATCAGCCATTGAACTTTCAAAATTAATGGTAAGTCTTGGCAAAAAATTTGGCAGAAACACTAAAGCGATAATAACAAGCATGAATGAACCTCTTGGCGATGCTATAGGAAACAGCTTAGAAGTTATTGAAGCTATAAATATTTTAAAAGGGGAAAAATCTGGGCATCTAAAAGATATTGCACTAAGAATTGGCTCTAAGCTAATGATTATGGAAGGAGTTGCCAAATCTGAAGATGAGGCAATAAAAGTTCTTGAAGAAAGAATTTCTGACGGCGCTGCAATAGAAAAGTTTAAAGAAATGGTTGAGCTTCAAGCTGGAGATTCATCTTATATCGATGATACTGATAAATTTAAAAAATCTACAATAATAAAGGAAATTACATCTGAAGAAAGAGGATTTGTAAAATCAATTGAGGCAATTGAAATCGGAATTGCATCAAGAGATTTAGGTGCTGGCAGACACAAGAAAGGCGATGTACTTGATTTAAGTGCAGGTATTTACCTTCACAAAAAAGTTGGCGACTTCGTAGAAAAGGGCGAAAAAATTGCCACAATTTATACTGAAAAGGAAAATGAAGTAGAGGGCGCAATTAATAGAATTAAAAATGCCTATGCCTTTTCTGATAATAGGGAAGAATATAAACTGATTATAGAAGAGATTGATTGAAATGAATAAATTAGATATAGCATCTATTGCAATAAATATTATTGCACTTATGATTGCCATAATTCCACATGAGATAGCTCACGGCTATGTTGCCTATCTTTGTGGAGACACAACTGCAAAAGACGACGGAAGACTTAGTTTAAACCCACTTAATCACATTGACCCTGTGGGTTTAATTTCTATGATTATTTTTAGATTTGGATGGGCAAAGGCTGTGCCTATTAATCCTTATAGATTTAAGGGAAATAGAAAAGTTGATTCTCTATTAGTTTCTCTTGCAGGAGTTTTTACTAATTTTGTATTGGGTTTTGTTGCTGGAATTATTTTAGTTTATTTAAACTACAGGTCATCGGCATTAGTGCCACTTTTCACATCAATTTTTTGGTACAATATTATGCTCGGCGTATTTAATCTTGTACCACTTCCACCACTTGATGGCTCAAAGGTTTTGGCAACACTTTTGCCAGAAAATTTGGAATATAAATTTTATAAGTATGAGAAATATTTTTACTTTGTCCTTGTAATAATGATTTTTTCTGGCTTAGTGGATAAGTTCATCGCACCAATTATCGAAAGTATTTTAAGCGGTATTATTTATGTGGGAATAAATTTATGGAATACAATATTGTTTTAAAAACTTATGAAGGTCCAATGGATCTTCTTTTAGATTTAATAAAAGAAAAAGAAATTGATATTTATGATATTCCAATTTTTACAATAACAGAAGAATTTTTAAAATACATTGAAAATATGAAGAAATTAAATCTCACTTTAACTTCTGATTTTATTTTAATGGCATCCACTCTCTTAGAAATAAAATCAAAAATGCTTTTGCCAAAGAAAGAGTTTAGTGATGATGAATACGAAGTGGAGGAAGACCCAAGGCTTGATTTAGTTGAAAGTCTTTTGGAGTACAAAAAGTACAAAGAAGCTTCAGAAATTTTGAAAGCTCAAGAAGAATATGAGTCAAAATCTTTTTATAAGCTAAAGACAGAAATTTTTTCTATGAGTGAAATGGACTTTTTGAAGGAATCAAATGTAGAAAAACTTTCATTTGCCTTTTATAATATTCTGAAAAAATATAAGGACAAGGAAGTTGTTGGCATTGAGAGAGAATATTTTAAGGTTGAAGACGCGGCGAGAAAAATAAAGCAAGCTCTAAAGATAAATAAAAAAATAAAGTTTAGCCAGCTTTTAGAGGACATAGTTTATAAAGTTGATGTTATAACTTACTTTTTGGGAATGCTTGAACTCATAAAGAACGAATATATTATTGCAGAGCAAAGTGACAATTTTGCAGATATTTTAATTGAAGAAAGAGATTACCATGGACAAGAACAGACTCAAATCAATAATTGAATCAATACTTTTTATTTGGGGAGACCCTATAAGCCTTGAGGACCTTGCAAGTACCCTTGAACTGAGAAAGGATTACGCAAGGGAAATACTTATGGAAATGAAGGAAAATTACAAAAATGAAACTTCTGGTTTAAGGCTAAGAGAAGTTGACGGGAAATTTCAACTGGGTACTAAACAAGATAATGAACCTTATTTAAAAAATTTAATTAAAGAAAAAAATGAAAAGAATCTTTCAAAACCTGCTCTTGAAACTTTATCAATTATCGCTTATAAACAGCCAGTGACAAAGGTTGAAGTAGAAGAACTTAGAGGTGTTAACTGTGACAGCACAATCAAGGGTCTACTTGATTTTAATTTAATAGAAATTTCTGGCAAGCTTGACAGGATTGGTCATCCAAATTTATACAGCACCACTGATAAATTTTTACAAAAGTTTGGCATGAAAAATTTGGAAGAACTGCCCGACTTAAAGGAATTAGAGGAGGAAGCTAATTGAGATTACAAAAGTACATGGCTCACTGTGGAGCTGCATCGAGAAGAAAGTGTGAAGAATATATCAGGGAAGGACTTGTAAAGGTTAATGACAAAATTGTAACAGAGCTTGGCACAAAAATTGATCCCAATGTTGACAGAGTTTACTTAAATGGGAAGAGACTTACTCTTGAAAATAAAAAAGTTTATATGATTTTAAATAAACCAATAGGTGTAGTTACAAGTGCAAATGATGAGAAGGACAGACCAACTGTTACAGACCTTGTGCCAGATGACTACAGAGTTTATCCAGTTGGAAGACTTGACATTGATACAACAGGGTTGGTGTTACTAACAAATGATGGCGAGCTTGCAAATATTTTAATGCATCCAAGATATAAGATTGGCAAAAAATATATTGTGACTGTGGAAGGTACGCCTAATACTCACGAGCTTTCTCTTCTAAGAGAAGGACTAGACATTAGAGATTTAAAAACATCTCCTGCAAATGTAAAAATTTTAAAAAATTTCAAGCAAGATTCTATTTTGGAAATAGAAATTTTTGAGGGACAAAATCATCAAATTAAGAGAATGTTCGACTACATTGGTCACAGCGTAAAAAAATTAAAGAGAATTTCCATGGGAAAAATTGAGCTACTAAATCTTGAAGTTGGAAATTATAGATACTTAACTGAAAAAGAAATAAAATATTTAAAGGGATTAAAATGATTGTAAAGGAAAAATATTTTGAGATAGTGGATGAAGCCCTATCTCATAATTTTTTAGGTAAAATTGCTATTGATGCTACTGTTGGAAAGGGCAATGACACCCAAAAACTTTTAAAGGCTGTGGGAGATGGGGGATTTGTCTATGGTTTTGATGTGCAAAAAGATGCTCTTAATACTGCAGAGGAACTTTTAAAGGACTTTAAAAATTATAAATTAATTTTGGATAGTCACGAAAATATTGATAAAATAGAAAAATTTGACTTAGTAATTTATAATCTTGGCTATCTTCCTGGCTCAGATAAAAAAATCACAACTCTAAAGGACTCAACCCTATCTTCATTAAAAAAAGCTGCAGAAAAAATTTCTGATGGTGGAATAATCATAGTTGTGTCCTACTTAGGGCATGAGAATTCTTTTGAAGAAAGAGAAGGCGTTGATGAATTTTTAAAAAGTCTTGACCAAAAGAGATTTAAAGTTGAAAAGAGAGAATTTTACAATCAAAAAAATAGTCCACCTATTGTTTATTTAATCGAAAAGAAGGTAGAAAGATGAAAATTGCAATAATCGGAGGAGGACCTGCGGGAATGATGTGTGCCATTAAGGCAGCAGAAAATCATGAGCTTACAATCTTTGAAAAAAATGAGAAATTAGGCAAAAAATTATTTATAACTGGTAAGGGAAGATGCAATCTCACAAATTATTGTGACGAGAGAGAATTTTTGAGAAATATTGTAAATAATTCTAGCTTTATGTACTCATCAATTTATTCCTTTTCGCCTTTGGCAACTTATTATTACTTTGAAGAGCTTGGTCTCCAACTTAAAATTGAGCGTGGAAACAGAGTTTTTCCTGCTAGCGATAAATCTTCTGATGTAATAAAAGTCTATGAAAAAAATTAAAAAGTCTCGGAGTAAATATTAAATTAAATTCAGAAATTAAATCCATAGAAAAAGTTGATGACCACTTTATTTTAAATGGCAGAGAAAAATTTGATAAGGTTGTAATTGCAACAGGAGGCATATCTTATAAGCTAACGGGATCCACTGGCGATGGATATAAGTTTGCAAAAGACTTTGAGCACAAAGTTATAAGTCAAGTGCCGGGACTTATTGGAATAAATTTAAAAAATAAATTTTCTTTGGCAGGTCTAACTTTAAAAAATGTTGAATTAAAAGTTTTAAAAGATAAAAAAATAATTTCTAGTGAATTTGGAGAAATGCTTTTTACTCACAAAGGAATTAGTGGACCCATTGTTCTTACTACTTCAAGTAAGATAAATAGGTTAAAAGATTTTGAAATGTATTTGGATTTAAAACCTGCTCTTGATTCTGAAAAGCTTCATAACAGAATTTTAAGAGATTTTGGAGAAAATCAAAATAAAAATATAGAAAATGTCTTGAAGTCACTTTTGCCAAGAGATTTGATTTTATATATTTTAGAAGTAGCTAATATAGATAAGGATAAAAAAGTAAATCAAATTACAAGAGAAGAGCGAGAAAATTTAGTTGAGACTATAAAAAATTTTGAATTAAAATTTGACAGCTTAGATGACATTAATAGAGCCATAATAACAAGTGGCGGAGTTGACGTAAGTGAAATTGAGCCAAGGACTATGGAGTCAAAAAAAGTTCATGGACTCTATTTTATTGGCGAAGTCCTAGACCTAGACGGGCTGACTGGTGGATTTAATATTCAAATTGCAAATTCAACGGGATATTCTTGTGGAATTAATTTGTAAAGGCTATTCCTTTACTTATTTTTGAAAATAAAATATAATGAATTTAATCACTACTATGGATTGTAGTGATTTTTTTGGAGGTAAAAATGAAAATTGCAATAGATGGACCAGCAGGTTCTGGCAAAAGTTCCCTTGCAAAGGATCTTGCAAAGAGACTTAATATTTTATATGTGGACACAGGCGCAATGTATCGTGCCATAACTCTAAAACTTTTAGAAGCAGATGAAAGTGATTTTGAAAATATTTTAAAGGATACAAAGATAAATTTTGATGGCGATAAAATCTTTTTAGATGGAGAAGATGTGTCTAAAAAGATTAGAGAAAATGAAATTTCTAATAAAACTTCAGAACTTTCTAAGAAAAAAATTATTAGAGATTATTTAGTAAAGATGCAAAGAGAAATTGCAAAAGACAGAGATGTCGTAATGGAGGGAAGAGATATTGGATCGGTAGTCTTAAAGGATGCTGAATACAAATTTTTCCTAACTGCAGATGTCAATACTCGTGCTATGAGAAGATATAAGCAGATTGATGATGAAAGAGTAAATTTTGAAGAAATACTTGAAGATTTAAAGGTAAGAGACTATAACGATTCTCACAGAGAAAACTCTCCACTTATAAAGACTGATGACGCAATTCTAATTGATAGCACAGACTTAAATGCAGAAGAAACAATCGAAAAAATTATTTCATACATTAGGTGATTTATGTTTTATAATTTTGTAAAAAATTTTGTGGGCTTTTTTGTAAAAATTATATATAGAGTTGAAGTTTTAGGAATAGAAAATATTCCTACTGATGAAAAAAGGCTTATAATCTGTGGAAATCACAAGTGTAATTTAGATCCAGTTACAATTTCTGCGGTTTTTGATAGACAAATTTTTTGGATGGCCAAAAAGGAGCTATTTAATAATAAATTACTTGGAGGATTTTTAAGAAAGCTAGGGGCATTCCCAGTAGATAGACAGGGCAATGACTTAAAAGCAATAAAAAATGCCTTAAAAATATTAAAGGATGGAGAAGTCCTTGGAATTTTTCCAGAGGGAACTAGGGTCAAAGAGATTGATTATACAAAAATAAAATCTGGAATTGCACTTATTGCACAAAAAACTAATTCTTCTATACTTCCAGTTTTTATAGAAGGCGACTACAAACCCTTTAGAAAAGTTAAGGTTCATTTTCGAAAACCAGTTAGAATTAATAAAGAGATTAAATATTCTAATGAAGAGTTGGAAAATATTTCTCAAGATGTTATGAGAATTGTATATGGTGATGAAGTTAAATGGAAATTATTGTAGCAGATGTAAATGGATTTTGTGGTGGAGTAAAAAGAGCCGTCAATATGGCATTTGATAATGCTGGGAAAGGCGTTTACTCCTATGGCGACTTAGTTCACAACGAATTTGTGGTAAAGGAATTAGAAAAAAAAGGTGTTATTACAGTAGATAATACTGATATTCACAATTCCAAAGTAATTATAAGAAGTCACGGAGTCCATAAAAAAATTTTAAATGAATTAGAAAAAAATAATAATGAAATAATAAATTGTGTGTGTCCAAAAGTAGAAAAAGTTTATAATATAGTAGATAATTTCTACAAAAAAGGTTATAATATAGTAATTATCGGGAATAATAAACACCCTGAAGTTATAGGGATTAATTCCAGATGCAATGATTCTGCAACTATTATTTCTACTTTGGAAGATATAAAAGTTCCAGATGGGAAAATTGTCGTGGTATCACAAACTACGAATAATGTAGATTTTTTTGAAAAAGCAATAAATATTATAAAAAATATTTCAAAAGATGAAGTTTTAGTTTATAATACTATATGTAATGCAACTTTCAAGAGACAAGAAAGTATTAGGAGTTTATCAAAAAAAGTAGACGCCGTTCTTGTATTCGGCGGAAAAAAATCTTCTAATACAAAAAAACTTGCAGAGATTGCAAAATTAAATTGTAAAAATGTATTTTTAATTCAATCTATTAAAGATATTGATTTAAATATATTTAAAAAATTTAATAAAATTGGTATTACCGCCGGAGCATCCACACCGGAATCGGTAATCAAGGAGGCTGTTTGTAGGATGGAAAATTTTGACAAAGGTGAGATGATGGAAGCCATTGATAATTCTTTCAAAAGAATTAGAAAGGGCGAAGTAGTAACTGGAGAAGTTTTATATATAACTGATTCAGAAGTAATGGTTAATCTTGGATACAGATCAGATGGTATCATTTCTAAAGATGAACTTGCAGGAGGACCAGATGTTAATCCTCAAGATCTTTATGAACAAGGTCAAGAAATTGATGTATATGTTCTAAAGATGGATGATGGAGATGGCAATGTTGTTCTTTCAACTAAAAGAGTTGCTGATATGAAGATTTGGGATGAAGTTGAAGAACTTTATAACAACAAAGAAAATATTACAGTAACAGTAAAAAATCAAGTAAAAGGTGGACTTACTGCAGATTTCAGAGGATTAAATGTATTTATTCCAGCGTCTCATGTTTCTGTTAGATTCCAAAAAGATTTAAGTAAATTCCTTGGAGAAGAATTCGAAACTGAAATTATTGACTTTGATAAAAGAAAGAAGAGAATTGTTGTTTCTAGAAAGAATGTACTTCAAGAAGAACTAGACAAAGTTCGTGACGAAGTATATGAAAATCTTCACGAAGGAGATATTATCGAAGGTACTGTACAAAGATTAACTAACTTTGGTGCATTTGTAGATGTTGGAGGAGTTGATGGACTTATCCATATCTCTGAACTTTCATGGAACAGAGTAAAACACCCTTCAGATGTTGTATCACCTGGAGATGTAGTTAAAGTACAAGTTCTAACTGTTGATAAAGAAAAAAACAGAATTGCACTTGGACTAAAACAAACTATGGAAAAACCATGGGATGTATTTACAAATGAAGTTAAAGTTGGCGATGTAGTTAAGGGTAAAGTTGTTAACCTTCTTGACTTTGGTGCTTTCGTAAGACTTGAACAAGGCGTTGATGGACTTCTTCATGTATCTCAAATTTCAAGAGAACATGTTGAAAAACCACAAGATAAACTTTCTATTGGCGAAGAAGTTACAGTTAAAGTAACTGATATTGATGAAGAAAACCAAAAGATTTCTCTTTCTATTAAGGCTCTAATTGAACCTGAAGAAAAAGAAGAAACTGAAGAAGCTAAACCAAGAGAAAGAAAACCTAGAAGAGAAAGAAAACCAGCTCCAAAGAGAGAAAAGAAGATTGAAGAACCAAAACAAGATGACTTCAACATGACTATTGGAGAAATGCTAGGACTTAACTTCGCTGATGCAGAATTAGATTCTGATATAATTGAAGACGGAAAAGAAATTTCAGAAGCTCCAGAAAAAGAAGAATCTGAAGAATCAACTGAAGAATAATTAATAAAATTAGAGAGACTCAGGTCTCTCTTTTTTTGTTGCAAAAAAATATATTTCGCCTTTTAAAGGATAAATCTATAATTTTATTTGTGCTATAATAATTAATTATAAAAGAAAAATTTTTTGAATTTATGTCAATGTAAAATATTTGTGTTATTATAAATTATGGTGAGGAAATGATTTTAGAAGCAGTAATTTTATCAGCTCTTGTTTTATTATTCATTAGAGATAAAGATTTAAACAATTTAATAAATTTTAAATTTAAAATGATTTCTCTTGCTTTTTTTGGGATTTTTTTAATGATTTTTATAAATTTTGTAACTGCCCATTATTTTGGAAGTCTTACAGATTTTTTTGTAAAATATTTTACAATTTTTCACATTATTTCAATTTTAGCTATAGGAATTTCTTTTCTAGCAAATTATAAAAATTATGGACTGCTTTTATGTGGTATAGGAACTTTTTTAAATGCCATTCCAGTGATTTTTAATGGTAAAATGCCTGTAAGTGCAGATGCACTAATGAAAACTAACAACGAGAGAATAATTAAGTTAATATACATGGGTGGAAGTTCAAGTCACGGAGTTTTTGACAGTCCTAAATTTTATTTTTTGTCAGATATAATCCCACTACATAGGTTTATTGGAAATTCAAAGGTAATTAGCGTAGGAGACATTTTCATCTCTCTTGGCTTATTTTTTGCAATAATTTTAATTTCAAGGAAAAGAGGTGCTTAATTTGGGAAATTTAAATAATTTACTCAATGTAATAAATTTAAGAGACCTTGTGGATATTTTAATAGTCACAATGCTTATTTACTATATTTTGAAATTAATTAGAAATACTAGAGCAGAGCAAGTTTTCAAGGGAATTCTTTTAATTTTATTATTTATAAAAATTTCACAGTTTTTCCAACTTTACACTGTAAATTGGATTTTCACGAGATTTATTAATGACGGTATAGTCGCCATAATTGTTTTATTTCAACCGGAAATTAGAAGAGGTCTTCAATATTTAGGTTTAACTTCAAGTATTAAGAACAATTTTAGTCAAAATAAGGAAGCTGTTCCAGAAACTGTTGAAGAAATTATTTCGGCTGTAGCATCTCTTGCAAGACAAAAGATTGGGGCCCTTATTATTATTGAAAAAGAAGTTGGCCTCACTGAAGTTATAGAAACTGGTACAGAAATAAATGGACTTGTAAGTAGCGGTTTACTTATAAATATTTTTATACCTAATACACCTCTTCACGATGGGGCAGTTATTATAAAGGGTTCAAAGGTAAAGGCGGCAGCCTGCTTCTTGCCACTTTCTGACAATCAAAAAATTTCTAAGGAACTTGGAACTAGACATAGGGCTGGAATTGGAATTTCTGAAAAGTCAGACTGTCTAAGCATTATGGTTTCTGAAGAAAATGGAACTATTTCAACTGCAGAAAATGGTCTTATCTCAAGATATTTAGATATTGAGACTCTTGAAGCAAAACTTCTTGAGATTTACAGCCCAGAATATAGGGCGAGAACTATTTTCGCAAAGCGTGGTGACAAGAATGAAAAAGATTAACTTTAAAAAAGATCAAAGTCTAATGATAAAAATTATGTCTCTTGTTTTTGCAATTATCCTTTGGTCTTATGTAAAGGGCGAAGCTAATTACATCACTTCCTCAAACTATAAGGGAATTGAAGTTACTTATGACGGTTTGTCTCGTTTAAAGGAAAAAAACTTGACAATAATTTCACCTAAGGAATCAACTGTAGATGTAAAACTTCAAGGATACAATTCTTACATGAGAAATGTGACAAAAGATGGGATAGTAGCCAAAGTTGATGTAAGCAAATTGACTGAGGGAGAACATTCTGTTCCTGTAAATGTATCTTACATCGATCTTGGTATTTCTGTTGTAAATACTTCTCCTAGAAGAATTCCCTTTAAAATCGACAAAATTATAGAGGAAAGTTATGATGCGGGAGTAATTATAAAGAACAAACCTCAAAAAGGTTTATCTGTTGGAGAGTTTGAGAACACAATTGAAGTTGAAGTAAAGGGAGCTAGTACTTATGTAAACAAAATAAGTAAAGTTGAGGCGCGTGTTGATGTGTCAGAGATAACGGAGACTTCCACTGTTGATGCTGATTTGTTAGCTTATGACGATTCAGGTAAAGTTATAAGAGAAGTTGAGATTACACCAGCTACTGTAAAAGTTGATATTCCAATTTTAAAGAGCAAGACTGTTCCTATTAAAGCAATTTATAATGAAAGCACTACAGAAAATATTGTGACAAGTGACTTTTCAATTGAGCCATCTTCTGTTACAATTAGAGGAAATTCGGATGTAATTGATTCTATTAATTCAATTGAAACTCGTCCAATTAATTTCAATATTATTAAAAAAGGTAATGACCAAGTTAAGTTGAATTTGCCAGATAAGGTTACATTAGTTGACGAAAATATTAATTTTAGATTGAAGCAAAAGCCTAAGGAAGTAAAGTAATATTAAATAATCAGGAGGGAATATGGAATTTTTTGGAGAAGGATTAACATTTGATGATATTTTACTTGTGCCAGCAAAATCAGAAATTTTGCCTAACGAAGTTGATTTATCTACTAATTTGACAGAAAAAATAAAATTAAACATACCACTTATGTCTGCAGGTATGGACACTGTTACTGAACACAGAATGTCAATTGCCATGGCAAGAGAAGGTGGAATTGGTATTATTCATAAGAATATGTCAATTGAAGAACAAGCCCTTGAAGTTGATAGAGTTAAGAGATCTGAACATGGAGTAATTACTGATCCATTTTCACTTACTAAGGACCATTCTATTAAAGATGCTTCTGAGCTTATGGAAAGATATAGAATAAGCGGTGTTCCAGTTGTAACTGAAAAGGGAATATTAGAAGGAATTATAACTAATAGAGACATAAGATTTGAAACTGATTTATCTAAGAGAATTAGTGAAGTAATGACTTCTGAAAAATTAATAACAGGTTCTCCTGACATTTCTCTTGATGAAGCTTTAAAAGTTTTGAAAAAATATAAAATTGAAAAACTTCCACTTGTGGACGAGGACAATGTTCTTAAAGGACTTATTACTATTAAGGATATTGAAAAGCATGAACAATATCCTAATTCAGCAAGAGATAAAACAGGAAGACTTATTACTGGTGCGGCAGTTGGAGCAACTAAAGATGTTCTTGATAGAATCGAAGCACTTGTAAAAGTTAAAGCTGATGTTTTCGTAATTGATACAGCACATGGTCAATCTAAAAATGTTTTAAATACTATAAGAAATATTAAGGATGCCTTTCCTGACATTCAACTTATTGCCGGTAATGTTGCAACTTATGAAGGCACAGAGGATTTAATAAAAGCGGGCGCCGACTGCGTAAAAATTGGTATTGGCCCTGGTTCAATTTGTACTACTAGAGTTGTAACTGGTATTGGTGTTCCACAAATCACTGCAATTATGGAAGCTTATAGAGCTGCAAAAAAATATGGTGTGCCAATTATTGCTGATGGTGGTATTAAGTTCTCAGGCGATGTTGCAAAAGCTCTTGCAGCTGGTGGCAATGTTGTAATGATGGGTTCACTTTTTGCAGGTACTGACGAATCACCTGGAGAAGAAATCTTCGTTGAAGGTAGAAGATTTAAAGCTTACAGAGGAATGGGTTCTCTTGGTGCAATGAGTGCTGGTTCTTCTGATAGATATTTCCAAAGTGGAACTACTAAGTATGTTCCTGAAGGAGTTGAAGGTAGAGTTCCTTACAAGGGATTTGTTGGAGATATTGTATTCCAACTTGTAGGTGGTGTAAAATCTGCTATGGGTTATCTTGGAGCCAAGGACTTAGAAACTCTTAGAGCAACAGCTAAGTATGTTAAAATTACTCAAGCTTCACTTGCAGAATCTCATCCACACAATATTACTATTACAAGAGAAGCTCCTAACTATTATTAATTATTAAAAATTTATGAATAAATCCACTTCAATTGAATTTGGAGTGGATTTTATTTATAATTATCATTATGAGGTGATATTTTGAAAACTAAGGTATTGCTTGTTGAAGATGAAGAATCAATAAGAAAATTTGTTAAAATAAATTTGGAAAGAGAAGGATACATAATTTTTGAAGCAGGAAGCGGCGAAGATGGAATCGAAATCGCAAGGCGTGAAAGACCTGATATAGTTGTACTTGATATAATGCTTCCAGGAATTGATGGCTTTGAAGTTTGTAAGACTCTTAGGGGAGAGTTTCCAAGTCTTGGTATTATTATGCTTACAGCCAAGGCAGAAGACTATGACAAGATAATGGGTCTACAATATGGAACTGATGATTATCTTACAAAGCCTTTTAATCCAACTGAATTAACTCTTAGAATTAAATCTATTGAGAGAAGGCTTGAGCCAGAAGAAGTTAAGGAAAGTAATTTAATTGTTGATCCACCTTTTAAAATAGATTCTTATTCGAGAAAATTTTACAAGGACGATGTTGAATTAGAACTAACGCCTACTGAATATCAAATTATAAAAATATTTATGACAAGTCCAGGTAAGGCAATGACTAGAGATGAAATCCTAAGGCTTGTATGGGGCGATGACTTTTTGGGAGATTCTAAGATTGTAGACGTAAATATAAGAAGGCTTAGGTCAAAGATTGAGACTAATCCTGCAAAACCAAAATATATTGAGACAGTTTGGGGAACAGGATACAGATGGAAATAAGAGGTGGTCTGTAGTTGAAAAATAAAATTGGAAAAAGATTAGTTAAAAGTTTTCTAATAGTTATTTTAATTACAATTTCAATTATAGATATATTCTTGCTCTTTGCTTTTGGTTCTTATTATTACAACAATATATCAAAAGAATTAATTTCAAAGATGGAGCTTTCACTTGAAATTTATAAGAGAGATTACTCTGACAAATATATTGATGAATTTATTTATGAAGACAGCGGAATTTTTCTCTCAAATACAAAGGCAGAGGTACAAATTTTAAATAATGAGGGAGAACTTCTTTTGGACTCTATTGGAAAACTTTATTCGAGTCCAATTGAAACTGCAGATGTCATTGCAGCAGAAAATGGGGAAATAAAAACTTGGCGTGGTGAAGATCCACAGACAGGCGAACCAATTATGGCTGTCACTGGTCCAATAAAAAATAATGATGGCGAAAATATTGGCTATCTTAGATTTATTTCTTCTTTGGAAGATGCAAACAGTGCAATTTTAAAAACAGGGATTACTTTACTTATTTTCACTCTTTTTGTAGCTCTAGTTACAACTATGGTGTCTCTGCTTATTTCAAAATCTATTGTAAAGCCAATACTTGAGCTTACAGAAGTTGCCAAGACAATGTTAAAGGGAAACTATGAAGAGAAGGCAAAAGTCTATGAAGATGATGAAATAGGAGAACTAGCCAAGACTCTAAATGCCATGAGTGATGAAATTATAAATAAGGACAGGATAAAAAATGACTTTATATCATCAATTTCTCATGAACTTAGGACGCCACTTACATCAATAAAGGGATGGGCAGTTGTATTAAAGGATGCCAAGGAAGACGAAAAAGATTTAATGGAAGATGGACTTAACATAATAGAGAATGAAGCTGATAGACTTGCAAAGATGGTTGAGGAACTTTTAGATTTTTCAAGATATATTTCTGGAAGAATTACTCTTGATAAGGATTTATTTGATATATCACAAACTTGCATGGATGTATCGAAGCAAATGCGACCTCGTGCAAAGTCAAACAATATAGAATTTATAACAGAATTCCCAGAAGATTCAGTCCTGATTTATGCTGATGAGAATAGAATAAAACAGCTTCTCATAAACTTGTTAGACAATGCAATAAAGTTCACGTCTGATAAGGGCTGGGTTAAATTTCAAATGGCTAAAGAAGATAATTTTGTTCATCTAATGATTTCTGATAATGGAATGGGAATGACAAAAGAAGAAATTGCTCATGTCAAAGAGAAGTTTTATAAGGGCAAGCATTCAAAGAGTCACAGTGGAATTGGTTTATCAATTAGTGATGAAATAACAAAACTTCACAATGGAAACTTGGAAATTTTCTCTGAAGAAAAGATAGGAACTACAGTAAAGGTAACTCTACCAATAGAGATACCAAAAGAAGTAGGTGATAAAATTGATTAAAAAAATATTTCTCATTTTTTCATTGATTTTGTTGACTGGGTGCTCCTTTCTTGCTTCCAGTGGAACTAATATAGAAACTCCTGATATGGGACAATCGCCAATTTATGGCAAGTGGTCTATTACAAAATTCATTTACAATAAAAAAATTAATCAAGATAATTTTGTATTTAAGGATATTATTGGAGATAATTTATATTTTTCAAATGACCAAGTGGTTTTAGCTGATGATTATATAAAGGATGTGGAGTACAAGACAAAGTACGTAAAATTATCTCAGTATTTATACAAAAAATTTAATTTAGATTACAAGACTCTTGGAATTGAAGATTCTGATGTTTACACAACTTATATTTTTGATTCAAATTCAAATAGGAGTCTATATTATGAAGTTATTAAGACTAGCGAGAACACAGCGCTTTTATTTGAAAATGGAATAATACTTGAAATTAAACTTGTCGATGACAAAATAAAAAATGAGGACTTAAATGATTTGATTTTAGCTAAAAAAGATGAAGTCCTTTCAAGGGGAAACTTATTTGATAACAATGGAGATAAGGGCTTTTTAATTGGCTTTAAAACAAAAAGCGATTCAAACATTCCAACTTGGAATTATAAAACTCTCTATATTAAATTTTCTGACTTAAAGCTAGAAAACGTCTATGAGATGAACAATATAATTCTTCCAAGAAATGATAGTTTTTCAGAAATTAGTGTCCAGAGAGAATCCAAGGCAGATGAGACAACAGATAAATTAATTGTAAAAGATTATAAAAATTCAAAACTTCGAAAAAATGAAGAAGAGGTAATGAAGACTGAACTAGAGGAGCTCAAAGAAGACAACACTCTAAAGACTATAAATTTCATTACAAATAATTATGTAAATGTTGAAAGTTTTGACAGGACAAGTAATAGGAGCAGTCTTAGAATTTATAGATTGGATAAACTTAAAGAAAAAAATCCTTTGAGTTATGAAAATTTTTTATCGGAAAAAGATTTACAAACTGAGGGAAAAAATATTGAGGCACTAAAAAAAGATGCTTACAATATTGGAATTTATAGAGACAATGGTTTTTGGAAACTAAAGGGAAGAACGGATTTAGATAATGGTAAATTTTCTGACTTTGATTTGAATTTAGTGCTTCCTTATGAGGTAAATAAGTATAACGAGATAAATATACCAATGTCTCAAATAAAACATTTTAAATCCAGCATTAAGGATGGTTTTGTATCTCCTGACAATAAATTTTTAATAACATTGGAAAATAATTTTCTTAGAATATATAATATAGAAGATGGAAAAATTATTCCTAGACCAATTTTTGAAAGAGAAATTGGAAATGAAGCGTCCACAATAATGACAGAGTGGGCGACAGGTAGATATGCTAATATTTGGCAACTAGAACTGTCATCTAATAAATGAGGTGTAAAATGAATAAAATAATGGAAATGGTTATGGAGAACTCCACTTATTTGCTCCTAACACTTGGTGCAATTTTAATTGGTGTTGTTCTTACCTTTATAGTTAACTTTGCTGCAAGAGATTTGAAATTTATAAAATACTTGCCAGGACTTGCCTTGGTTTTTATAGGGATTATCTCACTTTTTATGGTAATAAATAAACTCTTTGATCCAGACAGTTTGGACAACTTAATTATTTTTGTAATAGGTGTATCCTCTGGATTAGTTTCACTAATTTTTGCACTGATAATTGGGATTGCAAGTTCAAACAAAAGCAGATACAAGAAAAATACTAGAAGAAAATAAAAATTAAAAAAATAAAAGCTCAAGAATAAGAGGCAGTAGCTTCATTATCTTGAGCTTTTATTTTTTTAATTTTTAAATATACAGTAGTTATATTTAATTATCAGTTAATAAGTTGAAATGTAGTCTTTCATGGATTCAAACTTTTTGTCGCCAATGCCGTCTACATTTTTTATATCATCAATTGATGAAAAAGAATTTTGTGAGCGATAATTTATTATTTTTTCAGCAGTTTTTGCTCCAACGCCAGGAATTTTTTGCAGTTCACTAGAATCTGCTGTATTTATATTTATTTTGCCAGTGGAATTACTTTCTCCACTTGAAAGAAGAGATGAAAATTCGCTATTATTCATTTCGCCAATTTTTGGTATATAAATTTTTTCTTCATCATGAAGTTTTGCTGCGAGGTTAATTCTATCGAGGTCAGCTTCATCTGTTGGGCCACCTGCCCTTTCAAGAGCATCTACAACTCTTTTTGATGAATCTAATTTTATTATGCCAGGGTTTTTTACTGCGCCAGAAATGTGTACAAAGACTTCTGAGTTTTCGTTTTCTCTTTCTATTTCGATGTCACTTAAGTCTTTTTTGTCAAATTCATTTGCTTTATCACTTGAAGTTTTTATGTCTAAAAGACTTTTTGTATCATCAGAAAAATTATGGGAATCATAATATTGATAACCGATGATTAAAGAAAGGCAAATTATAATTATGTAGGGAAGATTATCTTTTTTAAAAAATTTAAAATCCATTAAAATCACTCATTTATTTACAAAAATATATTTTCAAAACTTTATTACCCTAAATAGATATTTTTACACAGTTTTCAAATGGGAAAATCTATGTTATAATTTATTTAGCAAAACGATTTCAAAAAATTTACATAACAGGAGGAAAACAATGAAAGTTTATACAACAGATAAGGTAAGAAATCTTGCTCTCGTAGGACATTCTGGCTCCGGAAAGACTAACCTAACAGAGGCTATGTTATTCCAAAGTGGAGCTACACAAAAACTTGGAAATGTTTCTAGCAAGAATACAATTTCCGACTTCTCAAAAGAAGAAAAGGAAAGAGGAACTTCTATTGGAACATCAATTATTCCTATTGAATGGAGAAATTATAAAGTAAATGTTATAGATACTCCGGGATATCTTGACTTTGTGGGAGAAGCTCATGGAGCACTAAGAGCAAGTGAAGCAGCAATCATGGTTATTGATGCTACTAAGGGCATTGAAGTAGGAACAGAAAGAACTTGGAAATACACAGAAAAAATTGGACTTCCAAGAATTATTTTTATAAATAAAATTGATGGAGAAAATGTAAACTTTAGAAAACTAATGGATGATCTTGAAGCTTCTTTTGGTAAAAAAGTTATTCCTTTCTCTGTGCCAATTGGAGAAGGAGAACACTTTGTAGGTGTTACTGATGTTATTTTCCAAAAGGGATATAAATATGTAAATTCTGCACCACAAGAAACTGAACTTAATCACGATCAAGTTAAGGCAACTGAAAGAATGTATGAAGAAATTGCAGAAGTTGTTGCTGGTTCTGATGAAGTTTTAATGGAAAAATATTTTTCTGGAGAAAAATTCACTAGAGAAGATCTTTTGAGAGGAGTTACAACAGCCCTTCTTGAAGGAGATGCTGTTCCACTACTTGTAGGAAGTGGAGAAAAGGGAATTGGAATTGATATTTTATTAAACACAATAGTAAATTATATGCCAGCACCAGATGATGAACGTGCAAATCAAGGCTTTAGATATAAAGAAGGAGAAGAAAGAAAAGTTTCTGCTAAAGATCCTTTTGCTGCAGTTGTATTTAAGACAATTTCAGACCCATTCCTTGGAAAAATTTCTATATTTAAAGTTATCTCTGGAACAATAAATAAAAACACAGCTCTATACAATGTAAATGCTGAAGAAAGTGAAAAACTTGGCGGACTTTACATTATGAGAGGTAAAGAGCAAATTGATATAGAAGAGATCCATGCAGGAGATATTGGAGCAACTACAAAACTTTCTAAGACTGTTACAGGAGACACTCTTTGCGATAAAGACCACATAGTTGAATACAAGAAGTTAAAATATTCTACTCCAGTTTTATATTACGCAATTGAGCCAAAGACAAAGGGAGATGAAGAAAAACTTTCTCAATCTCTAAAGAAAATTATGGACGAAGACCCAACATTTGTAGTTGAAAGAAACCCTGAAACTAAACAAATGACTATTGGTGGTCAAGGAAAGGTTCAACTTGACGTAATTCTTGAAAAATTAAAGAACACTTACGGAGTTGAAGTTAATATTGTGCCATTTATAGTTCCATATAGAGAAACAATTAGAAAGACTGCCAGCGTTCAAGGTAAGCACAAGAAACAATCTGGTGGTGCTGGACAATATGGAGATGTTTGGATTAGATTTGAACCATCTGATAAAGACTTTGAATTTGACGAAGAAGTATTTGGTGGTGCCGTTCCTA
Source organism: Peptoniphilus senegalensis JC140 (assembly GCF_000321025.1). GTDB lineage: Bacteria > Bacillota > Clostridia > Tissierellales > Peptoniphilaceae > Peptoniphilus_A > Peptoniphilus_A senegalensis. The sequence continues at coordinate 33,528 of NZ_HE610717.1, forward strand.
AGAATTATTTCCCTGCAGTTGAAAAGGGAATTATTGAATCCAAAGAAAAGGGAGTTCTTGCAGGCTATCCTGTTACTAACTTTAAAGCCGTTTTATATGATGGCTCTTACCATGATGTTGACTCCAACGAAATGAGTTTTAAACTTGCAGCAAATCTTGCCTTTAAAAAGGGAATGCAAGAAGCAAGCCCAGTTCTTCTTGAACCTATAATGAAAGTTGAAGTTACAATCCCAGAAGAATATCTTGGAGATGTAATGGGCGACATGAACAAGAGACGTGGTAGAATTCTTGGTATGGACCAACAAAATGATGGTACACAAGTTTTAATTACAGAAGCTCCACAAGCTGAGTTATTCTCTTATCTAATTGATTTACGATCTCTAACTCAAGGTAGAGGAACTTTCAGCATGGAATTTGTGAGATATGAAGAAGTTCCACAAAATATTTCTGAAAAAATTATAGAAGAAAGAAAAACAGAAAAATAAAATAAATTTAAAAGGGTTGGGCATGTAAGAGTGCTCAACCTTTATTATTATAAGAATTTTTAAAAATATTTTGTTAATTAACTAAATACTTTACAAAATACATATTTTATATTAAACTATAAATAGTAAAAGATAGTCAGATTTTTGTGATTTAAAGGACAAAGATAGTCAAAGGAATGATAGTATGGCAAAGCTTTCTAACTCCATAGAAGATTTTATTAATGAACTTATTTTTGAATCTGGTGGAGCTCTTGAGATACAAAGATCAAAAATTTCAGACCATTTTAATTGTGCGCCTTCACAAATAAATTACGTATTGACAACAAGATTTACACCTTTCAAGGGTTATTATGTTGAGTCAAGGCGTGGCGGCGGAGGCTACATTAGAATAGTAAAAGTAAAATTTGAAGATGATGAAGATACACTAGATACTTTTTTACGTTTCATTGGAGATTCAATTACTAAAAATAATTCTGATGAACTTCTAAAGGAACTTTTGAGACGTGAAAAATTGACAGAAAGAGAATTTGGACTTATGAAAGTTGCTCTTTCAGATAGGGCACTTAGCCAGTGTGAAAATAAAAATGAGCTTAGGGCAGATTTATTAAAAAATATGCTCCTAGTTATTTTTAGTTAGGTGGGAAGAATATGTTATGTGATATTTGTAAAGAAAGAGAGTCGGTCCTATCCTACACGAGGATAAAGGATGATGGAATAGAAGAAGTGCATCTTTGTGAAGTTTGTGCTGAAGAAAAATTTAAAAAAGATTTTAAAGGTTATCAAAATATTATTCCTCAGATTGAGAATGCTTTAAAAAACATTTTTCAATTTACAGCAAATTCAAATCAAGATGAAGAAGAAATAAGCTGTGAATACTGTGGGAGAACTTTTCGTGAGCTAAAGAGTACAGGAAATTTAGGCTGTCCAAAGTGTTATGAATCCTTTGGAAATGAAATAAAAAAATATTTGAATGCCCTAAATATAAATTTAAAATACAGGGGGAAAATTCCAAAAAATGCAGAAAGTTATCTTGTTTTTAATAGGAAACTTGAGGATTTAAAGGAAAAACTTGATCTCGCCATAAACTTGGAAGAGTATGAAAAGGCAGCAGAACTTAGGGATGAAATAAAGAAATTAAAGGAAGATGCCAGTGTCTAAAATTATTTTAGGATATAAATTAAAATTATATAGAAATATTGATGGCAAAAAATTCGTAACTGCAATGACAGATGAAGAATTAAGAGAAAATTTAAACTTTGTAGAGCCAATTTTAAAGGATTTAGGCTACACTAAAGTTGACCTAGCAAATACTTCTTCACTAAAAAAGCTTGAATATGTAGAAAATGGCAGAATTGGAAAAAAATTTGTTGAAAAAGAAAATGTTGGCTTTTATGAAAAAAAGGATGATCCAGATATTTTCCTAAATGGAGGAGAACATATTGAGCTTTCAGCTTTTTCTAGGACAAAAAATATAGACGATTTGTATAGAGAAATATATGACTTGGAAGAAAAGTTAGAAGAAAAAATTAATTTTTCCTTTGATTCAAATTTTGGATATTTGAGCTCCAGAGTTTTAAATTCTGGCACAGGTCTAAAGCCAATTGCACTTTTGTATCTACCTGCTTTAAATTATTTTGGAGTTAGTGAAATTGCAAGAGGTCTTTCAAGGCTTGGTTATACGCTAGCTTCTTATAAAGATAGCTCAAATAAAGCTCTGGGAAGCATTTACACTTTGTCCTTTGAGTCAACTTTTGGCGAAGAGGAAAAGTCTTATATAGAAAAATTAAAAATTATTGCGCGAGAAATCGCCGATGTTGAAAGGGAAAATAGAAAAAAACTTTATTTAGACAATATTATCAGCCTAGAGGACATGGTCAACAGGTCTTTTGGCGTTCTTGCCAACGCAAGATTATTGTCGGAAGAAGAGATGATACAGTCCATGAGCACAATTAATCTTGGAATCGAACTTTCTATTTTAAAGACTAATAGGGACTTTGATTTTTATGAAGAGATTAAAAAACTTAGAAATGGACATTTGCAAATTGAGAGGGGAGCTTTACTAGATCTAAAATCACGAGATATTTTAAGGGCTAACAAGGCTAGAGCTCTCATGAAGGAGGTTTTCAAATGAGTATGTTTGGAAAATTTAGTGATAAATCACAAAAGGCAATTCTCTTTGCTCAGCAAGAAGCAAAGGAGCAAAGACATTCATATATAGGATCAGAGCACATTTTACTTGGAATTATTAGAGAAGGGACTGACGCAGGTGCTCACATACTTTCAAAACTTGGAATAGATTATAAAAAGGCAAAGGAAGCAACGCTTGATATAGTGAGTAGTGGTCAAGGACCTCTTGTGACAAGTATAGCTTACACTCCAAGGACAAAGAGAATTTTTGAACTTGCCTTTGAAATTTCAAGGGAATTGGGAGAAGTTGCCGTGTCAACAGAACATCTTCTTCTTGGAATTTTGCGTGAGGGTCAAGGTGTTGCCATATTAGTTTTAAAAAGACTTGGCGTGGATATTATGAGCCTTGAAAATGATATTTTAAACAATATGGAAGACTACGAGGATTATGAAGATGAGGGCAGAGAACTTTCTTCAGAAGCTCTTGAAAAATACACTACTAACCTAAATAAAAAGGCAGAAGAAGGAAAAATCGACCCAGTAATAGGAAGAGAAAAGGAAATAAAAAGAGTAATACAAGTTCTATCTCGTAGGACAAAAAATAATCCTGTCCTTATTGGAGAGCCAGGTGTTGGGAAGACTGCCATAGCTGAAGGCCTTGCGGCAGAAATTGTTGCGGGAAATGTGCCAGAGTTAATGAAGGACAAGGTAATTCTAACTCTTGATATTTCACAACTTATAGCGGGTTCAAAGTACAGAGGAGACTTTGAAGAGAGACTAAAAAATGTGACTAACGAAGCTTCTAAAAATAAAAATATTATTTTATTCATTGACGAAATGCATGTCATAATTGGGGCAGGTTCAGCTGAAGGTTCTCTTGACGCTTCAAATATTTTAAAACCTCTTCTTACTAAGTCAGTCCTTCAAGTTATTGGTGCAACAACTATTTCTGAATATAGGAAGAAAATCGAAAAGGACACAGCTTTTGAAAGAAGACTTATGCCAATTATGGTCGAAGAACCAAGTGTGGAGGATTCGATAAAGATTTTAAGGGGATTAAAAAATATTTATGAAGACCATCATCATGTTTTAATTCCTGATGAAACTATTGAGGCTGCAGTAAAATATTCTGACAGATATCTAAATGATAGATTTTTGCCAGACAAGGCGATTGACTTAATTGACGAGGCAAGTTCTAAGCTAAAAATTGAATCTTACAAAGTTCCCGAATTTGAAGAAAAATACAAAAAAGAACTTGAAGATATTGAAAATAAAAAGTCTGAAGCAGTAAAAAATCAAGATTATGAACTTGCAGCAAGTCTTCGCGATGAGCAAAAGCAAGTTGAAGAAAAATATAAAGAAGAAATAGAAAAATTTGAAGAAAAAGAAGCAAAGAAGAAAGTAAGCCCAGAACTAATTGCTGACATTGTATCTGACTGGTCAAAGGTTCCTGTGACAGAAATGACTGCAGAAGAAACAGAAAAGTTAAGAGATTTAGACGAAAAGTTAAAGAAAGATGTCAAAGGACAAGATGAGGCTGTAAAAACTCTTGCAAGGGCAATAAAGAGGTCAAGAATTGGTCTTAAAGACCCTAAGAAGCCAATAGGTTCCTTTATTTTTGTTGGTCCTACTGGTGTAGGTAAAACTTATCTTGCCAAGAGTCTTGCGAAAAATTTATTTGGCAAGGAAGAAAATATGATTAGATTTGATATGTCTGAGTACATGGAAAAATTCACTGTCTCAAGACTTGTGGGTTCTCCACCAGGATATGTGGGCTATGAAGAAGGGGGAGAGTTAACAGAAGCTGTTAGGACTCATCCTTATTCAGTAATCCTTTTAGATGAAATCGAAAAGGCACATCCAGATATTTTTAATATCTTGCTACAAATTTTAGACGAAGGAAGACTGACAGACTCCAAGGGAAGGACTGTAAACTTTAAGGATACAGTTATAATTATGACATCTAATGCAGGGGCGAATCTCCTTGCCAAAAATTCGGTGCTTGGATTTTCAACTTCAGAAAGTTCTGTTAAGAAGAGCGAATATGAAAACATGAAAAAAATTATTAATGAATCTTTAAAGGAAAAGTTTAGACCAGAATTTTTAAATAGAGTCGACGATGTTGTAATATTTAAAACTCTTGAAAAAACTGAAATTAAAGATATTGTCAAGAATATGCTTGATAAATTAAGCACTAGACTTTCTGAAATGGGAATAAAGGCAAATTATTCAAATAAACTCATAAATTTCTTGGTTGAAGAAGGTTATGACAAAGTATTTGGGGCAAGGCCACTTCAAAGGACTATTACAAAATTAATTGAAGATAAAATTGCCGACGAATTTTTAGATAGCAACATAAAAGCTGGCGATGAAGTTTCTGTTGACGTCAAATACAAAAAGGTTCAAATAGAAAAAGTTAAGAGGACAAAAAGGGTTAAAGATGAAAAAGAAAATGGTGTATCAGTGCAGTAATTGCGGATATATTTCCCAAGGATTTTTTGGGAAATGCCCAAACTGTGGATCTTGGAATACCTTAGAAGAAAAAGAGGAGGAGTCTAATGATAAAGCTCCTTCTAAAAATAAAAAAGTTAAAAAAGATGCACTTAAACTAAAAGCAGTGGAAATATCTTCTGACGAGAGAGTCATGACAGGCATAGAAGAGTTTAACAGAGTAATGGGTGGCGGAATTGTGAGAGATTCTGTCAGCATTTTAACTGCTAAGCCAGGCTCTGGAAAGTCAACTTTATTAATGCAAGTGGCAAATGATTTGGCTAATAAGGGCATGAGAGTTTTGTATGCTTCGGGAGAAGAGTCTGAAACTCAAATAAAAATGAGGGCAGAGAGAATTTTGGATAAGCTTTCAGATAACATTTGGGTTTATTCTGTGACTTCTTTAAACTCTGTCTTGGACCAAGTTGAAAAAATTGACCCACAGATGATTATTATTGATTCAATTCAAACTTTTACCCTTGATGAATTTCCACAAAGACCTGGCACGCCAACGCAGACAATGGAATGTGCCTACAAGATGACTGAAGTGGCAAAAAATATTGAAAAGCCACGCATGGTATTTCTGGTTGGACAAATGACTAAGCAAGACGAACTTGCCGGAGTTAGAAGTCTCGAACATTTAGTGGATACAGTTTTATTAATTGAAGGCGATTCATCAGAGGACTTAAGGTCACTTATGGCCACAAAAAATAGATATGGGTCTACTGGGGAGATTGGATTTTTTTCCATGACTGAAAAGGGAATGATTTCTATTGATAACCCTTCAGAATATTTTATGACTAGAAGGTCAGTCAGTGAACAAGTTCCAGGTTCATCTTTATCAGTTATTAGAGAAGGCACGAGACCAATAATTTTAGAGACAGAGGCACTTGCATCAAAGACTTTTCTTCCTTATCCTTCAAGAATTTCTGAATGTATAAGAAGGGAACACTTAAATACTTTAGTTTCAATCTTAGAAGAGCGTGCTGGCATAAAATTTTTGGATAAAAATATTGTTGTAAAATCAACAGGCGGAATTAAATTAAAGGAGCAAGCATCAAACCTTTCCGTAATGATTTCCATTGTTTCATCCACTCTAAATAAGCCTGTAGAAGCAAATTCACTTTTCATTGCCGATGTAGGTCTAACTGGCGAACTAAAAACTGTGCCAAGTCTCGATGTTAGATTAAAGGAAGCAGAGAGGATGGGTTTTAAAAAGGCTTACGTGTCAAAATATGCAAAAGTCAAAGAAGAAAATTATAAAGACTTAAAGGTCATAAAAATGTCAAACATTTTAGAAGTCATTCAGAAAATATTTGATTAAATAAAAATTGCAAGAAAAAAACTCTTTTTACCACAAAAGGTAAGAAGAGTTTTTATTTTTTTAAATTATCAAATTTTAAATTAAGCTCTCTTTGGTTTTCTAATACTTGCAATCACAATTGCAATTACAAGACCAATTAGCATTGGTACAACCCAACCAAGACCAAACTTAGTTAAAGGAAGTAAGCTTAAATTTTCCCCAAAGGAACCTAGCATTTCTTTGCCTTTAAGAACAAATAAAAATCCAAATATTAAAGAAACTATAGAAGGTATTTTAAATACTATGTCATCTTTAATTTTTTCATTAAATAAACCAATAAGAACAATTGTCATTGCACAAGGATAAAGTATTTCAAGAATTGGTGCAGAAATCTTAATAATTTGACTTACACCAAGCACTGAGATTGCACAAGAGACAATTGAGCAAATAACAACTATAACTTCATAAGAAATTTTCCCCTTACTCAATTCATTGAAGAAATTACCTGCAGCTGAAATCAAACCAATTGCAGTTGTAAGGCAAGCAAGGGCAGTTATAATTGCTAAAATATAAACTCCAACTCCACCAAGAATTCTATTTGTAATGTCTACTAGAAGTTGAGTGTTATCTGTATTAAGATCATACACACCAAGGCTTGAAGTTTGAGCACCAAGATATAATAATCCGCCATATATAATAGCTAGACAAAGGGCAGCTATGATGCCTGATAAAATAGTTGCCTTGATTTCAAGCTTTTGTGAAGAATAATTTCTTGCCTTAACAGCATTTAATACAACAAGTGCAAACATACATCCTGCAATGGCATCCATTGTTTGGTATCCATCAGTGATCCCCTTTTCAAGGACATTGTCAATCATAGTAGTATTTGCGATTTCGCCCATTGGACTTACAATACCCTTAATTATTAAGGCAGACATACATAGAATTAGTGAAGGAGTTAAGAACTTACCAACGATGTCTACAACTTTGCTTGGTCTAATACTTAAAAGACAAGCTATTATAAAAAATATAACAGAGAATAAGTATCTATTTACTGATTCGCCAAAAATTGGTAAGATGCCTATTTCGTAAGTAGTAGCTGCAGTTCTTGGAGTTGCCAAGAAAGGTCCAATGCATAATATAATAGCCGTAGAAATAATAATTGCAAAAGTTTTATTGACTCTTGAAGCCAGTACATTTAAGTTACCGTCATATTTTGAAAGAGCAATAATTGCTAAAAGACCCAAACCTGCATCTGTAATAGTAAATCCCAGGAAGCCTACCCACCATTGAGGACCCGATATAAGACCTAGATAAGGTGGAAAAATTAGATTTCCTGCACCAAAGAACATTGCAAAAAGTGCAAACCCGATTACAAATAAATCTTTCATACGAATTTCATTATTCATCTTTTTTTACCTCCATTTAATTATTTTTTCTATTTTACCACAATTAATTTGATTTTGGTACACTAAAATGTTGAATAGAGATAAAAATTTTGATAATATTTTCATGAAGGTGATGGACATGAATTACATTGAAGCAGTAAAATGGCTAGAAAATAGAAATATACCTCTTGGAGAGTTTACACTGGACAATATAAAAGAACTTTTAAATATTTTTAACAAGCCACAAGATAAATTAAAAATAATACACATTACTGGAACTAATGGAAAGGGATCAGTTGCAAGTTTTATTTCCAATGCATTGAAAGAAAATAATTTTATAGTTGGTAAATTTACTTCTCCTTATATTACAGATATTCGTGAAGAAATTAAAATAAATAACATAGAGATTTCAGAAGAAGATTTTGCTAAACTTGCAACAGAAGTGAGAGAAAAAGTTGAAGAACTTGACGAGAAAAAAATTTTTGTAAGTGGTTTTGAAATTTTAACTTCTATTTCTTACATTTATTTTGAAAGAAAAAAAGTTGATTTTGCCGTAATGGAAGTTGGGATGGGAGGAAGAGTTGATGCCACAAATGTAATGGAGACGTCAATTCCAGTAATCTGCCACATTTCTCTTGATCATGCAAATATTTTGGGCGATACAATAGGAAAAATTGCTCACGAAAAGGGGGGAATAATAAAAGAAAATTCCCATGTATTTTCTTATCCACAAGAAGAAGAGGCTAGAAGTGAGCTAAAAAAAATCAGCAGTGAAAAAAATTCAAGTTTTTATGAATTTAGTGAAAACGAAGTTGAAATTTTAAGTTCTGACGAATTGGGTAACATTTTTAATTTTGGAAATCATAAAGATGTGGAAATTTCTTTAATAGGAGAACATCAAGCTATGAATGCATCTTTGGCATTAATGGTGCTTAATCATCTAAAAGATGAATACAGATTAGATGAAGAAAAAATAAAATTGGGACTAAAAAAGGCAAAAAATATTGGAAGAACAGAATGTCTTTCTAAGAATCCCTTAGTTGTTGTTGATGGTTCTCACAATCTTGATTCAATTGAAAGACTTGAAGAGAGCGTGAAAAAGTTCAAATACAAGAAACTAATTTTAGGATTTAGTCTCTTAAAGGATAAGGACCACGATAATATCCTTCACAAAGTCGAAAATATTGCAGATAAAATCGTCTTGACAGAAATTGATAACGAGAGACATACAGATTTAGAGTTACTTGAAAGTGAATTTAAAAAGTTTTCGAAAAAAGAAATTTACCCAATTAAGAATATAGAAGAAGCAGTAGAAAAAACTCTTTCTCTTGCGGAAGAAGGCGACATGATTTTGTGGTGTGGATCCTTATATTTAATAAAGGATGTTAGAAAAATTCTTTTGGAAAAATTAAAATAGGAAGATTTATTTTAAAACTTAAAAATGCAAAAAATTCCCCTGTCAAACAGGGGAATTTTTGTAAAAAAAAATCTCTTGCAAGGGGCAAGAGAAACAAGAGAAATATGTAAGAAACTAAAAAAAGGATCTTAATTAAGACCCTTAATTATATAGCTCTTTCTACTTTACCAGATCTTAAACATCTAGTGCACACGTTGATTCTTTTTGTTGATCCATTAACTACAGCTTTAACTCTTCTAATGTTAGGAGACCAGCTTCTGTTAGAACGAGAGTGAGAGAAAGAAATCTTATTACCGAATTTTTTTTCTTTTCCACAAATTTCACATCTTTTAGCCATAACGCACCTCCTTTAGTCATTAAGCAACAAATATTTTACCAAAAAATTCTGCTAAGTGCAAATAATTTTTTCAATATGTATTTATTTTACACTAATTTCACTTTTTTTACAAAGGAATTTTTAAAATCTCGTAATCTTTTCTAAATTCTGGTATAATGAATTAGATAAGGAGGTGCCCTCATGCCGGCAATTATAAATAGAGAACTTGGAAATATTGTGATAGAAGATAGCGTACTTGCAAACATAGCTGGAATTTCAGCAATGGAAAGCTACGGAATTGTTGGAATGGCATCAAAAAATGCCGCAGATGGAATTTTTGAGTTGTTGAGATTTGAAAATTTATCAAAGGGAATTGTAGTAAACACTGAAGAAAATGAAATTTCTATTGAGCTTCATGTTGTTCTTGAATATGGAGTAAAAATTTCTACAGTGGGTGAAAATATTATAGAAAGAGTTAAGTTTAATATAGAAAATTTGACAGGACTTGAAGTTGATAATATTGAAGTTTTGGTAGAAGGTATTAGACTTAAATAGTGGAGGTAAGATTTTGGAAATAAATAAAATTAATGGTCCTTTATTAAAAGAAATTTTTAAAGGGGCTGTGAATTATCTAATATCCAGAAAGGAAGAGGTCAACGCCCTTAATGTGTTTCCTGTTCCAGACGGAGATACAGGCACAAATATGAGCCTTACCTCAAAATCTGCCTTGAAACAAATTGATAGTTTAGAAGGGGATTTTAAAGTTAGTGATGTTTCTGCTGCTGCAGCTCGAGGGGCGCTTATGGGTGCAAGAGGCAACAGTGGTGTTATTCTTTCGCAACTTTTAAGAGGTTTTTCTGAAGGTTTAGAAGGTGTCGATGAAGCAGGAACTGCTGAAATTGCTCATGCTTTTAAAAAGGCAAGTGAGACAACTTATAAAGCTGTTATGAAGCCAATTGAAGGTACTATCCTTACAGTTGGCAGAGAAACTGCTGAATTTGCCATTAGACATTACAAAAAAGCTGAAGACCCAATAAAGTTTTTGGAAGATGTAATTGTTGAAGCAAATAAATCTCTTGACAATACGCCAAATCTTCTTGAAGTTTTAAAGGAAGCTTCTGTAGTTGATGCTGGTGGTAAGGGTCTTGTTGTTTTACTTGAAGGTGCACTTAAAGTTTTAAAGGGCGAAGATATAGCTGACCAATCTGAAGATGAAACTTTAAAGAAAAAGGCACAAAAGGAAATTCAATTCACTGAAGCTGACAAATCTCTTAAATATGGATATTGTACTGAATTTATTATAAATACTGACTATGAAGATATTGATTCCTTTAGAGAAAAGATTGCTCCTCTTGGAGACTGTCTCTTAGTAGTTGGTGGTGGCGGAACTCATATTATAAAAGTTCACGTTCACACTAATGACCCAGGAATTGTTTTACAACACGCTTGTGAGCTTGGCCTTCTTCAAGATATTAAAATCGACAATATGAGATATCAACATAGAGAAGTTCTTTTTGATGACAGTGAAGTTGCTGAAGCCAAAAAGAAAGAAGAAGAGGAAGAGGTAATTGAAGAAAAAGATTATTCTTTCATAACTGTTTCTATGGGAAATGGAATGACAGAAACCTTTAAATCTTTAGGAGTTGACTATGTTGTAGCTGGTGGACAAACTATGAATCCATCTACTGAAGATTTCTTAAAGGGCATAGACAAAGTTGGAGGAAAAGTTATCTATATAATTCCAAATAACAGCAACATAATTTTATCTGCAGAACAAGCGAGAGATATTTCTGATAGAGATGTTATTGTAATTCCATCAAAGTCTGTACCACAAGGTATTGCTGCAATGCTTGCCTTTAACGAAGAGTTAAATAAAGATGAAAACAAAGAAAATATGATGGAAGCTGTAGCAAATGTTATTGATGCATCAGTAACTTATGCTGTAAGAGATACTACAATTAATGGAAAAGAAATTCACAAAGATGACATCATAGGAATTGCATCAAAGGAAATAGTATCAAGTGGAAAGACTGTATTTGAAGTTCTTACTGAAACTGTGGATAAACTTATGGATGATGATATTTCTCTCGTGACACTTTTCTACGGCGAAGATGTCAAAGAAGAGGATGCTGAAAAAGCACGTGAAGCTATCGAAGAAAAATATCCAGACATTGATATAGATGTGATTAATGGAGAACAACCTATTTATTATTACATCATATCCCTAGAATAATTAGAATTTTTTTGAGCCCGAAGTTTTGCTTTGGGCTTTTATATTAGGTGATGAAATGCTTAAATTAAGCGATTCTATAAATAATTTAAAGGGCATAGGGCCAAAGAGAGAAAAACTTCTTCATAAACTTGGAATTTATACTGTTTGCGACCTTTTATTTTTTTATCCAAGAAGATATGAAGACAGCTCAAAAATTGTGAGAGTTTCTGAAGCAAAAATTGGCGAGAAAAACACCTTTAAAGTGAAAATTATATCAAAACTTCAAAATAGGAGAATAAGAAAGGGTCTAACTTTAACGAGTTTTTTGGCAGAAGATGAAAGTGGAGAGCTTGAGCTTTCTTTTTTCAATGCCTTTTACTTAAATTCTCTAATAAAAATTGGCGGAGAATATCTTGTCTATGGCAAGGCAGATTTTTTTAGGGGAAGAGTTAGTCTATCTAGCCCAGAAATTGAGGACATACATAAATTAAAAAAGCTGGGGAAAATTTCTCCAATTTACAATTTGACTGAGGGCTTAAATAATTTTGTATTTGAAAATTTAATAAATCAAGTTATTGATTTGAATCTCTTTCGTGAAAATTTGCCAGAAGAAATTTTAAGTAAATATTCTTTTTTAAATAAAAATGAAGCTATAAGAAGCATTCACTATCCAAAGAGCAGGAAAAATTATATTCTTGCTCGTGAGAGACTTATTTATGAAGAGTTATTTTTATTTGAGCTATCTATTTTGAAGAACAAATTTCAAAATGAAAGGCGAGATGCCATAAAATTTGAGATAAAAGATGAAATTTATGACTTTATAAATAACCTTCCTTTTAAACTAACAGATGGTCAATCACAGGTATTAGATGAAATTTTTCAAGACATGAAAGATGGAAGGGCGATAAATAGATTAATACAAGGCGACGTTGGTAGTGGGAAGACAATTATTGCGATAGTTATAATGTATCTTGCCTATCTAAATGGTTATCAATCTTCTATAATGGCACCAACAGAAATACTTGCAAAACAACATTTCGAATCTTTCGTAGAGCTTTTAGAAGCTCTTGGAGTAAAAGTTGCCTTACTCATTGGCTCCACAACAAAAAGTGCGAAAAAAGACATCCTAGATAATCTAGAAATAGGTTCAATAGATGTACTAATAGGAACTCATGCTCTCATAGAGGATAATGTAATCTTTAGAAAGCTTGGAGTAAATGTAATTGATGAGCAACATCGTTTTGGTGTTGTTCAAAGAAATATGTTGCAAAATAAAAATAAAGACGCAGCCACTCTTGTAATGTCGGCAACACCTATTCCTAGGAGCTTGAGTCTTGTTCTTTATGCAGATTTAGATATTTCTGTCATAAAGACTATGCCACAGGGAAGAAAGCCAATAAAGACAATAGCAATAAATGAAAATATGTTAGAAAAATCTCTTGCCTTTATAAAATCAGAACTAATAAAGGGAAGACAAGCCTATGTGATTTGTTCTTTAATTGAAGAAAATGAAGATTATGAAAATTTGCAGGCTGTTGAAAAAGTTTATGAAGAGCTAAGTGAATATTTTAGTGATTATAAAATTGGACTTCTCCATGGAAAGATGAAGGCGGATGAAAAAAATAAAATTATGACAGAATTTGCCGACAATAAAATAAATCTTCTTGTCTCCACAACTGTTGTTGAAGTTGGAGTTAATGTTCCAAATGCAAGTGTGATTATGATTTATAATGCAGAGCGTTTTGGTCTTTCTACGCTTCATCAATTAAGAGGTAGGGTGGGAAGAGGAAGTCATCAATCCTATTGCATACTCTACAACTTATCAAAGAGTGAAATTTCTTGGGAGAGAATGAAAATAATGACAGACTCCAATGATGGATTTTACATTGCAAACAAGGATTTGGAACTTAGAGGGTTTGGGGATATTTTAGGAACAAGGCAATCAGGCATGCCAAACCTAAGGTTAGCTGATCCCTTTAGAGACGAAACTATTTTAAAATATGCAGCAGATGATGTGAGAAAAATTTTGGAAGATGATTCAAATTTAGAGAGCGAAAAATATTCTTATTTGAATAGAGAAATTGCTGACTTTTACTCTGATTTGAACTAATATCTTTTAATATCTCTTGACTTATGGTAAAATAAAACTAATTTGGAGGCTTTATGAGAATTATTTCAGGAAATAGACGAGGACTCAAGTTAAAGGCACCAAAAGGCTTTGATACGAGACCAACAGAAGACAGAGTAAAGGAATCAGTTTTCAATATTTTAGGTCAAAAATTTTTTGATGATATTGTACTAGATTTATTCTGTGGAAGTGGTGCTAATGGAATTGAATTTATTTCAAGAGGAGCTAAGAAAGCTTACTTTGTGGACAAGTCAGATGAAGCAATGGATTGTGTGAAATACAATTTAGAAAAGGCAAAATTTTTAGATGAGGCAGTTCTAATTGAAGATCATCTAAACAAGGCTCTTAGAGATATTGATATAAAATTCGATTACATTTATATGGACCCGCCCTTTGATAGACGAGATTTATATAAAAAAGCCTTTAAACTAATTGAAGAAAACAAACTATTAAAGCCTGATGGCAAGTTAATTGTGGAATATAGTTCAGACAAGCCACTTTTAATTGGCGAAGGTTTTGTAGAAATAAAAAATAAAAAATATGGAAATACTTCGATTTCTATATGTGGATGGGATGTAGATGAAAGCAATATATGCGGGTAGCTTTGACCCAGTGACTAATGGACATTTGGACATTATTAAAAGAGCAAAAGACATTTTTGGAGAAGTAATTGTAGCAGTTTTAGACAACACTTCAAAAAAGGGATTATTCACAGTTGAAGAGAGAAAGGAACTTCTCCACAAGGTATTGGATGGAGAAGAAGGCGTTGAGATAGATTCCTTTGACGGACTTTTAGTTGATTACGCTAAGAAAAAAAATTGTAAAGTAATAGTAAGAGGACTTAGATCAGCTTCTGATTATTTTAATGAATATACACTTGCCATGGCAAATATGCACTACAAAGACGGCGTTGAAACAGTCTTTTTATTGGCATCAAATGAAAATTTATTTGTAAGTTCAACACTTGCAAAAGAGGTTTCAACCTTTAACGGAGATACAGATTTATTCGTGCCTCCTGTTGTAGGAGAAGCTATGAAGAAAAAATTACTTAGGAGGAAGATATGAATTTAATTGATTTAGTTGAAGAATTGGAAGATCTTGTTGAAACATCATCACAAATACCACTTACTAATAAGGTAATGGTAGACAGAGAAGAATTTTTGGAAATTGTTAACGAAGTAAAAATGCAAATTCCAGGAGAAGTGTCTGAAGCACAAAGAATTGCAAAGGACAAAGACGACATAATAAATGGGGCACATGACGAAGCTGACAAGGTTATTGCAGCTGCAAGAGCTCATGCAGAAAAAATTATTGATGAAAATGAACTTGTAAGACAAGCAAATGAAAGAGCAAATGAAATTTTAAGATCTGCAAAAGAAGAATCTACTCAAATAAGAGAAGGTGCAAGAGATTATGCAGATGAACTTCTTGAAAACACACAAGTTAATCTTTCAGAAATAATTAAAATGCTTAACGAAAATAGACAAGAGTTAAGAGGATAATTACATTTGAAGTAAAGGAGAGAAGTTATTAAGGCTTCTCTCTTTTTTTATTATTGTGATATATGTCACATTATTTTTTTGCAAAGGATGTTATCATCTTATTAGAAATGAGGGATAAGATGAGTTTATTTTTAGGACGCATTCACTATATTATGTATGACAAAATTTTATTTCAAGAGGAAGTTTTAAATAGCTTATTGGATTTGTTGGAAGATGACAAAAGAATTGAGCTAAAAAAAGATTTAGATGAAAATTTTCCTATTGAAAAAGGAAATTTAGAAGACATAATTGATAGCAGTAATATTCACGGCTGGCTCAATGAGAGGGTAACTAGGAGCGAAAATAGACTTGCCAAGGCAGTTTCGATTTTATTAAAGGATTTTGGTTTAGATAAATTAAAAGATAAATATTTTGAAGTTGGAGAAAATTATAAGGCAGGAGATACTCCAATGGAAGTATTTTCTTTTATAACTTCAAAATTTTTGGATGGAATGCCTTGCGATCATGCTCTTGCAATTTTAAAAAATGATGAGGATGAATTTGTTTTTACTATTGCATCTGATGTTCACAAAAGTATTTGGAAAGAGTTTGTAAGCCCAGAAGTTTATTGGATTCTTAGGGATAGTTTTATTGCTGGAAGTTTAAAGTATTCAAGTTTAAAATATGAAAAGATTGAAGAAAATTATGTAATTAGGAAGTGATTAAGTGGAAAAATTAAAATTTACAATTCATTATTTGGAAGAGGAGCATATAGAAATTTTGAGATTTTGTGACAAAATGGAAGAAAAATGTCTGGAAATCTTAGAGGGAGAGGTAGATGTAGAATTTTTTACAAATGCCATAAGTTTTATAAGAAAATATGCTGATGGACTTCACCACAAAAAAGAAGAAGATATTTTATTTGCGGCAATGCTTGAAACTCTTGGTCCTGTCGCAGAAAAAGTTGTGCGTGGCGGTATGCTCGTTGAACATCAAATGGCAAGAGGCTATGTTATGGAACTTGAAAATAATATAAATGCCTTTAAAGAGTCTAAAGAAGATTTGACAAAACTTCACATCTTGACTAATGCCATGATTTATGTTGAACTTTTGAGAAATCATGCAGAAAAAGAAAATAAAACAGTTTATCCTTTTGCTGAAAAGAGTTTAGCAGATAATATTAAGCTTGAAGTTGAAAGACAAATGAAAGAAAGAGTTATTGAAGAAGAAAAAAGTCTTGAAGATAAAAAAGAACTTATGAAGAAATTGGGAATTTAATTTACTTTTAACTTGTTATAAAAATTACAAAATTGTTACAAATCTTAAAATTTGATGATTTTCACTGAAGTTTTTGTTATTATTAGACTTCGAGGTGAAAAATGAAAAAAACATTAATATTTTTGATAATTTTAATAGTCTTGCCTTTTAGTGTGTTTGCTTCCAAAGAAATAGCAATGCCACTTAATGTAAGTGCAGTAAAGGACAAGGAAGTTTACAATTTTGAAATTAAAAATGCAAACAATAATGATTTAGTTGAAGTTGAAGTAAAAAGTGAAGGAAATGATTCAAAGAATAAAATAACAAAGACTGTTTTTGTAAAAAATGATAAAAAATACATTTCTCTTACTCAAGAGGAGTTAGATTCTCTTGTTGGACCTTCAAGTGGCTATTCTTTTAGGCTAAGATTTGCTAAAAAAGATGGGGCATCAAATTTTACTGACGAATTACATCTTGGTAAGGCACCAATTTTTAGAAATTACAGCAACTGGGCATACAATGATTTAGTTAAGGCAGAAAGCTTAAAACTTATTTCAAAGGAAGTCGCACAAGATACAAGAAAGAAAGTAAGTCGTGAAGAATTTGCAGAAATTGCTGTGAAAGTTTATGAAATAAGGTACAAAAGAAGTGCTCAAGGTTCTATAAAGCATTTCAAAGACACTGACAACAAGTATGTAAACATGGCATACGACCTTGGAATAATGAATGGAAAGGACAAGGACAAATTTGCCCCAAAGGAAAATATTACTAGAGAAGATTATGCAGTGGTAATATCAAACTTATTTAAGCTAGAAGATAGTAAGAATTTAAAAATTAAGGACGGCAAAAATATTTCTAATTACGCAAAGGAATCTGTTGACAAGGCTCTTAGCTCTGGATTTTTAAATTTAGATGAAAAGAAAAATTTTAATCCAAAGAATCAAATGAAAAGAGAAGAAGTTATATCTTCAATAGTACGTCATATTTGATTAAAAATTTACAAAAGTCTTTAATTTGTATATAAAATTTTATAATTGTGATATAATACTTCCAAGGTGAGGTAATGAGAAAAGTAATTTTTGACATTAGTCCACTTGGAAGTTTTCAATTTTCTTGTGAGGCTTACATGATTTATTACAGAGAAAAATATGGACAAGATATTTTTTTCTACACTAGAAAAAATGGAAAGTATATAAAGGTTGAAGACAGAGAAGAACTCAAAAACTTAAATAGCAGAGTTATTGTAAATAAAGACCTTGGCCAAGAAGTAGACTTTATTGCCCACGACTTAGAAGCAAGAGTTAAACCACTGACAGAAGAGTTGGAAGATGATGAATTACTTATAAATATAGTGGAAAGGCTTGGCGAAAATGCAAGCTGGAAAAATTCTCAAATGAAAGTCGTTGAAGTTCAAGAATGTTGATTTAAAAATTAAAATGAGAAAAGAAAAGAGATTCCTTTTTGCGTGAATCTCTTATTTTTTTGTATGATTTGTCATTAATAAAAATCCATTGGCTAAGTCGGATGTTATTACTTTACATATCTTGGGAATAAATTTCCATATATAGAAAATGGAAAAGATAAATGAATAAGAGAAATTAAATTATTTTGAAAAGAACAAAGCGAACAAAGTTTGATATGACTATTATTTATTTTATAAAAGAGTAGTAATATCTTATAAGATGGAATTAAAATGGATAGAACTATACTTTTTTATAAAAAAGGAGATGAGTTATGAAGTTAGGTTTTGTAGATGTTGGCGGTGGAACTCGCGGCATTTATGGTGCAGGAGTTTTTGATTACTTAATGGAAGAAAATATTAGTGGAGATTATTTCATCGGGGTTTCTGCTGGCGCTGCAAATGGTGCCTCTTTTTTGGCTAAGCAGCCTAGAAGAAATTTTGTCTTCTACAACAATTATGCTTTTAGAAAGGAATATATGAGCTTTAAAAATTATTTGAAAACTGGCTCTTACATAAATCTCGATTATATTTATTCTGATTTAAGTTCTTCTAAGGGCGAATATCCCCTTGACTATAGGGCAATGAAAAAGAATCCAATGGAGTTTGAAATTGTGGCAACAGATGCAAGAACGGGGAAGGCAAAATATTTTAATAAGAATGATCTTGTAATAGATAATTATGACCCCATAAAGGCATCTTGTTGTCTTCCAGTTTTGTGTGAGCCTTATAAAGTAAAAGGTGTGCCTTATTTTGATGGGGGAATAAGCGACCCAATTCCTTTTAAGAGAGCTTTTGAGGCAGGTTGCGACAAAGTTATAATAGTTTTAACAAGACCAAAAGATTATTTTAGAGAATCAATAAAAGACAAAAAGTTTGTGCGATTATTGAGAAGAAGTTACCCAAAAGCTGCAAAGGCCTTTGCAAAGAGATCTCTAGTCTACAATGAAAGCTTGAGAGAAGCTATTGACATGGAAAAGAAAAATAAAGTGATAATAGTTGCACCGACTTATATTGGAAATTTAAAAACTTTGACACAAGATCATGAACAATTAGAAAATTTATATGAGATGGGAAGAAAGGATGCAAAAAAACTGTTGACTTTAGAAAATATAAATAAGTTATGAAACAGATGCTTTATTTGGAAGAATTATGGCAAATATAAAAAGAAAATAATTTTTACAAAGATAAAAATCCTAAAAAGTAAAAATATTATTGAAGTTTTGGGATTTATAGAGTATAATAAACCTACATTGGCCGTAAGGCTACTCTTTTCTACGAGAGGAGGTTAAAAAATGTCCGAAATCAGGGTTGGTGAAAATGAATCTTTAGACAATGCGCTTAAAAGATTCAAAAGACAATGTGCCACAAGTGGAGTTCTCAAAGAAGTAAGAAAGAGAGAACACTACGAAAAACCAAGTGTTAGAAGGAAGAAAAAATCCGAAGAGGCACGCAGAAAAAAACACAGATATTAAAGAGGGTGTTCTTATGTCTCTAAAAGAGAGACTCATGGCTGATTTAAAGGAAGCTATGAAAAGTAAAGATAAACTTCGAAAAGATGTTATCACCATGGTTCGTGCAGCTATTAAACAAAAAGAAGTAGATGAACGAGTAGAGCTTGATGATTCTGATATTGAAAATATCATTTCTAAACAGCTCAAAGAAAAAAAGGCGTCAATTGAAGAATTTAAGAAGGGTAATAGACAAGACTTAGTTGACCAAACTAATGATGAAATCGAAATACTTCTAAAATACTTACCTGAGCAATTATCAGATGAAGAATTAAAAGAAATTATAAAAAAAGTAATTGACGAAAAGGAAATAACATCAATGAAGGATATTGGAAAATTAATGAAAAATGTAATGCCTTTAATTAAGGGCAAAGCAGATGGCAAACAAGTTAATGTTATAGCCAAAGAATTATTAAATTAAAACTCGGGGTTTAACCCGGGTTTTTATTTTT
>NZ_HE610717.1:54172-97724 GCF_000321025.1 Peptoniphilus senegalensis JC140
CAAAACAAACCACCGGCTTAGCCGGTGGTTATGATTTACTACAGAAAAAGTTTTCCTAACTTATAATAAAATTGAAGAGAAGTCATGGAAGTAATAAGTTAAGTTTGCTATAATAAATTTGTAAAAGAATTATTTTCGCTTAATATTTTTAATGAGGAGGATATAATGAAGAGGAAAATGTTTTCTATTTTATTGGCATTTGTTATTTTTTGTGAAATATTTTGTCCAGTTTTTGCAGAGGGGTCTATAATAAGAAATGCTCTTGAAGAATCAGCTAATAATGAGGAGCTAGCCCTTGTTACTGAAACTATGCCAGCAGATAGTGTAAAGGATAAGTATGTAAAAATACTTTTTGTACCAGAAACTCATTTTAGAGATGGACACGCGAACTTTGGAAGTATTGTAAATGAAGAGGGTAAGAAAATTGAATTAGGAGAAGAAGTAATCAAAGAATATCCTATTCGAGAAGAAAAAACTGTTAAAGCTAAAGCTTTTTACGCCTTAAAAACTGCCAGTTGGAAAGAGATTTTAAATTATGAGGAAAATGGCAAAAAGGTATTTTATAAATTAAGAGCAGCAAATGATGAGACTGATGAGAAAGTAAGAGAAGAGCATGAATTTTTAGGGTGGACATTTGAAGATAAGAAAGTGATTAACCCATATAATGAAAAATTTTTTCCTTTAGAAAATATAGGTTCTGTTAGATCCAAGCATGGATATAAAAATTATTATAGTATGGAGCAAGCAATTATTTTTAAATCTAAATTCCAAGTGCGCCCATACATATTTAGAGGCAATGTTGATGGTTTACAAATGTATGATTCTCATAAATATCCTATTCTTGCAGATACAGATTATAGAAAAGGTAGATTTGTTATATTTGAGAATGATAGAGGAAAAGGTAAATTTGAGATTAGCGAATTTCAAAAAGAATATTTTATGAAACAAGAGAATTATTCAAGCGAGATCCGTTTTTTTGTAAAAAAAGATGCTACAGAAAGAAGTCTTGGACTTTTAAAACCAATTACAATAGCAAATAATAATTGTATGTTTTGGTATTGGTGTATTGAAGGTAATCCTGGAAGACAAATAGAGAATAATCATGAATTACTCACTGAAAATATGATGGATTATAGAACTTATTACGCTAAATTTCTAAAAAATGGGGAAGAAATTAGGGATAAGAAATTGACAGGGGAGGTTTTGCCAGAAGGAGTTTATGCTGTAACCTTAAATAAGGAATCTGGTGTAAAATATGAAAAGTCTAAGTATAATAAAATTTATGCAATTTTTGAGGGTTCTACTTTAAAAATAATAGGAAATTTGTTGCCAACGCCATTGGCAGTGGACAATTCAAAGAAAGCTTATTGGTATTTAGATGATAAAAAAGTTGATAATATTAAAGATATTCCTATTACAATGGACATGACCTTTACTGCAAAAGTTGAAAAAGATAATGAAAAGTATGAGGTAGGTTCTAAAAATATAAATAAAAATTATGGAGCTTCAATAAGTGATACTGAAATATTAAACAGCGTTACTACAACTTATCCAAGTGATTTAACATTACAACCGACAAAAGCTATAATAGATGGACAAGTTTTGCCAGATGGGAAAACTTCAGGCGAATTTGAAATTAAAGTTGAAGTAAAATATCCCGATGACTCGACTTCAAAAGTTTTAGTAAAAATTATTGTAGGAAAATCACAAGCAGAAACTTTTGTGCCAGAGACAAAACCTCTTGAAGTAAATAAAAATGAAGAAGTTACAATAGAAAAATTAAAAAGTGCAATAACAAATCTTCCTCAAGATATTACAGATATTTTAATAAAAGAAAATGCCGATACAAGTGAAGTGGGGGATAGAACTGCAAAACTTACAATTACATTTAAGGATAGCTCAAAACTCGATGTTACAATTAATATAAAAGTTAAAGAAATTATTGACGCAGGTAAAATTACTCCAATACCAGAGATTAATGCAGAAGATATTGAAGCAGAAGAAGTGGCATATAAGGGCAAGATTAATTTGACAGACAATATTAAAAACTTGCCAGAAGGTGCAAGAGTAATTGATGTAAGTGAAAAAGAAATTGACACAACAAAAGCTGGAAACTATGAAGGAAAAGTTAAAGTAACCTTTAAAGATGGCTCTTCAAGAATAGTTATAGTTCCAGTAAAGGTTTTAAAATCACAAGCAGAAACTTTTGTGCCAGAGACAAAACCTCTTGAAGTAAATAAAAATGAAGAAATTACAATAGAAAAGTTAAAAAGCCTAATAACAAATCTTCCTCAAGATATTAGAGATATTTTAATAAAAGAAAATGCAGATACAAGTGAAGTGGGGGATAAAACTGCAAAACTAACAATTACATTTAAGGATAGTTCAAAACTTGATGTGACAATTAAAGTGAAGGTTAAAGAAATTCTTCCAGAGAAAAAAGATGCTGAAAAGAATCCTATTGTAGTACCTAGAAATTTAAAAGCTAGAGATAAAAATAATCTAAGCAATTTAGAAATTGAAAATATTTTAGAACAATTTAAAATATTAAATCCTAAAGCTCGAGATATAAAAATTGATGAAAAGGGAAATGTTACACTTATTTATGAAGATAATTCGCAAAATTTTTTGAATGTATATAAATATCTAGTGGAGACACAAGAGGAAGATAAAGATAAGGGAGAAGGGCAAGATAATAAGGGAGATAAACATGAAGATGATTTTTATGATCCAAATTATTTTGAAGGGTTAGTAATTAGAGACCACAAAACAAAAACTTATCCAGTCAATGCCATAGCTCCGAGAAAAGTTATTGAAGAAAAGAAATCTAATAAAAAAACTTCTTATGTATTTCGTATAAATGAAGTTGAATATGAAATAATAGAGGATGGAGTTTCAAGAAAAGTTAAGATGGAAATAAGTCCTGTAATTAAAAATGAAAGGACAATGCTTCCACTTAGAAATGTTGCAGAAGTTCTTGGTGCAGAAGTTCTTTGGAATGAGAAAACGAGGACAGCATCTTTTACTAAAGATGGATTAACTGCTTCAATTCAAATTGATAACAATAAGATTATTCTTTCCAGTGGAGAAGTTATTGAAATGGAATCAAAACCTTATAACATTAAAGATAGAATTTTTGTATCTCTTGTAAGTGTTGGTAATGTATTTGGACTTAAAAATGGAAATACAAGTGATGGCGAAGAAAATGATATTGAATGGGACAATGAGTCTAAAACGGTTACAATTTATGTTAAATAAGTGCTAAAAGAGAAGGACCACTGGTTCTTCTTTTTGTTATAATTAAAAAGAGGTGAATTATGATATATTTTATTATTTTACTTATTATTGTGGTTCTCTTAATTCCACAAATTTATTACCGAAAATCAAATAATCTTCTTCAAAATGAAAATATAGATTTAAAGTGTGACTTGATTTTTGAAGATTTTTCAGAGAATTTGAGAGATGAAAATTATGGAAATGTGAAAGATTTTTACGCTTTGCAAAATTGTAAAAAGGTTAAGGTAAAGTCTTATGATGATTTTATTCTTGATGCTGCATTTTTCCCTGTAGAAAATCCAAAAGCAATTGTGCAAATAATTCACGGTGCCTTGGAGCACAAGGAAAGATACTTTCACTTAATCAAATTTTTAAATGAAAATAATTACAGCGTTTTTATCTCGGACAACAGAGGACATGGTACTTCTCTTGGTGGAAATTACACTTTTGGTTATATTGATGGAGTTGAAAAAGTTGTTGATGACAATATTGCAATAACTAAGGCGATTAAAGAAAAGTTTCCAGATAAAAAAATTTATTTAGTGGGGCATTCTCTTGGCACAGTTTTTAGTAGAATTTATCTTGAGCGGGCAGATAATTTAATTGAAAAATTAGTTTTATCTGGGCCACCAAATTATATTCCAGAAGTTTCTTTAGCCATATTTATTGCAAATTTTATAAATTTTTATTTTGGAGAAGAGAGAACAGTTTATATCCTTAAAAAATTATACACTGGAGACAAAATAAATTGGGACTGGTTAAGTTACAGTGAAAAAAATATTGATGATGCAAAAAGAGATCCACTGATGCCAAAGGTTTTTACAAATCGTGGATATCTTTCTGTTTTTGAAGGTGTAAAGGAATTAAATAATTTGAAAAAATTCAAATGTAAAAATTCAAAGCTTGATATTTTATTTGTTGCTGGCAAAGATGACGTGGTAATTGGTGGAGAAAGTGGATTTAATAATTCAATTGAAGCTCTAAATAAAGTTGGATATAAAAATATAAAATCTAAGCTTTATGAAGAGATGAAACATGAAATTTTTAGAGAAGATGATAAGGATAAAGTGTTTAAAGATATTTTGGAATTTTTGGAGAGTTGATAATGAATTATTATTTGATAATTGGAAATTTAAAAGAAGATGCGACCTTCGATGATAAATTTAAAAGGATTTTAGACGAGCACTTAAATTATTATGAAAATGAGACTTCTCTTGGAAGTTTAATTTTATCAGGTCCAAAAGAAGGGGGAGGAGGAATTGGTATTTATAGAGGAGATGAAGTTAAAGATTTTTGCGACAATGACCCTCTCTATTTAGAAAATTACATTAAATATGAAATTATAAATTTTTCACCCAATGCTGTAAATGAAAAACTGCTTGAATTATTTATATAAGCTTAAAAAAGCTGGTACAAATTATTTTTTGTATCAGCCTTTTCTTTTTCTTAAATTAATCAAAAATCAAGTCGTCGGTATCATCATTGTCATTCATAAAATATACCAAAAGTTCATTTGCCTTCTCAAAATCATTTTCAGACACATAAATACCCTTTTCGTAAAGTGAAAATCCAGAGATTAGTCTCATGTAGTCGCCCTCGTCTTTTACAAAATATGGGATAGAATTGTCTTCCAAGAAAGCACAAATTTCATCAAAGAGAAGTTTATTAGTTGAAGTAACAAGTTTTACATATTCAATATCTTTTTTCATAATATCACCTAATGAAATTATACCATTTATAAGTGAAAAATAAATTTTATTAAAGCTTTTTATAAAAATTTAGTAAGCAGGGACACTTTAACGCTTTTATCTATTTAAAAAAAATAAATTTTGTGATACTATCTTTATTATACAAAAATAGAGGAGGAGCGTATGTCAAAACAAAATGAAGGATTTTCATCAATCCTTGGATTTATTATGGTTGCCATTGGCCTTGCCCTTGGTATAGGAACACTATGGAGATTTCCTTACGTAGTTGGCGAAAACGGTGGAGCAATTTTTATATTTTTATACATTTTAATAATTTTAGTAATAGGAATTCCACTAATGACTTGTGAGGTCACTATTGGTTATGCAACGGGAAATGCGGCAATAGATGCCTATAAGACACTTAAACCTAACACAAAATGGTATTTAGCAGGCTACCTACACACTTTTGCAGCACTTATTATAGTAGGGTACACTTCAGTTATCTATGCTTGGATAATAAAATACATTGCTGGAGCTGTCGCTGGAGATTTTGTTGGACTTACAAGCGAAGGAATACAAAGTTACTTTGATACTTTTAATGCCAACAAACCAATGGTATTCTTATTCTTTTTAATTAATTTTTTACTAAACGATGCAGTAATAATTTTGGGAGTACAAAAGGGAATAGAAAGAGTTTCAAAAATTTTAATTCCAATTTTATTTGTAATCATGATTGTTATAATTATTTTTGGACTCAGACTTCCAGGTGCTAAGGATGGACTTACATTTTTATTTAAACCAGATTTTTCAAAATTTTCTATGAGCTCTGTTATAACTTGCCTAGGTCAAGCTTTCTTTGCTCTTGGACTTGCAATGCTTGGCTCCATGGTATTTGGCTCTTATATTAAAGAAAAGGATGAAAATATCTTTAAAGATTCATCAGTAATTTGTCTTGCACTTGTATTTGCAGGAATTTTATCTGGTCTTATGATTCTTCCAATAGTATTTGCAACAGGACTTACACCAGGAGAAGGAGTTGGACTTACATTCTTAACTCTTCCACTTGCCTTTAACGTAGTTCCTTTTGGTAGAATTCTTTCAGTTTTATTTTACTTTGGATTTTACATTGCAGCTTTTACATCATCAGTTGGTGTGTTAGAAGCAATTGTAGGACAATTTATGGAAAGATTTAAACTAGAAAGAATAAAGGCTCTTATTCTTGCAAGTATAATAATTTTAGGAATAGCTGCACTTTCTGTTTTCTATGAGCCAGCTTTTGCTTTTATTGACAATGTAGAAAGTAATTACATTTTAGTAATTGGTTGCCTATTGATTGCACTTTTCTCTGCAAGAGCATGGAAGATGGATAACTTATTGGAAGCGGCTAATATAAAAAGTCCTTTTGTAAGAACTTGGATGAATGTAAGTATAAAGTACATTTCGCCAATAGTAATTGTTATAATATTTTTCAGTCAGTTTATAAAATAATTTGTAGAAAAAAAGAATCGCCTGGTAATGATGATGCCAAGCGATTTTTTAATGTTTAATTATAAAAATAGGCAAGAAAAAAGACCCTTCCGAGGGTCTTTTTCTCTTTCATTACATGTTCTTTGAATAGAATTCAACGATTAATTGGTCTTCAATTTCTATTGGAACATCTTCTCTATTTGGAAGAGTTACTAAAGTTGCTTTAAAGTCTTCAGCCTTAGAAATGTAAGGGAAGTTTACAACAATATTAGTGTTGTAGTTTTCTTTAAATAAATCAACTTTTTTTCCTTTAGCAGATAATGCAATTACATCGCCAGCTTCACATCTGTAAGAAGGAATATTAACTTTCTTACCATTAACTGTTAAGTGACCGTGAGTAACCATTTGTCTTGCTTGTCTAATTGAAGATGCAAAGCCAATTCTGTAACATAAACTATCAAGTCTTCTTTCTAGGAATGTTACTAAAGTAGGACCAGTTTGGCCTTGAGTTCTTTGAGCTTCTTTGAATAGATTAACAAATTGTCTTTCAAGTACACCATAGTATGCTCTAAGTCTTTGTTTTTCTAAAAGTTGCTTACCATATTCAGTAAGTTTCTTGTCGCTTCTTGCAGTACCTTTTGTGGCTCTTTTCATTGCCTTTGGGTGACCGCATACATTTAGTCCAAGTCTTCTTGATTGCTTGAACTTTGGATCCATCATTTTTGCCATTTTTATCAAACTCCTATAAATTTTCGCCGCGATAATTTATAAGCCGATAGCATTATACTAGAAAGGAAGCTCTTTGTAAAGGGAAAAATTAAAATAAGGAAAGTTTTATGGTATTACAAGAATTTTTTGTCAATAATGCCATGCTTTGATGAAAAATTTTAAAATAATTATGTTATACTTAAAACATAAATAAAGAAATATCTTTCGATTAATTATATAGGAGGATTTATGAAAAAAATAGAATTTGTTGATACAATTCTTCGTGACGCCCATCAATCGCTTATGGCAACACGAATGACTTATAAAGATATGGAACCTGCCCTTGATAAGCTTGACAAAGTTGGATATAAAGCTCTTGAATGTTGGGGCGGTGCAACTTTCGATTCTTGCATTAGATATTTAGATGAAGATCCTTGGGAAAGAATTAGAAATATTAAATCACACCTTAAAAATACAAAGACTCAAATGCTTTTGAGAGGTCAAAACCTTTTAGGCTATAAAAATTATCCAGATGATGTAGTTGAAAAGTTTGTTGAACTTTCTGTAAAAAATGGAGTTGACATAATAAGGATTTTTGACGCACTAAATGATTTAAGAAACATAGAAACTTCACTTAAAGCTACAAAGAAGGCTGGAGCAGAAGCTCAAGTTGCAATTTGTTACACAACATCAGAAGTTCACACAATAGAGTACTTCACTGATCTTGCAAAAAAAGTTCAGGATATGGGAGCAGATTCAATTGCTATAAAGGATATGGCTGGCATTCTAACACCTCCTGTTTCAAGAGAATTAGTTAAGTCTCTTAAAAAAGCAATTGACATTCCACTAGAACTTCACACACATGAAACTACTGGTTGCGGTTCAATGACTTATTTAAAAGGGGTTGAAGAAGGTGCAGATATTTTAGACACAGCCCTATCTCCATTTTCTGGCGGAACAAGTCAACCTCCAACTGAAACTCTTGCAATAATTTTAAAGGAAGCTGGCTATAAAGTTGATTTGAATCTTGATATATTAAATGAACTTGCACCTTACTTTCAAGAAGTAAAAAATAAATATTTGAATGACGGAACTTTGAGAGTAAAAATGCTTACAGTTGACCCAAAGGGACTTATCTATCAAGTACCAGGAGGAATGCTTTCAAACTTAAACTCACAGCTTTCTGCTGCAAAACAAGAGCATTTATTTGATAAAGTTCTTGCTGAAGTTCCAAATGTTAGAAAAGATATGGGCTACCCGCCACTTGTTACCCCAATGAGCCAAATGGTTGGAACTCAAGCATCATTTAATGTAATGACTGGGAATAGATACAAGATGGTGCCAAATGAAATAAAAGATTATTTAAAGGGTCTTTATGGTAAAACTCCAGTTGAAGTTGATGAAGCTTTTAGAAAATCAATTATAGGCGACGCTGAAGTAATTACAGATAGACCTGCAAATCATCTTGAGCCAGCATTAGATAAATATAAATCTGAAATAGGAGACCTTGCAAGGACTGAAGAAGATGTTTTAACTTATGCACTATTCCCACAAGTTGCAAAGGACTTCTTGACAAAAAAATACAATAAATAATTTTAGAATACTATTGGACATTTGCTCCAATAGTATTTTTTGCAAATAAAAATTTTTTGTTGTATATTATTTTTAATATTAGAAATAATTTGAAAGGATGATAAAATGGATTACAAAAATTTTGTTGTTGATGATTATATAGAAAAATATGCGGAGCTAATTTTAAAAGTTGGTCTAAAAATAAAAAAAGGGGACAAACTTGTTGTTAGATGTCCAATAGAAGCAAGAGATTTTGCTATTATTTCTACAAAAAAAGCCTACGGGCTTGGTGCATCTGAAGTTGTGATAGATTATAGAGACCAAGAAATTTCTAGGCTAAAGTATGAAAATGAAAGTGTGGAAGTTTTAACTGATGTGCCAAAACACAAGGTTGATAAAGAAAATTACTACATGGAAAAGAAGGCAAAGTATCTTTCTGTGACAGGCTCTGATCCTGATGCTTTTAAGGGTATTGACTCTGAAAAATTATTTAAGGCAAATCTTGCAACATCAAAAGCACTAAAGGATTTTTCTGCTAAGATGATGGCAAATTATGTTTCTTGGATTGTAGTTGGAGCAAGTATTCCTTCATGGGCGAGGAAAGTTTTTCCAGAATTAAGTGAAGATGAAGCTGTGAGAAAATTGTGGTACGAAATTTTCAACTCAGTTAGACTTTTTGAAGATGACCCAGAAAAAGCTTTAGAAGATCATGTAAACAACTTAAATAGATACAGTAAATTCTTAAATGAAAATAAATTTGAAAAATTATTATATAAGTCAGAAAAGGGAACTGATCTAGAAGTTTGTCTTCCAAAGGGATATATCTTTGCAGGAGCAGGGGATGTAAACAGCGACGGCGAAGAATTTATTGCCAACATGCCAAGCGAAGAAGTTTTTTCTGCACCAAGACTTGACGGAGTAAATGGAAAAGTTTACTCAACTATGCCACTTAATTACAATGGAAATTTAATTGAAGATTTCTATTTAGTTTTCAAAGATGGGGAAGTAATTGACTACGATGCAAAAAGTGGAAGAGAATATTTAAAAAATATTATTGAAACTGATGAAGGCTCAAAGAGACTTGGGGAAGTTGCCCTTGTGTCCCACAACACTCCAATTTCAATGAGAAAAGTTTTATTTTATAACACACTTTATGATGAGAACGCATCATGCCACTTTGCCTTAGGTAAATCTTATCCATCTTGCATTGAAGGTGGAGAAAAACTTTCCACTGAAGAATTAAAAGCTAGAGGGATGAATGATTCACTAACTCATGTTGACTTTATGGTAGGCGATGCCACTACAGAAATAATTGGTCTGAAAGAAAATGGAGAAGAAGTTCAAATTTTTAAAAAAGGAAACTTTGTAATTTAATAAATTAATTTAAGCCAGATAATAAAGTCTGGCTTTTTATTTTGCAAACGATTGATTAAAGGGATTAAAATTCTTATAATATAATTAAGAATAATACCATAAGATTTTAAAATAGATTAGGAGGAATTATGTACTCTTGCACAAAAACTTGCACCTTAGCTGGACTTAATGGCTATCCAGTAGATGTTGAAGTTGACCTATCAAATGGAATGCCAAAAATTATACTTGTTGGGCTTGCAGACACTGCAGTAAAAGAATCGACTGAAAGAGTGAAATCTGCAATAAAAAATTCTGGCTTCGACTTTCCAAAAAAGAGAATTACCATAAACTTAGCTCCTGCTAATTTGAGAAAAGATGGCACACAACTTGACCTTGCCATTGCAGTGAGTCTTTTGAGTTGTGACGAGAGTTTGGAGCTGGATTACAGTCCTTATACATATATGGGAGAACTTGCCCTTGACGGCAAAGTTAATAAAATTCAAGGGGCTCTACCTATGGTTATATCTATGCGTGAAAAAGGCTATAGAAAATTTATTGTGCCTTATGAAAATCGCAAGGAATGTGCCATAGTTAGTGATGTAGAAATATATCCAGTAAAAACTTTGGAAGAAGTAATTTCTTTTATAAGAGGAGAAATTCAAATAGAAAGATGTATGGGATCTTTTACCAAGGAAAAGGTTTCTTATGATATGGATTTTTCTGATATAAAGGGGCAAGAAAATTTAAAGAGAGCACTAGAAATTTCTGCCTGCGCCAAGTCAAATATTTTAATTTTGGGGTCTCCTGGTTCTGGAAAGACTATGGCGGCAAAGAGGTTTCCGACAATCTTGCCAGAGCTTGACTTTGAAGAAGCAATTGAAGTTACCAAAATCTATTCTATATCGGGACTTTTGGACGATAACGCACTTATAACAAAGCCGCCTTTTAGAGCACCCCACCATACAGCATCAGCAGTGTCTCTTATAGGTGGAGGACAAATACCAAAACCAGGAGAAATTTCACTTGCAAATAAGGGAGTCTTGTTTTTAGATGAACTTCCAGAGTTTTCAAAATCAGTTTTAGAAGTTTTGCGCCAACCAATGGAATCAAAGGATATAATAATTTCTCGTGCCAATGCAAGTGTGAGGTATCCTGCTGATTTTCAGTTAGTTGTAGCATTAAATCCTTGTCCATGTGGCTATCATAATTCAAAAACTCATGAGTGCAATTGCTCGCCTTATGAAATTCAAAGGTATCTTTCAAGAATTTCTCATCCACTTTTAGATAGAATTGACATTCATTTGGAAGTGCCTGAAGTTAATTACAAGGAGATTTCATCTAAGAGGGCAGGCGAAAGTTCTGAAGTAATTAGAGAGAGGGTTAAACTCGTTAGGGAAATTCAAAAGGATAGATATAAGGAAGAGATTTTTAAATATAATTCAGAAATTCCTGAGAAAAAATTAAAGAAGTATTGTGCCCTTGATTCCAATTGTGAAAAAATTTTGGAGCTTGCCTTTAGAAAATATGGCATGAGTGCAAGAACTTACAATAAAATTTTAAAAATTGCAAGGACAATTGCAGACATGGACGGATGTGAAAATATTAAAGAAGACCATATTTTGGAAAGTATTCAATACAGAACTATGGATAAAAAGTTTTGGGGAAACTAGGAGCTATTACAATGAAGGAAAGAGACTTATTAATTTTTTTAAATGGAATAAATTTTTCCAGTGAAAATTCTCTTAAAATTTTAAATTATCTTTTGGATAAAAATATTGCCCTTGAAGACTTTGATAAAGTTGATTATATTGAAGAAAAAATTTTATCGAAGAGAAGCTATGATAGATTAATGGAGAAAGCGAGAGATTTTGAATTAGTAATTGAAGATATTAATGAAAAAATCAATTCTTTGGGTGTAAAAGTTATTACAATTTTAGATGAAAACTTTCCAGAATCTCTAAGATATATTGCTGACCCACCTTCTCTTTTATATGTCAAAGGCAACTTAAATATTTATAATCCCATAGCCTTTGTTGGAGCAAGAAATCACTCAAGTTATGGAACTATGGCTGTAAATAAAATAATTGATGACATTGGCCCTTATGACTTTACAATTGTAAGTGGAATGGCTTATGGTATTGACTATCTTTCGCATAAAAGAGCACTAAAAAATAATATGAATACAATTGCTGTTTTGGGAACGGGTATTGATGTTGTTTATCCAAAGTCAAACAAAGCACTTTATGAAGAAATTGCAGAAAAGGGCGCCATAATTAGTGAGTTTAGACTTGGTACTGGGGCAAATAAATTCACTTTTCCAATGAGGAATAGAATTATTTCTGGACTTTCAAAAACTGTTGTTGTGGTAGAAGCAAAGGATAAAAGCGGCAGTCTTATAACTGCAAGGCTTGCTGCAGAGCAGGGAAGGGAAGTCTTTGCAGTGCCAGGAAATATAACTTCAATTTATTCTCTTGGTACTAACAAATTAATTAGAGATGGTGCAATTCCTCTCGTAGAAGTCAAAGACATTTTAGATTTTTATCCAGATCTTAGAAAAAATGAAGTTTCAGACGAGGAAACCAAAATGAATGCAGAGGAACTTTCTGTCTACAATTTAATTGAAAAGGGAATAAATAATACGAATGATATTTGCAATAATTTAAAGAATGAGGTATTTTATATAAATAAGATTTTGACAAAATTGGAGTTAAAGGGAATTATTGAGAGAATTTCAATGAATGAATTTCAAATTATAAAATAAATTTTAGGAAGAAGGAGATGATACTTTGGCAAAAAATCTTGTAATTGTGGAGTCGCCGACAAAGGCGAAAACTATAAAAAAGATGCTGGGAACAAATTACAAAGTAATTGCTTCTGTTGGACATGTTAGGGATTTACCAAAATCAAAGCTTGGTATTGATATAGAAAAAGATTTTGAACCACAATATATGAATATTTATGGCAAGGGACCTCTTATTAAAGAGATTAAATCTGAGGCAAAAAAAGCCGACAGAATAATTCTTGCTACCGACCCCGATAGAGAGGGAGAAGCAATTTCTTGGCACCTTTCATATATTTTGGGAATAGACCCAGAAGATAAAAATAGAGTAACTTTTAATGAAATAACAAAGGACACTGTAAAAAGGGAAATAAAAAATCCAAGGGCAATTGATATGGACCTTGTGGATGCTCAACAAGCCAGACGTGAATTAGATAGACTTGCTGGATATAAAATTTCTCCACTACTTTGGAAAAAGGTAAAAGCTGGACTTTCTGCAGGTAGGGTTCAATCTGCTGTTTTAAAATTAATTTGTGATAGAGAAGATGAAATTAATAATTTTATCCCTGAAGAATACTGGACTATTGCAGCTGATTTAAGGGCAGGAAGAAGAAAACTTCTTGCAGATTATTATGGAATAAAAGAAAAGGGCAAGACAAAAAAAGTTGAGTTAAAAACTGAAAAAGATGCAGATAAGGTTTTAAAAAATATTGACAAAGATAAATTTCTTGTGGATTCTGTCAAAAAAGGAAAGAGAAGTAGAAAATCTCCAAATCCTTTTACAACATCAACTATGCAACAGGAAAGTTCTAGGAGAATAAATTTCTCTACAAAGAAAACTATGATGGTTGCACAAAGCCTTTATGAAGGTGTCAAACTTCCAAAAGAGGGCTCTGTTGGTCTTATAACTTATATGAGAACTGACTCAATTAGAGTTTCTGATGAGGCTAAGAATGCTTGCCTTAATTTTATAGAAAAGAGTTATGGCAAAGAATATTTAGGCAAAAAGAGGGCAGCCAGCAAGAAGAAAAGTGAAAATGTTCAAGATGCTCACGAATGTATTAGACCAACTGATGTGACAAAAACTCCTTATTCAATAAAGGATTCCCTTTCAAAGGAGCAGTTTAAATTATATTCACTTATATGGAATAGATTTGTTGCATCACTAATGTCTGATGCAGTTTATGACACGATTTCTTCAGATATTTTATCAAACAATGAACTTTTTAGAGTTTCAGGTTCAATATTATCCTTCGATGGCTTTTTAAAAGTTTATGATTATTCAAATGAAAAAAACACAGAACTCCCACCACTAGAAGAAGGACAAATTTTAAAGCTTAAAGAGATTAATAAAGAGCAACATTTTACAAATCCACCTCCAAGATACAATGAAGCTTCTCTAATAAAAGAACTTGAAGCCTTAGGAGTTGGCAGGCCTTCCACTTATGCACCTACTATTTCAACGCTTCAAAGTAGATATTATGTTGTTCTTGAAGAGAAAAAATTTGTACCAACTGAATTGGGACAAACTGTAAATGAAATTTTAGTAGAAAATTTTGACAACTTGGTGGACAAAAAGTTCACAGCACAAATGGAATTTGAATTAGATGAAATTGCTGCAGGAAAAAAAGAATGGAAAGACCTTGTAAGAGCTTTTTATGGGGATCTCAAAAAAGATTTAGATAAAGCTTACGAAAATATTGAAAAAGTCAAAATAGAAGATCCTGTCACTGATGTAATTTGTGACAAATGTGGCAGAAATATGGTTATAAAAATGGGAAGATATGGAAAGTTTTTAGCTTGTCCAGGTTTTCCAGAATGCAGAAATACAAAGCCACTTGTAGAAAAAGTTGGAGTAAAATGCCCAGAATGCGGTAAAGGAGAAATTGTCGTAAAGAGAAGTAAAAAGGGCAGAATTTTTTATGGATGCGACTCTTATCCTAAGTGTGAATTTGTTTCTTGGAACAAACCTATTGATGAGAAATGTCCAAAATGTAAAAGCATTCTTACAGAGATGAATTCTAGAGGCAAAAAAATTATAAAATGTAGCAATGATAAATGTGATTACAGGAGATAAACTGTGGATAGATTTTTCTTTGAAATTAGAGATATATTTGGCGAAAATTATTGCCGAAAGAATTTTATAGCTCCTGCAAGAGAAGAAGGCGACAGAATTGTCTTCTACTCTTTACATATTGATGATATTTTAAAATATAATCTTGAAGAGAGATTACAGAAAAATGTAGTCTTAGAAGAAGCTTCCAAAGAAAAAATTTTAAGTGAGCTAGATAAAATTTATAAGGATGATAAAAAAGATATTCTCTTAGATGATATTGAATCAAATTATGAAGATGTGTTGGTTGCTGAAGTTGAGGAAAAAGAAGATTCACCAGCTATTCGATTGCTAAATTATATACTTAGAGAGAGCATAGAAAAAAACGCAAGCGATATACACATAGAACCTCGTTTTGAAAATATAATTGTGAGAATAAGGATTGATGGAGCTCTACATAAATTAATAGAGCTTCCTAAAAAAATTTATCCCCATCTTGTGACGAGAATAAAAATTTTATCTGAGTTAGATATTTCTGAAAAGAGACTTCCTCAAGATGGAAGATTTAGTTTTAATTTCAAGGGAGATAAAATCGACATAAGAGTTGCAACTACACCAACTGGTAGTGGAGAAAAAATTGTCCTAAGAATTTTAGACATACAAAGAATTTCTTATACGCCTGAGGGAATAGGTCTTGTTGGAGATAATTATGATAAAGTTATGAATTTGATTAGCCAACCTTCTGGACTTATTCTCTGTTGTGGGCCAACTTCTTCGGGCAAGACTTCTACTCTTTATACAGTTCTTAGAAAAATACAAAAAGACGATATAAATATAATGACAATTGAAGACCCAATTGAATATAAAATGGATGGGATAAATCAAATTGAAGTAAATCCAAATACGGGTCTTACTTTTGAAAAGGGCTTAAAGGCAATCTTAAGAATGGACCCAGATAAAATTATGATTGGGGAAATTAGAAATGAAGACACTGCTCATATTGCCATTTCATCGTCTATCACAGGCCACTTAGTTTTATCAACGTTACATACAGAAAGTTCTCCTGCATCAATTGGAAGGTTAATTGATATGGGTATAGAGCCATATTTAATATCGGCTGGTTTAATTGGTGTTATTTCTCAAAGGCTTATTAGAAAATTATGTCCTCATTGTAGAGAAAAGATTAAAAATACAAATCCACTTATAGCTAGTGACTTTATCTATAAGGCAAGGGGATGTGATAAGTGCAACGGTGGTTATAGTGGAAGAGTTGCAGTATTTGAAATAATGATAGTGGATAGTGAAATTCGCGACATGATAAGCAGAAGAGAGAGCGTCAAAAATATAAAAAACTTTGCAATAGAAAGAGGAATGAAGACCCTATCTAGCGAAATTTTAAATTTAATAGAAAAGGGCGAGACGACCTTTGAAGAGTATTACAAAAACGTGCATACTGTTGGTGAATTATGATTTACAAATACAAAGCTTTTAGAGGAAGCGAAAAAGTAAAGGGCAATGTTGAAGCAATAAGCATTAAAGATGCAAAGGATAAATTAAAAATAGAGGGACTTAGACCAATAAAAATTGAAGAAAATATTGAGTCCACTAATTCCTTTGATTTTCACAGAAAATTGAAAAATGAAGATTTATATATTTTATTTAGAGAACTTTCTTTACTAATAAATTCTGGCATAAGTATAGAAAATGCCTTTGGAATTTTGAGTTCGGAATTTTCTAAGGATAAGGGTAAAATATTAAGCCAAGTGAGAGACAATTTGAGGAGTGGCATTACTCTATCCGAGTCAATGGAAGATACAAAGTGTTTTCCAAATCTTGTGATAAATATGGTTTATGTTGGAGAAAATACATCTAGCCTTGGAAAGATTTTTGCTTCCTTGTCAAACTATTACATAAAAAAGAGAGAGACAAATTCAAAAATTATTGAAGCCTTAGCTTATCCAATAATTTTACTTATTACTTCTATTTTTGTAATTAATTTTTTGATTATAAATATAATCCCAAGCTTTGGAGAAATTTTTAGTGCCAATGATAACTTGTTGCCACTGCCAACTAGAGTGCTTTTAAATTTTTCTAACTTCATTTATAAAAATTATATTTACATAATTTTAACTATTATAATTGTGATAGCGATTGCATTTTTCTATCATAGGAAAAATCCAAAAACTTTACACAAACTAATTTTAAAATCAAAATATTATAAGATGACAAAGAGTTTGAAATTTACCTTTAATATGGATTTGCTCCTTGGAGCAGGTCTAACAGTGGATAAAAGTCTAGAGATAGTTTCTACAATGGAAGATAATGTCCTTTTAAAAAGAAAATTTTTAGAAATTTTAAGAGATATAAAGGCAGGAGAGTCCTTTTACAAGAGCACAAGTAAAGTAAATGTGTTTCCCAAAATGTTATTGTCAATGATTCATGTTGGGGAAGAATCTTCTAATTTAAAGGAAATTTTTGCAATAATGTCTGGATTTTATGATGAAGAATTAAGTAATTACAACAAGAAGTTTTTGGGAGTTCTTGGTCCAATTTTAATAATTATTATGGCGGTAATAATTGGATTTATAGTGCTATCAATTGCACTTCCAGTTTTCGATATGGTTAATCAATTTTAGGAGGTTTTTTATGAAATTTAAAAGAAGACAAAAGGGTTTTACACTTATTGAGTTAGTAATTGTAATAGCTATTATTGCAATTTTAATTTCAATTGCAGCTATGAAGTACAGCACAACTAATTTGGCAGCTGAGGCAGCAGCTCATAATTCCAATGTGAAAGTATTAAAGAGTGCAGGGATTTTATATTTAATTGACAATCCTGATGCAAAAGATGGAATTTCTCTTGAAGCTTTAAAACCATACCTTGAAGGAGGAAAAATACCTAAGCCTGCAAAACATTATAAGGGAGCAACAACTTTTACAGTTAAAGCGACTGATGATGGCGATGTTACTGTAGAACCAGGAATGTTAAAAGTAAATGGGAAATCTTTAGATTTAGATAATGGAAAATAATTTTTACAAAATTTTTATAGCCTTGATGATTTTTATTATGGGTGGCTCTTTTGCATCATTTTATGATGTTTTTGTAAGCAGAAGAGAAAAAGATGAAAAATTTATATTTGAAAGGAGCCATTGTGATAAGTGCAATAGAAAATTAAAATTTTATGAAGTGATTCCAGTTTTTTCATATATTTTATTGAGAGGGAGATGCAAATTTTGTGGAGAAAGGATTGAAACAGAGAAATTTATTACAGAAATTTTTATTTCAATTCTCTCTGTTTTAATATTTTTTAAATTTGACTTGTCTCTTGCGACTTTTTTGATAATTGCAATAATTACAGTGGCGACTTTTATAGGGATGATAGATTACAAGACTGGCTTTATTTATAATATCGACATTTTTATAATTTTAATTTTTGCAATCTTATTAAAATTAGCCGAAGGAGAAAATATTTTTATCTCTCTAAGATTTTCTTTGGGATTTTTTATAATATTTTATTTGCTCTACAAGTTCACAGGAATGATGGGATTAGGAGATGTCTTTTATTCCTTTGTTATGGGAAATTTTGCAGATAATTTATTGGATGCCTTTATTTTATTTAGAGATGCCTTTGTAATTGCAGCAATATTTTCTGTAATTTTAATTTTATTAAGGAAAAAGAATTTTAAAGATTCAATTGCCTTTGGGCCCTTTATAAGCAGTGCCATAATTATTTTCTTAATATGCAGGTGAATTATGTTTCAAAAAAATACTACTAAATTAATACTAAGTGACGGATTTATAAAAGTTAATAAAAATAATAAAGAAGAGATTGATATTATTTCTTTGCCCTATAGAATTTATAGAGATGGAAAAATTTTAGATTATCATCATTTTTACTACAAGTTCAGCAAAATTTTGGAGAAAGTTGAATTTGATAAGAAAGATAGTCTAATTTTAATATTTGACTCTTCTTCTTTTATTCACATAAATTATAAAATTCCAGAAATAGATGAATCTGAGATAAAAGATTTTCTCGCTCTAGAGCTTGAAGATTATGGAGATTTTGATTTGTCAAACTATGAGATTTTTTATGATTTTATAAAAGAAAATAAAATTTTAAACCTTTCAATTGATTTAGTTCCAAGAGAATTAATTGGGAAATTAAGAGAAGTTTTGGAAAAATTAGAAATAGAAAATTTTGAAATAATTCCAGAGCCGCAAGCTATAAAAAAAGATGGGAAATACATAGAAATTGCTGCAACATATTTAAAGTATATTTTTGTTAAGAATAATTTGCTGAATTCCTACGAAAAAATTTATGATAAAAATTTTGAGAAATTAATTGAAGACAATAATTTGGAGGAACAAAATGCTTCAAATATAATAAATTTATGCTACGACCCTGAAGAATTAAAAACTGGTAAGGACTTTTTATTTAGATATAAAAATTATTTTGCAAGTCACATCAGTGAAATGGAAAAATTTGCTAAGGATGAAGAGGTCAATTTATTTGGGAATATTTGTGATTCAAAAATTATTAAGGATACTCTAAATTCCTACAGCAATTTAAAATACAGTTTGTTAGAAAGTGATATTTACAATAAAATTTCTATAAAAAGAGAAAATAAAGAGAAAAAGAATAGAAAAAATAAAAATCCAATTAATTTTATTTTGCCAATAGCTATGGCAGCAATAATAATTTTTAATGTCTTATACTTTTTAAATTTAAGGAAGGAAAATGATAAAAAGTTAGAAAGTAACAAAGAAATAAAAACTGAAGAAGCATCAGAAATTGATGTATCAAGCGACAAATTTCAAGAGAGAAATAAAATTTTTATAGATAAAATTTCTGAAATTCAAAAAAGGGAAGACAAAAATTTAATCATAACAAATTATTATTTTGACAATGGCAGAATGACAGTTAAGGGAATCGTAAAGGACGAAGATTATTTTGACAGAGCTTTCAAGGATTTATATATTTTGAGCAAAAATTTTTATATGGAAAATGGATTTTATAAATTTGAAATGCAAATAAAATAATTGTAAAATTTTTTATGAGGTGTTAATTTTGGAAATAGGAAAATTAAAAACAGAGCTATTAGAAAAATATATTTTCAATAGTTTGAGTTCAAATAGAGATGAAGTAGTTATAAGAGGTGGGGTTGGACTTGACTGTGCAGTTTTGGATTTTTGTGGAGATTTAATTGTAACTTCAACAGACCCTATTACTGGTGCAACAAAAAATATTGGATCACTTGCAATAAATGTTTCTGTGAATGATGTAAGTTGCCAATGTGCAGATCCAGTTGGTGTTCTAATGACAGTTTTAATTCCGCCAAGTGCCACTATAGAAGAATTAAAAGAAATAATTGAAGATGCAAATGCTACTGCAAAAAAATTAAATGTTGATATTATTGGTGGGCATACAGAAGTCACTGATGCAGTAAATAAAATTTTAATTTCAACTACTGTTTTGGGAAGAGCTAATAAAGCATCCATTCCAGATTTAAGTACCATAAAAATTGGAGATGTAATTGCCATTTCTAAATATGTTGGTATTGAAGGAACCAGTATTATTTCGCAGGAAAAAGATGATATAAGTGAAGTTTTAAATGATGAAGAATTAGAATTTGCAAAGGCACTTTCTGAAAATATTTCTGTCTTAAAGGAATCTAAACTTGCATCAAAGTATGGAG
Source organism: Peptoniphilus senegalensis JC140 (assembly GCF_000321025.1). Taxonomy (GTDB): domain Bacteria; phylum Bacillota; class Clostridia; order Tissierellales; family Peptoniphilaceae; genus Peptoniphilus_A; species Peptoniphilus_A senegalensis. The sequence continues at coordinate 74,766 of NZ_HE610717.1, forward strand.
TTAAGTATATGCATGATATAACGGAAGGAGGACTTTATGGAGCTCTTTGGGAAACAGGAGTTGCTGTTGGGCATGGTCTGAGAGCTTATTATGAAAATATACCCTTACTTGATGTAACAAATAAAATTTCAAAATTTTATGAAATTGATCCTATGAAGCTTATTTCAAGTGGAAGTATGCTTATGATTTTTGATAAGGATAAATTTAAAGATTTTAAAGAAGAAACAGAAAAATTTGGAATAAAGGTAACTGACATTGGAGAAGTTATTGAAGGTAAAGATACAGAAGTAATTGCATACGATCAAATATTAATTCTTTCTGAACCAAGTTCTGATGAGCTTTATAGAGTATTAGTTTAATTGTTACAATTTAGTTACAATATTGACAAATAAGTTGATCACATATAAACTTTAACTAGGTGAATTAAATGAAAAGAATTATTAAAATAACAATTTTATTTGTAGCAATGTTAATTACTCAAGTTTTTGCTACAAATAATTTTAATGTAATTATAGGAAATAAAGACTTTAAAGTAAAAGAAGCAGGTGTACTAATAAATGAAGAATCATTAAAAACTGAATTCTTCCCCTATATAAAAGATGGTAGGACTTTTGTGCCAATTCGTGAAATTACAGAAAAACTTGGTGCAGATGTAAAGTGGGATGGAAAAGATGAAAGTATAAAGATTACATTAAATGGCGATGTAATTAATATGCAAATAGATAATCCAAATGTAACTGTCAATGATAAAGAAATTGCTTTAGATAAGGCACAAGCACCACAACTTGCACTTTATAATAAACCAAGAAAAGAAACAAAGACAATGGTTCCACTAAGATTTATTTCTGAAACGTTTGGTTATAATGTGGATTGGAACAACGACAAAGTTAGAGCAGAAATTAGTACAGTGTCAGCAAAATCTATATTTGAAGATAATAAAACTAAGAAAGAATCAAATACTAATTCAAAAAATAAAAAAACTTCAAATAAAAATACTGTATCTAAAGAAAATACTTCTAAAAAAACAAAAACAAAGTCAAGTTCTATTTTTGACAACAATTATTTTCAATCAAATGTTGAAAAAAGTGAAACTGACAATATAAAAAATCAAATCAAAAAAGGAAATGAAGACAAAATTTTTGAACAAGCAGAACTAGATGAAAAGGACAAAGAAAATAGAGTTATAAAAGATAAAATAGAAATAAACGGCAAATTGAATATAGTAATAGACCCAGGTCATGGAGGAAAAGATTCAGGAGCTATAGCTTTAGATGGCTATACTTATGAAAAAGATTTGAATTTATTAGTTGCAGAAAATTTAATGGAAAAATTAAATAATAATTCAGAAATTAATGCCACTATTACAAGGACTAGAGATGAATACATTAAGTTATTAGATAGAGCAGCTATTTCAAATGATAGTAACGCAGATTTATTTTTGTCAATTCACTTCAATAGTGCCGATAATTCAAGTGCAAAAGGGATTGAAGTTCTATATGCATCTGAAAAAAATGTGTCAATAAAAGATACAGTACAAAAACATTTTGCATCTTGTCTGCAAAAAGCCTTGATAAAAGAAACTGGAGCTCTTGATCGTGGAATCAAAAATAGACCAGCTATAATAGTTTTAAATAAGACAAAAAATGTCTCAGCACTTGTTGAGCTAGGGTTTTTGTCAAATGAAAGTGATTTAGAAAATATTAAAGACCCTGATTACATTGATAAATTAGCTAGGGGCATCTATAATGGAATAGAAGACTATATGGATAGCTATGTTATTAAATGAGAAAGGGAATTATGAGAGAAGATAGACAAAACGATGAAATAAGAGAAATTCGAATAAGACCAAACTATTTGGAACATCCAGATGGTTCGGTCTTAATTGAATGTGGAGAGACAAAAGTAATTTGCACAGCAATGATAGAAAATAAAGTTCCTGGATTTTTGAGAGGCAAGAATAAGGGTTGGCTTTCAAGTGAGTATTCAATGCTTCCTGGGTCAACTCCAACAAGAAAAATCAGGGATATTTCTAAAGGAAAGCTTGATGGCAGGAGCAGTGAAATATCAAGACTCATAGGAAGGTCTCTTAGGTCATGCATTGATTTAGATAAAATTGGAGAAAGAACAATTTGGATTGACTGTGATGTAATATCAGCTGATGGTGGAACTAGGACAGCTTCTATTACCGGTTCTTACATTGCTTTAAAAATTGCAGTAAAAAAAGCTCTGGAAAGTGGAATATTTGAAGAAGATCCAATAGTTTCTAAGCTTGCAGCAATAAGCGTGGGAAAAGTTGGAGGAATAAATTTAGTTGACTTAGACTTCAAAGAAGATTCCAATGCTGATGTTGACTTAAATGTAGTGATGAATGATAAATTTGAACTTATAGAAATTCAGGGAACTGGAGAAGGAGACACATTTTCCATAGAGGAGTTAAATGAATTTTTAAAGGGTGCCAAAAGAGGTATAGAGGATATATTTAGATATTTTGAAATTGTGGAGCAGTATATATGAGAAAAATAGTTTTATCTACCGACAACAAAAATAAATTAAGGGAAATAAAAGAAATATTAGAAGACCTTGATGTAGAAATTTACGGGAAGTCAGATATAGATGGCATGGACTTTGAAGTAGTTGAAGATGGAGACGCTTTATATGATAATGCACTAAAGAAGGCAAGGGCAATGGCTGATAGAGTTGACTTTGCTGTATTGGCAGATGATACAGGCCTATTTGTAAATGCTCTTGCTGGCGAGCCAGGTGTTCATTCAGCGAGATATGCTTCCGAGCACGATGACAAAAAAAATCGCCAAAAACTTTTAAAGAATTTAGAGGATAAAAAAGACAGAAGTGCTTATTTTAAAACTCAAATTATTTTAATTGATGAGGACAAAAATATTATCCCAATAGAAGGAGTTTGCCCTGGAAAAATTTCTCTTGATGAAAGAGGAGACAATGGCTTTGGCTATGACAGCATTTTTATTCCAGATGGATTTGAAAAAACTTTTGCTGAGATGACTCATGAAGAAAAGAATGAAATTAGTCATAGAGCTAAAGCTTTAAAAAATCTTCGAGATAAACTTTCTAATTTGTAAAAATTTATTGACAAAATATTTATGATTTGTTAATATGTATTTATTGTTCGTGGTGGGTATGGCCTAGTTGGTTAAGGCGTCAGATTGTGGTCCTGAAGATCGTGGGTTCGATTCCCACTATCCACCCCACAATATTATGAAGTGTCATAGACACTTCTTTTTTTGCTAGAGTGGCGGAATTGGCAGACGCACCAGACTCAAAATCTGGCGGTCGCAAGATCGTGTGGGTTCAAGTCCCACCTTTAGCACCAAATTCAATCGTGTGTTATTTTAATCACTTATAATTCATGTTAGTGATTTGAATAATGCGCGATTTTTTTATATTTAATTTAAACAAGTTAAAATTTTAATTAAAGTTAAATAAGTTATTGTATAATAATCTTACAAGAAAACATTTTATTAAAGATATCTTTCAAAGTATTTAAGTAAATTAAAAATTTTTATGAAGGAGAATTATATGGGTGAGAATGAATACAATAGAAAACGTAAGGAAAAGAACCCTGTTTTAGCTATTTGCTATGATTTTGACAAGACTTTGTCTCCTAAGGATATGCAAGCTCAAGGTTTCATACAATCTATAAAATATGATATTAAAGAATTTTGGACTAAGTCAAATGGCATGGCATCTGACAATGATATGGATCAAAATCTTGCTTATATGTATTTAATGGTCACAGAAGCTAAAGGCGAGAATAAAGTAACTAAAGAAAATTTAGAAAAATATGGAGCTGACGTGGTTTTATTTCGAGGGGTAAAAGAATGGTTTAATCGAATTCGTGATTATGGCGAAAAACATGGAGTTATAGTTGAGCATTATATAATTTCTTCAGGAATTAAAGAAATGATTGAAGGAACAGAAATTGCTAAAAAAGGATTTTTAGAAAAAATATATGCAAGCTCATTTTATTTTGATGAGGAAGGTGTAGCAAAATGGCCTGCACAAGTTGTAAATTATACTAATAAAACTCAGTTTCTTTTTAGAATTGAAAAAGGAATTCTAGATATTAATGACCCAGGTGTAAATGACTTTTTCCCACCAGATGAATTGCGAGTGCCCTTTAGAAATATAATTTATATTGGAGATAGCGATACTGATATTCCTTGCATGAAACTCGTCAATTCCTATGGTGGTTATTCAATTGGTGTGTATGACCCTCAATCAAGAGATAAAGAAAAAGTTTATAAGATGATTTGTGACAATAGGATTAAATATTTTGCTCCAGCTGATTATTCTGAAAATGAAGAGTTGGACTTATTAGTAAAAAGCATAATAGATAGGACTGCCGCCAATGAGAAACTGGAATCAGCGCGTTCTAATTATTATAATGAAGCCATAAAAGCTGAAAATGAAGATCATAGAAGCGAAGAAGACCATATAAAGGATGATTTAATTTCAAAACTTTCAAAGAGTGGAAGTTTTAGGTACACGCATTTTATTATTGAAGATCTTAATTCTTATGATAATTGGAATAAAAACCAATTAGAAAAACTTTTTAAAATTGCAAATGAGAATGGCCAAGTTTCATGGATTTTAGAAGATGAAGATATAAAAGAATTTTATTTAAAATTATTGAATAAATGTGATTTTGAGTCTGAAGATATGAATAGAATAAGGGGTAAGCTAGATAAAGGAAAATCTTAAGATTGCATTTATTTCTATTCCATAAATATATAAAATCTTTACAATATCTTAATACTTTTTTGGATTATAGATAAAAAATTATGGGTATTAAAATTGTAATGGAGGAGGTCAAATTGAAAAATTTAAAAAAATATTTTTATATCTTGGCATTCTTTTTAAGCTTTACAAATTTTGTATTTGCAGCAGGAGATAAGGGTGCTTTAATAGAAAATGTTTTTTCCAATGATTATGTTTTTACAATTTTACTTATTATTGCATTAGTTGGTGCTGTACTAGAAATTTTGACTCCAGGATTTGGTCTAGGTGGAGTGATTTCCTTTGTCGCCTTTGGACTCTTCTTCTGGGGGAATATTGTAATGGGCAACACCAATTGGTTTGAAATAATGTTATTTGTCATTGGCTTATTGTTACTTGCCTTTGAGATTATGATACCAGGTTTTGGTGTAGCAGGTATAAGTGGTATTCTTGCAATATCAGCTGCCCTTGTATTATCTATGAGAGATATTTACTTTGCCATATTTTCTCTTGCTATTGCTCTTGTTATTTCAGTAGTTCTGGGTATTATTCTTTTTAAAAGAGGAATTGATTCAGAAGTAATAAAAAGGCTTAGATTATTTACTGAAAGTTCAACGGAAAAGGGTTATGTTGGAGTTAAAAGTGAAGAAGTAAAGCTTGGCGATGTACTTACAACTAAGACAGCTCTTAGACCAACAGGTTATGCAGTTTTAGATGACAAAAAAATGGAAGTAATTTCAGATGTTGGTTTTATTGGAAAAGATGAAGAGGTTAGAGTAGTTAGAATTAATGGCGCAAGAATTTTCGTCAAAAAAAATATTTAGGAGGAATTATGAATTTTTATCCCTTTGGAAGCATTATAGTTATAGTCTTAATTTTTATATTTATATCCATATTTTTGTCCTTTGTACCTATTGGACTATGGGTTACAGCATTTTTCTCTGGTGTAAAAATTAGAATTTCAGAACTTATTGGAATGAAACTTAGAAGAGTTAGACCTTCAAGGATAGTTGCACCTGCCATTAAGGCAACTAAGGCGGGCTTAAATCTTGAAATTTCTAGTCTTGAAGCACATTATCTTGCAGGTGGCAATGTAAATACTCTTGTTGATGCACTTATAGCTGCACAAAGGGCAAATATACCACTTCAATTTGAAAGAGCGGCAGCAATTGATCTTGCTGGTAGAGATGTACTTGAGGCAGTTCAAGTTTCTGTAAACCCTAAGGTTATTGAAACACCGAATATTTCTGCAGTTGCTCAAGATGGTATTGAAGTAATTGTAAAGGCTAAGGTAACTGTAAGGGCAAATATTGAAAGACTTGTCGGTGGTGCTGGAGAACAAACTATAATAGCAAGAGTAGGCGAAGGTATTGTAACAACTGTGGGTTCATCTCAAAGCTATAAGTCTGTTTTAGAAAATCCTGATTCAATTTCAAGAGTTGTTTTAGACAAAGGGCTTGACTCAGGAACAGCTTATGAAATTTTGTCAATTGATATTGCTGATGTTGATGTTGCAAGAAATATAGGTGCAAGACTTCAAACTGACCAAGCAGAAGCTGACAAGAGAATTTCTGAAGCTAAGGCAAGTGAAAGACGTGCTATGGCACTTGCTCGTGAACAAGAAATGAAGGCAGAGGTTGAAGCCATGAGGGCTAAGGTTGTAGAAGCTGAATCACAAGTACCTATTGCTATGGCTGAAGCACTCAAGAGCGGTAATTTAGGAGTCTTTGATTATTATAAAATGCAAAATATAAATTCTGATACTGATATGAGAAAATCTATTTCAAAAATTTCTGATAAAAATCCTAAAAAGGAAAATAAATAATGAGCCCTATTTTGAGTATTTTTATCGCAATAATTTCTTTAATGCCTGCAATTATATTCGTAATAATATTTAAAGTATTGCTTACGATTTTAGATAGAGGCAAAAAGAAATTTAATGAAGATTTTCATGAAGATGAAAGAAACTTGAAAAATTTTCATAAAGAGAGAAAATCAGATACAGATACTTTGGTAAATGAAATCAAAAGAATAATCAAAGAAGAAAGAGAAAAAGAGAAGAATAAAAATATTTCTAAGAGTGCAAATAAGAAAAAAAGAGAAAATATTTTAATAGATAAAGATCCAAAACTTTCTCAAGAAAAGTTAAAGGAAAAACTTATTGAAAAGAGAAAGCCCAAGGAAAAAGGTCAAGAAAACTTATCAGATTCTTATAATCTTGAAAAATCTTATAACTTGTCTGATACTTATAATCTAGAAAAGACTTACAATTTATCAGATACCTACAATTTGGAAAAGGACTCTGACGAGAAAGAAAAGGTCTATGACAAAACTATTGACAGTGAGTTTATTAGAGAGTGTGAATCTAATGAAGTTTTCTACGAAGATGAATATGAAAACCAAAATATTTCTCTTGATTTTTTAGAGTTTGATGAAAAAGATTTGCCAAAAATTATTGCTTACAAAGAAATTTTTGACAAACCTTTAAGTCTTAGATAAATAATGGCTTGCTTTTCATAATCTATGGAAAAGTGAGCCTTTTTGTGGTATTATAATAATCACGTTTAAGGGGGTATATATTTGGCAAAAGTTGAGAGTTCCATTGATATTAATGATATAAATTTATTGTCAATTATTTTTGGCAAGTTAGATGAAAATATAGGGCTTGTTGAAAAAGAAATGGATGTATCTATTAAGTCTAAGAATGATAAAATTTTGGTAAGTGGAAATGAAGATAGAGTTGAAGATGCTGTTGTTTTATTAAACAATTTAATTGACACCGCAATAAAACAAAATAGCTTGAGTCTATCTGATGTTAGGTATTCAATTTCTCTTATTAAAAACAATGAAAAGAGACCAGTTTCTGAGCTTCTAAAAGATACTGTTGTTTACACATCTATGGGTAAGCCAATAAGGGCAAAGACTCTAGGTCAAAAGAGATACATTGATAGTATTAACAATAATGACATTGTATTTGGAATAGGGCCTGCAGGTACTGGCAAAACTTATCTTGCCATGGCAGCAGCTGTTCGTGCTTTTAAGGCAAAGGAAGTAAATAGAATTATATTAACGAGACCAGCTGTTGAAGCTGGAGAAAATTTAGGATTTTTGCCAGGAGATTTGCAAAATAAAGTTGATCCATATTTAAGACCTCTATATGATGCTCTCTTTGAAATACTTGGTCATGACACTTACAACAATTTATTTGAAAAGGGGCTTATTGAAGTTGCACCTCTTGCATATATGAGAGGTAGGACGTTGGATTCTGCCTTTGTAATACTTGACGAAGCACAAAATACAACTAATGAACAAATGAAGATGTTTTTGACTCGTCTTGGCTATGGCTCTAAAGCAATTATAACAGGCGATGTTACTCAAATAGATCTTCCTCATGGGAAACAGTCAGGTCTTAAAACTGTTTTAAGGATTCTCGACGGAGTTAAAGGAATAGGAATAACTTATCTAAATAAAAATGATATTGTCAGACATCCTCTAGTTCAAAGAATTATAGATGCTTATGAAAAATATGAAAAGACTAATGAAAAAGCGACAAAAGTAATAGAAGCTAAGAAGTCAAAGAGTTGGAGAAAGTAGTGGAAATTTATTACGACGACAGACAAGATGATATAAAAATAAGCGAAGAAATTAAGGATTTAATTGAAAAATCAATTGCTGCTGTTTTAAAAGTAGAAGAACTTGACGAAAATGTAGAAGTTTCAGTATCTTTTGTTGGCGACGAGGAAATTAGAGAATTAAATAGAGATTATAGAGGTGTGGACAAGAGCACTGATGTTTTATCTTTTCCCATGGACGATGAATTTATTTTAGACAATAGGATTCTCGGAGATGTTATAATTAATACAAGAAGAGTCATGGAGCAAGCAGAAGAACTGGGGCACTCAAATGAAAGAGAGTTTTCTTATTTAACAGTTCACAGTATTCTTCATCTTTTAGGTTATGACCACATGGAAGATGAGGACAAAAGACAAATGAGAGAAAGAGAAAAGCTTGCAATGAAGGAGCTTTCTATATACAGGTGATTTTATGAAAAAAGGACGATTTATATCTTCATTTAATTATGCAGTGCAAGGGATTATTTCTGTCTTAAAGACAGAAAGAAACATGAAGTTTCATTATCTTGCAGCTCTTGGAATAATTATTTTATCTCTTTTTTTTGATATATCATCGACAGAGTTTTTATTAATGCTTTTTGCTATAACTCTTGTAGTTTTTGCAGAAATGATCAACACGGCAATAGAAAGGACAATTGACTTAGTTGTTCAAGAGTATAATCCAATTGCAAAATATGTTAAGGATGTATCTGCAGGTGCAGTTTTAATCACAGCTTTAAATGCAATTGTTGTTGCTTACTTAGTTTTTTATGATAAATTCGCATCTTTTGGAGATTTACTTTTATTTAAAATAAAAAATATGCCAAATCATTTAGCATTTGTGTCCTTACTAATAATAATTATTGCCACAGTTGGGGCGAAACTTTTAATGGCGAAAAAAAGTGGTGGTACATATTTTCAAGGTGGAGGACTAAGTGGTCACTCAGCAATATCTTTTTGTGCAGCCACAATTATAACAATGATAGCAGAAAATTCCCTTGTGACACTTTGTTCCTTTGGACTTGCCTTTTTAGTGGCAGAAAGTAGAGTGGAAGGCAAAATCCACAAAGTTTCTGAAGTTCTTGTTGGTGCAATACTTGGAGTATGTGTTGCAATATTTGTATTTAAGGTAGTTGGTTAAATGGAATATAATAAATTAATTGAACTTGCAATAAAGGCAAGAGATAATATGACATATACGCCTTACTCACATTTTAATGTGGGTTGTGCAGTTGAGATGGAAGATGGCTCAGTTTATTCTGGTGGAAATATTGAAATAGCATCTTATTCTCCAACGAATTGTGCGGAGAGGACTGCAATTTTTAAGGCAGTTTCTGAAGGCAAGAGAGAGATTAAAAAAATTGCCATAGTTGGGGATAGTGATTTCACTTTTCCTTGTGGAGTATGCAGACAAGTTATTCGTGAATTTTCAAAAAATCCTGAAATAATAATTGCAAATTCTACTGAAGACTATAAAATTTATGGAATGGAGGAAATTTTACCTCATTCCTTCGGTCCAGAGGACCTAATGGGAGATGAACATGACAGAAAATAATTTTAAATCGGGATATGTTTCTGTAGTAGGGAGACCTAATGTTGGTAAATCAACTTTACTAAATGCAATAATTGGTGAAAAAATTTCGGCAATATCTTCAAAACCGCAGACAACAAGACAAAATATTACCTTTATTCACACTGATGATGATTCACAAATAATATTTTTGGATACGCCAGGCATTCAAAGACCTAAAAACAAGCTTGGTGAATTTATGCTAACAGAATCAAAGGAAAGTATTGATGAAGCTGATGTAATAACATATATAGTTGACACATCAAAGAAAATTGGAAAAGCTGAAAGGTCAATCATAGATATTTTAAAGGAATATAAAGGCGGAGTACCAATTATTTTACTTATTAACAAAGTTGATACAATAAAAAAAGATGAAGTTCTTGAAATAATTTCAATGTATGCCAATGAAGGAATTTTTAATGAAATTGTTCCAATTTCTGCAATGAAAAATGACGGAGTAGATATTTATATAGAAACCCTAAAGAAATATTTAAAGCCCGGTCCAATGTACTATCCAGATGATATGATTACTGATAAAAATGAAAGATTTATAGTAGCAGAAATTATTAGAGAAAAGGGACTTAGGTACTTAAATGAAGAAGTTCCTCATGGACTTGCCATTTCTATTGAAAAATTCAAAAAGAGAGAAGGCAAAAATATCTATGATATTGAAGCAAATATATATGTGGAAAGGGATTCTCACAAAGGAATTTTAATTGGTAAGGGCGGATCAATGCTAAAGAGGATTGGCTCTGAGGCAAGAGAGGATGCTGAAAGACTTCTAGATGCTAAAGTCAACTTGCAAATATGGGTTAAAGTAGAGAAAAATTGGAGAGAAAGAGATAACTTGGTAAAGAGATTTGGTTACGACAAATAATTATACTTTGGGTATAGTCTTAAATGAAATGGAATTTGGCGAAAGCTCAAAAATTATTAGAGTATTTACTAGAAATTATGGAAAAATTTCCATTATGGTAAAGGGAGCAATGACGCCAAAATCAAAAAATTTAAGCGTATCACAAGTTTTTGGAGTAAATGAATATCTTTTGAAAAAAGGTCAAAACTTTTTTTATATAAGCGATGCAAAAATCGTAGAATCTAATTTTAAAATCAGGGCTAGCTATGAAAATTTAGTTTATGCTTCCCTTTTACTTGAAATTTTAGAAAAATCATCTATAAGTGGAGAAGCTAATAAAAAAGCTTTTGACCTATTGAGAAAGTCTCTAAATTATTTTAACTTTACTAAATCTCCAATTTCACTTGCTCTTGCCTTTGAGCTCAAGTATCTTTCCTTTATTGGTTATAGACCAAAACTTGGGACCAAAGAGAAGGCTTATTTTTCTATAAGGGAAGGAATAATTGATTTTCAAGATCCCTATTCTTTTTCACTGACAAGAAGAGATTTGATTTACTTAAATAAGATTTTATATTCTAAGTTAGATGATCTAGAAAATATTGAAGAAATTAAAGAAATTGATATAAATAGAAAAAAATATTTGCACAATATAGTTATAAAATATATAAAATACAATTTAGATATAAGCAGTTTTAAGTCAGATAAGCTGTTTAATTAAGGAGGAAAAAATGTATTTCCAAGATTTAATTATGACATTGGAAAATTATTGGAAGGAAAAGGGAGCTATTATTATGCAACCCTATGACACTGAAAAGGGTGCAGGAACAATGAATCCTAATACTTTTTTGAGATCCCTTGGACCTGAAGAGTGGAAAGTAGTTTATGTTGAACCATCAAGAAGACCTGCTGATGGTAGATACGGGGAAAACCCAAATAGACTTTACCAACATCATCAATTGCAAGTTATTTTGAAACCATCTCCAGAAGATGTACAACAACTTTACCTTGATTCACTTTTTGCAATAGGTATTGACCCAAAGAAGCATGACATTAGATTTGTAGAAGACAACTGGGAATCTCCTACACTTGGCGCTTGGGGTCTTGGTTGGGAAGTTTGGCTAGATGGAATGGAAGTTACTCAATTTACTTATTTCCAACAAGTTGGTGGAGTAAACTTAGATCTTGAAAGTGCGGAGCTTACTTATGGACTTGAAAGAATTGCAATGTATCTTCAAAACGTTGAATCTGTATATGATATTCAGTACAACGAAAATATAACTTATGGCGAAGTATTTAAAAAGAATGAATACGAACACTCAAAATATGCCTTTGAACTTGCAGATGTAGACATGCTTAGAAAGTTATTTGATATGTATGAAGCCGAAGCTAATAGAGTAATTGAAGAAGGAATAGTAATTGATGCCTACGATTATACTCTTAAATGTTCTCATGCTTTTAACTTATTAGATGCTAGAGGAGCACTTTCTGTATCTGAAAGGACAAGCTATATTCAAAGGGTTAGAAATTTAGCTAGAGTTGTTGCGAAGACACATTTAAAACATAGAGAAGAAATGAACTATCCCCTTATCAATAGAGGTGAAATTAATGAATAATTATTTACTTGAAATCGGAGTTGAGGAGTTGCCTTCAAGATTTGTCAACATGGCAATTGAGCAACTTTATGAAAAATCTAAAAAGTTATTAAATGAAAATGAAATTGGTTTTGAAGATGTAAAAGTTTATGCAACTCCAAGAAGATTAAGTCTTATAATTGAAGGTCTTGATGAAAAACAAAAAGACATCCAAAAAGAAGTCAAGGGTCCTTCTGTAAAGATTGCATACGATGATGATAAGAAACCTACAAAACCTCTTTTAGGTTTTATGAAATCACAAAATATTAGTGAAGATGACTTAGTAATTAAGGAAGTAAAGGGAACAGATTATGTTTTTGCAAATATTTCATCAATTGGCAGAAAATCATCTGAAATTTTAGCTGAAATTATGCCTTCTCTTATTAAGGATATTAATTTTCCTAAAAATATGCGTTGGGGCGGCAAAAATATTAGATTTGCCAGACCAATTAGATGGGTTGTTTCACTTTTAAATGACAAGGTAGTTGAATTTGAATTTGAAGGTATTTCTGTTGGAAATAAAACTAAGGGTCACAGATTTTTAGGATCTTCAGAAATTATCGTTGATAATGTAGATAATTATGAAAAATTACTAGAAGAAAATTATGTGATTTTAGATCAAAATAAAAGACGAGAAATTATTAAATATGAATCAACAAAAATTGCTAAAACACTTGGTGGCGAAATTCACGAAAATGAAGATTTATTAGAAGAATTAACTTTTATAGTCGAATATCCAACTCCAATAAAGGGTAGCATTAAGGAAAAATATTTAAGTCTTCCTAAGGAAGTTGTAACTACTACAATGATTGACCACTTGAGGTTTACTCCTATTTATTCACAAGACGGAGAACTTCTACCATATTTTATAACTGTAAGAAATGGTACTAATGATTATGAAGATATTGTAATTGCAGGTAACGAAAAAGTTTTAGGAGCAAGACTTGAAGATGCAAAATTCTTCTACGAAGATGATATTTCTAAACATCTTGAAGACTATGTTGAAAATTTAAAGGGAGTTTTATTCCACGACAAATTAGGCTCAATGTTTGCAAAAGAAAAGAGAGATGGAGTAGTTGCAAAGAAAATTGCAAAGTCTCTTTCCTTTGCAGATGAAGCAATTGATGCTCTCGATAGGGTGGCTCATCTTTCAAAGGCTGACTTAACTACAAAGATGGTAGTAGAATTTACAGAACTTCAAGGAGTAATGGGAGAAATTTATGCACAAAATTCTGGAGAAAAGGAAATTGTTGCAACTGCAATTAGAGAACAGTATCTTCCAAAATTTGCAGGCGATGAACTTCCAAAATCAAGTGTAGGTTCAATATTCTCTTTGGCTGATAAGATTGATACAATAGCAGGACTTTTTGCCATTGGAGAAATTCCTACTGGTTCAGCTGATCCTTTTGCACTTAGAAGATCTGCTATTGGAATAATAAATATAATTAGAAATAATGCTTGGAAGTTTAATTTAAGCGAAGCTATAGAAACAAGCTTATACGAATATATAAAGGATTTGGGACTTACTTTTAATCATGAAGAAGTAATTAAAAATGTAAGAGACTTCTTCTTTGGAAGAATTAAGACAATGCTCCAAGAAGAGGGAATTAGGTATGACATTATTGATGCTGTCTTAATTCCTGGAAGTGAAATTCAAGATATTTTTGCAAAGGCAATCGAATTAAACCAATGGTTTAATGAAGATAGGTCTAAATTTGTTGATGCATACAATAGAATTAATAATTTGACTAAAAATATTGATTTCACAGAAGTAAATGAAGAACTTCTAAAAGAAGATGAGGAAAAAAATCTTTATGATAAATTTGTTGAAATAAACGAGAGATTTAATGATTCTCTTTCTTCAGAAGATTACAAAGAAGCAATGAATATTTTAAATGAATTGGTACCATCTATTGATGCTTTCTTCGATAATGTAATGGTAATGGCAGAAGATGAGAAAATAAGACAAAATAGACTTGCACTTATAAATAGTATTGAGGAAAATATTCAAAAAATATTGAAAATCGAGAACATTGTGGAATAGGTCGGTGAGTAAATGAAATTCAGCGATAGGCAGACTGAAATTATTGAAATTGTAAGAGATGAAGGTCCCATTACAGGCGATGAAATTGCAGAAAAATTAGGTTTGTCAAGAGCGACTATTAGATCAGACCTTTCAGTTCTCACTATGATTAATATTTTGGGAGCTAGACCAAAGTTTGGATACTTTTATACTGGCAAATCTATTCTTTCACAGCTTTCAGATGACCTAAAAAAATTAAAACTTAGGGATTATATGTCACTACCATTTTCTTGTGAGCAAAAAACTTCTGTATATGATGTAGTAGTAGGTCTTTTTATGGAAGATTTATCTTCTATGTTTATTACTGATGGTGGATATCTTGTTGGCATAGTTTCAAGAAAAGATTTAATTAGATTTATGATTGGAGATGCTGACATAAAAAAAACTCCGATTAGTGTAATTATGACAAGAATGCCAAATGTTTTTTATGTTGATGTTAATGATAGCGTTTATAAAGCAGCTAATTTAATTGTAACAAAGGGTATAGATTCTCTACCTGTTGTGGAAGTTAAGAAAAATAATAATCTCGAAGTTGTTGGAAGATTTACAAAGACAAATGTTACTAGACTCTTTGTAGATGTATGTGACGGCGAGATAATCTAGGAGGAGAAATGAATAAAGAAGATAGACAACTTACTATTTTTGTAATCTCTGATTCAATTGGAGAAACTGGTGAATTAATTGCAAAAAGTTCTGCTAGACAGTTTGAGTCAGAAAATTATGAAATAGTTAGATATCCTTATCACAACAGCATTGAACAGATAAAGCCAGTTCTCGAAAAAGCTTCAAAGATTCATAATAGTTTGATAGTTTACACAAATGTTGTAAAAGAAACTAGAGAATTTATTGAGAGAAAGACTCATGAGTTAAATCTTCATACAGTTGATGTCATGGGCGAACCTATGCGCCAAATACAAGATATTTTAGGTTATGAACCTCTTAGAGAACCAGGACTTATTAGAAGACTTGATGAAAATTATTTCAAGAAAGTTGAATGTGTTGAGTTTGCAGTTAAGTACGATGATGGAAAAGACCCCCGCGGTGCTAAGAAGGCTGATATTTGTCTTGTTGGTATTTCAAGAACGTCTAAGACTCCACTTTCAATGTATCTTGCAAACAAATTATACAAGGTAGCAAATATACCGCTAGTTCCTGAAGTTCCTGTTCCAAAGGAAGTTTATGAAAAAGATGTAAATAAGGTAGTGGGTCTAATTGCTAATCCTGAAAAAATTATTTCTGTTAGAGAACAAAGATTAAAATCTCTTGGACTAACATCAGGAGCAAAGTATGCGAATTATGACAGAATTAGAGAAGAATTAAATTATTCAAAGCAAGTTATGGAAGAACTAGGTTGTTTTGTAATAGATGTTTCTGACAAGGCAATTGAGGAAACTGCTGAAATTATAATTAATCATATGGAATCTAGGGTGTGATTATATGAATCTTAGAGTTGAGAGAGAAAAACTTGAACACAAAATGTTATTTGATTTTGCCACATTTGCAGATTCAACTTTGGGAAGAAATGAAAGAGAAGAAAAATGCAATATTAGAACTGAGTTTCAAAGAGATAGAGATAGGATTATTCACTCAAAAAGTTTTAGGAGATTAAAACACAAGACTCAAGTCTTTATTTCTCCTGAAGGGGATCATTTTAGGACAAGACTCACTCACACTCTCGAAGTCAGTCAAATAGGAAGGACAATAGCTAGGGCTTTAAGACTTAATGAAGATTTAGTTGAGGCTATTTCACTTGGGCATGACTTGGGACATACGCCTTTTGGCCATTCGGGAGAGTCTGTATTAAATGAACTAAAAAGTGATGGCTTTATTCATGGAGAACAATCTTTAAAGGTTGTAGATTTTTTAGAAAGATCAGACAAACGGATAGGACTTAATTTGACAGAGGAAGTTCGTGATGGAATTTTAAATCATTCTGGTGCCAATGAGGCAAAAACTCTTGAAGGAAAAATAATAAAATTTGCTGACAGAATTGCCTATATCAATCATGATATTGACGACGCAATTAGGGCTGGTATTATTTCATCTGATTCTCTTCCAAAGGAACTCACGAAGGTTTTGGGCAATACTTCTTCTGAGAGGATTAACACGATGATAGTTGGAATAGTTGATAAGTCTTATGGCAAACCTATAGTTGAAATGGAAAGGGAAATTTATGAAGCGACAATGGACCTTAGAAAGTATATGTTTAATACCGTTTACTTGGATCCTGTTGTAAAAAGTGAAGAAGTGAAAATAAAAAGGCTTCTTACAGAGCTTTATAATTATTATATGGAAGATCTTTCTAGAATTCCTGAAAATCATTTGAGCCTTTACAATGATAGAGTTCACAATAATGAAGATATTGTTTCTGATTACATTGCAGGAATGACAGACACCTATGCAATGGAGCAATTAAAAAATATTTTTATACCGAAGGGATGGAGCATTTAATTGTACCTTATAAATGATAATGTTCTTGATGAAATACGAGACAGAGCAGATATAGTTGATTTAATTGGAGAATATGTTGACTTAAAAAGGTCAGGTTCAAACTATATGGGGCTCTGTCCTTTTCATTCTGAAAAGACACCTTCTTTTTCTGTTTCGCCATCGAAATCTATTTTTAAATGTTTCGGTTGCGGAGTTGGTGGCGACGTTATTACCTTTATTATGAAAAGAGAAAATTTAAGTTTTCCAGAAGCTGTAGAATTTCTGGCAGATAAATATAATGTTAGACTTTCAGAATATAAAGATGAAAACAAAGAAGCTCGCGATAAAAGAAATAGACTTTATGACATAAATAGAGAAGCGGCGATGCATTTTTTAAAAAATTTATCATCCTCACAGAAGGCACAAAAATATTTAAAAAATAGAGGTCTAAATGATAAAACCATTAGAAGTTATGGACTTGGATATTCTAAAGATTCTTGGACGGATTTATATGATCATTTAAAGAAGTTAGGTTATGAAGATGACGAACTGTTAGAATTAAATTTAATTTCTAAGAGCAAAAGTGGAAATTACATTGACAGATTTCGAGACAGAGTTATGTTTCCTATAATAAACAGAAACAATAGAGTAATTGGATTTGGAGCAAGGGGCTTTGGTGATGCTAAGCCTAAATACTTAAATTCTAAGGAAACACCAATATTTCACAAGGGAAGTAACCTTTTTAATATGAATATTATTTCAAGAGAATCAAGTCGCGATAGAATAATATTAGTTGAAGGATATATGGATGTTATTTCTTTATACAATAGTGGTATAAATTATAGTGTAGCAAGCCTTGGTACTTCATTGACAGAAGACCAAGCAGGAATTATTAAGAATATGGCGAAAGATATATATATCTGCTATGACAGCGACGAGGCTGGTATAAATGCAACTTCAAGAGCAATAGATATATTTTTATCTAAATCATGTAAGCCTAAAATTATTGAATTAGAAGGTGGGTTAGACCCAGACGATTTTATAAAGAAATATGGAATGGAAGGATTTGAAAATAAAATCAAGAGTGCTATTTCATATATAGATTTCAAGATTAAAAAATTAAAAGAAAATTTCAATTTAGAGGACAACGAAGGTCTTAGCAATTTTACTCTTGAGGCTGCGAAAATATTGTCTAGCATTGTAAATCCAATTGAGAGAGATATTTTCGTAAAAGATTTTTCAAAAAATTATAATATTTCTTACAAGGCAATCGAAAATTATATTAATTATTTAAACAGAAATAAAATTAAGAGTGCCAAAAAAGAAAAGGTTAGAGCAAAGAAGAATACAAATGTTGTGAAAAGTTCTAAGACTAAAGCACAAGAGGAATTATTATCTTATTCTTTGCTTGACAATGATATTTATAATTATATTAAAAATAAAATTGAGATTTTTTACTTTACAAGTGTTATGACTAGAGCAGTCTTTGAAGAAATTCCTAAAATGTATGAAGAAGAAATTGAAGTTTATGAATTTCTAAATCTTATAGAAAAAAATCGTCTAATTGATTCGAATTTCAAAGAGAATATTTTAAGTATTATAAAAAATATTCATGTCAATGACAGAATTGTGGATGAATTAATTAAGAGCTTAGAGAAAAATTATCTCCAAAAGAAAAAGGATGAAATCCTTATAAACATCGAAAAACTTCAAGGGGAAGAAGACAAAAATCTCTTACTCAATGCTTTAAAAGATTTAAAAGATATTAATTTAAAGTTAAGTGAGTTGAAAGAGGAGGGCAATAATGAGTGAAAATATAAAAAATAAGGATTCAATTGAATCAATAACAGAACAGCTTTTAAAAGATGGCAAAAAAGATGGGAATCTCAGCTATGACGAAATAGGCGATGCCTTTGAAAAGTTTCAAATTGATTCTGACGATATAGATGAATTATATAAGACCTTTGAAAAAGAAGGAATACATTTAGTTGATAAAAAAGATTTAAAAGATGATGAAGATGAAGTAGATGTTACAAAAGAAGATTTGTCAGTACCTAAGGGTGTAACTGTAGATGACCCTGTCAGAATGTATTTAAAAGAAATTGGTAAAATTTCTCTTTTAACTGCTGATGAAGAAGTTGAAATCGCAAAGAGGATGGAAGCTGGAGACGAGTCAGCTAAAAAAGAACTTGCTGAAGCAAATTTAAGACTTGTGGTTTCCATTGCCAAGAGATATGTAGGAAGAGGAATGAGCTTTTTGGATTTAATTCAAGAAGGTAATCTCGGACTTATGAAGGCAGTTGACAAGTTTGATTACACTAAGGGCTTTAAGTTCTCCACTTATGCAACTTGGTGGATTAGACAAGCTATTACGAGGGCAATTGCTGATCAAGCTAGAACTATAAGAATACCTGTACACATGGTTGAAACAATAAATAAACTTGTAAGAGTTCAAAGACAACTTGTACAAGATCTTGGTCGTGACCCACTTCCAGAAGAAATTGCAGCAGAAATGAATTTAGATGTGGAAAGAGTTCGCGAAATTCAAAAAATTGCACAAGAGCCAGTTTCTCTTGAAACGCCAATTGGGGAAGAAGAAGATTCGCATCTTGGAGACTTTATACCAGATGATGAAATTTTATCTCCATCAGATGCTGCCACTTTTACTTTATTAAAAGAACAACTTAATACAGTTCTTGAAACTTTAACTGAAAGAGAAAAAAAGGTGCTAACACTGAGATTTGGACTTGATGATGGAAGAGCAAGGACTCTAGAAGAAGTTGGAAAAGAATTCGATGTAACTCGTGAAAGAATTAGACAAATTGAGGCAAAGGCGTTAAGAAAATTGCGTCATCCGTCTAGGTCAAAGAAATTAAAGGATTATTTAGAATGATAAAATTATCGAATAGGCTAAAAAAAATTGCAGAACTTGTGGATTTAGGAGCTTCGGTAATTGATGTGGGCACAGATCATGGTTATGTGCCCAATTTTTTATGCGAAAATAAAATCTCAAGGGACATTATTGCAACGGATATATCAAAAAATTCTCTTGAAAAGTCTATTGAACTTACAAGAGAGTTGGGAAATGAAAAATATATTAAAAATATTCTCACAAATGGAATTGTAAAAGAAAATCGAGACAATATAATTATCGCAGGACTTGGCGGAATTCAAATTGCTGAAATTATTTTAAATTCAATTGAAATTTCTAAAGTTTCAAAAAAATTGATTTTACAACCAATGCAAAAGGCTAATATTTTGCGTAGAGAATTAAATAATATGGGTTTTGCTATAATAGATGAAGAGATAATCTTTGAAGATGATAGGTACTTCGAAATCATAATTGCAAGATACTCTGGTAAAAAAGAAAGCTTAGAAGAAATAGATTTTTATTTTTCAAAAGTTTTGATAGAAAAAAAAGATAAAGTTTACTTAGATTTTTTAAGAGAAAGAAAAAAAGATATTGAAAAAATTTTAAATAGCTTTGTGTCAGACAATAGTAGGTCAAAAAATAGGAGAGAAGAACTTTTTAATTTGCTCAAAAAAACAGAGGAGGTAATAGATGAAATATCAAGTTAGTGAAATAAAAAAATTTATGGATGCTTGGGCAAAAGAGGAATACCAGCTATCTTGGGATAATTGTGGTAGTCAAATTGAGTTTAATGGCGAAACAGAATCTGTAGTTCTAGCTCTAGATGTTACAGATAAAGTTATTGATAGGGCAATAAAAATGAATTCTAAGCTAATTATAAGCCACCATCCAATGTTTTTTGCTGGAACAAAAAGTATTGTGGAGGGAACTTATAGTGGAGACAATATCATTTCTCTTATAAAAAATAATATTTCAGTTTTTTCCTATCATACTTCTATGGACATAGCAGAGGATGGAGTAAATGACACTCTCTTTGAAAAATTAAATTTAAAGAATAAAGAAATTTTAACTTATGAAGAAGAAAAGCCTATGGGTTTAGTGGGCGACTTGGAAAATAATTTTGCAATAGAAGAGCTTAAGGAGTTTTTAAAAAAGCAACTTCAAGTTTCGAAAATAAGAGTTTATGGTAGAGAAAATAGGGATATTAAAAAAGTTGCTATTCTTGGGGGAAGCGGCGCAGATTTTATTACTGATGCCAAAAAGTCTGGTGCAGATGCCTTTATAACTGGAGATATAAAGCATCATGACGGACAAAGAGCCTATGAAGATGGAATTATTTTAATAGATGTGGGACATTTTTATTCAGAAAAAATAATTCTTCCAAAAATAAAAAATAGACTAAGCAAAAAGTTTAGGGAGCTAGATTTTTATATAGAAGAAGAAAGTAGCTTTGAACTTGATATTTAAGTTTTTAAGTGATAAAATATTTGAGTAAGTAAATTGGTCAACTGCACAAATGTGAGGAAAGTCCGCGCTCCGCAGAGCAGGGATGCTGGCTAACGGCCAGTGGGGGCGACCCTAAGGCAAGTGCAACAGAAATATACCGCCCTTTGGGTAAGGTTGGAAAGGCGAGGTAAGAGCTCACCAGATCATTAGTGATAATGATGCTATGTAAACCCCATTCGGAGCAAAACCAAATAGGAATAACAGATGCTGCTCGTATCTGCCGGTAGGTAGGTTGCTAGATATTATAGGTAACTATAATACAAGATAGATAGTTGACAAAACAGAACGCGGCTTATAGATTTGCTTACTACATAATTTAAAATTTATTTTATGCAAAAGTTACAAAGGAGTTAAATTTATTTTAACTATTTTGTAACTTTTTGTTGTTTTTTTGTAACAACTTTGCTATACTTAAGTAGTAATAAAAATGTACGAAAATAATTATTTTAGAAATATAAAATTTAGAGTATAGGAGTTGTTAGTATTGGTTTCCTTTAAAAATAAATTGCCACTAGGCCTATTTGCACTATGCGCAGTTTCAATAGTTGGCATGAAAGATACAGGAGTATTTATTAACGAACATGTACAAAAGACATATAGTGGAAATGAAATTGAATTTGCTGTAGGCGAAAAAGTAGAAATCCTTGAAAGCAAGGGTAATGAATACTATGTACAAAAGGGCAAAGCAAAAGTTACTATTCCACAAGAAAAAATATTACTTACAGAAATTAATGTTCCTACTTATCAAATTGTGAAAGCAAGTCCAATTTTAGATGATAATGGCAAGATTATCAGAAATCTATTTATTGATGAATTTGCAATTGGTATTTCAATTGATAAAGACAAAGCTAAGATTAAATGTAACGATGGAACTGTGGGAAATGTTGATAGAACAGCACTTAAAAAGATTTCTGATAAGAGAAATAATGTGACAGAAGTTAAAGTTAAGAATAATTCTGTTGCAAGAAGTGACAATGGTAAAAAATTAAACTTAAATAGAAGTCAAATTGTTAATGTAATTGATTATAAAGAAGGACTTTTCATCATCGAAGATAAGGGTAATTCTTACAATGTTGATGCAAAGAATCTTGATATAGTTTCTGGCACAAAAGTTGAAAGAAATGAAGAAGTAAAAAGGGTTCAAATTCAACTTTTAGCTGATGATGAAAAAGAAATTCAAAATGTTATTAAAACTAAAGAAGTTAAAGAATTAAATGAATTTAAAATAGTAGCAGCACCTAACTCTTCTATAGCAGCTAGGGTTATTTCCTCTGCAGAAAATAAACTTGGATCTACATACGTATATGGAGATACTGGTAAAGAAGGATATGATTGTTCAGGCCTTATTTATTCAATTTATTGCAATGAATTAGGAATTTCACTTCCAAGATCTTCAGCGGCACAGTCAACTTTTGGAAAACAAGTTTCAAAATCTGATTTACAAGAGGGAGATTTAGTATTCTTTAACACAACAGGTAATGGTGTTAGTCATGTTGGTATTTATATTGGAGGAGGAAAGTTTATACATGCTTCTTCAGGACAAGGTAAAGTAATGACATCATCACTTGATGAGGGATATTACGAAGATAGATATGTTAATGCAACACGTGTGCTATAATATAATTTTTCATTTAGAGCCTTAGGGCTC
>NZ_HE610717.1:99009-189370 GCF_000321025.1 Peptoniphilus senegalensis JC140
TTTTTATGTCTTGAAGTAGGACTTTATTGGCGTAAATATTTTTTTATTATAGTTAGCTTTTTAGAAAATGCTAAGTTGTAAAATTAAATTTGACAAAAATAAATGTTAAAACAAAAAATTTCAAAAATTAAAATCAAATGTTCATAAAATAAATTAACAATATTACTGAAATACATTTAATACAAGAATATTTTTAAGTTAATATTTTTAAAATTTATATAAATTTGTAAAGCGAGTTAGATTATTAAAGGAATTTTATAAATCACAGAAATAATAATATTTTTAATTAATTTGTTTTGTTAAAAATACAATAGTTTTATTAAAGAAATGAATATTGAAAAAGTAATTTTCTGGTGCTAAACTTTATTAGGTAAAAAATGATGATAATTATTATCGTTATAAAATCTATTTGGAGGAATTATGAATAAGAATTTAAGAAATTTTTCATCGTTGACTTTGTCAATGATATTTGTAATGAGTTCTTTTAATGGAGTTTTTGCGGAAAATAATATAGGCAATAATTCTTTAACTGAAACTCAAAAAATTGTTAGAGATAAAAAAGATTTTGATTTAAAGAAGAGTAAAATACTTGAAGACTTTGAAAAGGAAGAGCCAAGTGTAAAAGTTAAGAGAGATAAAGTAGTTTATTTTGTAGAATTTGAAGATAAGGCAAATAAAAATGAAATTTTGCAGACTTTAAATAAGATAAAAAATTTAAAGGTTCTATATGAGTATAATATTATTTTTAAAGCTGTCTCTGTTGAAACTTACCCTGAAGAATTAGATAATTTAAAAAGTATTAAGGGTGTTAAAAATGTTGAAAGAGCAGGCAAATTAGTTCCACTTATGGAAAATGCGAGAAAACTTGTAGGTGTTGATAGTGCCAGCGATTATCTAAAGTCTTTAAATGCAATAAATGCGAACCTTGGGAAAAATTATGATGGTCGTGGTATGGTTATTGCTAACATTGATACAGGAATGGATGCAAGTCATAAGGCAATGAGAATTGATGATGATGCGAAGAATTCTTTAAAGATTAGAAAGGAAAATTTAAAGGGTTCGGATAAGGAATTCTGGCTATCAGATAAAGTCCCTCATTCTTTTAATTACTTAAATGGTGGTAAGATTACTACAGAAAAACATGACGATGGTTCTGATTATTATGATCCACACGGAATGCATATAGCTGGAATTTTGGCAGCAAATGATACTTTAGAAGATGTAAAAGCTAACAAAGGAATAAGAGGTATTGCACCTAATGCACAAATTTTTTCTTACAAGATGTATTCTGATGCCAGTGACGGTTTTGCTGGAGATGAGACTATGTTTCATGCCTTTGAAGATTGCATTAAGCATGATGTAGATGTTATTTCTGTTTCTTCTGGTTTTACGGGAACTGGTTTAGTAGGAGAAAAATATTGGTATGGAATTAGAGCTCTGAGAAAAGCTGGTATTCCTATTTGTGTTGCCACTGGTAATTATGCAACCTCATCTTCTAGTTCATCTTGGGATAGATATGCAAATAATTCTTTGAAAATGACAGACACTGGAAATGTAACAAGAACTGCTGCGCACGAAGATGCAATCGCTGTTGCATCATCTCGTAATACTAAAATTGATTATGAAGGCGTGAACATTGGCGGAAGAGATTTTAGATATTCTCAAATTGGTGCTTTCTTTGATAAAAATAAGTTCTCTCAAGACAAATATAATTTTATTTACTTGGGACAATGTCAAGATGAAGATATAGCTGGAAAAGATTTGAAAGATAAAATTGTTGTAATGGATAGAATTTATACTAAGGATTTGAAATTTGCCTTTAAAAAAGTTTTTGACAAAGGGGCAAAGGGATTAATTGTTGTAAATACTGTTTCTTATTACAATAGAGATGACTGGGAAAGTATTCCTGCTATGGGATATGAGCAAGATGAAAATACAAGAGTTCCAGTATTTTCTGTATCAGGTATGGATGGAAAATTAATCTGGGATATGATTTGTGATAGAAAAGTTGATGATAAGGAAGACTTTAAAGCAAAAGACTCAGATTATAGAATTGATATGGCAAAATACAATTCAAAGAAACCAAAAGTTGGAGATGAAAGAGAACTTAGTCTTAAATTTTTAAACCATAAAATTGCATGGGAGGATACTAATGTGCCAGCAGGTTCAACTTCATGGGGTCCAAGGATTGATTTGATGTTAAAGCCTGATGTTTCTGCTCCAGGTAAAAATATTTATTCAACTTTAAATAAGATAAATGGTGTCGACACTTATCAATATATGTCAGGAACATCAATGGCTGCTCCAGTAGTATCAGCTTCAACTGTTTTAATAAGACCGAGAGTTAAAGAGCTTGTAAATGAACCAGTTATAAAATCAAGAGGCATAGATATAACTTCTCTTACAAAGATTATGCTCCAAAACACTTCGACTCCAATGATTGATCCAACAACTGATGATGGAAATGGAAATTATTTATTTGCTTCGCCAAGACAACAAGGATCAGGCTTAATAAATGTTGAAAAAGCCTTAAAGAACAATTTAATTGTTTCTTACAAAGTTGAAGATTCTAAGGGAGAAATGAATTCTTACGGAGCTGTTTCATTAAAGGAAATTAAATCTGATAAAAAAGATTTTACAATTAATATAGACAATCCATCTGATAAAGCTATTACTGTAAAAGTAAGTTCATCAAAAATCACAACTGATGGAGAAGTAGCAAAGAAAAAATTAGACGAAGAGTATAAAGATGAAAATAGCAAAGATGGAAAGCAAGTAGTTGCAGAAATTCATCCTAAAGAAGTTTCTGGAGCAAGCATAACTTTTGCACAAGATGAAATAACAATACCAGCAAGAGGATCTTATGATTTGGGAGCTACATTAAATGTGGGCGAAGCAATGAATAAGGACCAATTTGTCGAAGGCTATATAAAATTTGAATCTAAAGAAGAAAAAAGTAATGCAAAAGATCCTCAGCCATCACTTTCAATGCCAGTAATGGGCTTTGCAGGAGATTGGAATAAAGAACCAATCGTTGATAAGTGGGCTTGGGAAGAAGGCTCAAGGTCAAAGGGTATTGTAGGTTATGATGATGAAGGAAATCCTAAAATTCCAGGGACATTAAATAAAGGTCGTGGAGGAGAGCATGGCATAGATTTATTTAAACCTGCTGGAGTAATTCAAAATAGGGAAACTGAAAATAAAACTTTAGACCAAGACCCTGAATTATTTGCTTTTAATAACTCACAAGACTTCAATATGAATTCTAGTGGAGATAGTAAAATTATTTCTGGAAATGAAATTGATAGAGGTCTTACACCTAGTCCATTGATTTTAAGATCTGCATCAGACTGTAAAATTTCAATTGTAGATACAATGGATGAAAATAATCAAAAGCCACTTAAAGTTATTACAGTTGATCATTTTATAAAGGGAATTTTAAATTCAAAGAGAAGTGACGCAAAGGGAATTAAGGGCTCAAAGTTAAAAGTTTATGGCGATTTGAGATGGGACGGATTAATTTATAATCCTCATGCAGAAGATAAAACTGATCCAAATTATGTTGAAGGAAAATTCGATCCAATTGCAGAAGGTCAATATTATTATAAATTTGAGTATAGACTTTCTCCAAAATATCCTTATCAAGTTTCATACATTCCTGTAAAAATAGATAGAACTGCACCAAAAATTGTTAGCCTAAATGCTGAAAATCCAGATGAAATTATTTTAAAGGTTAAAGATACTTATCATCTTCAAAAAGACAAGACAAAAACTCTTTTTGAAAGAGACCAAGAAAAAAATCCAGCTGAATTTAATGAAGTAAACAATAAAGTTTGGTTTGCAGGGGCAGCTTTTGTAAATGAAGATGGAGATATAGAAGAAAACTTAAAGGTAGTTAACACTGGAAAAGTTGACAAGTACGGCAGCTTTGAAATGGATAGCGAAGGAAATTCTGTTTATAAAATCCTTGGTGCAAATAAGAATCTTCTTGGCAAGACTTTAGAAGTTGCAGCTCTTGATGGTGCTTCAAATTTTACAAATCTATATAGGATAAAATTTGATAAAGAAGTTAAAAATGGAAAGCTAGAATATTTCCTAGAAGATGAAGATGGTCAAGCTAATAAGAAGCTTGGAGAAATTGATGCATCTAGGCTTAAAAATGTAGAAGTAAAAGAAGATAAAAAAGAAAACAAGGCAAAAGATAATAAAAAGAAGGATTATGGTAATCCTGAAATAAGTATAGAAAAGAATAGTTCTTATATAAAAGAACTTTCTGAGGATGATACTAAGAGAATTATAAAACCAAAGGAAATAAAGAAAACTAATGAATTCACTGGAGAAGATAGTATTGATTATGACTACGGCGATATTAAATCAATAGATGAATATGGTATTCCTTCAAGATATTCTGATGGTTCTCCTATGGAATTTAAGGATAAAGATTTGAGTACATTAAAGGATATGGGATATATTGGAAAAATTATTACAGATTCAAATGGTGGATTTGACATAAGGGGAGAAGTTAAAAATGTTTCTCCAGACGCAAAGATTTATTTTGTATCTACAACAATGGCAAAGACAAATAAGAGGGAAGAAGTAAAGAAAGTTCCAGGTTCTTATGATGAAAATACTCACAGTCTAAAATTTAATCTATGGGCAAATAAGGATGATGTAGATAATACTAAAGGAAGTGACTTCAAAGGCGATCTTGAATTTTATGTGTCAGATAGTGGAAAGATAAGTAAAAGTATTTTCCTTAGAATGCCAAAAGAAAAAAATACAAGTGTAGAAAAAAAGAATCATCTAAAATATTAACTTCACAACATAGCATTGTTGAGCTTGGAGCAGAAAATCTTGGTGGAGAATTAAAAGAAGACAAAGATGAAAATGGAAAAACTTTCTACAGAGTAAAAGATGAGCTTAGAATAAAAAAAGGTTATGGCGTTAGAGTCATTTCAAGAAATCCAGGCAAGACAAACTTAGACGCAAATTACACTGAAGATTTTATAAATAATGATGAAGATGTAAAAACTTTTGAAGCTAATATAAAAGTTTTAGATGGATTTAATGTAGTTAGATACGAAATCTATAAATTAGATGGAAGTAAAGATATTAAAGAGGAAAATCTAATTGAAGAAATGGGCAAGTGTTTCTATATTGATAGAGATAAAGTTCAATTGAATATGGATCCAGATACTTTTTATCCATATACTGAAGCTGATAAGGGAGAACTTTATTTTAGAAAGAGCCCTCATACATTGAGAGGTAAAATTGGAGACAAGGGCGGATTTAATTGGCATCTTAGAATAAATGAATCAATGATTGACCAATATTTAATTTATGGCGATTTAAAATCTGATAATTCAAAGGAATTTGAAGTTAAATTAGATGTTAGAGATAACGATGTAATGGATTGGTCAGCAAAGGATTATAAATTAAATGGGCCTGAAGGTGGAATTTTATCGCAATATAGAATTTACATGGACAGTGTCAAACCAGAAATAAAATTATCTAAAGACGATAATTCAGAAAATCCAATTACTTTAAACTATGGGGATAAAAAAGCTTATTTAAAGGTTTCAGATAAGAGAGATGAAGACAAGCCTGGTCGTATCGAAAAAATTAAAATTTTTGCAAATGGTAAGGAGTTTGACCAAAGTAAAAATTTAAAAGATTTTGCTCGAGATGAGAAAATTGAAATAAAAGTAATAGCATCAGATTATGCAAGAAATACAAGTGTAAAAATATTTGAGTTAGATTTAGACAAGGATGAAATTACTGAAGTAGAGAACAAAGACGTAAAAGTAAAAGTAAATGGAAATGAAGAAAGTGTAAAACAAGGAGAAGATTTTGTCCTTCCAGAATACAAGGGAAATGTAGAGGCAAATAAAAAATTCATTGGTTGGAATGTAAGAGGAGTTACTCAAAAGCCAGGACATATATTCCTAACTAAAGAAGATATTGAAATTGAACCAGTATTTGAAGAAGTTAGCCAAAAGAAATATACTGTAACTTTTGAGGCAAATGGAGGAAGTGGAAAAATTCCATCTCAAACAGTTACAGAGAACGAAGAAGTTGAATTGCCACAAAACACATTTGTAGCACCTGAGGGTAAAGTTTTTGATGCTTGGATTGTTTCAGGAGATAGAAATAAGAAAAATGCTGGAGAAAAAATTAAAGTTAATTCAGATATAACAATTACAGCATTTTGGAAAGACATTAAGAAAGAAAAACCAGCAGATGAGAATAAAAAACCATCTGAAGATAATTATCCTGACAAAAAAGAAAATGAATCAAATAATAATTCAAATAAAGAAAATAATTATCCATTAATAAAAAATAGAAATCAGGAGAAAACAAGTCCTGTCTTTACAAATAGTGGAATAAAAAATAATACAGGAAGTATATTTTCAACTAATGATGATAGTACAAATGGACTTGAAAGTCATTGGGCAAAAGATGCAATTAATAATGCAGTAAATAAAGGTTACTTTAAAGATATTGCAGAGTTAAATAATTTTATGCCAGACAAAAATCTCACTAGAGCAGAATTTGTAACAATACTTGGACGCGTAGCAAATGTTGACACAAGTAAGTATAAAAATAAAGTATTTTCAGATGTAGATGAAAATAAATACTATGCTCCTTATGTTGATTGGGCATACAAAAATAAAATAGCAAGTGGCTTTGGCGATAATACCTTTATGCCAGATAAAGAACTTACTAGAGAAGAAATGTGTGCCTTCCTATCAAGATTTAATAAAGTAAATAAATTAAATAATAAGGTAGAAAATACAAATATTGATTTTAAAGATGAGAAAAATATTTCATCTTGGGCAAAAGATTCTGTAAAAGAAATGGTTAAACTTGGTCTTATAAAGGGAATGGAAGATGGCAGGTTTGCACCAAAAGAAAAGCTAACAAGAGCACAAATTGCACAAGTTGTATTTAGCATGAAATAAATTAAATAAAATTTAGTCAAAGACCACCATAGTTTAACAAGGTGGTCTTATTCATTTATTTTCTACAATTAGTTCTTTGAGAATATTTTTAAAAAATTTATACTTTTATTTTTCTAGCGTGGTAAAATATGAATATGAAGTAAAACTTCAAATTGTGTATAATTTTATAAGGAGGAGAAATGAAGAAGAATAGTTTTTTCAATTCATTAGTCTTTAAACTAATCTTAGGAATTATCATAGGTATTTTAGTTGGAAGCCTTGCTAATGAGCCAACTATTGTAGTAATTGATTCGGTTAAGAGAGTTATTGGAGATTTAATAGGTTACATAGTGCCGCTAATTATTTTAGGTTTTATAACTCCAGCAATAGTGTCCTTAAAAGAAAGTGCAGGAAAAGTTTTAAGTGTAACTCTTGCTATTTGTTATATTTCTTCTGTTGGAGCAGCAACTATGAGTTTCTTGGCGGGTAAAGCAATTATTCCAAACTTAAATATTGCTTCAAATGTTGGAGCAGGCAATGCTATTCCAGAGTCAATTTTTAAACTTTCAATTGCTCCAATTATGCCAGTAATGACAGCACTTATAACATCAATTTTATTTGGAATTGCAGTTATTGTTACAAAATCAAATACTTGGGAAAATTTACTTTTAGAATTCAATAAAATAGTATTATTCATAGTAAATAATGTTGTAATAAAAATACTTCCTATTTATATTGCAACTACTTTTGCTGCTCTTTCATATGAAGGAGTAATTATAAATGAACTACCTGTTTTTATTAAAATAATTTTAATAGTAATAGTTGGACATTTTATTTGGATGGCTCTTATGTATTCCTTAGCAGGAGCAATGTCAAAGACAAATCCTAAGGAAGTTTTTGGTCATTATCTGCCAGCCTATTTGACAGCCGTTGGAACAATGTCATCAGCAGCAACTTTGTCTGTTGCATTAGAGTGTGCGAGAAAATCAAAAACTTTAGATCCAAAGATAAGAGACTTTGCCATTCCGCTTTGCTCTAACACGCACTTATGTGGGTCAGTTTTAACAGAAGTATTTTTTGTAATGACAGTTTCACAAATTTTAAATGGAAGGCTTCCAGAAACTTCTAATATGATTGTCTTTATAGTTTTACTTGGAATTTTTGCGATAGCTGCACCAGGAGTGCCTGGAGGAACAGTAGTGGCATCACTTGGACTTATTACATCAGTTCTTGGCTTTAACGACACAGGAACAGCTCTTATGCTTTCAATTTTTGCACTACAAGATAGCTTTGGAACAGCTTGTAACGTAACTACAGATGGAGCAATTGCCCTTATGGTTACAGGAATATTTAATAAAGTACCTGGAAGGGAAAAGACAAATAAGGCTAAAGAGGCTTAAAAATTAATTTTATAATAAAGAAAAAAAGACCAAGACTTGGAAAATTATCCTAAGTCTCGGTCTTTTTTTGGCAATAAATAAATGGTTATGTAAAATATTTGATAGATTTCTTATTTGGAGTTTATCTTTTTATGTTGATATACAAAGTTTATTGAAAAAGATATGTAGATAGTTATAAAAACTTATTAAAGTTAAAATAATATACGAATTAAAAAATTGCAAAAAAAAATCAGCCAAGGGCTGAAAACTATTTACCAAAATATAAGTTAAAAAATTCTGCAGTAGATAGATTTCCAATATACTCAAATTGGCTGATATACTTATTATCTTTATTACTAAATCTTTTGAAAACAAAATAATGATCTCTTTCATCTACTGAATTTTTTGCATTAAGTTTAAAATAATTGTGTCCAGTTGAGACCATATGAAGCAAGAAATCATCGGTTAAAAAAGTAAGCGGAATATTAATAGTGGCAAACTTATAAAAATCTTCTTCAAAGCATTTATAATTACTAGAGAAGTAATCAAACTGAATACAATTTTTTTCTAAATCCTTCATAATTCCTCCATTAAAGCCATTTTAATAATATCATCAAAAAAAATATTAAGACTTTCATCTGCACATAAATAAATACTATCGCCAAAAATATCTTTTATTTTGCCATGATAGGGACTTTGTCTAAGTCTTGTATAGACCATGACATAAAGTCCATTTACATAAACCTGACTTATTGCAAGGATAATTTCATCGTTAGACATACTTTGAGAGACATCAATGACATTACCCATGTGAGCAAGAGCAGAAGTGTGTTCAGAGATAAAAAAACCAATCCACTTAGCCATGCCTTTGTCCACGTAATCTCTTGCAGATTTAAACCTAAGATAAGACCTATCAACCATAAACACCTCCATAAAAGTCAAATATTTAAAATCATATAGCACCATCCATGCCACCACAGTGTCCACCAATTAACTTACTCCTCTCAATAACACGAGAACCTTCCAATAGACAAGTTGCCCTTTGAACAGAAGTGAAACCAAACCTGTCACGAATAGAATCAATAGCCTTGTCAAGATTTTCCTCACGCTCAATTTTCCTATAATCATCAAAAAAATTAAAAATCGTAGAAGACTCGTCCACTAAATTATCATAAGTAACGCCAAGATTTCTCACAGCGCCGCCATTATACCTTTCACGGAAAAGCTTCAAAACCTCGCCACACAAAACTCGAGTGGACTGACTTGGAGAAATAGTCCTCCTAGCGTTGATGGACTTTTTATTTTCACTGTAAGAAAAACCAAGATGAATAGAAATAACAGTAGCCTTCTTCTTGATTCTTCTGATTCTAATGGCGACCTGCTCAGCAATTTCACATAAAACAATTTCAATTTCATATTGACTAGAATAGTCGCGAGGAAGAACTTGAGAATTGCCAAGACCATTGGACTTAGGCTTGTAGGGCAGAGTAACCTTGGACTCATCAACACCATTGGCATGAAACCAAAGCTGTAGACCAATGACGCCAAGTTTCTTTTTTAAAGTGTCAGGATTATAATTGGCTAGTTCCTTGACAGAAAAAATATAGAGTTCATTTAACCTCTTTTTCATCCTAGAGCCAATGCCCCAAAAATCAGTGAGCTCATTAATGCCCCAAACCTTTTTTTCAACATCCTCATAAGACCAATTAGCACGCATAGTCTTAGTTTTTTTGCCTCATTGTCAAGGGCAAGCTTAGCGAGAAGAGGATTTGCATTGCTCATTCCAACAGTAGAATAAAGACCAGTAGACTCCCAAATATCTTTTTGAATCATAGAAGAGACAATATCAAGCTTATCCCTTCTAGAAATATTTTTATTGGGAACAAAATAATTAAGACTGCTAGTTAAGTCAATAAAGCCTTCGTCAATAGAGTAGGGGAGAATCTCCTTATCAGAAGCATAATTTTGAAAAATTTTTTGGATTTTTAAATTTTCCTTAATATAAAGAGCCATCCTTGGAGGGACAATAAAAGTATTCTTCGCCCAACTTTCGATATAAGCTATGTAATCTTTTGTAATTTCAATATTTTGTTTTCGAGCCTTTTCGAAACTGAACTCTCTTGTGTCAACATCAAAGGGAAGATCGCTGGCACGTCCAACATTACTTTTGCCAAAAACCCTTTTAAAAGTAGGAGAACTTGCGAGGATGAGTCCCTTAGAGTTATCAGCCCTACTCATGACACATAAAGAAGTAGAAAGAGGGTCCAAGTTTCTCATGACGCACTCTACGCTGGAGTAGAATGATTTAATATCAATAAAAGCAATATCAGACCTTGGTTCCAAAGAATAATTAATAATAGACATAAGCCGCCTCCTAGAATAAAGTAGATTTGAAATATATATTTAAACGAAAGTTTGTATACCTATATTTTAGAATATTTGAACGAAAAATTCAATTGAATTGATAGAAAAAAGAAAATATGTTTATAAGAACAATGAAAGTAAAAGTTATTTATCACTATGTTATAATTAGTTTAATGAAAAATTTTTCGAGGTAAAAAAATTGGAAGAACAAGTTAAATTAATAGACAATGTCAACAACACTTTAAAAGAAGATTTAAAGAATCAAATAAAAAAATCAAGTAAAATTTCAATAGCAGCAGCGAGTTTTTCTATCTATGCCTTTGATCAGATTAAAGAAGAATTAAAAAATATAGATGAACTAAGATTCATATTTACATCACCAATTTTTATAAAGGAAAAATCAAAGAAAGAAAAAAAGCAATTTGATATTTTTACAAAAGAACGCGAGAACAGTCTCTATGGAACAGAGTTTGAAGTAAAACTTAGAAATGAAATGACACAAAAATCCATAGCTAAAGAATGTGCTGACTGGATAAGAGAAAAAGTTACCTTTAAATCAAATATATCAAACGAAAATATGATGGGATTTATAA
Organism: Peptoniphilus senegalensis JC140; assembly: GCF_000321025.1. Taxonomy (GTDB): domain Bacteria; phylum Bacillota; class Clostridia; order Tissierellales; family Peptoniphilaceae; genus Peptoniphilus_A; species Peptoniphilus_A senegalensis. The sequence continues at coordinate 110,287 of NZ_HE610717.1, forward strand.
ATGTGGATGATAAGTCTTATTCTCCAATTGCCAATTTCACAACGGTGGATTTGGGATGCGAGAGAGGTAACAATGCCTACTACTTGATTCAAAAAACATCAAAGCCTTTTAGTGAATATTATTTAAATTTATTTGATGAACTTTGGGATGACAAAGAAAAGCTTCAAGATGTTACAGAAGAAATATTAGAGAATATAACAAATGTCTACAATGAAAATTCGCCAGAATATTTATATTTTGTCACTCTTTATAATATTTTTAATGAATTTTTAGAAGATATATCAGAAGATGAACTTCCAAATGAATCAACGGGATTTAAAAATAGTAAAATTTGGAATATGCTCTTCAACTTTCAAGAAGATGCAGCACTAGCAATTATAAATAAACTAGAAAAGTATAATGGATGCATTTTAGCAGATTCAGTAGGTCTTGGTAAAACCTTTACAGCGCTAGCTGTAATAAAATATTATGAAAACAGAAATAAATCAGTTTTAGTTTTATGTCCTAAAAAATTATCAGAAAACTGGAATATATATAAAGGAAACTACATCAACAATCCCATAGCTGAAGACAGAATGAGGTATGATGTATTATTTCACACTGATTTAAGTAGAGATAGGGGTCAGTCCAATGGATTAGACTTAGATAGAATAAATTGGGGAAATTATGACTTAGTAGTAATAGATGAGTCCCATAATTTTAGAAATGGTGGCAAAATATCAGAAGATGACGAAAAAGAAAATAGATACTCCAAGCTACTAAATAAAGTTATAAGAAGAGGTGTCAAGACAAAAGTTTTGATGCTATCAGCAACACCAGTAAACAATAGATTTAAGGACTTGAAAAATCAGTTGGCATTATCTTATGAGGGCAATAGCGATTTATTAAGTAGCAAATTAAAAACAAGTAAAAGCATAGAAGATATATTTAAACAGTCCCAAAGAGCATTTAATACTTGGAGTAAACTATCTGCTGACGAGAGAACAACAACAAGATTATTAAATTCATTAGAATATGACTTTTTTGAACTCCTAGACAGCGTAACTATAGCGAGATCAAGAAAGCACATTCAAAAATATTACGATACCAAAGATATAGGGAGCTTTCCAAAGAGAAATATTCCTATTTCAAAAAGACCTGGGCTTACAGACTTAAAAAGCACAGTTAATTATAAAGACATAGCTGAAGTTTTAAGTTCTCTCAACCTAGCAATATATACGCCATCAGACTTTATACAAGAAAGTAAACTTTTTAAATACACAGAAAAATATGACTCCAACCATGTCAGTGGAGGGCTTACACAATCTGGAAGAGAAAAAGGAATTAGAAGACTAATGGCTATTAACCTCATGAAGAGATTAGAGAGCTCTGTCAATTCCTTTAACTTGACATTAAAAAGAATAAACGAACTAATCACTGATACAATTCAAAAAATTGATGACTTCGAAGAAAATAGGAAGAATGAAGTCCTAGCCATGGAAGATTTTTCTAATATAGATCTTGATGGGGATGACATGGATGATGATGACTTTGTAATAGGTCGCAAGGTCCAAATAAATATTGAAGACATGGATTATCTTTCATGGAGATACAACTTATCCAAGGATAAAGAATACCTAGACCTATTAATTTCCATGGTAGATGACATAAAACCAGACCACGACATAAAATTACAAACTTTATTTGAAATTATAGACGAAAAACAAGAATGTCCAATAAATGAAGGAAATAAAAAAATATTAATCTTTACTGCCTTTGCAGACACAGCAGAATATATCTATGAGAATGTATCAAAGTATGTTAAATCAAAATATAATTTAGAGACAGCTCTAGTGACAGGCTCAACTGATGGAAAGACAACAATAAAGTCTGTGAGGACAGACTTAAATACAGTACTGACACTTTTCTCACCAATATCCAAGGGAAAGGATTTATTGTTCCCAGATAGAAAAGTAGAAATAGATATATTAGTAGCCACAGACTGCATATCAGAAGGTCAAAATCTACAGGATTGCGACTACCTAATAAATTATGACATACACTGGAATCCAGTGAGAATAATACAAAGATTTGGAAGAATAGACAGAATAGGCTCAAAGAACAAAGAAATTCAATTAGTAAACTTCTGGCCCGATGTAGACCTAGATGAATATATAAACTTAAAGGGAAGAGTGGAAGGAAGGATGAAAGTTGTCAATCTAAGTTCTACAGGCGACGACAATGTCCTTACACCAGAGGAAGAAGTAGAGCTAGAGTACAGGAAAAAGCAACTAAAAAAACTTCAAGAAGAAGTAGTTGACCTGGAAGATATGAATACAGGCGTAAACATAATGGACTTAGGACTAAATGAATTTAGACTAGACTTATTAAATTATGTGAAAAATCATCCAGAAGTAGAAGATGCACCTAAGGGAATGAATGCAATAGTAAAATCCACAGAAGAATTGCCGCCAGGAGTAATATTTATACTTAGAAACATAAGGTCAAGCGTAAATATAAATAACCAAAATAGACTCCATCCCTTTTACATGATTTATATAAGTGAAGAAGGCGAAGTCCTCATAAATCATTTGCAATCAAAGCACATACTAGACACCTTTAGATTACTCTGCAAGGACAAATTAGAAGCAGATAAAGAACTTTGCAAGGCCTTTAACAAAGAGACAAGGAACGGAAAAAACATGTCAGAATATTCTGCTCTCTTAGAAGAAGCAATATCTTCCATAATAGAAGTTAAAGATGAAGACGAAATAGACAGCTTTATATCAGGTAAAGAAATTAGCTTTTTTGATGAAAAAATAGAAGGACTCGATGACTTTGAGTTAATAAGTTTTTTAGTAATAAAGGACCATTAAAATGTTTAATTTACCAGAAGCAACAGAAATAAGAAAAAATATTTTTAAAAATAAAATATATAATAAATATAAAGAAGAATTAAGTGGCAACAAAAAAGAAAAATTCGACAGGGAAATATCAAAAATAATAATTACAAATGAGATTTCAGAAAAGACCATTAAAATTCCAAAGACAGAAGAAATTTCATCAATTTTTATAATAAAGATAGACTTAAAAACAAGGGACTACACAGAATCAAACATAGTCCTAATAACAAGGCTTTTTGGTCAAAACATACTTTACATTTTAAATTACAAGGACCAATACAAGCTTGCCATATTTAAAGATAAACTGATCACAAGCCAGTGGAAGAAGGAAGAAGAAATAGACCTAAGGCTGCAGGGACTTAACCTGTCAAGCATTTGGGATAACTTAGTAATACAAGTTGGAGATATAAAAGTAGAAGAGGGCAAGACCCTAGAAGAGCAAATAGAAATAGACGAGAGAAGGGAAAAATTAGAAAAATTAATATTAAAGACAAAAAAGAAAATGGCAAGAGAAATTCAAGCAAAGAAGAAACACGAACTATTTAAAGAGTTGAAAAAATATAAAGAGGAGCTAGAGAAGTACAATGGATAAGCTAAATATGCAGACAAAAAATTTGGCAAATGAAAAATTTGAAATTTTAAAGGAACTTTTTCCAAACGCCATTACTGAAAGTATTAATGATGATGGAGAGCTTGTTAGAGCAGTAGACAAAGATGCTCTAGAGCTTGAAATATCAACAAATGTAGTGGGGGGGGGGTATAGAGAGATACCAATTTACATGGCCTGAAAAGAGAAAGGCAATCCTAAATGCCAATGCGCCAATATCAAAAACCCTAAGACCATGTAGAGAAGAAAGCCTAAACTTTGATGAGACAGAAAACTTATACATCGAAGGCGACAACCTAGAAGTTCTAAAGCTTTTGCAAGAAACTTATCTAGGTAAAGTAAAAATGATTTATATAGATCCACCTTATAATACGGGCAGTGACTTCGTCTACAATGATGATTTTAAAGAATCAACTGAAGAATATTTAGAGAACAGTGGGCAGTTTGATGAAGAGGGAAATAGGTTAGAGAAAAATTTAGAATCAAATGGTCGCTTTCACACAGATTGGCTCAATATGATTTACCCAAGACTTAAACTTGCAAGAAACTTATTATCTGATGATGGAGTTATTTTTATTTCTATTGATGACAATGAACAAGAAAATTTAAAAAAAGTTTGTGATGAAGTTTTTGGTGAGTCAAATTTCGTAGCATCGTTCATTTGGCAAAAAACTTTCAGCCCTAAAAATAATAATAAATTTGTATCTGAGGATCATGATTTTATTATCTGCTATACAAAAAATAAAATGATTTTAAAAGAGCTTAATAAATTACAACGAAAAGATGAAAATAATAAAGCTTATAAATTTAATGATAACGATGGAAAGGGATTATATACTTTAAGCGATTTAACTATAGGAGAAAAAAAGGGTTATGATATTCACTGGAATGGAAAAATATACAAAGAACCACCGACAAGAGGGTGGGCATTTAATGAGAAAAGGATGTATGAGCTAATAAAAGAAGGAAGAGTTTATCTACCAGAAGAAGAAAACAAAAGGCCGAGATATAAGAGATATCTTTCAGAAGTTCCTGGAATAATATCAAAGACTATTTTACCATATGACTTAGTCGGACATACGCAATCATCTAAGCAAGCTTTGGATAATTTGATTGGTATTAACATATTTGATTATCCAAAGCCTATTGAATTAGTAAAATATTTTGAACTTATTGCATCAAATAAAGATTCATTAATTTTAGATTTTTTCTCTGGTTCCGCAACAACAGCTCATGCTGTTATGCAACTTAATGCTGAAGATGGTGGCAGTAGAAAATTTATTATGGTGCAACTTCCTGAAGAGACTGATGAAAAATCTGAAGCCTACAAGGCTGGTTACAAGAATATTTGTGAAATAGGCAAGGAAAGAATTCGCCGAGCAGGCAAAAAAATCTTGGAGGACAACAAGGACAAGGAAGGCATAGAAAATTTAGATATTGGCTTTAGAGTTTTAAAGACTGATACTTCTAATATGAAGGATGTTTATTATAAACCAGGAGAGCTAAATCAAAACTTTCTAGATACTTTAACAGATAATATTAAGGAAGACAGAAAGGGCGAAGACCTCTTATTCCAAGTCATGTTAGACCTTGGCATTCCTCTTTCCTCAAAAATAGAGACTGAAGATATTGATGGCAAAGAAATTTTTATTGTAGATGATGGCTACTTAATTGCTAGCTTTGACAGGGATATTGACGATTCTATAGTGACAAAAATTGCAAAGAGAGAACCTGCCTTTGCTGTTTTTAGGGACTCATCAATGAAGAGCGACTCTGCCCTTAACAATTTTGACCAAATTTTTGAAAGATTAAGTCCTGAAACTACTAGAAGGGTGATTTAGTATGAAATTTAATTTTAGGATACAAGATTACCAAACTAGGGCTGTCGAATCTGTAGTAAATGTCTTTAAGGGACAGAGCAATTCCAGCGGCATCAAGTATAGGATAGATCCAGGTAGAAAAAAAGTTACTAAAGACACTCAAAGAAAATTTGCCCTTGATAATAATCAAAAAGTTTTTGATGATGAAGTCATGGAATTAGGCTTTAAAAATAATGTACTTGAAATAGATAAGGTCCAAATTTTAAATAATATAAATACTATTCAGTTGTCCAATAATATTAGGACCTCAGATTCTCTTGTTGAGGGGCAAGGGGCTTGTTCTCTTGACATTGAAATGGAAACTGGAACGGGCAAGACTTATGTCTACATCAAGACCATGTATGAACTAAACAAAAACTATGGGTGGTCTAAATTTATAATCGTAGTTCCTTCCATTGCCATTCGCGAAGGTGTAAAGAAGTCATTTGAGATGACTGAAGAGCATTTTATGAAAATATATGGTAAAAAGATAAGATACTTTATTTATGACAGCAAAAATTTAAATCAAATTGAGGCTTATTCTTCTGATGCTGGTATTAACGCTATGATAATAAATACTCAAGCCTTTAATACCTTGAAGGAAGGTGCAAATAATAGTGTCGCTAGAATTATTTACAGCGAAAGAGATGATTTTAATTCTAGAAGACCTATTGATGTAATAAAGGCAAATAATCCAATTTTAATTTTAGATGAGCCACAAAAAATGGGTGGAGCAGCTACACAAAATGCCTTAAAAAATTTTAACCCTCTTTTTTCTATTAACTACTCTGCAACTCATGCCAAGGAACACAATCTTGTCTATGCACTTGATGCAGTAGATGCCTTTAACGAAAGACTGGTTAAAAAAATTGAGGTCAAGGGCTTTCAAGTTAAAAACTTTAGGGGAACAGACAAGTATCTCTACTTAGATGAAATTATTTTGTCTAAAAAGGAAGCGCCCAAGGCGAGAATTGAGTTTGAAATCAATTATAATAAGTCAATTAATAGAGAGATGAGGATTTTATCTGTTGGTGACAATCTCTATGAAATTTCCAAGGGAATGGAACAGTACAAGGGCTTTTCTATTGCTGAAATTGACCCAATAGCTGGCTTAGTTAAGTTTACCAATGGTGAAGAAATAAAAAAAGGTGATGTCTCTGGTGATGTGTCTGAAAAGGACATGAGGCTTATTCAAATTAGAGAAACTATAAAATCCCACTTTGAAAAGGAAGAAGAATTATTTAACAAGGGCATCAAAACTCTTTCATTATTTTTCATAGATGAAGTTTCTAAGTACAGGCAATATGATGAAGATGGAGAAGAAGTCCTCGGCGAATATGGGAAGATATTTGAGAGAGAGTATAATTCTATTTTAAATGAATATATTACTCTCTTTGACACAGATTATGTTAAGTATTTAAAGTCTATTGATGTCAAGGATACCCACAAGGGATATTTTTCCATTGATAAACATGGTCGTGCTATAAATAGTAAAGAAAAGGGTACTGAAAAGATCTCTGATGATATTTCTGCCTATGATTTGATTTTAAAAAATAAGGAAAGACTCCTTAGCTTTGATGAACCAACGAGATTCATATTTTCTCACTCTGCCCTTCGTGAAGGTTGGGATAACCCAAATGTATTTCAAATTTGCACTTTGAAACATGGTAACAGTGCTACTATGAAGAGGCAAGAGGTTGGTCGTGGACTGCGCCTATGTGTAGATAAAAATGGTTATAGGATGGACACAAAAACTCTTGGAAGAGATGGGGTTCACTCAATTAACAAGTTGACTGTTATTGCCAGTGAATCTTATAAGAATTTTGTAAGTGATTTGCAAAAAGAAACTAAGGAAAACTTGCATGACAGACCTACTAGGGCAAATATTGATTACTTTACAGGCAAGATTATTGAAAAAGATGGTGAAAAACACAAACTTACGGCACAAGAAGCAAGTATATGTTATCAGTATCTTGTTAAAAATGATTATGTTTCCAATGATGGGGAAGACAAGATAACTGAAAAATATCATGTAGATTTAGAAAATAATAATCTAGCTCCAATGAATGAATTATTAAAGCCAGTGGAAAAAGAAATTCATGCATTGATTCAAAGAGTATTTAATGACAGCGACTTAGATAAGATGATTGATGATGGTCATGAAACTAAGGTGTTAGATAATGATTTAAATGACAATTTTTATAAAAAGGAATTTCAAACTTTGTGGGGATATATAAACCACAAGTACTCTTATATTGTTTCCTTTGACAGCGATGAATTGATAGAAAAGTCAATAAAATCAATTAATGAAAACTTATATGTTTCTCGACTTCAATATACAGCTTCAGTTTATGAACAAAAGGGCAATATAACAGTTCAAGAAGCTAAGGAAGGTTTTTTATTTAAAGCTGAAAAGACGCAAACTTTCAACTTAGATAGCTACGAGAAAAGCAATATTGAATATGATTTGGTTGGCAAAATTGCCGAGACAACAGTTTTAACTAGAAAGACAGTTGTTGAAATTTTAAAGGGAATTAAAGCCTTTAAATTTTTAATGTATAGAGAAAATCCTGAAGAGTTTATTAGCAAGGTTTCGAGATTAATTAAGGAACAAAAGGCTACAATGATTGTTGAGCATATTTCATATGATAAGACTGATGGAAAATATGATTCTTCTATTTTTACAGCAGAAAAGAATGGAACAATAGATAAGGCTTTTAAGGCAAAAAAACATATCAAGCCTTATGTATTTACTGATGGAAGTGCAGATAAATCTGTAGAGAAAAAATTTGCTGAAGACTTAGATGGAGCAGCTGAAGTTTGTGTCTATGCAAAACTTCCTAGAGGATTTTCAATACCAACTCCAGTTGGCAATTATTCTCCTGACTGGGCAATTGCCTTTAATGCAGGTATGGTTAAGCACATTTTCTTCATTGCAGAGACTAAGGGAACGATGGAGAGTTTGCAACTAAGGCCAATTGAAAAGGCAAAGATATCTTGTGCAAAAAAACTATTTAATGAAATTTCAACTGAAGATGTAGTTTATCATGATGTTGATAGTTATCAAAGCTTATTGAATATAATGTCAACTTTATGATTGAGAAAATTCTATTAAGTAGAGCTAATTATTATAGGACTAAACTCGGGCTTTATGCTCGGGTTTATTTTTTGTATTCTTTAGCATTAATAAACCACCAGCTATATTAGTTGGAGAAGATAGGCTTTAGCTTCAAGAAAAAAACCTCCCTTAGCTATATAATTACTGGCAGTAGCATAAATAGAAAAGGGAGGTATCCAAAATGGATAAAAACATTTTATCACATAAATAAATCCAATAGTGACTTTAGAGAGTTTTTCTTTTATTTATCTTTTTCTTGAAATTCCAAAATAATTTTTTCGATTCTATTTTTCTCTTTCTTGGCTATGGTAAATTTTAAACCTGAAATATTTATAACTTCATTTAATTTTGGAAATCTGTCAAGGTGCTCGATTATAAAACCTCCAAGGGAATCAAATTCTTGGCATTCCAGTTCTGTGTCAAACTTTTGATTTATTTCGTCAATGTTAACTGAGGCGTCGATTAAATATTTTCCTGGACCTATATTTATTATGTCTTCGTCTTCTTCTGTGTCATACTCGTCAGAAATTTGTCCCACAATTTTTTCGATTATGTCTTCAAAGGTAATCATGCCTTCAGTTCCACCATATTCGTCTGTAACTATGGCAACAGATAGTTTATGTTGTCTCATTTCAGAAAAAAGTGTCCCAGTAGGTTTGTACTCATAAGTAAAGAAAGGCTTTTTGAAATAGGATTTATTTTCAGATAAGGTTTTTGTCCTATCCATGTGGAAAATATCTTTTACATTTAAAATGCCAATAACATTGTCTAAGTTGTCTTCATACACTGGCATTCTTGAATAAGAATATTCAGAAATTTTTTCGATAATATCTTCATAGGAATCATCAATTTCAATTGCCACAATATCTGTCCTTGGTGTCATTATGTCCTTGGCATAATTGTCCTTAAAGCCAATTACATTTTGAATCATCATGGACTCATTTTTATTTATAATTCCTTCTTCCATACCTAAATCCATGGCATCAATTAGGTCATCTTCAGTGATAATTGGCTCCTTATAAGATTTGTCTTTTATTACAAGTTTAATAATTGTTTGAGACATAAATGTTATAAACATAGATAGAGGTCTTATAAAAATAATTAGAAAGTTCAAAAATTTTGCATATTTAGGAACAATGACTTCATAATTATTTTTGCCTAATTTGCGAGGAAGACTTTCGCCAAAAATTATTACTATTATTGTGGATATTATTATTCCCAAAATTATTCCCAGATAACCCCAATTAGTGTAAGCAAAAAGTGATGCAAAAATCACAGTAAGTGAATTGCAAAAGTAATCTAAAATAAGTGTTGAAGAAAAAATATTTTCTTTCTTAACAAGTTTTTTTATTATGTTTAAGTTTTTTACTTCTAAATCCTCAAGCTTTGAAAGTTTTACAGGCCCAAGGGCGAGATAGGCATTTTCTATTAAAGTAAATAAATAAGAAAAGAAAAGTGCCACAAGGGATATAAGTAGGTATATATATTCACTCATAAAATTCAACTCCATTTTTCATTATATACCCTAAAAGTATTTATGAAAACTAAAAAAAGCTGCACTAGGCAGCTTTTTTCTTTATTCAACTGTAACTGATTTTGCCAAATTTCTTGGTTTATCTACATCATTGCCAAGTAATACTGAAGCATAATAAGCGATTAGCTGTTCAGGTATTACTGCAAGAAGTGGTGTGAGTAAATCAATTGTGTCTGGAATTTCTATCATTACATTTGATGAATCTCTTACAAAATTATTTTTTTCTTCTGCAATGGAAATTACTGTGGCACCTCTTGCAATTAGTTCTTGATTATTTGAAATAGTTTTTTCTAAAATCAAGCTTTGTGTTGCAACTGATATAACTGGTGTGCCTTCTTCTATAAGGGCGATAGAGCCGTGTTTTAATTCTCCAGAAGGGAAAGATTCTGTGTGAATATAAGAAATTTCCTTTAGCTTTAGTGCTCCTTCTTTTGCAGTTATATAGTCTAAGCTTCTTCCTGTGTAGAAAATTGATTTTGCATCTTTTATTAATTCAGCAATATCTTCAAAAACATCTTTATGTTTTAAAATTTCTTCAATTTGTTCTGGAAGTTTTTCCATATTTTCAATTATTTCTTTTACTTCATCTTGACTAATTTTATTTAGCTTAAGGGCAATGTCCATAGCCAAGAAGTAAAGTGAAATGACTTGAGTTGTGTAAGCCTTAGTTGATGCAACAGAAATTTCTGGGCCAGCGTAACAGTAGACAACTTTGTCAGCTTCTCTTGAAATAGAAGAGCCAACAACATTTGTAATGGCAAGTGTCTTTGCACCTTGCTTTTTAGCTTCTTTAAGGGCAGCTAAGGTGTCAGCAGTTTCCCCTGATTGTGAAACAAAAATTACGAGAGATTTATCGTCTATGAACATATTCTTGTATCTAAATTCAGAAGCAATTTCTGAAATAACAGGGATTTTTGCAAGATTTTCTATTGCAAATTTGCCAGCTTCTCCTGCATGAAAGGCCGTTCCACAAGCAGTTATATAGATTTTATTTATGTTTTTTAATTCTTCTAAGGAAAGACTTCCTTCTGCTGGAAGATTAATTTTATAATTATTGTGTTTAATTGAAATAACTTCACGCAGTACACGAGGTTGTTCGTGAATTTCCTTGATGAGAAAGTGATCGTAACCTTCCTTTGATGCATCAGCAGCAGAAATTTTAACTTCACTTATTTCTCTCTCAACTTCTTTGTGGTTCTTGTCATATATTGTGTATGAATTTTCATTCATATCTACAATATCGCCGTCTTCAAGATAAATTATTTTATTTGTGTGTTCAATTACAGATGTAATGTCACTTGCTACAAAATATCCATCATCACAAAGAGCAAAGAGAAGAGGCGAAGAGTTTCTCACAGCTATAAGTCTATTTGGATCATTTTCATCAATGATGCCAAGACTGTAAGCCCCTCTTAAAATTTCTGTTGCTTTAAAGACAGCTTCAAGTATGTTGCCCTTATAATTGTCAGAAATTACATTTGGTATTATTTCTGTATCAGTTTGTGAAAGAAATTTATAACCTTTATTTGATAAATTGCTTTTAAGTTCTAGGTAATTTTCAATAATTCCATTGTGAACTACAGAAATTTTACTGTCACTTGAAAGATGAGGGTGGGCATTTATTTCATTTGGTTCTCCATGAGTTGCCCATCTTGTGTGACCAATACAAATATTTGATGAGAACTCATCTTGGTCAAAGGAGTCCTCTAAAACTTTTATGCGACCCTTCTTTTTAAAAGTCACAAGTTTATTATCTCTTATCATAGAAAGGCCTGCAGAGTCATAACCTCTGTATTCTAATTTTTTTAAGCCTTCCAGCACTAATTTTGTTGCATTATTTTTTCCAATATATCCAACTATTCCGCACATATTTCTACCTCCAAATTTATTAGAGATTCACTACATTTATTTTGTTATAAAATTGCTTTTATTTTTTGTAAAATGTTTAGGCTGTGAAACCTTTAGAGCATCCGCCGATATTCGATAACTCTATCCCTCGTCAGCCACTTGGGCTCAGGCGCTTTGATTATTTTTATCTCTTCTGTTGATTTTAACATAAGCCCTATTTAAAGTAAACTTTTTACGAGATTTACAGAGATTTGTAAATTTTATTTCACAAAAAATCTATAAAGTGTTTTGTGTTAAAATAAATTTGGTGAGAGAAATGAATATTTATGAAAAAGAATTTATCATAGAGGACTTTTTGTGCAGAGATGGAGAACTTACACTTAAAAATATAATAAATTATTTTATAGAAACAACTAATCATCATTCAAATTTTGTGGGACTTGCTAATGAGGATTTGATTGCAAAAGCTTATACTTGGATGATTTATAAGTGGAGAATTAAAGTATTAAAATATCCAAAAGCTTTCCAAAGGATAAAAGTTAGAACTTGGGCAAGTGGATTTAAAAGTTTAAAAGCCTTCAGAGAGTTTGAAATTTATCTTGGCGATGAAAAAATTGCGTACGCCTCATCAATTTTTCTATTAATTGATTTAGAAAGTAGAAAGCCAGTGAATATAGGAGATAAAATTCCTGAAATTTATAAAATAAATGATTTGAAATTTTTTGACAAAATTGAAAGAATTAACGAGCCAATAGATACAGAGCCTATAAATAATTTTGATTATATCATACTTAGACGGGACATAGACTTAAACAATCACGTAAACAACAGCGTATATGCAGAGCTTTTATGCGAAGCAATGCCAAAATATTTATACAAGAAAAAATTTTCTGATATAAATATAAATTATACTAAGGAGTTGCTACTTGGCGACCATATTTTTATAGATGTATATTTGAAAGATGATAAGCTTTATTTTTTCTTTAAAAATAGGGAAAAGAAGGAAATTTATGCCAGAGCGACACTTAGCTATATTAGTTGAAAAAAATTTTTTCAAATGGTAACATTATTTATAGAAAACTTATAATTTTAGATAGATTACGGAGGTAACAATGGATAAAGATAAACTTTTGGCAGAGGTAAATGGCAAGAAAATTACAGGAGTTGACTACAATTTATTTATTGATTCTTTAAACCCACAGCTTAAACAATATTTTGGTGGCGAAGAGATGAATAAGGAAGTTGTTAATGAACTTGTTTACCAAACTCTTTTATATGAAGATGCTATGGAAAAGGGAATGGATAAGGATGACGAGTTCACACAAGTTTTAGAAAAAACTAAGGAAAGTATGTTAAAGACTTATGCTCTTGGAAAACTTCTTGCCACAGTATCAGTGACTGATGATGAAATCAAGAAATTCTATGAAGATAACAAAGATCTTTTCAAGGAAAATGAAAGTGCCAATGCTTCTCATATTTTAGTTGCAGAAGAAGATAAGGCAAATGAAATTTATGAAAAAGTAAAAAATGGTGAAGATTTCGCAAGTCTTGCTAAAGAATTTTCTACTTGTCCATCAAAGGAAAAGGGCGGAGAACTTGGAACTTTTACTAGAGGACAAATGGTAAAGGAATTTGAAGATGCTGTCTTTAATAATGAAGTTGCTACAATAACTGAACCAGTTAAGACACAATTTGGCTACCATATTATTAAAATAAATGACAAGAATGAAGGCAGAGATTTAGCTTTTGATGAAGTGAAAGATAAGATTGCAGCACAGGTTAGAAGACAAAAGGAACAGGCACTTTATAACGAAAAAATTACTGAACTTAAAGAAAAATACCAAGTGAAAATGAATATCTAGGTGGAATATGAAACTTGAGCTTTTTAATTACATCGACGATGTATTAGATCTTTTTGATTATCATAGAATTGAACTTGCTGGAGTTAATAAAGAGCTTAAAAAGTATTTTTCAGATTTATTAATAGATGACGACAGACTTACAAATATTACCACGAGAATTAAGACTCAGGAATCTCTACGTGAAAAATTAATTAGAAGAAATTTTTTCATGAGGTTTCCTGACCCAGTTCGTGGGTTTAAGTATATCCAAGATCTAGTAGGTATTAGAGTTGAGTGTCGTTTTATAAAAGATGAAGAAGCTCTTTATAAAAAAATTATAGAGGACTTTACGATTAAGTCTGACAGAGGCTATTACAAGTCCAATAAAAACAAAAAGATTAGATTAAAATTAGATGACCCACAACCTCAAACTCTTGCAAATGGTTTCACAATGTATAAGCTTGATGGCGAATACGATACGGGTTCTTTTATTTATTGTTTTGAGCTACAGATTAAATCTTTTGTAAATGTATTTTGGGGAGAAATCGACCACAAACTTCTTTACAAAAATTATAATTACATAATAACAGAGGGATTTTTCAGAGAAATTATGAATTCAATCAATGACAATTTAAAGATGATTGATAAGCAACTCATGATTTTATACGATCACGTGAAAAAACAAGATGCTTCAGAGACAATATCTGCGGAAAATCAGTTAAAGACACTTCTTTCAAAAATACTTCACGATGTATTTACTAGAAAAATTCATGATGAATTGGGACTTTTTATAAATATAAAAATTATTACAGATGTTGTTGTTGATTATCTATTTATGAAGTCTTCAAAAAATAAAGATTTAAGCTATGGGGAAAATTTTATAGATTTAATAAATAAGATTAATTCTGTGTCAGGTAAGGACTTAAACGTAGAAGAGTATATTGTTTGTGAGAAAGAGCCTAAATATTATGATTCTTTCTCTAAAGGCGTGACAAAAGTTCTTGTAAGAGTTATTAATAATGACTTAGACTGGAATATTTTATTTAAAATCATAAAATTAATTACACAAGAATCTTATGGGGAAATTTTCACGGAATTTATTATTTTTGTTAGATATGAGTATATGACTTCTATGTCAAAACTTTTTGAAAGTAAAAAGCTTTCAAAGGATGACCAAGACGAATTAAAAAATAATTTTTTATCTGCAGTAGTAGATGAATTTAGAGAAAGACCGTCAATTGATTTTCTTTTAGATGAGTCTCTTAAAAAGTTTAATTCCGTTCTTTGTGAAATTGATAAAAGTGATGCAACAAGTCTAGAAAAAATCCTAAAAATATTTAAAGATAATTATACTTTTTAAACTATAAATATTTTTTATACTCATGTATAATGTAGGTAGGAGGTTTAAATGAAAGATATAAATACCTTATTAGAGAATAGAACTTTTTATTATTTTGATAAATTGACAAAAATTCCAAGATGTTCTTTCGAAGAAGAAAAAATAAGAGATTATTTAATTAAATTTGCAAAAGAACATAACTTGGAATACAAAACTGATGATATAGGAAACGTTGTAATCATAAAAGAAGCGACAAAAGGCTATGAGGATGTGGACAGCATAATTTTGCAAGGACACATGGACATGGTTTGCGAAAAAACTCCTGAATGTACAATTGATTTTTCAAAAGATGCTATTAAGTATGAAATAGATGGCGATTTTATTATCGCTCGTGAGACAACTCTTGGAGCAGACAATGGAATAGCTGTCGCTATGACACTTGCACTTTTAGAAGCAGATGAATATAAGCATCCAAAGATTGAGGCACTTTTCACAGTAAACGAAGAAAGTGGAATGACTGGTGCGGCAAATCTTGAAAAGGGAATGGTTACATCTAAGAGACTTTTAAACATCGACTCTGAAGCAGAAGGTGTTGGATGTATTTCTTGCGCTGGTGCAGAAAGAGACCTTATTAAACTAAAAAAGGAATACAAAGAATTAGATAAAGACAAAAACATTTATGAAATAATTGTTAATGGACTAAAGGGTGGACACTCTGGTCAAGAAATTCAAGTTGGTCTAGGTAACGCAGTTAAAATTCTCGCTAGAAGCCTTTACAGACTTTTTGAAAAAGTTGATGGGGATTTAATTGAAATTGAAGGTGGAGCAAAACCTAATGCAATTCCAAGATACGCAAAGGCTATCGTTGCTGTTAATGAAGATGACATCAAAAAAATTCAAGATGTTATTGTGGAATTAAATTCAAATTTTGTCAGAGAGCTTGGAAAAGTAGACCCTGATGTTAGATTAAATTTTGAAAAGTCAAAACTTAGAAGTGACAAAGCCTTTACTGATGATTTAAAAAATAATATTGTAAGTCTTTTAAATATTCTTCCTAATGGCGTAATTGCCATGAGTAAAAATATTCACGGTCTAGTGGAAACTTCTGTAAACCTTGGAGTAATTGAAAATAAGGAAGATTCAGTAAATATTATCTCTAATATCAGGTCTTCAGTTCAGTCCTCTAAGGAATATATTGGACTTGTAAATAAAATTGCTGCAGAAAATTTTGGAGCAGAATTTGAAATTATAACAAAATACCCTGCATGGGAGTATAAAGAAAATTCACCACTTAGAGAAGTTGCAAAAAAATCTTACAAAGAAGTGAGTGGAAAAGAATTTAAACTTGAAGCAATTCATGCGGGACTTGAATGTGGGATTTTTGTTGAAACAATTGGCGATATAGATATGCTTTCAATTGGACCAAATATGAAAGGAGTTCACGCACCTGGCGAGCATCTTTCTATTTCATCAACTGAAAGAGTATTTGATTTCTTAATAAAAATACTAGAAAATTTAAAATAAATTTGGAGGTAAATATGAGTAACGAAGAAAAAAAACTACATGAACACGATGAAAACTGTGATTGCGGATGTGGTCACGATCACGAAGAAGAAGGCTATGAAACTATAACACTTACTCTTGATGACGATAGTGAAATGGTATGTATAGTTCTTGGAATTTTTGAATGTGATGAAAATGAATATATTGCACTTCTTCCAGAAAATGAAGAAGATGGCGAAGATGTATTTCTTTACAAGTACAAAGAAATTGATGAAGATGAAGTTGAACTTGATATTATTGAATCAGAAGAAGAATTTGAAAAAGTTTCAAAGACTTTCGAAGAAATTTTTGATGACGAGGAAGAAGAATAATTTTCTAAATGATTTACAGAAAATATTCTGATTTTCTTAGGGAAAAGTTTGGCGAAAAGGTCTATAAACTTCCTGTTAAACTTGATTTAACTTGTCCTAATAGAGATGGAACTTGTGGGGTTGGTGGCTGCATTTTTTGTGGAGAAGAAGGTGGCTCTTTTGAAAACAATTATGGAAGTGTGAGAGAACAGCTCATAAAAAATAGAGACCACATAAAAAGTAAGTATAAGGCAAATAAATATATTGCTTATTTTCAAAATTTTACCAACACCTATATGCCCTTTGAGGATTTTAAGAGAGTAATAGAGGATTCTCTCATTGAGGATGTAGTAGGTGTAAGCATATCCACAAGACCTGATTATCTTCCAAAGAAACATCTCGACTTTTTGGAAGAGCTAAACAAAAATTATTTTGTAACAGTTGAAATTGGTCTTCAGACGCCAAATTATCACAGCTTAAAAAAACTAAATAGAGGACATGGACTTGCTGAATTTATTAGTGCTGCTCTTGAATTAAAGAGAAGGAACTTAAATGTATGTACTCACATTATTATTGGTCTTCCATGGGATGATGACTTAGATATTCTTGAGTGTGCTAAAATTTTAAATGTCCTAAATATTGACGAGGTAAAAATTCATGCCTTATACATCTTAAAAGATACTGCTCTTGGAAAGATGTACGAAAGAGGAGAAATAGAAGCAATTTCTTTAGAGGATTACAAGAAAAAAGTTATACTCTTTTTAAGAAATCTTAAAGATGATATAATAGTGGAAAGAATAATAGGAAGAGCACCTTATGAAAATTCTCTTTTCTGCAATTGGAATACTTCCTGGTGGAAAATTAGAGACGATATTATAGCTGTTATGCATGAAAATGGATACACTCAAGGTGATCTAGTGAAAGGAGAAATACTATGATAAAGTATATTTTAGGGAGCAAAGGCTCTGGAAAGACAAGATGGTTAATCGACAATGCAAATGATGATATGAAAAAGGGCGATGGAAATATTGCTTTCGTAGAAGTTGACGACGATCATATTTTTAGTTTAGATTATAATGTAAGACTTATCAATGCAACTGAATACAGATTAAACTCAATTGACAGTTTCTATGGTTTTATCTGTGGACTTCTTGCAATGGATTACGATTTACACAAAATTTATGTTGATGGAATATACAAAGTGTTATCACTTAACGTTGAAGATTTAGAACATCTTTATAATAAAGTTTCAAAAATTCCTGATGCAGAAAATAAAGAAATTTATATCAATGTTGATTATCTAAAGGAAGACATGCCTGAATCTCTAAAGGATCACTGTATAGAAGTGACTAGCAAATAAGGTGTTATAAGTGGATAGAAAAACAATGGTAAGAATTATTGCCATACTACTTGTTATTGCAATGGTAATTCCAATAATTCTAAGTGTGATTTAATGGTGCTTCGTGGAATTTAATAAAAGAAAGGGTCTCTTTGAAGATTTTTTTGAGCACAGGTCTTTTCTTATAATGCAATATACCAATGGTGATCTCTCAAAGAGAGAATTTTTGCAAAAGAATTTTGATTACTTTCAAATGAGAAATGCAAAGCCCTACATCAAAGTGGACTCCTATGAAAAGGGAATGTACAATTACCAGTATTATAATGTGATGGCAAAGTATTATAGAGCCCTATCTAAAGATGTAAGGAATACAAAAAAACACTCAAAGTACTACAATTATTATTTGAATTTAACAAATAAATATTACGAGCTTAAAGATAAATCTGTCTTAAACATTTTAAAGACACAAGATTTTAGAAACACAAAAGCCTATTATATCAAGTGTCAATCAAAGGCACTTAGAAATGAGCTTTACGAAATTGTATTAGAAGACAAGAAAGAGGCAATCTTTCATTCAAAGGCACCTTGGCTACTTAGAATTTTAAAAGAAGAAAATATTTTTGACAATCAAATGAAGACATCAATAATAGATCACTATATAAATGAAAAATATTATTAAAAATAAGTACTGTGGGATTAATTTCCCTCAGTCCTTTTGCATTAAAATATAGGCTCACATTAAACATAAAATTATTTAATGTGAGCTATATTTATTTAACTTCTCTTTTTATTTCGATTAAAAAACTTTCCATTATTCTAGTTATGTCTTTTTCTTTACAAGCTAAATCTAAGGTAAACATATTGCCTGTGCCAGTGAAGTTAAAGTGTTCCTTTAATTTTTCAAAAATTTTCTTTAAGTTGAAATTCAAATTCATTGAGCGAAGGACAATTATTTTTGATCTATCGCCATTTTTTAGTCCATAAATTTGGATGAAATTATCTTCTTTAAGGATGTAATTTGAAATTTCACGAAGCTCTTTTAAATTTACATCATCAAGAACTTTGTAGATGTAATTTATGCCAGATACATCTGTAGCAAAGCGTTTAAAAGATTCTACTGCTTGGTAGAAGAGAGGAGATTTTTCCTTATTGTCATTGGATGAATTTTTGGAAAATTCATTATTTATATTTTCTTCAGCGACAATTTTATTTTTTTGAGTTTCTTTAAATTTATTTTTTGAAAAATCTTCTTTACTTTTAACTTCTTTGTTTAAATCTTTAAAAGATTCTAGCTTATATTTTTCATGGAAGAATTTTGAATCGTATTTTTCTTTTTTTGCATCTTCAATAACTATATCTTGTTGAGAAATTTTTTCTGATTCATTATTTTTTTCTTTATCTTCAAAACTTTTATTAGAGATAATGTCTTTCTCTAGTTCAGATGAAATTTCAATATTAGAATTTTTTGCAGTTTCTGGAACTTTTTCAAATTCACAAATTTTTTCTAATTTATCAACTTTTTTAAATTCATCATTTTTTTCTAAATCATTATCCTTTTTAGAGTCAATGATTTTTTCTTGGTTTGAAATTTTTTCTGTATTATTAGCACTTTTTGACTTTAATTTTTTTACATCGGCAAAGACATTTTCAATGCTGTCGCTATTTAAGTACATTTTCATATTTTCTAAGCTATTAAGAGAATTTCTCGCAAGTTTGTAGGCATTTTCGCCTGAGACCAAAGTAAGTCTTATACCAGAATTTACTTTATCTACTGAAGAAATAAGTGTCATTCCAATTTCTCCAGTTCTCTTTAAAGCAGGACCTTCATAAAAAATGTCAGCTAGCCTTTCAATTTTTATGTGGTCATCAAAATTTTCAATTGAAAGATTTGAAAAGATTGCATAGTTGGCAAGGGACTCAATATTTTTTACAGTCATGTATTTAAAATCCTTTGCTAAAACATCAATGTAAGAAGAATTTTTTCCAACCTTGTAATTTAAAATATCTGAATTTGTATTAGAAGTTAAAAAGTGTCTAACAAGGGCATTGCCAAGATTTTCTTGCATGAGCACTAATCTGTTTTTCCAATTTATTTCTATTTCAACTTCTCTTTCATTTTCATCAATCTTAAAATAGTTTTTATTTCCTGATAAAAATATTGGATCTTCTCCATTTATTTTAAAAAGGTCTTGTTCAAGTCTTTCACTGCCAAGGAAAAAGGGAGCTTCAATTAATTTTCCATAAGTTATGCCATCTCGATTTATTTTATCAATTATTTCTAATTTGTATTTTTTCTTGTAAGGGTTTTTGTATTTAGAATTCATAATTACCTCCACTAATATATTAACATATTTCGTGGCTTGACGCTTTAAAAAGATATATAATGAAGAGGGGTGCCTATGTATTTTTTTACAGCAATTGTGTTTGGAATAATACTTTCTATTTTTACAAAAATAAGTTTATTAAAGGCAATATTTTTTCTTGCACTAGCAATTATTCTTGTAGCACAAAAGAATAATGTTAAACTTTATATATTTACTCTAATTATCTTTGCAGTTTTTACAAATTATTCCTTTAGAGATTATAATCTCGAAGATTTTTCTGGTGAAGTCACAGGGAAGGTTGTATCTTCAAGTGAAAATAAATCAGTAATCAAAACAAATTATGTTAATGGGAAAAACTTAAGGACAAAAATTTTAGTTTATGAAAAACTTCAGAGAGGTGCGTCTTACAAGATTAAAGGAAAATTTAATTCTCCACTCCCTGCTATGAATGAGGGAAACTTTGACTACAATAAAAATAATAAGGCTCAGGGAATTTATGCTATAGGAAAAGTAAAAAGTTTTAAGAAAATTTCCGAACCAAATAAATTTTATAAGCTTTCAAATTTTTTTCTTGATAGAGCAAAAAAAATTTATTTTGAAAATTTAGAGGATAGAAATGGAAATCTTATGTCATCAATTGCTCTTGCTGACAGGTCTTTTATAGATCAAGTTGATAAAGATAGATTTAATACGCTTGGAATTAGTCATATATTGGCAGTCTCAGGCCTTCATATTGGCGTCCTTGCAGTTTTTTTAGAATTTATTTTTAAAAAGATGAGACTAAGTAAGAGGCTAACAGATATTTTTGTAACAAGTATTATTCTTTTTTACATAGTGACAATTGGAATTCCAATTTCTGCACTTAGGGCATTTTTATTTTTTATTCTTTACAAGGGGAATATCTATCTAAAAAAAGATTTAGATGTGAAAAAAATTTATTTTTTAAGTCTTTCAATAATTTTATTTATAAACCCTATGGCAATATATTCCATTTCACTCATCCTATCTTATGGTGCTATTTTTGGATTAGTTTTTGTATATCCAGTCATAAATAGCAGGCTGGCAGGCAGCGGTCTTGTAAAAAAATCTATTGTAGGGACAACTTCAGTTATTATTTCACTTTTCCCAATTATAAATTATTATTTTGATGGTTTTTCTATTTTAGTTTACCTTTCAAATTTAATAATTGTTCCTATTTATTCTGTAATAATTACACTTGGCTTTGTCATGGGTCTTGGCATTTTGCCCGGAATAATTGGAAAGATTTTAAATTTTTTAATGAATGCAACTTATGGACTTGAGAGCATTTTTGCAGCTAAGGGAAGTTTTTTTCTAACTTTAAAGGCTTTTAAGTTTGAATATATTTTTATCTACTACATTTTACTTTTACTGATTTTATACAGACATAAATTTAAAGAAATTATTGAGCCAAATATAAAAATGATTGAAATTTATATGGCAGTATTTTTTATATCTACATCTCTGGGGATTTTAAGAGATTACAATACTTACAAGGAGTGCCATTTATATATTGACCAAGGTGATTGCACTCTCATAAGTTTTCGTGGTAAGAATTTTTTAATAGATACAGGTGGTGCAAGATATGAAAATAAAATTGCCGAGAAATTTTTATTTCCAACTTTAAAGGTGCGTGGCATTTCAAAAATTGATGGAATTTTTTTATCTCACTTTGACGAGGACCACGCAGGAAATCTAAATAAAATCTTAAAGAAATATAAGGTGGAAAATATTTTTATAAACCACTTGCCAGAGAATCCAGAAATTTTAGCAGATGCAAAAAAATTTTCTAATGTTGTAATGCTAAAAAAGACAAACAAATTAAAAATTTGTGAGGACACTAAAGTTGAAGTTATAAGTGATGCTGAAAATAGGCAAAATGAAAATGACAATTCCATGGTGCTTTTGGTAAATCACAAGGGCTTTAAAACGCTTTTTACTGGAGATATTTCTGCAGATGTGGAAAGGGAGATAAAAAACAAAATAGATATTTTAAAAGTGTCTCATCATGGATCAGAAACTTCAACATCTTATGAACTTTTGAAAAATACAGAGCCTAGATTTGCAGTAATTTCAGCTGGTGTAAATAATTCTTATGGTCATCCTCACAAAGTCACTCTACAAAGTCTCGAAAGACATGGTATTATATATTATATGACTTCAAGAGATGGAGAAGTTGACTTTAAAATTTATGACGATAAATTAAGCGTTGATACCAAAAATCATGAGAAAGATTATTATGCTTATATTCTACTTATGTTTATAAATTCAATTGCACTTTATAGAGCAGCGAGGGAAAATTATGAATTACAAGAAAATTTACCAAGATAAAAGCCACAGCGGAGCCTATTTATTTTTCGGACGAGAAAAATATTTAATGGAGAATGCTGTAAGTTTTTTAATAAATGAATATGTAAAGGGTACAGAGGTATTTAATTACACCAAATTTAAGGGCTCTGAAGTTAAGCAAGAGGACATAATTTCTGCTTGCGAGACCTATCCAGTGATGAATGACAAAAAAGTTGTCTTGGTAAAAGATGTATGCGACTTTCTATCCATCTATGAATTAAAGGACTCCTTTTATGAATTTTTAGACAACTTATCTGAATTTGTAATTTTAATTTTTTGGGACACAGGGAATATAAAAAAAACAACAAAATTCTATAAATATTTCAAAAAAATTAATAGGGACATGGATTTTGGAAAGCTAAGTCCAGTAGATGCAAATAGATTTGTAAAGTCTTATTTTTTGAGGAAAGGTAAAAAAATTGATGACAGGCAGGCAGCTCTATTTATCAAGGAAAGTGGCTATAATTCAAAAAATGAAGAGGTTGTACTATTTGACTTAAATTCTGAAATGGATAAAATTGCAGCAGCTGCAAAAAGTGACGTAATAAGTGAAAGTGACATAAGAAACTTAATAACAGAAAATATTGACACTAATATTTTTGCATTTTTAGATGCTATGTTTGATAGAAATAGTGAGAGAGCCATAATTGAATTTCACAATCTATTAAAGCTAGGAGGAGAATATCCAGTAATTTTTTATATGATAATTAGACAAGTAAAAAACATTTTGTCCTATAAAATTTTATCTGAAAAAAATATTAGTCAGGCAGATATAATGAATAAAATAGGAGTGTCGAAGTTTGAATTTGATAAAAAAATAAAAGTCTATGAGAGAAACTTTTCTAAAAAGTTTTTAATAGATTTTTATAATGAGTTAATAAGGGCAGATGAATTTTTCAAAACTTCTTCTGTTGACGAAATAATAATTTTTGAGACAATAATTATAAAATATTGCCAAAATATTTAGGATAAAAACTCTATTACAAAAATTCCTTGCAATCAATGTAAATTCGTGGTAAAATAGCAAAAGCGTTAAATATTGGAGGTGAAATAATGGCAAATATTAAATCAGCTATTAAGAGAATTGATGTAGCAAAAAGAAATGCTGAAAACAATAAACCTGTTAGAACTGAAATGAAAAATGCAGTTAAAAACTTTAGAATCGCACTTGATGAAAATAGAATTGACGATGCAAAAGAACTTTTAATTGTTGCAGACAGAAAATTAAAAAAGGCTGCTAATAAAAATATAATTCACAAAAAACAAGCTTCCAGAAAGCTAAGTCGACTAGCTAAGGAACTTAACAGCAAAATCGCTGGCTAAGAGAAATTTTCCCGGGAGAGTTTCTCTTTTTATTTTTTATAATAAAGAGAAAGAGGTAGATAATTGTCTACCTCTTATTTTTTTGCTCTCAGCGGAAAAAATCAAGCTCCACTTGGTTTGATAAGTCTTTGCCTTTTTCTGTGAGATAAATTTTATTGTCTTTTACTTCTATTAAGCTTAATTTAATATTTTTGTCTATTTCATCTTTATAAGTTTTTGCAAAATCTTCTTTAAATCTTAAATCAAATTCATCTAAGTCAATTCCAGATTTAAGCCTTAGTCCCATCATTATAAATTCATTCTTTCTGTCTATTTTTGATAAATCCTCAGAAAATTCTATTGGATTTTTCCCTTTATCTATAAATTCATAATAATTTTTGAAGTCAGAAAAATTTCTGTAACGCAAATTGCAAAGATTTGATGAGGCAGAAAGTCCAAAGGAAATATAATCCCTTAGCTTCCAATAAGTTAAGTTGTGGCGGCATTCATATCCTATTTTTGCAAAGTTTGAAATTTCATATTGATGAAGACCAATTTTTTCTAGCTCATTTACTACATAATGATACATTTCTCTGTCATCTTCTTCACTAGGAAAGGCTAAGGGGCTTTTTAAATGCGTCTCATAGAGTTTTGTGCCTTTCTCTAATATTAATGAGTAATAAGAGATGTGGGGCAGGTCTATTTTTTTTATCTCCTCAAAGGATTTTTCTATATCAGAAAGTTTTTGTGAGGGAAGAGCAAGCATTAAATCTAAATTTATATTTGTAAATCCAGCTCTTCTTGCATTTTCCACAGCTTTATAAATATCATAAGACTTGTGAATCCTTCCAATCTTTTTTAAAATATCATCATTAAAGGACTGTGCACCTATGGAAATTCTATTTATGCCAGAAGAAAAATAAGTTTCTGCCTTTTCTCTTGTGAGGGAGTTGGGGTTGGACTCTATTGTAACTTCTAGATTTTCAGAAAATTCAAAAGCACTTAAAACTTTTAAAATTTTCTCAATAAATTTCTCGTCAACAGAAGAGGGAGTGCCACCGCCAATAAAAACTGTGTCAATAATTTTTTCCCTTAAAAATTTTTCATTTAATTTTATTTCCCTTTCAAGATAAGAAAAATATTTTTCTGCATTTTCTCTATTTAAAAGAGAAGAGCAGAAGTCACAATAGTGACATCTACTCTCACAAAAGGGTATATGAATGTAAATTGAAATTTTATTTTTCTTCATCGTATTTTAAAACTGACAAGAAAGCATCTTGTGGAATGTCAACATTACCCACAGTACGCATTCTCTTCTTTCCTTCCTTTTGTTTTTCAAGAAGTTTTCTCTTTCTTGTTATATCTCCACCGTAACACTTTGCAAGTACATCTTTTCTAAGGGCACGAATTGTTTCTCTTGCAATAATTTTATTACCAATGGCAGCTTGAATTGGCACTGCAAATTGGTGTCTAGGTATTACATCCTTTAATTTTTCACAAATTTTTCTCGCACGAGTGTATGCATTGGACTCGTGAACAATTAATGAAAAGGCATCAACAAGTTCTTCGTTGATCAATATATCAAGTTTCACAAGATTTGATTCTTCGTAGCCAATTAATTCATAGTCATAAGATGCGTAGCCACGAGTTTTAGATTTTAAGGCGTCAAAGAAGTCATAAATAACTTCATTTAGTGGCATATGATAAGTTATGAGTGCTCTAGTTTCTTCAAGATACTGCATATCCTTAAAGACGCCACGCCTATTTTGACAAAGCTCCATAACTTGTCCAACATAATCTGTTGGAGTCATAATTTCTGCCTTAACAATTGGTTCTTCCATATAATCTATTTCTGTTGGATCAGGTAAGTTTGATGGATTTTGAATTGAAATCATATCGCCATTTTTTTTCATAACATTATAAATAACAGATGGGGCAGTTGTTACGATGTTTAAGTCAAATTCTCTTTCTAGTCTCTCTTGGATTATTTCCATGTGAAGAAGTCCCAAAAATCCACATCTAAAACCAAAGCCAAGAGCAACAGAAGTTTCTGCTTCAAAGTCAAGGGCAGCATCATTAACTTGTAATTTTTCTAGGGCTTCACGAACATTATTGTACTCTTCGCCTTCGCCAGGGTAGACGCCACAGAAGACCATTGGAACAACTTTTTTGTAGCCAGGCATTGGTTCTGTTGTCTTATCATTTTTGTGAGTAATAGTGTCGCCCACTCTTGCGTCCTTTACATTTTTAATGGAAGCAGTTATGTAACCAACTTCTCCTGCGCTTAAAGAATCTAGAGTAATATGACCATTGGCAATTACTCCAACTTCTACTACTTCAAAAGTTTTACCTGTTGCCATCATTAGAATTTCATCGCCAGGTTTAACTGAGCCATCAACTATTCTAACATGGCAAATTACTCCTCTGTAGGAGTCATAAATTGAGTCGAAAATAAGAGCCTTAAGTGGGGCATTGTAATCGCCGCTTGGTGCAGGGATTTTGTCCACAATTGAGTGAAGAACATCATCAATTCCAATGCCTTCCTTAGCAGAAATAAGTGGTATGCCTTCAGTGTCAATGCCAATAATATCTTCAATTTCTTCTTTTATTTCATCAGGTCTTGCACTAGGAAGATCTATTTTATTTATTACAGGCACAAGTTCAAGGTCTTGATCAATGGCAAGATAGACATTTGCAAGAGTTTGTGCCTCAACGCCTTGGGCAGCATCTACAACTACAATGGCACCTTCGCAAGCTGCAAGGGAACGAGAAACTTCGTAATTGAAGTCAACATGACCTGGAGTGTCAATTAAGTTTAAGATGTACTCCTTGCCATCTCTGTCATCCTTGTAGATAAGTCTAATTGCCTTTAATTTAATTGTAATTCCTCTCTCACGTTCAAGCTCCATGGAGTCAAGGACTTGCTCATCCATCTCTCTTTTTGTGAGCATTCCCGTTGACTCAATAAGTCTGTCGGCAAGGGTAGATTTTCCATGATCTATATGTGCTATTATTGAAAAATTTCTTATATTATTTTGATTTCTCAAATTTTTACCTCCATAATCTAGGGGATTTTTTATTTTATCAGAGTTTAAATTTTCCCTCTATTTTTAAGAGGCAAAATTCTATAAACTGCTGCTGATTTTATTCTTTTCTTTTCGATTGGACCAAAGTATCTTGAGTCCACGCTCATGCCAGGGAGTCTATTGTCGCCCATGACAAAGTACTCGTCATCCTTTAAAACAAATTTTTCTTCATCGGATTCTGTATAATCAGTTGAAGTGTAAGCTTCTTCTAAAACTTTTCCATTTAAGAGGACTTTACCGTCTATAAATTCTATAGTGTCTCCAGGTTTTCCTATAAGCCTTTTAATGTAATTTCTCTTGTCATTTGGTGCATCAATTACAACAATTTCGCCGCGAGGTATGTCTGTAAATCTCTTGTAGGAAAGGCAAATCAATTTGTCTTTTTCATTTAAGGTTGGGTGCATTGATTCTCCATTTACAACAGCTATATTAAAAATAAAATTTCTCACAAAAAGAGCAAGTAAAACTGCAGCTACAATTGTGATAATAAAGGATGTAGTTTCATTTTTTTTCAATTAAATCATCTCCAATAACTAATTTTAACACAAATAGCTTTAAGATTGGAATAAATTTAATTTATAGCGATTAGTATTCATTAAGATCAGATAAAAAATTTTTAGGGGCTGTTAAAAAACTTTGAGAAGTAAATAGCAAAATTAAAAAAAATTAACAGTTTACACACAGAGACTATGGATAATAAAAATTATATTAAATTAAAATTTAAGGTATCCTTATAAAAATAAAATTAAAAAAATTTCCGAGAATAAAAGAAAAAAATTTTTTCAAATATCCTTGACAAAGCTATTGGAAGAGGGTACTATATAAATATATTAGCACTCGATATTAATGAGTGCTAACAAAGGAGGGAATTATGGATTCAAGAAAAATAAATATTTTAAATGCCATAATTGAGGCGTACATTGATATGCCTACTCCCGTAGGTTCAAGGACTCTCTCCAAAGATTATGACCTTGGAGTTAGTTCAGCTACAATAAGAAATGAAATGGCAGATCTTGAAGATCTTGGTTTTTTAAATAAGCCCCATCAATCAGCAGGAAGAATTCCTTCTGATAAAGCTTATAGGTTTTATGTAGATGAAATTTTTAAAACTTTTAGAGAATTTCACGATATAGATGCTTCAGAAAAAATCAAGGACAGACTTTTATACACTTCAAGAAATATTGAAGACTTTTATAAAAATGCTGTCAATTTACTTGCCAGTGTCAGCAATTGCACGGCATATCTTATTACACCGCAAAAGGCTGACACAAAGATAAAAAGACTAACTCTTGTAAAAATCGACGAAGAAACTGCACTCTTAGTTCTAATAGGGGACAGAGGAGTTATTGAGAGATATTTTTTAGAAATAGAAAATATTCCTGACGAAGATTTTTATTATATAGAGAAAGTTTTAAATGAGAGGATGTCGGGAATTGATTTTGACAAAATTGAATCGCTTAAAATTTCTCTTTTCGATGATATGATAAGACATGGAAAATTTATTTCTAATGTTGTAAAAATTGCAAGCAAGTTTAACAAAAAGGTCTCATCCATTGAAATTTATTATGACGGCCTCACTAATATTTTAAATTTTGACGAATATAGGGATCTTGACAAGGCTAAAGATTTTATGAGTTTAGTTGAGGACAGAGACAGTTTATTTCAAATCTTAAATAATGATAACTTCACAGGAGATGTAGAAGTTATTATTGGTTCAGAAAACAGTGCAAGCTTAATGAAAGAAAACACAATTATTCGGGCACCCTTTGCCAAGGATTTTGGCATCTATGGCAGCATTGGGCTAATTGGACCAGTTAGAATTGATTACACGAGATTAGTTAAGGTCGTTAAAACTTTTAGCGACGCACTTACTAGAGGATTAAAAGAAATGTGAGGGAGTACATGACAAATGAGGATATAAAAAAAGATAATTTAGATGAAAGTATAGATATGGAAAATGAAAATATAGAAGATGTAGTTAAAGAGGATGAAGTTCAAGATGAAAGTCAAGAAGTTATAGATGAATCATCTGATGATGAAAAGTATCAAGCTTTAATGGACAAATTCATGAGACTTCAAGCGGACTTTGCAAATTACAAGAGAAGAACAGAAGCTCAAAAGACTGAGTTTGTTGAGCTTGGGGTTAAAAAAGTAGTAAATGACTTACTTCCTGTCATTGACAATTTTGAAAGAGCCTTGGATTCTATTGTTGATAAGGATTCAACTTATGACGGGATAATTATGATAAAGGATCAACTTACTGATGTTTTAAAAAAGGAAGGTATAGT
Source organism: Peptoniphilus senegalensis JC140 (assembly GCF_000321025.1). Classification (GTDB taxonomy): domain Bacteria; phylum Bacillota; class Clostridia; order Tissierellales; family Peptoniphilaceae; genus Peptoniphilus_A; species Peptoniphilus_A senegalensis. Next base: position 139,874 of record NZ_HE610717.1, read on the forward strand.
TGAAATGAAAGCCTTGGGCGAAGAGTTCGACCCAACTTATCACCACGCAGTCTTAACTGAAGATTCTGACGAATATGACAGTGGCTATGTAATTGAAGTTTTACAAAAAGGTTATTTAATTAACGAAAAAACACTAAGACCTGCAATGGTCAAAGTTTCACAATAAGTGATTTATTTTAGGAGGAAATTTATATGGGAAAAATAATTGGTATTGATTTAGGAACAACTAACTCTGCAGTAGCAGTAATGGAAGGCGGAGACGCTGTAATAATTCCAAACATAGAAGGTAATAGAACTACACCTTCTGTTGTAGCTTTTACAAAGGATGGAGAAAGATTAGTAGGAGAAACTGCTAAGAGACAAGCTATCACAAATCCAGACAGAACTATTTCATCTATTAAGAGACACATGGGTTCTGATTTTAATGTAAAAATAGATTCAAAAACTTACACACCACAAGATATTTCAGCTATGATTTTACAAAAATTAAAATCTGATGCGGAATCTTATCTTGGAGAAAAAATTACTGAAGCAGTTATCACTGTTCCAGCATACTTTACAGATGCTCAAAGACAAGCAACTAAGGACGCAGGAAGAATAGCAGGACTTGATGTAAAAAGAATCGTAAATGAACCAACTGCAGCTGCTCTTGCTTATGGAGAAGATAAAGATACAGATGCTCAAACAGTAATGGTTTATGACCTTGGCGGTGGTACTTTCGATGTATCAATCCTTGAACTTTCTGACGGAGTATTTGAAGTACACGCAACTCGTGGTAACAACAAACTTGGTGGAGATGACTTTGACAACAGAGTTATCGACTATATAGCTGAAGAATTTAAGAAGGAAAATGGAATTGACTTAAAGGCTGACAAGATGAGTCTTCAAAGACTTAAGGAAGCTGCTGAAAAAGCAAAGAAGGAACTTTCTTCTACAATGTCAACTAATATCAATCTTCCATTTATCACAGCATCACAAGCTGGTCCACTTCACTTAAATATGGACTTAACTCGTGCTAAATTTGATGAATTAACAGCAGACCTTGTAAAGATGACTGAAGGACCTGTTAAGGATGCACTTTCTGATGCAGGACTTTCTGCAAGTGACATTGACAAAGTTCTTTTAGTTGGTGGTTCAACAAGAATTCCAGCAGTACAAGAATGTATTAAAAAATTAACTGGCAAACAACCTCAAAAGGACATAAACCCAGATGAATGCGTTGCTCTTGGTGCAGCAATTCAAGGGGGAGTTCTTTCAGGCGATGTAAAAGACTTGTTACTACTTGATGTAACACCACTTTCTCTAGGAATTGAAACAATGGGTAACATCACAACAAGACTTATCGAAAGAAATACAACTATCCCAACTAAGAAGTCACAAGTATTTACAACTGCAGCAGACAACCAAACTTCTGTAGAAATTCATGTGCTTCAAGGGGAAAGACAAATGGCAAAGGATAATGTAACTCTTGGAAGATTTACACTTGATGGAATTGCTCCAGCAAGAAGAGGAGTACCACAAATTGAAGTAACTTTTGATATTGATGCTAATGGTATTGTTAATGTAAATGCTAAAGACCTTGGTACAGGCAAGGAACAACACATCACAATTACATCTTCTACTAACCTAAATGAAGAAGAAATCGAAAAGAAAGTTAAAGAAGCTGAAATGTATGCGCAAGAAGATGCTAAGAAGAAAGATTTAATTGAAGCAAAGAACAATGCTGACTCAATTATCTATCAATCTGAAAACACATTAAAAGATGTTGAAGGAAAGATTTCTGATGCAGATAAGACTAAGATTGAAGATGCAATTAAGGGACTTAAAGATGTAAAAGATGGAGAAGATCTTGAAGCTATTAAGTCTAAGACTGAAGAATTGACTCAAGCTTTCTACGCAATTTCTGAAGAAATCTATAAACAACAAGGAGCACAAGGACAAGCTGGCGGAGCAGAAGCAAAGCAAGATGATGATGTTGTTGATGCTGACTATGAAGTTGTAGATGATGACGAAGAATAATAATTAAATAAAATTGTTGCAGTTTCGGCTGCAACTTTTTTTATGTTTAAAATTTTTCATTTATTTTTGAAAATTTAGTATGAGAAAAAAATAAAATAAGCTTTATTTTTCCAAGACTTTGTATTAGAATATAAAACTATTGAGGTGGAAGATGAGAAATTTTTATGAAATTCTTGAAGTTAAAAAAAATGTTACAAAAGAAGAATTAAAGAAATCTTATAAAAAGCTTGCAAAAAAATATCATCCAGACTTAAATCCAGGAGACGAAGTTGCAGAGGCAAAGTTTAAAGAAATTTCCTATGCTTATGAAGTTTTATCTGACGATGAAAAGAGACAAGTTTATGATGTCTATGGCGAAGAAGGCTTAAAAGGCAATATGGGTGGTTCTAGTGGCAGCGGCTTTGGTGGATTTTCTGATATTTTTGATGACATCTTTGACATTTTTGGAGGCTCAAGGTCAAATAGATATGAATATGCAAATAGAAAAGATATGCCAAAGAAGGGAGCTGACACTAGAGTCGATGTAACTCTTGATTTCTTTGAAGCAATTTTTGGTGTAGAAAAAGAAATTTCTGTCAAGGTTAAAGAAGAGTGCTCCCATTGTCACGGAAGCAAAATGGAGCCTGGCACAGAAAAACATGAGTGCGATAAGTGTCATGGAAGTGGACAAGTAACTTCAGAGCAAAACACACCTTTTGGCAGGTTTGTTAGAACTTCATCATGCGACAAGTGTCATGGAACTGGCGAAGTAATTGATGAGCCATGCAAAAAATGTGGCGGCAGAGGTGCTGTCCTCAAGAGCAAAAAATTAAAAGTAAACATTCCAAAAGGTGTGGACACTGGAAATATTATTTCATTAAAGGGTCAAGGATCTGTTGGCGAAAATGGTGGCGAAAATGGAGACATATTTGTCTATATTAGAGTAAGGTCTGATGCAGTCTTTAAAAGAGAAGGCAATGATATATATCTTAACATTCCTATTTCCTATCCAGATGCAGTTTTAGGTGCAAAGATAAAGGTTCCAACTCTTAAAAAACTTGTGGACTACGATATACCTAAGGGAACAAAAGGAGGCACAGTCTTTAGACTAAAGGGCGAGGGAGTTCCCTATGTAAATCGTGAAAATCAAAGGGGAGATTTATTCTTTAAAGTTGACATAATTATTCCTAAAAAAGTTTCAGATGAACAGAGAAAACTTTTAGAAGAATTGAGAGAGACTGAGCCAGAAGTTGAAGAAAATAGAAAATCATTTTTAGACAAGTTAAAAGATTTATTTGACTAATGCGGATCTATGATTCGCATTTTTTAAATTGTATAAAAATTTATGGTAATATATAATGAACTAAGGTGATTAGATGAAATACATTGAAATGACAATAAATACTTCAAAAGAAAAAAAAGATATAATTGAGGGAATTCTTTTTGACTACGGAATTTATACAACAGAGGAAGTTTCTAGCGATTTAGTAGAGGAGCTTGACCAGGACGAAAAAGATTGGGATTTTATAGATTATCCCCTTTTAAATTCAAAAAAAGAAATTTTTGCAATAAAAGTTTACCCAGAAAGGTTAGATGATGCAGAAAAAATAAAAGTAGAACTTGAAGAAAAATCTTTGGGAAAGGCAAGCATAACAGAAAAAGATGACGAAGACTGGGCCAATAATTGGAAAAAATATTACAAGCCACTTGAAATTGGAGAGAGCCTTGCAATTGTGCCTGAGTGGGAAGAATATAATTCAGATAGAAAAATTATAAAGATTAATCCAGGTATGGCATTTGGTACTGGAACTCACGAGTCAACCTATATGTGTCTTGAACTTTTAGAAAAGTATGTAAGTGAGGGAGACGAAATTTTTGACATAGGTTGTGGCTCAGGCATACTTGCCATTGCTGCTTTAAAACTTGGAGCAAAGAGGGTACTTGCCACTGATATTGATGAAAAGTGCATTGACGCATCTCATGAAAATGCAAGACTAAATGATGTAGAAGACAAAATGGAAATCAAAAAGGGCAATCTTCTTGATGTGGTAAGTGGAAGAGCAGATTTAATTGTTTCAAATATTATTGCAGAGATAATTGTTGATGAAATAAAAAATCTAAAAAATCACATGGATAAGGACGGAATTTTTATCACTTCAGGAATTATAAAAGAGAGAAGACAAATGGTAATGGACGCCTTAGTGGAAAACAATTTTGAAATAATTGACGAAATAGAAAAAAATAATTGGCTAGCTATTGTGGGAAAATTAAATGTATAGATTTTTTGAAGATAGAGAATTTAATGAAAATACAAATTTAAAGGAAGAGACAATTCATCATTTAAAAAATGTAATTAGGATAGAGGATGGAGAAGCCTTTCAAGTTGTCTTTGAAGATGGAATTTTTTCCTTTGCTTATTATGATGGCAAGCTCAAAAAAATAGGAGAGGTAGAAGAATCTAACGAATCAAAAGTTAACTTATCCCTATTTTTTGGAGTCTTAAAAAATAATAAGTCAGAAGATGTATTGAGGCATGCAACAGAAATTGGAGTGAGCGACTTTTATCCAGTTTTAATGGATAGGACAATTTCTGATATTTCAAAGAAAAAGGACAAGAAAAAGGAAAGATACCAAAAAATTGTTGAGTCTGCGTCAAAACAATCTAAGAGGGACATCATCCCTATGGTTCATGACATAATAAAGACTGATGATATTTTAAAATTTAAGGGCGACCTTGTCCTTTGTTATGAAGATGAAGATAAAACTCAACTTGGAGAAATTATTCATGAATTAAGCTACAATGTAGGTCTTGTAATTGGACCTGAAGGCGGAATATCAGATAGGGAACTTGAGATTTTAAAGGACGCAAAAAAAGTTGGTCTTGGCAAGAGAATTTTAAGAGCAGAGACTGCGGCAATTACTGCATCATTTTATATAATTCACGCAAAGGAGTGTGAGTAATGGAAAAAACTTTTTCAATTTTAACCCTTGGCTGCAAAGTTAATCAATACGAATCAGAAGCCATGAGTGAACTTTTTGAAAAAAGAGGATACAAAGAAGTCGATAACGATGAATTTAGTGATGTCTATATTGTAAATACTTGCACAGTTACAAATTTATCAGATAGAAAATCAAGACAGTTTATTAGAAAATCTAAGAAGAAAAATCCAAATTCAGTGGTAGCAGTTGTGGGTTGCTATTCACAAGTAAGCCCCGATGAAGTTAAAAATATTGAGGGTGTTGATGTTGTAATTGGCACAACTGAAAGAAATAAAATTGTAGACTTAATTGAAGAGTCAAAAAAGTCTCACGAAAAAATAAATATAGTTAAGGACTTAAAAAATGTGCGTGAGTTTGCCAATACAACAAACTTTGACAGCAACAACAGAACTCGTGCTTATATGAAAGTTCAAGATGGCTGCAACAGATTTTGTACCTACTGTATAATCCCCTTTGCTAGAGGACCAATTAGGTCAAGGACTATTGAAGATTCAGTGAGAGAGGCAAGGACTCTTGCAGAAAGGGGCTTTAAAGAAATAGTCTTGACGGGCATTCACATAGGATCTTTTGGCATGGATTTAGGTGACATGAGATTAATTGATTTAATCGAAAGTATTGCAGAAGTTGATGGCATTGAGAGAATAAGATTATCTTCTGTTGAGCCAATAATTATTACAGATGAATTTATGAAAAGAGCAGTGAAAACTGGAAAACTCTGTGATCATTTCCACTTGTCCCTACAATCTGGCTCCAATAATATTTTAAAGGCAATGAATAGAAGATACACTCGCGAAGAATACATTGAAAAGGCAAATATTATAAGAAAGTATATGCCTCACGCAGGTCTTACGACAGATATTATTGTTGGCTTTCCTGGAGAAAGCGAAGAGGATTTCCGTGATTCAATGAGTATTGTTAGAGAAGTTGGCTTTTCAAGAATTCATGTCTTTAAGTATTCTAAGAGAAAAAATACCAAGGCAGCTGTCATGAAAAATCAAATTGATGGCAAGATAAAAAAAGATAGGTCAGAAAAATTAATTGCCCTCGGAGAAGAGTACCAAGAAATTTTTGAAAAAGAAAATATGAAGACGCCGAAGTCAGTTTTATTTGAAGAAGAACATGATGGCGAATACTACGGCTACACTACAAATTACATTAGAGTCAAGGCAAAAAGTGATATTGACCTTAAAAATAAAATAAAAGAAGTAAAGATTTTAGATACAGGCGAAATTGCAAACTGCGAGATTCTTGGTGATTAAATGTTAAAGATAAGAGCACATCATCTCTTGTGCATAGAAAATTTTGTGGGCGAGGGTTATAGCGATGACTTTTCAGTAAATATGACTGAAGTAATAAAAAAACTTAGGGAAAATCCAGAAATAATGCTTATAAAAGACTTAGATGATATTTGTAAATATTGTCCAGAAAATCTTGTAGGAGTCTGCCAAAGCCAAGATAAAGTAAAAACTTATGACGAAAAAGTTTTAAATATTTTAAATTTGAGGTCAAATGAAAAATATTTTTGGAATGAACTTAGGGATTTATCCTGTGATATAATATTTAGTAGAGATAGACGAGAGGAAATTTGCGGAAATTGTCAGTGGGATAATTTATGCAAAGAAGTTGAAGGAAAAAGGAGGTAAGTATGGACTGTTTATTTTGTAAAATAATTAGTGGCGAAATTCCTTCAGACAAAATTTATGAAGATGAACTTGTTTATGCCTTTAAGGACATAGACCCACAAGCGCCAACACATTTTTTAATTGTGCCAAAGGAACATATTGCATCAGCAGATGAACTTGATGAAAGCCACAAGGAATTAATTGGTCATGTATTTTTAGTTGTAAAAAAACTTTGTGCTGATGCTGGACTTACTAAGGGCTACAGAATTGTAAATAATTGTAAAGAAGATGGAGGTCAAAGCGTAGATCATCTTCACTTCCATGTACTTGGTGGAAGAAGTTTAAACTGGCCACCAGGTTGATTGATAGAAAATAAAAATATTTAATTCTATAATAAGTAGTGTTGATGATTTTGTGTAACGCCATAAAGTTAGACTAAATACCAGAGATGATTTATATTTTCTCTGGTATTTTTTATTGTAATATGATAAAAGTTAGTATAAGGAGTTAGTTTATGAATAATAAAAGTTATATTAAAAGAATTTTATTTGGATTTCTTATATTCTTAGTCATAATTTTAGCAATCTTTTATCTTTTATTTTTTGGGAATCCTATTTCTAGGCTCATGGCAGAAAGGTCTGCCACTAAATATATTGAGGCTCATTACAAGGACTTGGAGCTAAATCGCGACGAGACCTTTTATAATTTTAAGGACGGCTATTACACTGTAAGACTTCGCAGCAAAAAAAGCAAGGACACTAAATTTATGTTGGGATTTGATAGTTTTGGCAAACTAAAACAAAATACTTACGAAAACATTCTATTTAACACAGAGGTTAGATTATTAGATGAGTTAAGGGAATATGGGGCTACTATTCAAAAAAAGTATAATTTTCCTTATGAAATTTCTTTAAATACAATTGAGGATGTCCCTAGAGAAGACCTAGTATTAGATCAAGAATTTGATTTTGATAATTTTAAGGAAGAAGTGGGTGCAGAAGTTGTTGGGTTTTCAAAAAATCCAAATCTTGAAGAGTGCTTAGATGTTCTTTGCGATTCGCAAAAAATTTTGGACAAGACTTCTTTGAAGGTCACTAAATACGCTGTTATTTTAATTCCAGAAGAAAATAAAAAACCTGATGGAGAAGCCGAGTCATGGCAAAATTCTCTTGGAGTCTACGATGTTCCAGAAGATGTTGTAAGGAATAGGGATCTAAAGGAATTTACAAATATTTATGAAAAGTCAATAAGCCAAACTAAAGACTAATAAAAAACTCTCATTGTAAGAATGTCTCTTATGATGAGAGTTTTTTTGTATTGGTAAATTTGCAATTTATAATTTTTTATAAACTTCTCTTGTGAAGTCTGTTTTTATTTTTCCGGATTTTATATTATACAAATCACTTGCCAAGATTTCTTTATCAAGGATCTCTTTTGTGATCCCTGATGACTTGTCATAAAAGCTTTTAAAGGAATAAATTTTATTTTTATTTTTCGAATTTCTTAAAATTTCTATTCCTCTTTCATCACAAGCAAGGATTCTTGTGTAGGGTTCAGCAAAGGACTCTTTGATTAAATCTTTTTTTATGTCTAGTAAAATTTCTAAGATAAGTCTTTTTATTCTTGACCTACTATGCCTTTTTGAGTGAACTTTTTCTATAAACTCTTCAAAGTTTTTGGAGTCTAAATTTTCTATAATCCTATTTTCTAGTCCCACTTCATAGTCGAAGTAGTCAGTGAAATTTATTTTTTTTGCAATCATTTTGTATTTAAAGATTTCAAAATAATTTTCTAAATTATTTTCTGGGATTAGCTCATAATTTGGAATGAATTTTTTTATATCCTTACCTTCATAAGCAAGTTTTCTTATTAGTGATGCAGGAGCAAATTCTCCAAGGGCAAAATCATCCTTGTGATTTACATTTTTTCTTTTTATTGAGTGAGCTTGAATTTTAGAATTTAATTTTTTAAGACTTCTAATGTATTCAAGCCCAAGTATGTTATTTGGTCTTTTTAAAATTTCCTTTTCTTCTCGACTTAAAAAATCCATGGCAAGCTCACGAGCCTTTATATATGAATTGCCGTCAGCCAAATATTTTTTTATTTTATCATCATCTAAATTTCTCTTAATTTTTTCTGACAAGTTTTTTAAAATAGATGCATCATCTTCGCTTCCAAAGTAAAGTCTATCAATTATACCCATAGAATTTAAAATGGAAATGCCGCCACGAGCAAATATTTCTGCATTAGATGTTGCGTAGTGGAGGGGAAGCTCTAGAACGAGACTTGCACCATTATCTACTGCTAGTCGTGCCCTTTTAAATTTGTTTATTATGGCAGGTTCGCCTCTTTGTACAAAGTTGCCTGACATAATTACAAGGATATAATCGCTGTATTCATTTTTGATTTTTTGAATTTGGTATGCGTGACCCTTATGGAAGGGATTGTATTCTGCAATTATAGATGCAATTTTCATATTTTAAATCTCCAATTATTGACTAATGCCTACTTCTGTTATAAACTAATTATTAGTTATTATACTATATTTAATAAATTAAAAAAATACGAGGAGGAAATATGAAGATATTAGTAATTAATTGCGGATCTTCTTCTCTTAAATATCAACTTATTGATATGGAAACTGAAGAATTGATGGCAAAGGGTTTAGTTGAAAGAATTGGAATTGAAGGTTCCAGAATTAAACACGAAACAATAGGAAAGGAAAAGAAAACTATTGAAACTCCAATGCAAGATCATAAGAGAGCTCTTGAACTTGTAATGGAATCCCTAACAAATGAAGAATACGGCACAATTAAATCTCTTGATGAAATTGATGCAGTAGGCCACAGAGTTGTACACGGTGGCGAAGACTTCGCTCAATCTGTAGTTATCGACGAAAAAGTTTTAAAGGGAATTGAAGATAATGTTGAAATAGCTCCTCTTCACAATCCACCAAACATTATGGGAATCAAAGCCTGCCAAAGACTTCTTCCTAACGTAAAACAAGTTGCAGTATTTGATACAGCTTTCCATCAAACTATGCCAGCTGAAAGCTATATCTATGCACTACCATACGAGTATTATGAAAAATATAAAATTAGAAGATTTGGTTTCCACGGAACTTCTCACAGATATATCACTAAGAGAGCTGCAGAAATGCTAGGAAAAGACCTTAACGAAGTAAACCTAATCACTTGTCACCTTGGCAATGGTTCAAGTATTTGTGCAGTTAAAAATGGTAAATCAATTGACACATCAATGGGATTCACTCCACTTGAAGGACTTGCAATGGGAACTAGATGTGGGGACTTGGACCCAGCTATTCTTCCATTTATTATGGAAAAAGAAAATCTTTCTGCGGAAGAACTTAACACTCTTATGAATAAAAAATCGGGGGTATTAGGAATTTCTGGAGTATCAAGTGACTTTAGAGACATTGAAACAGCAAGAGATGAAGGAAATAAGAGAGCAAAACTTGCCCTTGATATTTTTGAAAAGAGAGTTCGTGGATACATTGGATCTTACATGACTGAACTTGACCATGTTGATGCAATTGTATTTACAGCAGGTGTTGGCGAAAACTCTGTTGAAATGAGAGAATCAATTGTAAATGGATTAAAATCTCTTGGAATTAAGATTGACGCTGAAAGAAATAATGTAAGAGGAGAAGACAAACTTATTTCTGCTGACGATTCTTCTATCAAGATTTTTGTAATTCCAACTAATGAAGAGCTTATGATTGCAAAGGATACATTAGAACTTGTTAACGCATAATTTTTGAGATTATTATTGACATTTGAAAAATAAAAAGCTATAATAATTTGTATGTATTTTTGAGGTGAGTATATGAAATTAGATCTTAGTACATTTTTATCATCTGATGATGTTAGGTTAGACTTTGAAGGTGAACTAAAGGAGAATGACACAGATTTTAATTTAGAAGATCTAAATCTCATCTATCCCATAGAGTACAATGGATATATTCATGATTTGACAGGGGAATTAGAACTTTGTCTAAATATTTCCTACAAATTCAATGCAAGATGTGATAGGTGCCTTAAAGAATTTGTAAATAAAAAAGAGACATCTTATCTTGCCTACAATTTTAAAGATACAAGTCTATATGATGAGGATTCTGTAGATGAATATTTTAAAATTGAAGATGATTCCATAAATCTTTCAGAGATAATCATCTCGCAAATTATTACTTCTATTAGTGGTAAAAATTTGTGTAGTGAAGATTGCAAGGGACTTTGCCCTCATTGTGGTAAAAACTTAAATGATGGACCTTGTGATTGCGAAGAAGAAGAGTCTATGGAAGAGGCAATGGATCCAAGATTTGGAAAGTTATTAGATTTATTTAAAGATGAGGAGGTGTAAAAATGGCCGTACCTAAGAGAAAAACTTCAAAACAAAGAAAGAACAAGAGAAGAGCATCTTCTTACAGATTAAATAAAGCAACAGTAGTTGAATGTCCTAACTGCCATGAAATGAAATTACCTCATAGAGTTTGTCCTTCTTGTGGACACTATGCAGGCAAAGAAATTGTTGCAGAAGCTGAATAATAAAGTGAGACTTAGGTCTCGCTTTTTTTATGCAATTTTTGACTCTATAATATTTTAGTTTATTCTAAAATTATTATAGAGTTTTTTTATAAGAGAATTTATTTTTTAAAAGTGAGTTAAAGTTAAACTATAATAAAATTTAATTTTTAAATATATGATAAACTTGTGCTATAATGAACTTATGGAAAAGTTAAAAAAAGCAGATATTTTGGTAATTGTATTAATAGTAATTGCTTCATTTTTGATTTATTTTTTTACGAATAAATTGCCCAAAGATGATGAAAGTCTTGCAAAAAATGTTGTTATTACTGTAGATGGAAAAATTTATAAAGAGATCCAATTAACTAAAGATACAGATGAAAAAATTGATATAAATACGAATTATGGCAAGAATGAAGTTGTAATTAAAAATGGAGAAGTGCATATGCACGAGTCTAATTGCAAGGATAAAATTTGCATAAAAATGGGAAAAATTTCTATTCCTGGGGATTCAATTATATGCCTACCCAATAGATTAATGGTAAAAATTGTCTCCGATGATAAAAATGACAATAGATTGGACATGATAATAAAATGAGAAAGAATAGAAAATTGATTTATTTGTCTCTACTCAGTTCCATAGGAATTGTATTAGGACTTTTTGAAAGTGTAATACCTCTTCCGATTGCGATTCCTGGTGCTAGGTTGGGACTATCAAATATAGTTGTTCTTGTGTGCATAGTTTCTATTGGATATAAAGAAGGTTTTTTTGTATCTATATTTAAAACTGTAATCTTGGCTCTTGTCACTGGCGCAGTTTCAAGTTTCTTCTTTTCTATGGGTGGAGCAATTTTAAGCTCTCTCGCCATGATTCTTTCTCACAAGTTTTTAAAAAAGTATTTGTCTTTAATTGGAATTAGTGAGATTGGATCATTTTTTCACAACTTAGGTCAAGTTTTAGTGGCATCCTATATTATGAAGACTACTGCCATACTTGCTTATCTACCCTTACTTGTAATTTTAGGTATTTTCACAGGTTTTTTTGTTGGTCTTACTTCAATCTACGTAGTGGATAATACAAATATTTCAAAAGAGAGAGGTTGAAATGGAAAAAATTATTTTGGCATCAAATTCTCCGAGAAGGAGAGAGATTTTAGGAAACTTTATAGACTTTAATGTAATCTCTAAGGAAATGCAAGAAATAAAAGATGACTCTTTTTCTCCTTGGACTACTGTAACTGCTCTTGCTTTTGAAAAGGGAATTGAAGTTGCAAAGGATTATGAAGACAAAATAGTTTTATCTGCAGATACCTTAGTTGAATTAGATGGAAAACTTCTTGGCAAACCTAAAAATCGTGAAGATGCAAGAGTTATGATAAAGAGTTTAAGTGGGAAAACTCACAATGTTTATACAGGCTATGCAATTTTTAAACTGTCTAAAAAAATTAAATATGTAAGCTATGAGAAATCCAGTGTCAGATTTTATGATTTAAGTGATGATGAAATTGAAAAATATTTAGACACTGATGAGTACAAGGACAAGGCTGGGGCCTATGGAATTCAGGGTAAGGGCTCACTTTTAGTTGAAAAAATTGAAGGCGACTTCTTTAATATTGTTGGTTTTCCAATTGGCAAGATAAATAGAGATTTAATGAAGTTATTTGGCTTTAGCTTATGGTGATTTTATGAAAGAGAGAGAAATTGAAAAATATACAATTAAGGAGATGCCTGAAGATGAGAGACCTCAGGAGAAACTTTTAAAGTTTGGTCCCACTTATCTTTCCAACGCTGAGCTTCTTGCCTTAATTATTAGGACTGGCTCGACTTGTGGAGATTCAGCGATTGATATAGCTAATAAAGTTCTTAAAAGTTTAAAATCAGAAAATGATAGAGATGGATTAAATAGTCTTAAAAATGCAAATTTTTCAAATCTTATGAAAGTTGATGGTATAGGAGAAGCTAAGGCGGCTATGATTATTGCCGCTGTACAACTTGGGTTGCGACTTTCTGTAAGTTCTTATGATTCTAAAATTAGAGTTACATCTCCCTCTATTGCTGCAAATTACGTTTTAAGTGATATGAGCATACTGGAAGAAGAACATTTTAGAATTATTACTCTTAATACAAAAAAGGAAATTAATTTTGTGAGAGAAATTTCAAAAGGAACTATTAATATGACTTTAGTCCATGCGAGGGAAGTTTTTAGAACAGCAATCTCAGATAATGCCCATAGCATTATTTTATTACATAATCATCCTACAGGCGACCCTCGTCCTTCAAAGGATGACATTGAACTTACAAATGATCTCGTGGAAGCATCAAAGATTGTTGGGATTGATATATTAGATCACATAATTATTGGAGACAATAAGTATTTTAGTTTTTTAGAGGAAGGACTTTTATAAGGAGGTTTTATGAGAATTTGTGCTCTTGGAGACTCCATATTTGAAGGATATTTGGCAGGAGGAAAGTCTCTAATTTATTATTTGTTGGGAAAAGGTTATGATATTGACAACTATGGGGTTAATGGTCTGACAACAGATGAACTTTTATATGCCATAAATAATTTAATTACTTATGATTTATATTTTCTTCTCATTGGTTTAAATGATTTTTATAATGGGAAATCTCTAGACTATGTCATGAAAAATATAAATAAAATTCTTGAAAAATTAAAGAGTTTAGGTGGGAAAATCATTGTTATGACACCTTACCCAACATCCCTCAAAAATTTAGACGAAGCTTATGAAAGCTTTATTAATTTTAATTCAGTTAACAAAAATATTGAAAATTTAGATAAAATTTTAAAAGAAAACGCCAAAGATTATGAAGTTATTTCATTTTATGATTATGCCAAAGAAAATTACATTGAAGATGACTTAATTGACGGAATTCATCCCAACGAAAAACTCCATGAGAAATTGGCAGTATTTGTAGAGGAAAAGTTAAATGGATATATTTGATGTATTGAGCAAAAAAATTGGCTATAGGAAGTTTTCAAATAGAGAGAAGATTTTATTTGTTATATTGATTTTATTATTTTTAGAATTCTTATTTTATAATTTTTTGATAAAGAGTGAGTCACAAAAAGTTTCTGAAGTTGAATTTAATGAAGGAATCGGAAGCGAAGATATTTCTTATGAATATAAGGGTCTTGAGAATTTTTCAAAGGAAAATATAGATAAGATTGCTCTTGAGAATAATTTGAACAGGGATAACTTTACAAAGGAAGGTCAGACAGACCTTGAGACGCTTTCTATATCTGGAAAGATTAATAATAGTGAGATTAATAAGATTTCGACTCTCATAAATTATTATGGCTATTCTAATATTGAGTTAAATAGGAGTGACGAAAATACTTTTACATATAGTCTGAAGGCAGAAAAGCCATCTACTGCAATATATTATTCTGACTTAAAGCGTGCTTATTTCAATGAAAGTGCAGGCAGTGAGAAAAAAATCGAAGAAGAAAGTAAGAAAGAAGAAACAAATTCAGATAAGGTTCTTTCTAGTAAGGCAGAGGAAATAAAAAACACTAAAGCTAAAGAAATAGAAAATACTAAGACAAAAAATATAGTTAAAGATAGCCTAACAGAAAAAGTTAAGGAAGAAGATAATCTAAATACTGACAATACAATAAAGGGTTACGAAGAAAAATTATCCTATTTTAATGGTAACATTGATAAGAGTAAGGATGAAAATATTTCTCCTAGTTTATTTGAAAAAATTGATAAGGAAAAATTTATGAGTTACAAGTTTATCGTGGACAGTAATGTTAAGACAAGTTTTTATAGTGAATCTGGAATTACTTCTTTTTTTGTAAAGGCTAATGATATCTATGACCTTGTGAAATTGGGTGTGGAAAAACACTGCGATGGCATTTCTCTTTCACTATTATTCCCCTATGATTCTTGCAAGGAAATTGGAATTATAAATATTTCTGGCGACAAAATTCCCTTTACAGGAAAAGTTTATCAAGGGGAATGGTTTAGAATAAATTTATTCGCAGAAGATATTAGTTACATTTATTTTTTGCCACAAAATAATGAAGATTTATTCTTTTTTGTAAAAGAAGTTGAATATAATGAAGAAATTTAAAGCTTTTACTCTTATTGAACTAATAATAACTATAGGAATTACACTGATTATTTTGTCAATAGGTATGCTTAACTTTAATGTTCGAGATAAAATTGAAGCTAAGGAGCAAATAAGGACTCTGGCTATTGATATTAAATTTGCAAAAAATTATGCTCAAGTAAATAATTGTAGGACTAATGTAAAAATAAAAGATGATGGCTATGTTTTGGATTTTGCTGGAAAGACTAAAAGTATAAAATTTAATAAGTTACTTAAACTCAAGTCAACAAATGTAAGAGACATTAAGTTTACATCTGATGGTAAGCCATCTTATAGGGATAGCAATAACTCTGCAGGCACGATTATTTACACTATAGGGGACAAGAAACCAATTAAAATAACAGTAGAGCCTGTCACTGGCAAGGTGAATTATTATGAAGTTGAAAAGTAAAAATCGTGGACAGTTGATGCTTGAAGTTTTATTCTCTATAGCGATTATTGGACTTATTGCATCTGTGATTATGCCAAATATTATCACACTTTTAGAAAATCAAAATCATATTAAAGAAAGAGAAGAACTCATTTATTCTATAAATTCAAAAATGGAAGAGATAATTGGCGAAACTTATAACAAAAAGGATTTCAATTTTGATGGAATAGAAGATGAGAATGAAAATTTTGAAATCAATGTTACAAAAAATAGTGATGGGAATTTAGAACATGTAATTGTAAGTGGAAAGAGGCGCGATAGTGATGAAGAAATTAAACTTGAAGTTTACTTGCCGAAGGAAGGGTTATTCCCTAATTGAGCTTGTACTTTCCATTGCAATGTTATTAATTATTGCCATGGTTTTGACATCAATTCTCGGAATATCTCAAAAGGCTTTAAATAAAACTTACAAAAATCAAAATATAAATTCAGATATGTCCTACGCAATTGATTACATAAAGGATGAAATAGAAAGTTCAGACTATTACACTTATATTGGTGGACATATTTATTTTATAAAAAGAGTAGACAATAAATATGTTTATATAAACTACTTTAAAAATGAGAATAGACTCTATAGATATGCATCTGTAGAGGATGAGCTTAAAAAATTTGATAAATTGCCGAGAAATGGTAATAATCCTATGACAGAGGAAATTAAAGATTTTAAAATTTCAGATGATAGCGGTTATTTTAGCATTTATTTAAAGTACAATGACTTAGATAAAATAAATATTAAAGTAGCAAAGAGGATACAAATTTATGAATAGAAAAGAGAAAGGTTATATTTATATTTTTACAATTGTGTTAATTTCAATTTTGGCTCTTTTCTTTTATTTTATCTATTCATACACAACAAATAGAGCCTACATAAACTTTAATAAAGTTGAGAAAATTCAGTCAAAATATGCAGCAGAATCTGTTTTAAATATGAAAATTTCTGAAGAAAGCTTTTATGAAGAGGTAGAAAATTTTATGTTTGCTTGGGAAAATACAAAAAATTTAAAGGTAAGTGCTAAGCCAAGTGATACTAAGGTTGAAAAACTTCAAATAAAAAAACTAGAGCTTAATGATAAAGAAAAATCAGAGGATTTAGTTGAATTAATAACAGAAGTAAAATATAAGAATTCATTGGCAGCTGCAAGGATTAAGGCAAAGGCTATAAATAAAATTTATAAAGAGGAAGATGGTATTTTAAATTCAGGTAAACTTCCTAAAGATGATTTAGAATTAATTAGAAAATCCTTTGAAGAAAATAACTGGTCCATGAGTGGCAAAAAAGTTATAAATTTAGATGGAGATTTTATTTATGGCATAAAGGGTTCTAAAAAATATATTTTTGAAGAAGTTGAAGAATTTGATGAAGAAAGTGGAGAATTAGTTAAAAAAAGAAATCCTCTTTATTCACTAGGAGATGTTGATGTAATAATACAAAAAAGTGGTACTCTAAACTTTGAATCGATAACAAAAAATCAAATTTTCATATTAAATGACAAAGTTTTGTTTAATGATAAAGTAATATCTGGTATAATTATTTTAAATAATAATGCACAAATTGTTAATAATGGCAAATTAGAGGGATATTTAATAGATTTATACGACAAAAATTCTGGTATAGACGTTGAATATCATCAACAAGTCTTAAAATATTTTGGTTTAGTGTTGCCTGATTATATAAAATTTCAGCCCATTTCACTTAACTATTATGATTTAGAAGACAATACTTAATAATGGAGGAAAATATGATAACAGCAGGAGATTTAAGAAAAGGACTTACATTTGAATGGGACGGAGATGTTTGGGTTGTAATAGACTTTCAACATGTTAAACCAGGAAAAGGTGCAGCTTTTGTAAGAAGTAAAATTAAATCAGTACTTACTGGTGGAATCAAGGATACAACTTTTAACCCATCAGAAAAATTTGAAAAAGTTGTAATTGAAAATAAAGAAATGCAATACTTGTATTCTGATGGAGAACTTTATTACTTCATGGATCAAGAAACTTATGAACAAATTCCATTAGAAAAGAGCATGGTAGAAGATGCACTTAATTTTATGAAAGAAAATGATATGGCAACTATTAACTTCTATAAGGGTAAAGCTTTTAGAGTTACACCACAAAATTTTGTTGAATTAGAAGTTACTCAAACTGAACCAGGTGTCAAAGGAGATACATCAAGTGGTGGCTCTAAACCTGCTACTGTAGAAACAGGTTACACTCTTAATGTACCACTTTTCATTAATACAGGCGACATCATAAGAATTGACACAAGAGATGGCGAATACATGTCTAGAGTTTAATTTGGAGGAAATATGGAATATTTATTAAAGAGAATATCTTATTTACAAGGACTTTGTGACGGATACGATTTAGACACTACTACTAATGAAGGTAAAATTATTTCAGAACTTGTAGATATTTTAAGTGATGTAATTGATGAAATGAGAGAATCACGTGAAGAAATCGAAGATTATGTTGACATTATTGAAGAAGATCTTGCAGATTTAGAAGATTATATTTATGATGATGAAGATGTAGATTTTGATTTATATGATGATGACTTTGACTTCGATGATTTAGAAATCTATGACGAAGATCAAGAAGAAAGTGATGCAGAATAATTAAATTTTTAAAGAGCGAGGTTTTTCCCTCGCTTTTTTTAAAATAAAATTATATTTATATAGGAGTTAATATGATTATAAAAGGCGGAAGAATAATAGACCCTATTTCAAAAATTGATGAAGTCCTTGATATAAAAATAGAAGGGAAAAAAATCACTGCAATAGAAAAAAATATTGATGTGTCAAAAAATAAAGGCGAAGAAGTAATTAATGCCAGCGGCAAAATTGTTGTTCCTGGATTTGTTGATGTCCATGTCCACTTTAGAGATCCAGGTCAAACTTATAAAGAAGATTTAGAGACTGGAAGTCAGGCAGCAGTAGCTGGAGGTTTTACTACAGTAGTTCAAATGGCTAATACAAGTCCAAAAATTGATGACAGCGAGAAGATTATTGAGCATTATAGAAAGGCGAGAGAACTTCCTCTAAAGGTATTTACAGTTTCAGCTCTAACAAGGAATTTTGGAGATTTAGAACTCGTTGACATGGAAGAAAATTTTAAAGCAGGAGCTATTGCTTTTACAGATGATGGAATTCCAAATAGAAATTCAAAATTAATTTTAGATGCTATGAATCGTGCAAAAAAATTAAATGCGATAATTTCTTTTCATGAAGAAGACCCAAATTTAATTGAGCAAAATGGGATAAATCATTCAGAAGTATCTGAAAGTTTAAATATTTATGGATCGCCAAGTATTGCAGAAACATCTTTTGTAGCAAGGGATGTAGCAATGGCAATTTATACTGGTGCAAAAGTTTCTATCCAACATCTTTCTACTGGAACTGGAGTTGAACTTGTTAAATTTGGAAAATCAATGGGTGGGAATATTTTTGCAGAGGTAACGCCACATCATATTGCACTAAATGATGATGCAGTTTTAAAATATGGAACTCTTGCAAAGATGAACCCACCATTAAGAAGTGAAAAGGATAGAAAGAAGATTATTGAGGGAATAAAAGAAGGAACGATAGAAATTATTGCCACAGATCATGCTCCCCACAGTGCAGAAGAAAAGGAAAAGGAGCTAACAAAAGCACCGTCAGGAATTATTGGACTTGAGACATCTTTTTCTATTTGCTATGAAAATTTAGTTTTAACAGAAGAAATATCCCTCATGAAATTAATTGAACTTATGAGTACAAATCCTGCGAGAATATATGGGCTTGAGGGCGGAGAGATTGCTAAAGATAAAATTGCAGATATTACAATAATTGATCTTAATAGTGAATATAAAATAACTAAATTCAAATCAAAATCATCAAACAGCCCCTTTAAAGATAGAATATTAAAAGGGGAAGTCCTTTATACAATTTCTGAAGGTAAAGTTGTCTACCAAAAATAAATATGTCAAAGTGGATACAATGATAAAGATTTAATCCAAAAGCTTTAAAAATCAATGTATTTGATATATTATTAAAATTAGGAGGATACTATGAAAATTTTTAATTTTACACTATTTAATTTTAACAGTATTAAAAATACATTTAAAAGATTCCCCTTAACACTTATTTCTACAACACTTGCTACAATTTTTTTGATTTTATCAACTTTTGATGAGTATGATGAAGCTTTTAATAATAAAATGATTAGCTACGGTTTAGTGTTTGTATTTGGGATTTTTCTTTTTGCCTTTGTGAAACTTTTTAACGAAGGATTAAGAAATTATTATGACCTTAAAAATTTAAAAAATAATAATTTGATAAAGATACTTTCTTATTTAATTACGATGCCAATTCTTTATGGAATTTATGAGTTGATTTATGACGAAAGTTCTGTATTTGCTTATTATGAGAAGAATTTTATATACTTTACCCTAATTGCAGCACTTATAGTTGGTTCAGCTTTTGTGGGGAAACTCAATTACCATAAAGATTATGTTGCCTATGTGGCGAAAATTTTAAAAGCCTTTATAATTGCCAATATTTATAGTTTTATTGTTTTTATTGGTGTCAGTGGAATTATTTTTGCCTTAGAATCTTTATTCAAATTTAATTTTGCAGATTTGGTTTATCTTAGAGTGGCCATATTTTCCTTTATACTATTTAATGTTGTGACATTTTTCGCTGATTTTCCAAAGGTTAGTGATTCCTTTTTAGATTACAAATATCCAAAGGCTTTTAAAATTCTTTTAGTTTATATAATTACGCCTATTGTAATTATTTATACAGGTATTTTGTTGGCTTACTTTATAAAGATATTATTGCTTTGGCAAATTCCTAATAATTTAATCGTAAATTTAGTAATTTGGTTTGCAAGTTTTGCTGTTATTTATTTATTTTTTATATCAAGGATAGATTCAATTGATTTTATAAATAAATTTAAGATTATCTTTCCTTTTACTCTTTTTCCACTTTTGGCAATGATGTTCTTTGCAATTTATTTGAGAATTAGAGAGTATGGCATTACAGAAAATAGGTATCTAGTAGTTGCAGGAGGAGTTTGGATTTTATTATCTCTTATTTATTATATTTTTTATAGAGATAATTCTAATATTACTGTGCCAATATTTTTATCAGTTATTATTTTGATATCAGGCATTGGTCCGGCATCTGCAACAAGTCTCAGCGTCAGATCTCAAAATTCAAGGTTTGAAAAACTTTTGAAAGAAAATAAGATGTTAGCTGGAGAAGAAATAAAGCCAAACTTAAATATTGATAGCGATGCAAAAAATCAAATAATTGACATTGTAAGCTATATGGTAAGGACAGATAGGGTAGAAGAGCTTTCCTATATGCCAAAGGATTTTAAATTAAGTGAAGATTCCTTTAAAAAATTATTTGGATTTAGTAACATTATAGAAGACAAAGATTATTTGGGTTACTCTTATAGCGACAACCCTAGAAGTGAAAATGACCTTGGTTTCAATATAGACATTGATGGTTATAAAAATTTGATTTTTGTATATTCTTTAGATGATTATATGACTTCTGGATCATATAAATTTGAGAGAAATAAAAAGAATATAAAAATATATAAGAAATCTCATGATGGTTACAAGCTTCAAATGACAATAGATTTAGCCAAGCTAAGGGATAAGCTTAAGCTTTTGAAAAATACAAAGGATTCAATAAGTATGGAAGATTTGGCAATTGAAGAGAAGGACTATAAAGTTGTTTTCACTAATATTTATTTTGGAGATAATGATAATATTGAAAATGGATATATTGAATTTTACTTTATGACAAAATAAGGAGTGGTCTCTTGTACTATATTAATTTTGAAAATGATGTTTTTATTGATGATGAGATTGATTTGAGAGTTTTATCAGATATTTTAAAAATTTATCTAAATAAGTGTGACTCTTATCAAATAAAGGCATTAAAGGAAGATGAAAAATCAAAGAAATTATTGCAAGACTTTGCTATTTATTCAGAAGATGATGCCTATGAAAACATATATCAGGGAATAATAGACGAAGATTTCAAAAAAATGATTTTAGAAAATTTACTTGGAGACGGAGCCTTGAATTTTATGGGGATAAGTCTCTATGATGATGGAATTTTAAAAATCGAGATGATAAATTATGGAAGCGAAGTTTACATCTATGGATTTGATGAAAAATCTGTTGTTGCCTTCTCTGAAGAGCTAGAAAAAGTTTATGGTATAAAAGACTTAAATGTCTATATAGATGAGAGTTATGAAGATGATATTGATAAGGAAGAGCATCATGACCACCATCATCATGAGAACTGTGGCTGCACTACAAAGGATGATGAAAATTCAAGTGGCTGCCATGGAGATTGTTGTAAATAAAATAAAAAATAAAGAGAAAGAGTCTATCAAAATTCACTTGATAGGCTCTTATTTATTGAGAAAATATTTAGTTAAAAAATTTTTTATGATAATTCTTCTGAAATTGCTGAGGATACTTTTGGAATAAGTTGTTTTTTCCTTGATAGAAGTCCTTTAGCTAAAAATTTGTCTCCAAGGAGTTCTTTATCAAATTTTTGGGCTATAGCTTCTTTAAAAGAGCCGGAAAGAATAACTTCAGAAACTTCCTTAAAAATATCTGTAATCATTAGGACAAAAGTTTCTGTATCTGATTTATCTACGAAGCTTTCCATTGCTTCTTTTAATTCTTTTTCAACAGAAACTATGCTATCTAAATCCATAGTAAAGATTTGACACACTCTAACATTTACGCCCTCTATGGAAAAGTTTTTGACATCACTTTTTAATAGTTCGTCTGGTTTTCTTCCTTCTAGGCTTGTGCCAGCTTTAAACATTTCCATTGCAAATTCATCTACATCAATAGCTGCGATTTTTTTCATCTTGTTTAATACATACTTGTCTGTATCAGTAGAAGTTGGGGACCTAAACAAAAGTGTATCAGAAATTATTGCTGCACAAAGAAGACCTGCAACCTCGCGAGATGGTTTTATTCCATTTTCAAAAAACATTTTTGAAACGATTGTAGCAGTTGAACCAACTGGTTCATTTCTAAAATAAATTGGCGAATTTGTAGAAACATTTGCGACTCTGTGGTGATCAACGATTTGCACAATTTCGGCGGAGTCGATGTCGTCAATAGATTGATTTCTTTCATTGTGGTCAACTAAAATTATTTTTTTCTTTAAATTTGAAATTAAGTGGTAACGGGAGATATTTCCAATTACTTTATTTTTGTTATCAAGGACTGGATAAGACCTAAATCTTGATTGTGCCATTTTTTCACGAACGTCGTCGATTAAATCGTCTTTGTGGAAGACTACAAGGTCATCTCTTGTCATTACATATTCAACTGGAACAGCTTGGGGTAAAATTCTTGCAACCATAAAAGTTGAAAGTCCAGTGGAAATAACAGCTACATTATTTTCTTTTGCAAGCTCTAAAAGTTTGTCATCAAGCTTACTTGAAATTGTTAAGATTAGAAGAGAAATTCCTTTACGGATAACAGATTCTTGATCAGTAACATCATCTCCAACAATAACTATATCGCCTTCATTTATTAAATCTTGATTTTTTATGGCTTTTACTGCCATTTTACCAGATAATTTTCTAGGGTTTTCAGGGGAAAATAGGACTTTGCCTCTAAGCACATCTATAATATTTTCAAAGCTTGTGTTGCTCCTTCCAATAATGGAGTCATCCCAAATTTCCATGTAAGTTGATGCAATATTTGATAGACTCACAATTCCAATTAAGTTGTCATCATCGTCAACAACGGGAAGAGAATTGATATTATTTTTTTGAATCAAATCCATTGCAGATGCCATAGAAAGACTTGGATTGACACAATAAGCAGCGTCTATTTCTATATCACGCACTTGTGGTTTTATAGAAGTTTTTAATCTTGGCTTCTGAACATTAAAATGGTTTAGCACAAATTCAGTTTCTCTATTTAGATTGCCTAATCTTATTGCCTCAGCATCTTCGCCCATCTTGTTTTTTAGTTCTGCAAGAGCTATGGCAGAACATATACTATCGGTATCAGGATTTTTATGTCCTGTTATATAAATTTTATTTTTCATAATGCCTCCAAATTTCTTTGATATTATAGCACAAATTTTGTAAATTATTGTAAAATTCTATAATTTTAGGATATAATTTATCTGTGATACTATGAATATAATAATTATTGGTGCAGGACCATCGGGAATGGTTGCTGCAATAAATGCAAAAAATGAAAGTAACAATGTAATACTGCTAGAAAAAAATGACAGAGTGGGCAAAAAACTTTTGGCTACGGGAAATGGCAGGTGCAATTATACAAATTTAAGCTTGTCAGAAAAAAATTATTCATCGCCAGATTTTGTGAGAGAGACATTAAGGGAATTTTCCAACGAAGATTTGATAAATTATTTTAAGGTCTTGGGACTTGAGTCAACAACTGATGGCAAGAGAGTTTATCCCATAACTTTAAAGGCAAATTCAGTCCTAAATATTATTATGTATTGGCTAGAAAAAAAAGGAATTGAAATTAAGACAAGCACTGAAGTAAAAGAAATCAAAAAGAATAAAAGTAGCTTTGATGTAATAACTAATGATGAAATAATTAAGGCTGATGTAGTTGTTGCAGCCTTTGGTGCGAAATCTATGCCAGTAAGTGGTTCCGATGGAAAAAGTTTTGAAATTTTAAAAAAACTTGGCTTAAAGATTAGTGAATTAAAGCCAGCTCTTACGCAAGTAAAGTTAGAATCGAAATATTTAAAGCATCTTAGTGGTACAAAAGTTCTTGGCAGTGCAAAATTATTTAAGGAAAATAAAAAAATAGATGAGAGATGTGGAGAAATTTTATTTACCAATTATGGAATTAGTGGACCTCCAATTTTAGATTTGTCAGTAAATATTTCTGAAGATAATTACCTTGAAGTGCCCCTTATAAATAATGTTGACGAAAATACCTTAGAAATGCTTTACAATAGATATTATATGTTTCCAGATTTTTCACTTGAAGAATATTTAATGGGAATAGTTGACAAGAAATTTATTCATTACATAGTTGATTATTTAGATTTGGATAAAAAAACTGCGATGAATATGATTTCTATGGGAGATTTTGAAAAAATCATTGGTATTTTATTGAAGTCAAGATTTAAGGTAATTGGCACGACAGGATTTAAAAATTCTCAAGTGACAAGAGGAGGTGTAGATTTATCTGAAATAAATAGCTATGACTACTCCTCAAAAAAATTTGATAATTTATATATTATTGGCGAAGCTCTTAACATTGATGGAGACTGTGGTGGTTACAACCTTCACTTTGCTTTTGCCTGTGGATATAGACTTGGTAAAATGTTAAGTGAAAAAATTTCATAAAATATTTGCAATGGATACAGTTTCAGATTAAAATATTTTTTGCGAATAAAATTAAATTTTAATACTTGCAATAGATTTGGAGGAAGAATGTTTTACTTACAAAAAAAATTAAAGGAATATGGGAATATTTCTGTTGGAATAGTTGGCTCAGGTATTATGGGCACTTCACTATTTACCTTGTTAAGTCAAAATGAAAATTTTTATCCCATAGTTTTTTCATCAAGAAATAAAGTTACATTAAAAAATGCAATAGATTCAGCAAATATTAAGGAAGATGACTTTGCCTTTACAGATAACTTGGAGGAGGCAAAAATTCTTTTAAAAGAAAAAAAATGTATAGCTACAACAAATAATTTAATAGCGGCAACTCTTGTTGATTGTCTTGTAGATTGCACTGGCGATACTGAGACTGGAGCGAAGTTATCTCTAGCTGCAATAGAAAATGGCGTTGATATAGTCAGCCTAAATGTTGAGATGGATGCAACTGTTGGTCCTATCTTAAAAATTATGGCTGATGAAAAGGGGCTAGTGTACTCTGGAACTAAAGGAGACGAACCTGGTGCTATTGTAGAAATTTATGAATTTGCAAAAAACTGTGGTTTTGATGTTTTAGTTCTTGGCAAGGGAAAAAATAATGAACTAAATAATTATGCAACTCCAGAAAGTTTAAAAGAGGCTGCAGAGAAAAAGGGAATAAATCCTAGAATGTTAACATCCTTTGTAGATGGTACTAATACCATGATTGAGTTAAATGCCGTATGTAATGCACTTGGTTTTGTACCAGATATTAGAGGATGCCATTTTGTAGAAACAAGTCCAAAGAAAATTGCAGATGATTATAAATTGAAAGAAGATGGAGGAATTTTAAATTCCTATGGAGTAGTTGATTTTGCCACTGGTATCGCACCAGGAGTTTTTGCAGTTGTTAAAGCAAAATCTAATATTATAGATGAAGAAATGAAATATCTTTCTATGGGAGAAGGGCCAAATTATACAATATATAGGCCTTATCACTTGACTAGTATAGAGACTATAATTTCTATAATAAAAGCCGTTGTTCTTAGAGATTCTTCTATTGCTCCTTTTGGAGAACCTTATGCAGAGACAGTTGCTGTTGCCAAAAGAGATATAAAAAAGGGCGAAAAATTTGATTCAATTGGCGGAGAGATGATTTTTGGGACGTTAGAAAAAAAATCAGACCAAGTTAAGGGAAATCACCTTCCAATAGGGATAGTAACTGATGGTTCCTTTGCAAAAAGAGATATTAAAAAGGGAAGTTTAGTTACTTATGATGATATATTTTTAAATGAGGAATCGGAAATAGTAAAATTGAGAAAAAAACAAGATAAGTATTTCAAAATGTAAATAAAGATGATATAATATGCGAAATGGGTGATTAAATGAGAATAACACAAGAGACAGATTATGCCTTTAGAATTGTTAGTTATCTTGCAAGAAACGAGGGTAAAGTTGTTGGAGCACCACAAATTGCTGAAAGCGAAGGTGTCACAAAGAGATTTACTCTTAGAATTTTGAGAAAATTAAATTTGGCAGGAATAACAGATGCTAAAAGAGGTTCTAAGGGTGGATATTATTTAAAAAAACCAAAAGAAGACATAACACTATATGATATACTTAAAGCAGTAGATGGTCCTATTGTAATAAATAGGTGTTTACAAGAAGATAGCTATTGTAATAAAAACAAGGCAAATGAAGTGGGAAGTTGCAAATTTCATGTTACACTAGCAATGATGCAATCAAACATTATTAAAATGTTTAAGAATGAAACAATAGACAATTTTATATAAGCTATGATGAGGACGGTAAATTTAGTAGAACTAAGAGAGCAGTTGTTTGGTGCGAAACTGTGTTTTATAAATTTACGAATCACCTCGGAGCTCAAAGGTCAAAAGCCTTTGCGCATTTGCGTTAAAAAATTAAGTGATAGTTACCTATAATTAGGGTGGTACCGCGGCTAGTTCGTCCCTTCTCATTTGAGAGGGGACTTTTTTTATAAATAATTTAGGAAGAATAAGGAGTTTTAGATGAAAAATTTTAAAGAATTGTCTAAAGACAAAGTGAGTGTAAGGGAAGAAGAAATCTCAAAATTTTGGGATGAAATAGACCTTCTCCACAAATCAGTAGAAACAAGAAAAGATGGCAAAAATTATATCTTTTATGAAGGACCTCCAACTGCAAATGGTAAACCTGGAATACACCATGTAATGGCTAGAACTTTAAAGGACTTAACTTGTAGATACCATACAATGCTTGGATATAAAGTTAAGAGAAAAGCAGGTTGGGATACTCATGGACTTCCAGTAGAAATTGAAGTAGAAAAGAAACTTGGTCTTCACAACAAACAAGATATTGAGTCTTATGGAGTGGAAGATTTTAACAAAAAATGTAAGGAATCTGTTTTTGAATATGAAAAAGAATGGAGAACACTTACTAGAAGAATGGGATATCTAATTGATTTAGACCATCCTTATATAACTCTTGAAAATTCTTATATTGAGTCAGTATGGAATATTTTGGACAAGATGTTTAAAGATGGACTAATTTATGAAGGACATAAAATAGTTCCTTATTGTCCAAGATGTGGAACTGGTCTTGCATCTCACGAAGTTGCACAAGGTTATGAAGAAATTAAAACAACTACTGCAACTTGTAAATTCAAATTAAAGGATAAAGAAAATGAATACTTCTTGGCATGGACAACTACGCCTTGGACTCTTCCATCAAATGTTGCCCTTGCAGTAAATCCAAAAGTTGAGTATATAAAAGTAAAACATGCAGATGGCAATATTTATTATGTGGCAAAACCACTTGCAAAGGCAGTATTTAAAGATGAAGAATTTGAAGTAATAGAAGAATTTCTTGGTAAAGATTTAGAGTATAAGGAATACGAACAACTTCTAAATTTCTTGACGCCAGACAAAAAAGCCTTTTATGTAATTTGCGCTGATTATGTAACTACTGAAGATGGTACTGGTATAGTTCACATTGCACCTGCCTTTGGTGAAGATGACTATCAAACTGCAAGGGGCTATGATTTACCAATGCTAAAACCTGTTGATGAAGAAGGCAAATTTACAGACACACCTTGGAAAGGTCAATTTGTAATTGATGCTGATCACGATGTACTGCACTATTTAATGGATAATGACTTAATGTTTTCAAAACAAAAAGTAGTTCACAACTATCCACATTGCTGGAGATGCCATACTCCGTTAATTTATTACGCACATCCATCTTGGTACATTGAAGTTACTAAGTTTAAAGAAAAATTAATTGAAAACAACAATGGAGTAAATTGGTTCCCAGATTTCGTTGGAGAAAAGAGATTTGGAAATTGGCTAGAAAACTTAAATGATTGGGCAATTTCAAGGTCAAGATATTGGGGAACACCACTCCCACTTTGGAGATGTGAATGTGGTCACGTTGAGTCAGTTGGTTCAATAGAAGATCTAAGAAATAAAGCAATAGAAGATGTTCCTGCTGACGTTGAACTTCACAGACCTTATGTAGATGATATTCACATAAAATGTCCAAAGTGTGGCAAAGAAATGAAGAGAGAAGCTGATGTAATTGATGTTTGGTTTGACTCTGGAGCAATGCCTTTTGCTCAATGGCATTATCCTTTTGAAAATAAGGACAATTTTGGCGAACTATTCCCAGCAGACTTTATCTCTGAAGGAATTGACCAAACAAGAGGTTGGTTCTATTCACTTCTTGCAATATCAACTTATATGACAGGTAAGAGTCCTTATAAAAATGTACTTGTAAATGACCTAATCCTTGATAAAGAAGGAAAGAAAATGTCAAAATCAAGAGGAAACACAGTTGCACCTTTTGAACTCTTTGACAAATATGGTGCTGATGTTGTTAGGTGGTATCTTCTTTATGTATCACCACCATGGACTCCTACAAAGTTTGACGAAGATGGACTTCGTGAAATTGAATCAAAATTCTTTAGGTCATTGAGAAACACTTACAACTTCTTTAGCTTATATGCAAATACAGACAATATTGACCCAAGAGAGCACAAGGTAAGTTATGATGACTTAGAAGAAATCGACAAATGGCTGCTATCAAAATACAATAGACTTGTAAAAACTGTTAGAGAAGACATGGAAGTATTTGAACTTACAAAAGTTGTAAGAGAAATCCAAGATTTTGTAATAGAAGATGTTTCTAACTGGTACATCAGAAGAAATAGAAGGAGATTTTGGAAGACTGACAAAGATAACACTAAGCTTGCAGTTTATAAGACAACTTACGAAGTCTTACTTGGCGTTACAAAATTAATTGCACCAATTGTTCCATTTATCTCTGAAGAATTATTTAAGTCACTTACTGATGAAGAATCTGTCCACTTGACAGACTATCCAACTTATGATGAAAATATGATTAATGATAAAGTTGAAGAAAAAATGGACTTAGTAAGAGATTTAGTAACATTGGGAAGAGCATCAAGAGAAGAAGCTAAGATTAAAGTTAGACAACCACTTTCAAAGGTTATAATTGATGGAAAATATAAGGAAATAATCGGCGATTTAACTGATTTAATGAAAGAAGAACTTAATGTTAAAGAGGTTGACTTCGAAGAAAATCTTTCTGAATATATGGAATTTGAACTTAAACCAAACTTTAAAGTTTGTGGCAGTATCTTAGGTTCTAAGGTTAAAGACTTTGGCAAATATTTAAGAGAAACTGATGCAAAAGAATTTCTTTCAAAATTAAATGATGGCGATGTAAATATTGAAATCGCTGGAGAAGAAACTGAAATTAAAAAGGATTATGTTGAAGTAAAGATCAGTGCAAAAGAAGGTTTTGACGTTGTAATGGATAACAACCTATTTGTAATCTTAGACACTGAACTTAACGAAGAACTTTTAAATGAAGGTTATGTAAGAGAGTTTGTATCAAAGATTCAACAACTTAGAAAGAAAAAAGATCTAGATATTCTTGATAATATTAAAATTTCCTATAAGTCTGACGAAGAAGTTGAAAAAGCTATTGAAGTAGACAAGGAATTTATTAAATCAGAAACTCTTGCTCTTGAAATTCTTAATGAAGAAACAGATTCTGAAGTTGAGAACCTAAATGGTCATGACATTAAAATAAATATTGAAAAAATGTAAAAAAATAAAGGCTCTGGGAAACCGGGGTCTTATTTTTTTGACTTGATTTATATAAAAAATTAACTGTGGTTAACAAGGGTCTAGTCTCTATAAATCAACATATAACATAAAAAAAGGGAATATATTTAAGAAAAACAAAATGATATCCAATATCAATATTATTTACTTATAAAAATTTCTTTGTTAGTATATATCTTGAAAATTAAGAAACTAAAGCTAAGGAGGATATAATTGAAGATTTTATTTTTAATATTTGGATTTATTTTTTTGGGGATTGGAATACTTGGTATATATTTGCCTTTATTACCTGCAACTCCCTTCTTGTTACTGGCAACATGTTGTTTTGCGAGAGGATCAAAAAAGTTCAATGACTATTTTATTTCTACTAAACTATACAAGGAAAATATTGAGCCAATAAAAAATAAGACTGGTATGACAAGAGAGAGGAAGATTAAGATTCTTATGATGATTACTTTTTTTCTTGCCCTATCATTTTATTTTGTAAACAACTTACATGCTAGAATTACACTCTTATTAGTGCTTATTTTTCACTACATATATTTTATTTTTAAAATTAAGACAATCAAGGAGTAGAAATGTTTAACAAAAAATTACTTAATGAGTTAAAGAGTGAGAAAATACAAATTTTAAAGCTTTTACTTATAAAAATTATACAAATGACAGCTAATGTTGCCATGATTTTTTTAATGGGGAAGTCTATAGAAGCTTTAATTAGTTCAAGCTTTAGTGGGAGTAAATTTATTTTATTTATGATCCTAATAATTGGACTAAATATTTTCTTAATAAAAATAGAAGCTAGTATATCTTACAAGGCTTCCTATAGGATTAAAAATACATTGAGAAAAAGACTAATGAAGAAGGTTTTTTCTTTTAAGATGGAGTATGGGAGCAAAATTTCTATTTCAGAAGTTATAAATTTAGGTGTAGAGGGAATAGAGCAACTCAACTTATTTTATTCTGCTCTATTGCCGCAACTTCTATTCTCCTTAATAGGACCTCTAATTCTATTTTTTATACTTTCATTTTTAAATTTCAAAATTGCAATAATAATGCTCTTGCTAATACCACTAATACCAATTGCAATAATTATGGTACAAAAACTTGCAAAAAAAGTTGTAAAAACTTATTGGAAATCATATACAAATCTGTCAGAAGTTTTTATAGACTTCCTATATGGCTTAACAAGTTTAGAAGTTTTTAATGCAGATGAAGATTACAATGACCTACTTAATGCGAAGGCAGAAGACTTTAGGGTCAAAACCATGAAGCTTCTCATGATGCAACTAAATAACATTACGGTCTTAGACTTAATTTCTTATGCAGGATCAGCCTTGGGAATTATCTTATCCATCTATTATTATTCTAAGGGTCAGCTATCTGTCTTTGCAGCTTTTTCTTTTATACTCTTAAGCCAAGAATTTTTCTTACCCTTAAGAAGACTAGGAGCACTTTTTCATGTTGCAATGAATGGAATCACAGCAGCGAATTCTCTTTTTGAAATTTTAGATCTTGATAGCATAGAAGATTTTGAAGATCTTATACAGGATGAGAAAGTGGATATAGAAGTAAGAAATTTAAATTTTTCTTACGGAGAAAAGGAAATTTTAAAAGATTTGAATATGAAGATTAAGTCGAACAAAATCACCGCCATAGTAGGAGAAAGTGGTTGCGGAAAGTCTACTCTTGCAAAATTAGTTGGTGGACTTGAAAGAAATTATGATGGGGAGATACTTTACAATGGTTTAAGCGAAATTTCAAATGATTCTTTGAATGAAAATATAATGTTAGTAGACAATAATCCTTACTTCTTTAAGGAAAGTCTTAGATATAATCTTAAAATTGCAAATAAAAATGCCGATGATGATAAATTAATAGAAGTTTTAGAAGAAGTTGGTCTGTATTCCTACTTTAAAAATGTAGGAAGCTTAGATAGTATCCTAGAAAGTGCTGGTAACAACTTATCAGGTGGACAAAAACAAAGGCTTGCAATAGGAAGGGTCCTTTTGAAAGAACCAAAGATTTTAATTTTAGATGAGTCCATTTCAAATATAGATAAGGAATCAGAAGATTTGATTTTAAATCTTATACAAAAATTAAAAGAAAAAATGACCATAATTCTTATTACTCATAGACTCAACACAGTCCTTCACGCAGACTATATTTACTATCTTGACAATAAGAAAGTTGCTGAAGAAGGAAGTTTTGAAGAAATAAGTAAGGGAGAATTATTTTCTGGTATTTATAGATACCAAAGGGAATTAGAAATGTGGGGTTTAAATGAAGAAATTAATTGAATATAAAAATTTAATAGGGAAACTCCTATCTCTTGTGGATGATCTGAAGTTACAAATGTTTTTTGCCATATTTTTTGGTGCAAGTGGGCACATGTTTGCGACTTTATTGCCATCACTAGGCTTATTCTACCTAAGCAAACTAATTTTAAATCAAACTGTAAATTTAAAATTAATAATTGGAATCTTATTCACTTTAGCTATACTGAGAGCAATATTTAAGTACCTAGAGCAGCTTTTAAATCACTATATAGCCTTCAAAATTTTAGCAATATTAAGAGATAAAATTTTCAAAAAACTAAGATCTTTGGGACCGGCTAAGATGAACGGAAAGAATAAAGGAGAATTAATTTCTATTATTACATCAGATATAGAGTTACTAGAGGTTTTTTACGCACACACAATCTCTCCTGTCTGCATAGCCCTAGTTCACACTTTATTTTTCTTTATTCTTTTATGGAAATTTAATCCAATTTATTCTTGGATACTTCTAACTTTTCACTTGATATTAGCTATAATTATCCCAATTATCACAGAGAAATCTGCTGGAGAAATTGGACGAAGGCAGAGGAAGAATTTATCAAGTTTAAATTCTTTAATCCTGGAAAGCTTTAAGGGAATAAAAGAAATTATTAATTTTTCTTATTTTGAAGATAGGTATAAGGAGATTGAATTTGAAGCAAATAAGTTAAATAGGTCTACCAAGACTCTTACAGAAAAGTCATCTAGTAATTTTGCCCTCACATCTTTTACGATAATACTTGGGGACTTAATTTTTACTTTGATGGCCTTTAAGCTTTACAAGGATTCTATCTTAGACCTTAGTGGTTTATTATTTCCCTTGGGAGTTTTCATTTCTTCTTTTGGACCAACAAGCGCCCTTTCATCTCTTGCAAATAACTTAGTTTTGACCTTTGCTTGTGGCAAGAGAGTCAAGGAACTTTTAGAAGAAGATCCCCTTACACCGATAAATTACGAGGGAGAAGAAATTGATTATGAAAATATCTGTCTTGAAGAAGTAAATTTCTCTTATGATGATACAAAACTTATTAATGATTTTAATTTTAAAGCTTCATTAAATGAGATAATAGGGCTAAAAGGCAAAAGCGGTTGTGGCAAGTCAACCTTAATAAGATTAATGATGAGATTTTATGATACAAAGAGTGGAAAAATTTGCCTAAATGAAAAAAATATGAAAGATTTGAATACATTAAATTTAAGAGAGAATATTTCATACTTAAGTCAAGAAACCCACCTATTTAGAGGAAGCATTAGAGATAACTTAAAAATTGCAAAAAAAGATGCAAGTGAAGAGGAATTAATAGAAGCTTGCAAGAAGGCAAATATTTATGATTTCATAATGACACTTGATAAGGGGTTTGACACAGAGATAGTAAAAGAAAATAATGAAATCTCCACTGGACAAGCTCAAAGGCTGGCTTTAGCAAGAATCTTTTTAAGAAAATCAAAGCTATATCTACTTGATGAACCAACGGCTAACATAGATGCATTAAACGAAGGAATAATTTTAAAGTCCCTATATAATGAGAGAAAAAATAAAAATATTATAATTTCATCTCACAGAGATAGTTCTCTTAGGATTTGTGACAGAATAGTAGAAGTGGAAAGAGAAATGGAGTCATAAGTCAATGATAAACTTGAATATAACTAAAATACAAATTAAATATTTATTATTTATAAAAAATTATGAAGGAAGGAAGACTATTACGGAAGCAAGCCTATTCTTTAATTGTTCTCGCGCTAACTCAAAAAAAATTCTAGATAAAATGATTCTTATAGGCATCCTATACAAAGATGATAATGAGTATAAGTTGACGAAAATAGGATGTGACCTTTCAGAATTTTATAATGAAAATCTTGAAAAGAATTTATTTGTAGTACAAAAATTTTTGGATATTGATGATAATCTTGCTAGAAGTATCAGTCTTGAAATTTTGTCAAAGAGACTTATTCCTTATCAAGAGGCACTAGAAAAAAGATACAAGAGTATGATTTTAGCTAAAAATATTCAAGGGAGAGAGAAGGTCCAAGATATTTCCAGATATTTAGAAAAGGGAAGGCATGAAATTAATTTTTCAATTAAAAAAATTTCTGAAGATAGTAAAAACTCCTTTGTAGATAATTCAATGGCACTTATGGGCTTTGATGATCACGCATATTTAATAATTGGAGAAGAATCCTATATAGAACTTTCAACTAAGACAATAAAGAAGGCTCATCAAGGTTACTTTAAAAAAGGAATTGCTACAAAGCTATTTTATTTTGATGATGGAGAAGAAATAGAAATAAATTCTAAGGATAGGATTTTTAAGATTCCTCTTAATTTAATTGATTACTGGTCAACATCAGATGGGATAATTTTAGAAGCATCCTTTATTTTAAAAATTGAATCTCAGATGGGAATAACAATCCATGAAAAAAAAGCAAATTTTTTATTCATAGTTAACCTTTGTTTAACTTGAAATCTTAAGCTTATACACCATAAAATATATAAAAATATTCTAAACTCTAGTCAGTCACTAGGGTTTATTTTTTTATAAAAATTAAAATAATATATTTATAAAAATTTATCTTCTAGTAAACCAGAGTTAACAAAAATCCTGGAAATTTTTTATAGCTTATTTAATTGATAAGTAATATCATTACTCATGATTAGATTATTTGTAAGGGGTAGTTTGTATTGAAAAATAAAAAAATATACATAGTTCTTGTAATTTTAATTACTTTAACAAACTTTGTTTTTGCATCTGATGATGTAATGCCAGAAAAGAAAGAAATAAATTTAGAAGCTGGATATTATGAAATCCCAGTAAAACTTTGGCACTTTATTGAAGACAAAGAAAGTATGGGTAACAAAGCCCTTATACAAAGAGCGGAGATAGAAGTGAAGAATAATGAAGCAAATTTATACATAGGATCAGATAAGATGGAGTACTTATCTATAATAGCTTCCCTAATAAATATTTACTTTCAAAAGGAAGATGGAATTTATCACAGAGCAGAAGCTGGATGTTACCAATTAGAAGTCCCTAATGAAAAGGATAGGAGACCAGAGGTCTTTAGAACATCTTTAATAAACACGGATGAGATGACTAAGGTTTATCTTGATCCAAAAGTTGAGCCCATGGGGGACGAACCAATAAGAGCTAGATTAAAATTGGACTTTGAAAAAATAAAGAAAATCGATGAAAGTGAAGCAAGTTTAATTAAAAAATTTCAGGAAGGTCCTAAGAAAAGAGAATTTAATTCAAGGGAACCGGGACAGGTTGAAAATAAAAACTTAATTGTTTCCTATGAACCAGATACCTTTGAAGAAGAATTTTATTTTTATGGCAATAAGTTATCTGGAAAAGGATCAGAAGACTACACTAAGGATTTTGATAAGTTAGATCAAGTGAATGTATTTAAGATTGAATTCTTGGGGCAACTTGATGAAATAAGTGGAGAAGAAAAAAGCATTCAGGCAGGGAGAAAAAAGATTGAGCCTAAGAAAGACTTTGATTTACAATTACCACTTTTAAAATTTACTAAAGATGACAAGTTAAGCCTTTATGAAATAAAAGATGGTAAGAAGGTAAAGAAAGATTACAAAGTAAATGGTAATCACATTGAACTTAAGACTAAAGAAGGGGAAATTTTTATCCTAGTAAAAAGTGCTAATTCCAAGGAGGACATGAAGCTTAGTCCTAAAAATATTAATGAAGCGTCTAATGCAATAACAAATGAAAATGCAGGGCCTAGTAACAAGGCTCAAGAATTTATGAAAAAGGTAAAAAAGCCGAGGACAAAATTAGCGTCGGGAGCAGAAAACAAATCCAAGGCGATTCCACTTAAAAAATTTGAAAGAAGAAGTCAAGTTGACAATATAAAACAAGAGGAGCCTCTTAAAGAAGCTTTAGGACATGAAAAAAGAAATATTGAAAATAAAGATTCTTTAAACTTAGAAAAAACAAAGGAAGTAAAAGAAAGAGAATCACCAGGGATTATATTACTAATAATTCTAATATTTATTGGACTTAATGTAACTGCCCTTCTTGTAATCAAGAAAAACTTTGCTGAAATAAAAAACATGAAAGAAGAAATAATATTTTTAGGAGGGCTAAAAGATAATGAAAAAAATAATAAATAGTTTTTGCATTTTGGCTCTTATCTTTGCAAGTCTAATAAATATTACTTATGCCTATAGGCAAGAAACTGCCAAGGTCACTCCTTATTACTCTCATCCAGTTACTGGAGTTATAGAAGATCCAGGTAACAATCCAGGCATAGGACAGGGGATGACAGAAAACGTCCTGTCTCCTCAAGCCTTAGTTGAAAGTACAGATGATGGAAGAATATTTTTGTCAGTACGTTTTAATCTTGCAAACTATATAAAAAATGAAAGCTTTGCGGTTCAAAATTACGGAGATGAAAACTTTTATTCGGTAAAGGCTGACGTAACTAATCAAACAAATGAAACGAGAGATTATAGGTTTGAGATACCTGGCAATAATGCAATTGTAAGATCAAGTTTTTTTGTAGAACCCATGGGAAGAGATGTAATTTTCTATTACACAATTTCTGATCTAGTAGCTGGTAACACAGACTTTAAGACTTTAGAAAAATTAAATCAAAGTCATGAAAGTCATGAAGTTAATAAAAGTGAAGGTCAAGTAATAGAAAATTCCAACAAGTATGTATGGACAGGGATTGAAGAAAACAAAGGCTTAGAAGAAAATCCTGAAATTAGTGATGGATTACAAGGCTCGGGAGAAAAAATTGAGCAAAAGGCAACAAATGATAAATTTTCTGCTGGAGACTTGGGCTATGATCATGGACTTTTGACAAAGGATTCAGAAATAATCAAAAAACTTTTTTATTCTGATGATGAAGATAAAGAAGAAATGCCTAAAAGAAAACTTGGAAAGATAACTCTTGGATTTATTTATGCTTTAATTGTTCTCTTTGTAATACTAACAGGTGGACTTATCCTATTAGCTTTTCTATCTTATGTTTACAAAAATAAAGTAGAAGAAGATTTAGAAGAGGAAAGGAGGAGGACTTATGAATAGATTAAAAAGGATTTTAATTTTAATACTCCTTCCATTTTTACTAACAGCTTGCGTAGAGCAGAAAGCTGATAAAAAAGTAAGGGGCAGTCAATTAAGAATTGGGGCAACATCAATGGCAACTGTTTATATAATGGAAAAATTAAATGTTGATTTAGTAGCAGTTCCTGATTCAAAAACAGATGAGATGCCAGAAAGATATAAGAATGTTCCTAAAGTTGGTATGGCAATGATGCCTGACATAGAAAAATTAAAACAAATAAATCCAGACTATGTTTTTTCGCCAGTATCCTTAATATCAGACTTACTTCCAAAGTACAAGGCAGCAAACTTGGACTATGGTTTTCTAAACCTTAATAATGTTCAAGGAATGTATAAGTCAATAGAAGACCTCGGAAACTTATTAGATAGAAAAAAAGAAGCTCAGGAATTAGTTGATGACTATAAGAAATTTATTGATAATTACCAAAAAAGGAACAAGGACAAAAAGGCACCAAGAGTTTTAGTCCTTATGGGGCTACCAGGTTCTTATGTAGTAGCAACAGAAAACTCCTATGTAGGGAGCCTTGTAAAACTTGCAGGTGGAGAAAATGTATATGAAGGGACAGACCAAGAGTTTATAACAATAAACACTGAGGACATGTTAAAGAAAGATCCTGACATAATACTTAGAACAGCCCATGCCCTACCAGATCAAGTAATGGCAATGTTTAAAAAAGATTTTATGGAGAATGACATTTGGAAACACTTTAGGGCAGTTAAGGAAGGCAAGGTTTACGACCTTGACTACAAAAAATTTGGCATGAGTGCGAAATTTAACTACAAGGAAGCCTTAAATGACTTAGACAAACTTTTCTATGGGGAAGATTCAAATGAAGTAGGAAATACAGGTGATAAGACAAATGAAGAAAAATAAAATCATCCTAGTTTACACCATATCAATCCTAGTCCTAATAGGACTCATACTCTTTTCAGCAAAAACTGGCTCTATAGAAATGACCTTTGGAAAATTAATAAGGGGCTTGTTTATAGAATATGATCCCGACGTAGCAACAATATATGACCTTAGGTTTCCAAGAATAATAATATCAATACTAGCTGGAGCAGCCCTAGCAACATCGGGGGTTCTCTTACAAGCAGTAATGCAAAACCCCCTAACAGATCCAGGCATAATAGGCATATCATCAGCGGCAAGTCTATCAGCAAGTCTTGTAATGATATTATTCCCAGGCCTATATGCCCTTAGCCCACTTTTTTCAGTAGTGGGAGGGCTTCTTGCTTACCTCTTAATATATTCACTAGCTTGGAACGGAGGATCCAACCCAATAAAACTAATACTTGTAGGTGTAGCACTTAACATGACCCTAATGGGAGTAAACGAAGGAATAAAATCCATGATGGGGGGTAACCTTACAAACGTTCAATCGATAATAGAAGGAAATGTAGCGCAAAAAACTTGGGCAGATGTAAAAATTATGGCAATTTACGGAATCCTATTTCTAATAATAGCACTTTTCACAATAAGGACAGCAAACCTACTTCAACTGGAAGACCAAACAGCACAAGCCTTGGGAGTTAATGTAAATCGAGATAGGTTTATCCTAGCCCTAATTGGAATAATACTAGCATCAGTATCCACAGCCATAGTTGGGGTAATAGGCTTCTTAGGCCTAGTAGTGCCACACATATCAAGAATAATTCTTGGCTCAAACCACAAGAACCTAATACCCTATTCCATGATACTGGGAGCAATAACCCTCCTCCTATCAGACACCTTGGGAAGAGTGATAGCCTACCCTTACGAAATAAAACCATCAGTAGTAATGACAGTAGTGGGCGGAATATTTTTTATAGGCCTATTAAAAGTAGGAGGAAAAAACTATGGAAATTAATCACTTATTTTTCGCCTATGACAAAAATATGGTCATAAAAGATCTTTCTCTTAAAATAGAAAAAAATAAGATCACAACCCTCCTAGGTGCCAATGGCTGTGGCAAGTCAACTCTTTTAAAACTAATAACAAGAGTGGAAAAGCCAAAAATGGGTTTTATAAGTCTTGATGGCAGAAATATTAAAAACATAGAGAGAAAAGAATTTGCAAAAAAAGTTGCCATAGTTAGACAAAAAAATCAAATAGCAGGTGACATAAAAGTTGAAGAACTTGTTGCCTATGGAAGAAATCCCTATGTAGGCTTTATGCAGAAGCCAAGTCAAGATGACAAAAATAAAATAAATAAAGCGATAGAAGTTTGTGGCTTAGAAGAAATAAGAAAGGAGCGAGTCAATTCCCTATCAGGTGGACAAGTCCAGAGGGCATGGATAGCTATGGCAATAGCACAAGATAGTGAGATACTTCTCCTAGATGAACCCACAACCTACCTAGATATCAAATACCAAATAGAAATTTTAAAACTAATAAGAAATTTAAATAAAAATCTAGGCAAGACTATAATTATGGTTCTTCATGACATCAATCAGTCTTTAGAATATTCGGACACCATAGTAGGAATGATGAAGGGGAAAATCGAATTTCAAGGAAAGTCAAGCCAAGCCTTGACAGGAGAAAAGATAAGCAAGATCTACGATACAAGACTAAAAATAATAGATATAGAAAATAAAAAATATGTATTTGCAGAAGATTAAGGAGGAAAAGTGAAGGGACTAATAATATATTCATCAAAGACGGGAAACACCAAGAGAATGGCAGAAAAAATTTATGAAGTCTTAAAAGATGAACACCAAATGACCATAAAGGACATAAGAGATGCACCTGAAGTAGAAAAATTTGATTTTGTACTTTTGGGTGCCTGGATCGATAGAGGAAGCCTAGAGACCAAGGCCTTAAAATTCTTAAAGACCATCAAAAATAAAAAAATAGGACTCTTTGCAACACTTGGAGCGATGCCAGACTCAGAACATGGAAGGAAGGTAATAAAAAACTTAGAGAATCTTTTAATAGACAGAGACTCCTTGGGACAACACATATGCCCAGGCCTAGTTGATCCCAAGATGATAGAAAAATTAAGAGGAATTACAGGACTAGTAGTTCCAAAAAAGATAAAAGAAAAAATGATAGAAACAAGCCTTGAATCAAGAGAGGCAAGCGAAGAAGAACTAGAAGCAGCTGCAAGATACTTTGCAGATAGGATAAATAATATAGCTTAAAAATCAAAAAAGATTTTTAATATAAATAAATTATCAGAAAGGATTGATAAAATGAACAATAAAAAAGAAAAGCTAAACATTATTAGCTTACACAAGAAGGTAGCCTTAGGCTTATCAATTATAACAATGTTAGGAAGTGCACAACCAGTTTTTGCCTTTACACCAGCTAAAGATACGACAAAAAAAGAAATTATAAAAAAGGCTGATGAAATATTAAAAAATAAAGACGTTTTAAAGCACTTGCTTGGAACTAACTACCTAAGCGATAAAAATCCAACAGACTATAGACCAGGAATTGGCTTAGAAGATTATGAAGAAAATGACCCAAAGGATTCTCAAATTTTAAATGAATATACCATAGAATCAACTCCATGGTACGCAATTTATTCCTTAGCATCAAGAATAAAAGAAATTGCAAATTCTGTGGATGAAGACACTGCACAATATTTACTAAATCAACTAGATGATGTGCTTGCATTATATGCAATATCAAGTGATAATAGCCTTCAAGAAGATGGAGATTATAGTCTTAAAAATAACTTCAAAGCTGTAAAGGTACAATATTTGAGTAACGGAGATGGAAATCAAAACAAGTATCAAATGACTGGAGAAGATATTCCAGAAATAACAGATCTTTTAGGTGAAGGTGAACTAACAAAGTGGGGAAATGAACTAGAACTCTTATTTGTTGCAAATAAAAATAAGGTATCTAATATTAAATCAATGCTTGTTAATAAAGTTGCAGGCAAAGACATTATTGCACAAGTAGAAAGCTCCACAAATGATGTAAATCAAAAAGGATTAATTGCTATACCTATACCAGCAGAATTAAATGGATCAAGACTTGTAGTTGAAAACATGACATATATTGATAATACAGGTACAGAAAGAAGAACTGGTACCTTTGGAATTGATATTAATTATAAAAATTTAAAAAAGACAAATGACAATACAAAACTATACGGAGAAAGGACAAAAAGAAGGATTAAGTATTGGATCAAAAGAGGAGAAATACTTTTATCATCAACATTAGATGCTGATGTTCCAAAAGATCAAGAAAGGGCAGCAAAAATAAAAGAAAGTATTAATAAGTTACAAGAACTTAGAAATTCTGATAAGCCTTCTATGACTGAGGCATTAAAATATGCTCTACCTATTTATGAAACAGAAAATATCTTTACACTTCTTGAAATCTTAAATATGAAAATTGCAGAAGCTAGGGATGGTCTTGACAGTGGTTTCTATACAAGTGAAAAATATACAAAAGAAAGTATTGATAAATATAGAGAATATTTAGATGAGCTTGAAAGAACAGCTGCTGATAAAGAACTCGTTGATATAGTTTCAGCAATTAAAAAAATTGAAACAGCAAGTAATAATGGAACGCTAAAATACAACACAGAAAAACTAGAAAAGCTTGTCAAACTAGCTGGAAAATATGAGCCTCAATATTATACAGAGGTAACTTATGGAGAAATGCTAACAGCTAAGGGCAAGGCAAGTGAATGGATTGAAAGAAACAAACTGTCTACACCTTCTATTGACGAAACTTCAACTTATTTATCAGTTCTTCAAAAGGCAATTGATGGACTTCAAGCAAAACCAGGTATAACACCCCCTGCAATTAATGAAGAAAATGGAAACAAAGAAAAAAAAGAAGAAGTTTACGAAGTTCAAGTTACAGATGTAAACAATGATAAATTAAGACCACTACTTGATACAAAAGTAAAATATTATCCAAAGGAAAAGAAATTCATATTAAACTTTAAAAAAGTTAATGGCAACTTTGTTTGTGGATTATCTTATAGTGATGAAAACTTTACTGAAAAACCAGGAGAAATAATTTCCACAGACGGACAAGAAGATCGTCAAGATATTATTAAAGAAGTAGCTATAAAAGATCCAAGTGTTTTTAGTAATTCTATATATGTTAATACAAAGTACTATAACGGAAACATGATGGGGGTCGAAGACTTAAGATCTATAAAAATTTCTTTAGATCTAGATAATAAAAAACTTATTGCTGGAGAAGCTGAGGAAAAAGAAGAGTTTTCAAAGGAACCATATGAAGTTAGCTTTGAATGTAAAAATCAAAACTCAAATGAAAAAACTTATATGGAAAAATATATTTCTCCAAAAGCTATCTACGATCCAGTTAATAAGAAAATCAAGTTTTTAGCAACACCTGAAATCGAAGGAAATATTGTAAAGTCTTATGTGAAAGATATTCAATCTGCAATCAAGGGAATCCTAGATTCCGTTCCAAATAAAAAGGAAGAAATGACCATTCTAAATCCACAAGGAAATCAAGAAGTGGGATTTGTTCCAAAGGAATTTGAAATACCATTTGACATTGATAAGGATGAAAAAATAGTTGTATCAGCTGATGTTTATGATTCTGCTAGCAGCAAAAAGGATAAAATGGAACATGACTCTATATGGATTTATGTTAAAAATTCCAAGAGGAAGACAACTAAGGAAGAACTTGCAGAAATTAAAAACTTATTAAAAGTTAGGGTTGACTACCTAAGAGAAGACTACAAGAAAGTAAAAGGAATTTTACCAGAAAATTTAGTAGTGAACAAAAACATAGTTAGGGGAAATGACGAAATACTAACTAAGGATCAAAAAAATAATCCGACACTACAAGAAGAGAAAACAGTAAATATTAAAAATACAATTGAAGACTTGCTGAATAGAGTAGGTACTATTGACGAAAATACTAATATAAAAGCAGAGGATGCTAAGGCAAAAATTAAAGAATTAAGCACTTATGCTAGAGCAATTGAACCATGGGTTGATTTTAAAAATGCACTTGAGTTTGAAGACAGTATAAGTAAGTACGAAGCAACTGGTAGATTTACATCTGAATCTATTAATGAAGCTAAACAAACATTAAACAATTTAAAAGAAGACAAGCCGATGACTCTTGAAGAAGTAAACAAGGCTAGGACTGAAATAAATAGAATTTATGATAAGTTGAGATTAAATCCGGAAAAACTTCAAGGCCTAGTAAATGATGCAGAAGCAAAGTTAAAAGAAAAAGATAAGTATAGCTCTAATTCTTTAAAGGCATTAGATGAAACTCTCAATGGTTACAAAGAAAAAGAATTAATTTACAAGGGTCAAAATGGAATAGTTAAATACAAGATATATAAGAGTGCAAAAGCCTTTTTAACTGATATGACAAAGAGCCCTACCCTAAAAGAATATAAGGAAAGTAACCTAAAATCATTTGAAGGAAGTTTTGTAGAGGAAAAGGGTGGCTTAAATTTAGATATTGCTATTTATGACTACTGGTGTGGAAGATTAGAAAGTGATATTAAAAACCTAAAGGCCAAGAGTAATGAAAAAGTTAATAGAGATGAATTATTAGCAAGGATTGAAGAAGCCGAAAAGTTAGAAAAAGGGAAAAAATCTAAACTAGCCTTCCAGGAATTAAAAGCTGCCATCGAAGATGCTAAGTCTAAACAATTCTCAGAAGATCAAACTGAAATAGACAAGGCAAAAGATAAACTAGCAGATGCTATAAGTAAGTTTAAAAATTCTCCAGAAATTAGCGTTGACGAACTACAAGCTGTAATAAGTAGGGCTGAAAAAATAAACAAGAATAAAAAATCACAAGAAAACTTCCAAAAATTAATTGACGAAATAAATAAGGCTAAGGAAGCTTTAAAGAGTGAAAGCCAAGAAACTATAGAAAATGCAAAAATTGCTTTAGAAAAAGCGATAAAAGATTTTGAAGATTCAGACGATGAAATTGATGCATCAGAAAGTGACTTAAGAACAGTTAATGTAAAACTCATGAATGCCAAGGAAGAGAAAGAATCTATGGCTAAAGACGTTCTTTGGAATAAGGCTAAGCTATCAAAAATTAATGGAAAAGATTTTATAGAAGTGAAATTTGTACCTATGATGAACTTCCCAAATATGTCACAAAGAAGTGCAGAAAATTCTCAACAAAATATTCCAAGAGTTTTTGGAGCTGTTACAGAAGTTAAGTACGAAGATAATGGACAAATGAAATTGGCTGAAGTTATTAAGTCCGAAAAAATTACTGTAGGAACTCGTGAAGTTAATTCACCAACTCTTGTTAGAATTCCTGTTACTGAAGGTAAAAGTGATATAAAGTTAAATCTTAAGTATTATGCTGA
Source organism: Peptoniphilus senegalensis JC140 (assembly GCF_000321025.1). Taxonomy (GTDB): domain Bacteria; phylum Bacillota; class Clostridia; order Tissierellales; family Peptoniphilaceae; genus Peptoniphilus_A; species Peptoniphilus_A senegalensis. The sequence goes on from NZ_HE610717.1 coordinate 184,830, forward strand.
TTTAATGGGAAACGGTCAAGGAGCTGGAGAACATAATCCTGATGCTAGATTGAGAATAGATTGGAATTCTAAGGTAGATGGATTTAATAATAATGAGTACAACGTTGACAAGGGTCAACTAATTGAATTGATTGAATCCTTAAATCCAACAACAAGCCTAGAAGGAATAAGCGATGCCCTAAAGAATAAGATGCAAGATGAAATCAACAAGGCAAAAGCTGTTGAAAAGAATGGAGCATCTAGTCAAGATGATGTTAAAAAAGCTTATGAAAATTTAGCTAAGGCTGCAGAGGCTATTGTTATAGCAAATAATCTTATAAAAACAGAAATCGTACAAGCAGAATCCAATCTAAAATCTGATACAGAATCAAAAAAATATACTCCTGAATCCTTAAAGAAAGTTAAGGAACTTATAGAAAACACAAAGTCTGCTTTAAAAGTAGAAAGTGATGTAGAAAGAATTAAAGAATTAGATAGGGGAATTAAAAATATTTCTGATCTTTTAAGATATGATATGACAGAACTTAATAAGAAGATATCTGAAGCTGAGGAAATGATTAAGAATAATAAGATTAAGGCAGAAGGAAAGGATTCTTTACAAGCAGCTATAAATGAAGCTAAATCCTATATCAAAGAACACGACAGTAAGGGAACAAGAGCAGGAGACAAGAGAGCAGATTTAACTTCAAATATTGATAAACTAATTGCTAAATCAAAGACAAATGAGGGACAAGAAGTTCTTGACAAGTCTTCTCTAGACAACAAATTAGCTGAAGCTAAAAATATTCAAAAGGCTAATAAAAAGCAAGAAGCTTTCGATAAACTACAACAAGCAATTTCTGAAGTAGAAAGTTCAAAAGATTCTATTAATAGTAAAGAAGCACTAGAAGCAGCTGTTGCTAAACTTGATGCAGCAATCAGTGAATTTAATAATAGTGAAAATGAAGTTAAATTAAATAAAGATGCATTAGAAGCAAAGATAAGAGAGGCAGAAGGACTATCTAAAGAAGGTAAATCAGAAGATGCTATTTCAAATCTTGAAGCAGCAATTAATATTGCCAAAGCTAAGATGAATGCAGCAATTACTCAAGAAGATATAACAAAAGCTTTTGATGACCTTAATAATGCAATAGAATCCTTTAACAAGGCAAAAGCACCAGAAGCAAAAGTTGAAAAAGCTATATATAAAGTGCCTGTTAAATTTATTAGGACAAATGGTGAAAATTTACCAATGGGTGGAGATACTCTTGTAGAAACAGCTACACTTGAAGTTAATGGAGATGTTAAAAAACTTAGAATAAAATTACAAGTATCTCCATCTTTGAATGCATATATAGAAAAATTGTCTGTTAGTAAAACAGATGATACTGAAATTGGAGAACCTGTTCTTTCACCAGAAGGAAATAGGCCAGCTGAATATCTAATAGATGTAAGTGACAAAGATACAAATGCTATCGAAAACATTCTAGTTGGAATAAAAGTTGATCTTATGCCAATGAAAGTTGAGGCTTATATAAATGCTGATTTTGCTAACAAATCTTTAGTTGAAGGCAGTCAAGGAGAAAGCAAGCCTCAAATTGATAAGTCTGAATTAAGAAAATTAGTTGCAGAAATTGCAGGCATGGATTTAGGAAAATATAATCAAGAATCCAAGTCCAATTTATTAACAGCTTTAGATGCTGCGAACCAAGTTTTATCAGATGACAATGCTAAGGAAAGAGATGTAAATAGAGTACTAGAACAATTAAAACAAGCTAAGAATGCTTTAGTTGAAAATAAAACTAATCCTCAAGTAGAAAAAGTTAATAAAGATGAATTAAGAGCAAAAATTAATGAAGCAGAAGCAAAGAATGCTCAAGAATTTACTGAAGATTCATTCAATAATCTTAAGACTAAATTGGATGAAGCTAAAAACATCCTAAATAAGACAGATGCAAAACAAGTGGAAGTAAACACAGCAAAAACTAACTTAGAAAATGCAATAAATAGTCTTAAGAAGAAGCAAACTCCGGCTCCAAATCAAGTTGATAAATCAGGTTTACAGGATTTAATTAGTAAAGCTAACAAAATATCAACAATCCAATATACAGATGACAGTGTCATAGCTTTTAAAGAAGCATTAAAAAATGCTAATAAGGTTAACAATGATACTAATGCTAAACAAGATGATGTAAATTCAGCTAAAAATAGACTTGACATTGCTATGAACAACTTGAAGAAAAAGGTAAATAAAGTTGATTTAGGTATTCTAATTGCAGAATGTAACCGTATAAAAGAAGATGACTTTGAATATGACTATAATATGAGAGAATTTAACAAAGTTCTTAGAGAAGCAAAGGACGTTTACAATTCATCAAACTCTAATCAAGATCAAGTTGATAATGCTCTGAGAAATCTGTCTATAGCAAAATCAAACTTAGTTGCTAAGAAGAAGGGGCATATACTTTATGAAGTGCCAGTTAGAGTTCAAAAACCAAGTGGTGGAGAATCTATGGCTAATAAGGTTATAAATCCAAAAGCAACTGTTGAAGAAAACAATGGTAGGTTCACTTATACTGTTCAATTTGGAAAATTAACTATTGGAGATAAAACAGCTGGTGTAGATACTTTATATATCTATGATGGAGGATCTAAGTTTGCTGCAACTAGGGGAGCAAATGGAACGTTCTCTTGGACAAGCAATTCAAAGGTTACTAGTCAAAGAGTGTCATTTAAAGTTAGTGCCATGCCATCAGATCAAGACGCAATTCTTATGTTCTCATGGGGTGGAGCTAGGGAAACTAAAACATCAAATAATAATTTCTTTAACAATATGGCACCAAATAGAAAAATAGAACTTCCTAAGAAAGTTGATGAAAATAAAAAATTAGAAGAAAAGAAAAATATTGAAAATAAATTAAATAATTCTACACAATTTAGTGACACTAAGGGCCATTGGGCTAAGACTGCTATTGATTATGTTGTAAGCAAGGGTTATTTCTACGGACTTAGCAAGACAGAGTTTGGACCTAACAAGTCTATAACAAGAGGACAATTTGTAAGTGTTCTTGGAAGAATGTTAAATGTCAATGTAAATGACTACAAGGACCAAAACTTCAAAGATGTGAAGTCAGGAATGTACTACAGTCCTTATATTGCTTGGGCAAATAAAGTTGGAATAGTTTCAGGGATAGGTCAAGGGAACTTTGCTCCTGATAAAGAACTAACTAGAGAAGAGATGGCTGTAATGATGACTAAATTCTTAAAGCTATCAGGCAAAAATCTCAAGGCAAAGGGCAAAGCTGATGGATTCAAAGATGATGCAAAGATTCAAGGCTGGGCTAAGGATTCTGTAAAGGAAATGGCAAGCCTTGGACTTGTAAGTGGTATGGGTGATGGTAACTTTGCTCCTAAGTCACCATTCACTAGGGCACAAGTTGCTCAAGTTCTTTACAACATTGATCACAATTAATTTTAGTTAGTATGCTAGAGGGATGGTCCTTAAGGGCATCCCTCTATGATAATGAAGAGGTGTTATATGAAAAAAATATTTTTATCACTTTTATTGGCAATGCTTTTAATTCCAAATGCAATTTTTGCCGCTAGTAAGTATGAAGTACCTGTCAAGCTTGAAAAGTTTGGTGAGCCTGGCAAAGAATCTATGGGAAATTCTTCTTTAAAACCCTTTGCTGATGTTGAAGAAAAAGATGGCAAAGTCATTTATAAGATATATTTAAAAAATATTGAGTTTATGAATATGGAAGGAGAGCTTACTAATTTCTTCGTATATGAAGGAGACAAGGATTCTACTAGGGTAGAAACTAAACAAAGTTCAATTGATGGTGAATATAAAAAAATGCACGAGTTTGAAAGAACAAATCCAAAGGAAGATCAAATTCTTGTTGCAGTTTGGGTTGATGCTATGGATGCTATTGCTGGTGGTGGAAAGGGTTCAGGAGAACAAAAGGCTTACCTAAAATTTGACTGGGCTAATGCTAAGACCATGGAAGCTAAGGATTCTAAAGTTGAAAATAAGAATAAGGCAAAGTCTGAAAAGTCTTCCCCTAACTCTGAGATAAAAATTCTTGTTTCAGATAAGGAAATAAAACCAGAGACGCCAGTTTACATTGAAAATGGAAGGACAATGGTTCCACTAAGGTTTATCTCTGAAGCTCTTGGCGAAAAAGTTGATTGGAAGGCTGATACAAAAACTGTTCTCATTGGAGATAACAAGGCAAGTCTTGTAATTGGCGAAAAAGAAATTGAAGCGAATGGAAAGAAAATTGTAATTGATTCTCCAGCAGTTATTAAGAACTCAAGGACTTTCGTACCCCTAAGAGCAATTTCTGAAATATTAGGATCTAAAGTAGATTGGGATTCTTCAACAAGAACTGTAAAGATAAGTAAATAATTTTTATAAATCTCTCATAATAATTTTTATGGGGGATTTTTTTGAAAAAAATATAACATTAAGAAAGATAGGAATAAAAATCTTATTTACTTGCAATATCTATTGAAAGAAATAAAAAAAGCAAAGCACACTATATATTAATTTTATTTTA
>NZ_HE610717.1:190137-341442 GCF_000321025.1 Peptoniphilus senegalensis JC140
TTATAAAATACAATTAATTTTTGTTATTTTAGCATAATGGAAATATTTGCATAATTCCTAATTATACAAAAACTATTGACAAATTTAAGAAAATTAAATAATCTTACTATAGTAAAGTAATTACTAAATAAATATTAACTAATACATACATGGAGGTATAAATTGAAACATAATATTGAGAATTTAGAAAAAACAGCGGAAGTTTTAAAAGTAATGGCTCATCCAATTAGGCTTAAAATTATTAAAAATTTAATTGATAATGGCCCATGCAATGTTGGCTCTTTACAGGAAGTGTTTAATATTCCTCAACCTACTGTTTCATCTCATCTTGGAAAATTAAAGAGAGCTGGAGTTTTAAATAGCGACAGAAATGGAACTGAAATTTTCTATAAAGTTGATAATAAATTTATATTGTCTCTAACAGAAACAATATTTGAATAATCCCTAAATAGGGATTTTTTTATGGAGTTTTTATGGAATTGAATAAAATCCAACTTGAAGCAGTTTCGTCTATTGATAAAGACGTAACTTTAATGGCAGGAGCAGGGACAGGTAAGACTAGGGTTTTAACAAAAAGATTTATAAATATAGTAAAAAAATTTAAGGAACCAAAAAATATTTTGGCTATTACTTTTACAAAAAAAGCTGCACAAGAAATGCTTGGAAGAATTTCTAAGGAGTTAGTAGATGAAAATATTGACTTTGAAGAAAAAGATTTGAATATTATGACTATTCATTCCTTTGCCCTTGAAATAGTGAAGGACTATGCTTATGAACTGGGAATAAATCCAAACTTCACAATTTTAGATGACAGTAAAGAAATAGAGTTATTAGATAAGGCTGTATCACTATCTTTAAATAGTCTAGAGGATGAAAAATTTAAAAAATATTTAATTGACTTTAATACAAATCCTTTTGAAGAGAAAAAAGTTTTTTTAGAACTTTATTTGGACTTTAGGAATAAAGATTTGGATTTTTGTGATATTTTGCATAAAAGTTTAGATTTTAGTGAAAGCAGTAAAGAATATAAAGAATTAATTTCTTTATTAGATGATTTTAGACAAGTTAGTGGTTCCAAGTTTAGGGCTTTTTACGATGAAAATATTGAAGAAATAAAAAACAAGGAAATTTATGAGCTTGAAAGATTAAATGAAATTGAGTCAAGTCTTGGAACATCAAAAAAATATAATGATAAAATAGAAAATATTATAGATGTAATTGAGGACTTAAAAAAGAATTTAGAAATAAAAAATAAAGAATACTATGAAATTATAATTAAAATATTGCAAGAAATAAATAAGAATTATTCAAGAGAAAAAAGGGAGCTTAATGCCCTTGATTATGACGATATAATCTCATATACTCACAAAATTTTAAGAAATGAAAAATTAAGGGGAATTTTAAAAAATAGATACACACATATTCTTGTTGATGAATATCAAGATACCAATGAAATTCAAAATGAAATAATAAACACTTTTGAAAATTCAAATTTATTTATTGTCGGAGACCCAAAACAGTCAATTTATGCCTTTAGGGGGACAGACCTTAACTCTTACTTTAGTTTTTCAGACAAAATAAAAAGCCGTGGGATTTCACTTTTGATGAATAAAAATTATAGAAGTGACGGAAAAATTATAAGGTTTATAAACTCTACTTTTTCAAATTTAATTGATTCTTATGAAGATATGGAATTTGACTATGAAAGCAGCGGAGATGTATATCTTTATAATACAGTGGAAAATAATGAATTAGCTGATGTCGTAGAGGACTTACTTAAAAGATATGAGGCCAAGGAAATTGCAATTTTATCTAGGAGTAATGCTCAAATTGATGAAATAAGTAGAATTCTATCACTTAAAAATATTTCTTTTAATAAAGGCGAGAGAAACTTAGGGGAAATTGAAGTTTTAAAAGTAACAAAAAATATTTTATCTACAATTTATAGTCCCATAGATTTTTTAAACACATTATCTCTTTTTAATTCCCCAATTTTGAACTTTAATTTTGAGGATTTAATTAAAGTTTTAAATATGGGAGTTGACAATTTATGTGACTTGTTTAAATTTAAAACAAAAGATGAAAATATAAATAATTTTATAAATTTTTTACTTGAATTGAAAGAAAAATCGAAAGTTCTTATTTTTGATGAAATGATAGAAGAAATTATGAGTTATTTTTATCAAATTAATACTCTTAAAAAAAGTGATTGGGAGTATTTATATAAGTTTAAAGAATTAGCGAGAGATTATTTGAAAAAAAACTCAAAGGACTACAGAAGTTTTGAAAAATTTATTTTGTCTTTGAACTTTGAAGACTTAGAAGATGGAATAAATTTACTTACGATTCATAAGTCAAAGGGTCTTGAGTTTGACGCTGTTATAATTTCTCACATGGATAAAGGTAAAAAATTAGGTCAAAATAGAAAAGTTATAGTGGACAGTAAATTTGGTCTTGGAATAAAATCTGATTATTCTGACTACAGGTATAGAACTATCAATGAGAAACTAAGAGCTGTAGATAGGGAAGAAGAAAAAAGAGTCTTATATGTCGCTATGACTAGGGCAAAGAAAGAGCTTATTCTCTTTGGAAATTTTGATAAGTTCAAAAGTGACTCCTATTTTGCTTTACTAAGTGATGAAGTAAAAATCAAAGAGTATGAATTTTCAAATTTAATAAAAAAAGAAGTTCCCAAGAAAAAATATTCTTCTATTGATTTTCAATTTAATTTTGAAAATAGAATTAGAGAATATTATACAGTTACAGATTTTATTAATTATAAGAGAAGTCCAAGAGATTTTTATAGAAAATATTTCTTGGGAATTGATGAATACACAATGGGTCATGGTAAAGAGCAGGTTATGGATGCAAAAACACTTGGAAGTATAGTCCATTTATTTGCACAAATTCATAGCAATAAAGATGTTAATAAAAATAATATTGATAAATATCTTAAAGATATTTTTAATTATTATGAAGAAGAAGTAGATGAAAAGAAATTAAATATTGCTAGAGAACTAGCCCTCAACTATCTTGAAATGGAAGAAGATAATATAGTCGATAAAGAATTATTATTTTATTATGATTTAGACGGTTTTTTGGTAAAGGGTTTTATTGATCAAGTAATAAAAATTGATGGCGAGTATTATATTGTAGACTTAAAGACATCTGACATGGATATAAATCATATAAAAGACTCTTATGAGAATCAATTAATACTTTATTCAGCAATTTATGAAAAATTATATAAAGTTAAAGTAAAAGCTGCATATATTTTTGATTTAAGGGGTAAAAACAAAATAGTCATTGAGACTAATGAGGAAAAAAGTGAAATTATAATGGAAGAATTTTTAAATTACATTAAATTTTTAAGAACTCATACTTTTTATAAGGATTATTTATAATTTAAGGAGGAAATATGGATTATTCTAAAGAATATCAAAAAAAATTAATCTCAGCTAAAGAAGCGGCAGCTATGGTAAAGGATAATATGTGGATTGATTATGCTTGGGCAGGAAGTACACCTGTTGCTTTCGATAAGGCTCTTGCAAATAGACTTGATGAATTAAACGAAATTTATTTAAGAGGTGGTGTACTTCTTTGGGAACCAGAAGTATTTAAGAAAGACCCAGAAGGAGAAAAGGTTGTTTGGAATTCTTGGCACTCTGGTGGACCAGATAGAGGAAGAATTAATAAAACTCCTGGTGGTTTTTATGCTCCACTTAGATATTCTGAACTTCCAAGATGGTATAGAGAAAACTGTAAAGTTGATATAGCATTAATTGTTACTCCTCCAATGGATAGACATGGAAATTTCAATTTTGGTCTTAATGCATCACACCTTAGGGCTGTTACAGAAGTTGCAGACAAAGTAATTATTGAAATAAATAAAAATATGCCAACTTGTCTTGGTGGATTTGAACACGAAATCAATATTAAAGATGTTGATTATATAATTGAAGGAGAAAATCCTGAAATAGCTACACTACCAAAGGGAAGCTTTGGAGATGTGGATAAAAAAGTTGCAGAATTAATTGTAGAAGAAATCCCTAATGGAGCAACTCTTCAACTAGGAATTGGTGGCATGCCAAATGCAGTGGGCTCTCTAATTGCAGATTCTGACTTAAAGGATCTTGGCGTGCATACTGAAATGTATGTAGATGCTTTCGTTGATATGGCTAAGAAGGGTAAAATCACTGGAGCGAAGAAAAATATTGATAGATTTAGACAAGTTTATGGATTTGCTGCAGGATCAAAAGAAATGTATGAATATTTGAATTTCAATGCTGATACTATGGCTGCACCTGTTTCCTATACTAATGATGCAAGAGTAATAGCACAAATAGATAATTTTGTTTCAATTAATAATGCAGTAAATGTTGATTTATATGGACAAGTAAGTTCAGAATCTTCAGGAGCAAAACACATATCAGGAGCAGGTGGACAACTTGACTTTGTACTTGGAGCTTATCTATCTAAGGGTGGAAAATCTTTTATCTGTCTATCTTCAAAATTTATGAATAAAAAGACAGGAAAGGAAGAATCAAGAATAGTTCCTAATTTTGAAACTTTCTCTGCAATTACAGCAGCAAGACCAAATACTCATTGGATTGTTACAGAATATGGTAAATTCAATTGTAAGGGTATGTCAACATGGCAAAGAGCAGAAGGAATAATCAACCTTGCTGCACCAGAATTTAGAGAAGACTTAATAAAAGAAGCTGAAAAAATGAATATTTGGAGAAGAACTAACAAGAGATAAACTTAAAAGTTTTATAATGTAAATTAAAATATTTTATCCCCCTAATTTGTTTAAGGATTAGGGGGTTTTATAATTATAGTGATAAAAATTTTCACATAAAGATTTATTATTTATCACAATAAAGACTTATAATAAGTTTATTATTTTAATTAAATTAAAAAAGAAAAAAATCTTTGCATAATATAATAAACTATGATATATTAAATAGTTTTACTTTTTTAAGGTTCTCTGCTATACTAATAATAGGGATAATAGGAGGTAAAATATGTTTAATATTGGCGATAAAATTGTATATCCTATGCACGGAGCAGGCGAGATTATTGCAATAGAGGAAAGAGAAATCCTTGGTAATGTTCACAAATACTACATAATGAGATTACCTATAAATGAACTCAAAGTCATGGTACCAGTCAAGAACGCAGAAGAAGTTGGTGTTAGAAAAATATCTGACGCAAAGACAATGGAAAATGTACTAGAGGAGCTTTCTTCTGATAAGGAAATTACTATGCCAAAAAATTGGAATAGAAGATATAGATTTAATTTAGATAAAATAAAATCTGGTGATTTAACAGAAATCGCTGATGTAGTGAAATGTCTAGAAAATTTAGACAGAGAAAAATCTCTTTCAACAGGAGAGAGGAAAATATTGACAGAAGCAAGACAAATCATAGTTTCAGAGATGGCTCTTGTTTTTGATAAAAAAGTGGAAGAAATTGCAAAATTAATTGATGATGCCATATTTGGATAAGGAGGGATTTTTATTAGCAAGAACCGAAAAATTGTGTCCAAAATTTTTAAGGTGCTATTTACTTTAATAGGTGCACTATTCGGTATTTTTATCGTGTCTCTTTTATCAGACATGAAATTTGTAAAAGGTATTGGAAGCCCAAAAGTTGTGACAGTTATATCTGTCATTATAATACTTTTATTTGCACTTATATTTTTTATACTTTCGCCAAAGGCGTTTAAGGCTTTGGAAGATCTTTTGGCTTTTTGGGAAAGACAAATCCAAACAAAATCTTTTACAGAGGTAATACTTGGTGCAGTTGGACTTATTCTTGGTCTCATAATAGCATTTTTAATTTCACAACCTATTTACAAGATTCCAATTCCCTATGTAGGTTCAGTAATTTCAATATTACTTTATGGAATGCTTGGTTATTTAGGTTTAAATATTGGAATGTCAAACAAAGACACATTTTCAGAAAAAATAAAAGATTTAACTTTTTTGGCTACTAGAAGAACAAACAAGCCAAAAGAGAATATTAAAATTCGAGAAGGCATTCCAAAGATATTAGATACTTCAGTTATTATAGACGGGAGAATATTAGACATTGTAAAAATTGGTTTTATAGAAGGACCATTAGTAGTTCCAGTTTTTGTATTAGAAGAACTACAACATATTGCCGACTCTGCCGACGCTTTGAAGAGAAATCGTGGTAGGAGAGGTCTTGATACTGTTGCGGGAATACAAGAGCTAAAAAGTGTAGAAGTAATAATTTATAAGGGAAAAATCGAAGAGATTCCTGAAGTTGATTCAAAACTTTTAAAATTAGCAAGTGATTTAGGTGGAAAAGTAGTAACTAACGACTACAATTTAAACAAAGTAGCCAAGGTTCAAAATTTAGATGTTTTAAATGTCAATGAACTTGCAAATGCAGTTAAGCCACTTTATCTTCCAGGCGAAGAAATGAAAATTTTAATTGTAAAAGAAGGAAAAGAGCAAAATCAAGGACTTGGATATTTAGACGATGGAACTATGATTGTTGTTGAAAATGGAAAAGACTATATTGGAGAAAGTGTGTATGTTGTTGTTACAAGTGCACTTCAAACTGCAGCAGGTAAAATGATTTTTGCTAAACTTAAATATTAAATTTTAAAAACTCTGTCACTGACAGAGTTTTTTAGTAAGTAAAATTTTTAGATTGAAAATATTGGTAACACTATTTTAAAAGATATGAAAAAATTTTATAAAAAGTTAACTTTATCATTAAGTTTTTGTTACAAATTAAAAAATTCTTTGAGAAAATTCTTTTATTCCTTTATACTTTTTATGTAAGCGAGGTTGATAAAATGAATAGAAAAAGAATTAGTCTTGTAATGGTTTTATTTTTAATGACTATTACTTCAAATGTATTTGCAGCAAATAAATTATTATTTAAGGAGCCAATTGCTCCTGGTGTTGTGAGATATAAATATGAAGTCACTAAAGATAAAAATAATGCAAGGACAAATGTAGTTACAGTAGATTTAAACAATCCACATATAAAAATTAATACTGTTGCAGGTGGAGATACTTATACTAATAAGGCAACTGTGTCTCAAATGGCAGATAGAACTAATGCTGTTGCACTTGTAAACGGAGATTTCTTTACAATGCAGCTTCAGGGCGTTCCTCTAGGTGCATCAATTATTGATGGAGATATGAAATCTTCTCCTGCAGTTTTAACTGACATTTGGTCTTTTGGAATTGATGAAAACAATACTGCTTTTATTGACAGTACAAAATTTGTTGGTAGTGTTACTGCTCCAAATGGAAAATCCTATCCAATTGATGGTCTAAATAAAACTTATTATTGGTACCAACCGTCTAAGGAATATTCTCATGAATCAAAAATTCAAATGTATAATTCCTTTTGGTCATCAAAGTCTAGGGGAGATAAAACTGCTGGGGAAGTTCTTTTATCAGAAGATAATGTAGTTGAGCAAATTGTTTACAGAAAAAATATTGACATGAAAATTCCTGAAGGAAAGAAAATTCTACAAGTTAGTGGCGGCTCAGAAAAATTTATGCGTGAAAATGTTAAGGTTGGAGACAAATTAGAAATAAAAACAAACATTGAGCCAAATAGAAACTGGAAGATGATGATTGGTGGACACGCACTACTTGTTGAAAATGGACAAATAAAAAAATACACCAAAGATGTAAATTCAATTGGCGGTGTAAGAGCGAGAACTGCTGTTGGAATAAGTCAAGATGGAAAAACTGTCTACATTGTTACTGCTGAAGGTAGAACAAATAGGTCTGCTGGACTTAGCCTTAATGACTTATCACAATTCATGTTGGACCTTGGTGCCTATAAAGCGATGAATTTAGACGGCGGTGGCTCAACTGCCATGGCTGTTAGAAATTTAGGAGATTTAAAGAGAACAAGAGTTACAGACCCTGAAAAGAATGGCTCTGAAAGGAAAGTAGTAAATGGACTTGGAGTCTTTAATACGACTACTAATACAGGAGTAATTTCTGATGTAAAATTCGAAAGTGATTTAAACACTATTGTGGGCGAACAGCTTGACTTAAAATTAAAATCAGCTTGGGATGAATTTTTAAATCCAATTGACATAAAAGATAGAACTTATACCTTAGTTGAAAATTCTAATGGTGCAAATATTTTAAATGGTCTAACTTATCTAGCTATGACACCTGGAAAATACAACTTGCAAGTGACAACAAATAAGGGAGAAAGCCTTAATAAAGAAATTAATGTAGCAGATTTGTCAGCTTATAGTAAATTTAATATTTCAGCTAAAAATAACATTATAAAAAGAGGAATGAGCTTAAAGCTTGATGCAAGAGGAGAGTATAATGGCAGAAAAGTAAAAATTTCTCCAAGAGTTATAAATTATTCCTTTGAGGATTTGACAGCTAGTGTAGATCCAAATAATTTTAATATTAACATTCAAGACTATGGAAAAAATCCAAAGATAATTGCAAAAATTGGCGACAAGACTTCAACTCTATCACTTTATGATGAAAACACAAAGCTAATTAAGATGAAAATTAATGATGTAAATTACACAATAAATGGCCAAGCTAAAAAAATGGATGCAAAGCCATTTATAAATAATGACAGAACTTTAGTACCTCTTAGATTTATAGTTGAAGCAATTGGTGGAGAAGTAAATTGGGATGGAGAAAGTAGGCTTGTTACAGTAAATAGCAAGGGAAAAACTATTGAACTTCCTATTGACTCAAAAACTATTAAGATTGATGGAAAAGATGTAAATATTGATCAAGCTGCTATAATCAAAGGAGACAGGACTTATGTGCCAATTAGATTTATTGCAGAAAATTTAGATATGCTAGTAAATTATATTAATGAAACTCGCGAAATTGAAATTTCATCTTTTGAAGATAAGAATTCTACAAAGAGTAGCGAATTGACTAATAATATTGATGGTAAAAATTCAGAAAATAATAATACACAAAAGAGAGAAAATAATTTGAATAAAAAAACTAATTCAAATAATAAAAATAAACCCCAAAATGTAAATAATAATTTAGTAAATAATTCTGTTGAAGATAATAAAAATAATAAAGAAAGTGTTAATACACCTACAAATATTTCTCAAAACAATAATATAGCTAGCTTCAATTAAAAAATCTCCTTAGGGAGATTTTTTTTGCTTGAATTTATAATCTAAGTGCAACAAAAAAAGGAACTCTAGTGAGTTCCAAATGAAAATAAAAGGAGAATGAAAAGATTTATTTTTCTAAAATCATTTCGCCAATTTTATATACATCGCCAGCACCCATAGTGACAAGTATATCATCCTTTTTGATGTTTTCTTTTATAAATTTTACAATATCTTCAAATCCAGAAATGTAAAAAGCATTGTCTCTGTGCTCTGAGATTGCATCTCTTAAAGTTTTAGAGTGAATATCGCCATAATCTTTTTCGCGAGCAGCGTAAATATCAGTTATTATTATTACGTCTGATTCGTTAAAGGAGTTGGCGAAAGCATCTAGCAGAAGCTTCGTCCTTGTAAATGTGTGAGGTTGGAAAACTGTGTAAAGTTTTCCCTTGCAAGCTTTTTTGATTGCGTGAATTGATGATTTTATTTCAGTTGGATGATGGGCATAGTCATCCATGACCTTTGTGCCCTTATAATAACCTTTTTCTTCAAGTCTTCTTTCTACGCCTTTATAATATTTAAGTCCAGTAATTGCATCTTCTATTGGTATATTGTTAACATAAGTTGCAGCAATTGCGGCAAGAGAATTTAATACGTTGTGTCTTCCAAGGACTGAAAGTTCAACATAATTTATTTTTTTCCCTTTTAAATATAAATCATAAGTTGGGAAACCATCTTCAGAGAAATCAATATTTTTTGCCATTAAATCTGCATCATTTTTTATTCCAAATGTAAATACCTTACAATTATCAATTGGGAATAGTGTTTTCACATTTTCATCGTCAACATTTAAAATGACATAAGCATCTTTATTTAGATTGTCAATATAGCCTTTAAAAGTTCTAATTATATGGTCTATGTTGTCAAAATAATCTAGGTGATCTTCGTCAATATTTAAGATTATCTCTGTAGTTGGGAAATATTTTAAAATATTTGCCTTATATTCGCAGGCTTCTGTCAAAAATAATTTTTCATCCCCAATTTTAATATTGCCGTCAATATCCTTTAGTTGACCACCCAGCATAATAGTCGGATTATCGTCAAGGTCCTTAATGACTTCTGTAATCATAGAAGTTGTAGTAGTTTTGCCATGTGTTCCTGAAACTGCAATTGATTTTTTGTAATTTTTCATAATTGCACCCAAAAAAGTTGCTCTATCAACTAAGTCAATTTTTTCTTTGACTGCCTCTGTATATTCTTCATTATCAAAGGAAATGGCATCTGTAAAAATTACAAGGTCCATATTTTTTATATGCTCTTTCTTGTGCTCGTAAAAAATTGTAGCACCATTTTTTTCTAATTTATCTGTATTAATGGAATGACTTCTGTCGCTGCCATATACATTGTAACCCTTGTAAAGCATAAGTTCAGCAAGAGCAGACATACTAATGCCGCCAATTCCTATAAAAAATATATTTTTATACTTACTATCATCTATATTAATTTCAAACAATTTACTTCCTCCAATTCTTTATAATTATATCACAAAATTTTATTAAGAAATAAATAATAATAGAGCTCTTAATTAAAATATGTGAAAATATTTAATTATGTTATTTATTATGCACTGAAGTTATGCTATAATATGATAAAGAAAGAGAGGATGATACTTGTATGAACATAACAGATGTGAGACTTCGCAAATTACCAACTGAAGGAAAACTTAAAGCAATAGTATCTGTAACCTTTAACAACGAATTTGTGCTTCACGATATAAAAATAATAGAAGGAAATGAATCATTATTTTTAGCAATGCCAAGCAGAAGACTTTCAAACGGAGAATACAGAGACATTGCTCATCCAATTAATGCCGAAGCAAGAAAAGAATTAGAAGATGTAATATTTAAAGAATATTATGCAGTAAAAGAAAAGCTAGATTCAGAAGAGGTTGAAAAACCTACAGAAGAGGTAACTGAAGAAGAATAAGATTGAGAGAGCCATGTGCTCTCTTTTTATGCAGAAAACCCCTAAATCTCAAATAGAGACTTAGGGGTTATTTTGATTTTAAGATTTTTAGTTCATACTGCTTACATGTACAAGTTTACCATGTCTATAATAATATTTTGGAAGTCTTCTGTTAAAATGAGTAATAAAGGAAGTTTCACAGTCGCCAGAGAATTGACAAATATCTCTAATTCTTATCTCTTCATTGCCTTGTCTACCAATTAATACAACCTCATCTCCAACTTCACAATTAACTCCACTTGCATCGACCATCATTTGGTCCATACAGATTAAGCCAATTTGCTTACATCTCTTTCCACCTATTAGAACCTCAATTTTTTCTGACAAAATTCTTGGAAAGGCATCGGCATAGCCAAGGGGAAGAGTGACAACTTTTGTATCTTTGTCGCACTTATAGAATCTTTCATAGCCAACGGTCTCGCCAGATTTAACTTCTCTTATAGAAGCAATTTGCGCCTTAATTGAAAGAATCTCCTTTAATCCAAATTCTTCAGGCATTTTTTTGCTGTCTGTATAGCCAAACTGAATAATTCCAGGTCTAACTATATCTAAATCATATTCTCTGTAGTATAAAACAGAGGAAGAGTTTGCTATATGTTTGTACTTAAAATTATAGCCCCAATTTTCAATTTCTTTGATAAAATTTGTAAAAGAAGCAAATTGTTTTTTGGTAAATTCTGGGTCTGATTCACAAGCTGCGAAGTGAGAAAAAATTCCTTCTACATATACATTTTCTAATTCAAATATTTTTGTCACTTCATTTAAGGAATTTTCACTTGGAATAAAACCAATTCGTGACATTCCACTGTCAACTGCAAGATGAATTTTAGCTTTTTTGCCAATTTCTCTTGCTTTTTCTTCTAATGAAATTGCATCTTCAAGGCTAAAAATCGTTAAGGTAATTTCATTTTTTATCGCATCTTCAAAGAGATGGGCAGGTGTGTAGCCAAGAATTAAAATATTAGCATCTGGAAATTCCTTTTTAAGTCTTAAAGCTTCTTCTAAAGTTGCCACTGCATAAAATTTTATTCCCAGTTCATTTGAAACATAAGATAGGGGAATAGCTCCGAGCCTATAAGCATCACTCTTAACAACGCTCATAATTTCAGTACCAGTAGTAATTTTATTTTTTATGACTTTCATATTATTTTCAAATTTGTCAAGGTCTATCTCAATCCAAGCTGGTCTTGTCAAAAAATCCTTCATGTAATTATCCTTTCAAAAGAGAATTTCTTTTATCATTATATCACAGTAGATGATTTAAGAAAATTTTTTCAAAAAAATAGTGCAAGATAAAAAATCAATCTCACACTATAATTCATATTTTCAAAAATATTCAATATTCTTTGTCTACAAGCAATATATTTAAAATTACTGCCACAATAGTTCCACCAGAAATACCAGATGAGAAAAGTGCGGCTAATAAGCTTGGAAGTTTTGAAACTATATCAGGTCTCATTGTTATTCCAATTCCAACGCCAATGCCACCAGCGATTATCATAATATTTTTTGTAGAAAATTTTGCCTTGCTAAGAGCTTGCATACCAGAGCCTATAATTGTACCAAACATAAGAATTCCTGCACCACCAAGAATTGGTGTAGGCATAATAGAAACTAAAGTTGCAAATTTAGGACACAAACTCATTATTATTAAAATGAATGAAGAAAAAAGAGCAACTTTTTTTGATGCACACTTAGTAAGTGGAATAAGACCAACATTTTGGCTAAAGGTTTGAGCTGCACCTGAACCAAAAACTGGAGAAAGCATTGACCCAATGGCATCAGCTCTAACGCCACTTGCAATATCGCCATCAGATAAGTCAACTTCACATACTGTCCCCAAAGTTTTCATAACTCCAACAGTTTCTATTATTGTGACAAGATAGCCTGCAATAAAGGGAACTACAAATTTTAAATCAAATTTAACTCCAAAGGGAAATAGTTCTGGGATTTTTACCCAAGGAGCAGCTGTAACTTGTGAAAAATCTACAAGATTTAGTGGAATACAAATAATGTAGGAAATAATCATGGCTATAAAAACAGAAGCTGTTGTTACAAAACCTCTGCCATAGTGATTTATAAAAATTATCAAGATGAAGGTAAAGACAGCAATCCCAATAAAGAGTGGGTCCCCATAATTTTCTGCACCATAACCTCCTCCAACCCAGTCAAAGGCAACGGGCATCATTGTAATTCCAATTAGGGTAATAACAGTTCCTGTTACAACTTCTGGGAAAAATTTAAGAAGGGGCTTAATAAAAAAGCTTAAAATCAATTCTAAAAGGGCACCCATTATAGTTGCACCAAAATAACCAGCAAGACCACCACCCATAGTATTTATAACAGCATTGGCAGGTGGCACAAAGCCAAAGTCAGTTCCCATAATTGTTGGAAGACCAATACCAACCTTTGCATTGCCCTTAAAGATTCCCTTAGTTTGGATAAAAGAACAGATACCAGAGGCAAGTAGAGCAGCAGAGATAAGCACAGAAGTCTCGGCAACATTTGTGCCTGCTATAGCTGCAATACTAAGTGGTACGGCTATAATCCCACTAAAGGCAGTCAAAATATTTTGAAATCCAAGTAGGGAGGATTTTAAAAAGTTTGGCTTATCATTAACTTCGTATTCAAGTTTCATTCCATAGTATTCCTTCACAATAAACTCCTTTTTTTAATATAATTATAACAAACTGATTTTAGCACACAAAAATGTAAGTAACAATAATATAAAAGGAAAAATATTTATAGGACAAAATACTTTTTGTATATTAATTTCCCAATAATTTTGATAAAGTATTATTTAAGAAATTTGTAAGAATTTTGTTCAGTTTTTTGTAATTATTATTTGCTATTATAATGGCAGAGGAGGGATGTAATGGATAAATACAATATTTTAATTGCTGAGGATGACAAGGAAATTGCAAGGTCAATTGGAATTTATCTAAAAAATGAAAATTTTAATATTTTTTACGCCTATGATGGACTTGAAGCCCTAGAAATTTTTAAAAATGAAAAAATTGACCTAATAATAATGGACCTCATGATGCCAAAATTATCTGGCGAAGAAGCTATTATTAAACTTAGAGAAATTTCTGTAGTCCCAATAATTATTTTATCTGCTAAATCAGAGGACACAGACAAAATTTTTGGACTCAATATTGGTGCTGACGATTATATTCAAAAGCCCTTCAATCCAATGGAGCTTATTGCTCGAGTAAAGAGCAATTTGAGAAGATTTTATGCCTATGATTTAAAAAACGACAGAAACTTTATTGAAATAGGCAGCATTAAACTAGATTTATCTCAAAAAATTGCCTATGTTGAAGATAAGCCAGTTGCCCTAACATCTATTGAGTTTAAAATTTTAGAATTACTCATGAGAAATCCAAATAGAGTTTTTTCTATTGAAGAAATTTACGAAAGCGTGTGGAATGAACCAGCCATGGAGGCAAAGACTGTTACAGTTCACATTAGGCGAATAAGAGAAAAAATCGAAGTAAATCCAAAGAAGCCAATGTACTTAAAGGTGCAGTGGGGACTTGGATATAAATTTGAAGATTTGAGGCGAAAATAATGAAAAAAAATTCTTACAAACTTAGCTATTATGCTTTAATAATTTTAGGTATATCACTTATTTCACTTTTGGCAGGATCATATTTCTTTTCTAAGAATCCTGATTCATCTTATAAAAGAATTATGACAGAAAATAGGATTTATAACACTCTAAATATGTCAGTAAATGTCAATGATGATTTTTATAGTAGTTATAAAGAATTTAACTATGCTATAAAGTCTTATAAGTTAAAATATTTTGACAAAAATGGAAATGTTGTTACAGATAGAGGAGTAATTGAAGCTCAAAAGAAAAAAGATGCCCTAAAAGAAAAGGGACTTGACCCAAAACTTTATTTGGATGAAGGGATGATAGACCAACCAGAAATAAAATCTGAATATAAAACTTTTTACTTAACCAATGAGTATGAAAAGAATGAATTTGATCCCCTAGAAATTGAAATAAGAAATAATGACTTCTTAATTACTGGTTCGGTAATTGATGATAGTGTAGTGATTGATAAGGTTCAAAAAAGTCAAAGACTTATGGATAGTGACTACAATTTTATTGATAAGTCTTTTAAGGGGGCTCTAAATGATACCTTTAGTAAATTAAATAGTAATAATAATGTTAAAAATCTAAAGTTTGCTTATTACACATCATTAGACGATGAAGTTTTTAAAGATATCGAAAGAGATGTATTTAGAGAACAGGTTATATTTCAAATTGGAGTAAGTGTAATAATTTCTGCCATATTATCTCTACTTCTTGGAATATTTATGAATATAGAAAAAGTTGACGGCAGCGAAAGCTTGAGAAAAGTTTTCAAACTTCCAATAGAACTTGTGATTATTCTATTTGTAATTTTTGTAGTTTCTAGTGCAGGAATTTCAGGTATGAATCAAATCTACAGTAATTTGTATGTTTTCTATTTATTGTATCTAATCGGTCTTGTAATTGTTTCACTAACAGTAAATTACCTTGTAATTATCTTGAAGAGCATATTTAACAAGAATACAGAAAATTATCTAGTTAAAAATTCATTAATTTATAGAATTTTTACTGGCGCTATTTCTGAATTTTCAAATATAGATGAAGAAAATAAAAATATTAAAGATGCAAAAATTAAATTTACCATAGTTTATTTTGGAATTTGCTTCGTTCTATTTTTATTATTCCTATTTCTCGCTTCAATATTTTATTCTGCTCTTGAAGGGATAATATTTCCAATGATATTATTTGGAATCTTCATATATATAATCATCCTTAAAAATATAAATGAAGTTGCAAAAATTTCAAGAGAGTCCAGTGAAATTGTTAAGGGAAATTATAAGAAAAACATAGAAAATAATGGCGGACTTTATGAAGGTATAATTGACAATTTTAACAATATTGCTTCAAACTTAGACCTTGCCATTGAAGATGCAGTAAAATCTGAAAGACTAAAGACAGAACTCATCACAAATGTGAGCCATGACCTAAAGACACCATTGACATCTATAATTAATTATTCTGACCTCTTATCCAAAGAAAATAATTCAGAAGAAGAGAGAAAAGAATATGCAAGAATAATAAATGAAAAGTCCAACAAGTTAAAAGTCTTAATAGAAGATTTATTTGAAGTTTCAAAGGCAACATCAAATAATATAGAACTTAACAAGCAAGAACTTGATTTCAATTCCCTTGTTCAACAGTCAATAGGAGAGTGGGAAGACAAAATTGCAGAAAAGAATTTAGAAATAATTTCAGATCTTCCTGAAGATAAAGTAATGCTTAATATTGATGGACAAAAATTCTCAAGAGTTTTAGACAACTTGTTCTCAAATATTTCTAAGTATGCCTTAGAAAACTCAAGAGTTTATGTAGATCTTTCAGAAGAAGATGGAGTTAAACTAACTATAAAAAATATCTCCAAGTATCCACTTAATATTTCCGCAGATGAACTTATGGAAAGATTTACTCGTGGAGAAAAATCAAGGACAACATCAGGTTCAGGACTTGGACTATCAATAGCCTCATCCTTTGTGAGAGCTCACGGAGCAAGCTTTGAGATAGATATTGATGGAGATTTATTTAAAGTTAAAATAGAGTTTTAAAATAAAGATTACTATGAGATTTTAATAAATTAGTTTAAAAGGATTTTAAATATAAGTGCAGAAGAAAGTTCGGTGGAAAATTATTTCGCCGGACTTTTTTCTATTATTAAAACTTGACAAAAATAAAGTGGCAACGTATACTCAAGATGAAAATATAAATGCGGGCAATAATATGAAGTTATGAGGTGATAATAATGGAACTATCAAATGGAGAACTTATGGTAATGGAAGTTTTGTGGGACGGGGAATGCCTAGATGAAAATGGAGAAATCCAAGCCCTAGAATTATCCAAAGTATTAAAGGAAAAATATGACTTGGGCAAAACATCATGCTACACATTTTTGGGAAGGTTATTAGAAAAGGGAGCAATTACAAGAAGGTATCCTAAGTACACAATAAAACCCACTGTTACAAGAGAAGAAGCCTTGCAAAAACAAAGGGAAGAAGCAATAGATAAATTATTTCAAGGATCCTTTATAAGTTTTTGCAGGACGTTTTTAAAGGACAATAAAATAAGCGAAGAAGAAATTAAAGAGATAAAAAATATTCTTAAAGATTTTGATAAGGAAGAAAAATGAGAATAGGTATAGCCAGTTCAGGAGTCCTCTATAAAAGTTTAAAATCAATTATAATATTAATTTTGATTTTACTCTTTAGAAAGAGATTAAACTTAAAAAGCATTAAGGGTGCTAATATCATATTGTGGACTCTTCTTTTGATATATTTAATATTTCCAAAAGATATTTTATTTAGTATAAAAACCTATGAAGCTTCAAAATTTATAAAGACAATTTTCGCACCCTCAATTTTGATAAATCAAGCAGCAATTTACATAACCTATAATTTCCCATCAATATCTATGTTTAATAGGATAGTAGGATCAAGCTTAGTCATTATCTATACACTGTATCAATTTATAAAATTTAAAAAAGCCTTAAGTAATTCTGTTGAATTAAAGGACAGAACTCATTTAAACAATTCTCTAAAAAAATTTAAGATAAAAAGAGAAGTAAAGGTTTATATAAATGATGAAATAGACACGCCTATAACTTATGGAATATTTAGACCCAAAATAATTTTACAAAAAAATATTTTAAAAGACTGGGATTTATTAGACCATGTATTTATTCACGAGTTAGTGCATATAGAAAGATTTCACATTTTACTAAGTCACTTAAAAAATTTAATAATATGCCTTTATTGGTATAATCCATTTTTAATAATTGGCTTAAAATATTTTGAAGAAGATATAGAGATAAACTGCGACAGAATAGTTATAGAAAAAATAGGAGATAGCTTAGAAAATAGGAAAAATTATTGCCAGTCAATGCTTAAATTGATAGAAAGGCAAAGGGAAAATGATAAATTTGTCTTAAATTTAAGCCCAACTAAGGAAAGGATGTTGACCATGAAAAATTGGAAAAAAACAATGTCAGGTACATTTACTTTAATATTTTTATTATTCTTGTACATACCAGTGTTTACAAATGCCATAGAAGTAGATGAAAATGAAGTTATATCTGATACAGATGGAATAAAAGAAGTTTATGTAAATGTGGACAATAGAGTTGAAGAAATAAGAGATGAAGAGTATGAAAAACTAGATTTAGATGAAATATTATTAAATGATGTTGGCGATAAATATGTAAAGAAAAAAGAAATAATACCAGCCTTTGAACATATAGATTATAAATTTAATTTTCAGTCCTTTTCAATGGATAATCAAAAGGGGTTTACAATTAAAACAAGTGAGATGCATTCTAAAAAGGGGATAGATTATACGGTGCTTATAGTGGAAAATGGCGAAAAAATATATGAATCAAGATTTAATGAGGGAAAGAATTTAAAAATTAGGCTTGATCGTGGATCTAATTATAAAGTTACTATATTAAATCAATCTGTAAAACCTATAACTTATAAAATTAATATAAGTTTGTGGCAAGAGGAGTAATAAATTGATAAATAAAAAAATATAGTGATAATTATATTTCAAAGTTAATAGGTAAGAAAGTGTAAACTTATTTATTAATCATTGAAAGGAGATACAAGTTGAGGACAAAACAGCTTTTAATATATATTATAAGTATAATAATATACTTAATTTTAGTTTATTTATTAAATAGACGCTCAAATAAAAAAATTATGTATGGAATTTCAATAATAAGTTTAATATTATTTGTTAGCCTGAAATTCTTAGGCAGTAAATATAATATTGATTTTTTAGGTTCCGATAAATTTATAAATACTTATCTAAATTTAATGTGCATTATAATTAACATTCCTATTTTATTTGGCGGATATAAAACCATAGATTTTTATCTTAGTAAGAAAAATTCCAAGAATAATAAAGATTTTATAATCAAAGGTATTTTGATAATAATACTACTCCTTTTAGTATATATTAGTTACACATGGTGGGGTATTGTATATTACTTTTTATTTTAAAAATATTATGGGAGAAAGCAGTCGATTTAGCACAACAACAAATGCTAGAAATCTATAAAAGGAGGTAATATTTTGAAGAAAGGTTTAGCTATATTTCTTATATGTTTGTCATTTTTTGCAGGATTCTTTCTAAATAAAACTATTGCAAAAGAGAATCAAGGTTTGACAAAAACTCAAATGGAAAACTTGATTAATCGAAAGATTTCTGATGATGAGTGGAAAAAAATGACTCGAGATGGCGAATTGGAAATGATCGGTGGTGCCGATGGACCTACGCAAATTTATACTGAATCAAATAAATAAGAAAATTTGAAAAATAAGAAAGTTCGGTTGAAAATTAGTTCGCCGAACTTTTTAATGATTTACAAAGATAAAATATTTTTATATACTAAGGTTGAAAAAACTGTTATGATTGATTATGAAAAAGCTAAGGAACCAAATAAATAAAACATTAATTATATAATTTGAAAAAATAATTAGTTTATTGCTTAAATAAAATGGGGGATTTTTCTAATGAATAAAAAAAACTTACTAATTAAAATTTTAATTGTTCTTAATATTGTTCTCTTGTGTTCTACAATTATTTTACAGCAAAAACTACAAAATCCAATGGTTCCCCTCTTGAAAGGAACTTATGTGTGTTTTAATAAAGATTTTTATTCAATGTCCTTTGATACTGAGGAAAAGGTGTATTATATCTTTTGTAATGGAAGTCTTATAGAGAAAGGTAATTTTAAAGAAGATGAAGACAAGAGGATATACAAACTAGAAGACAATGACTTTAACAAATATATATTCTTAAATGGAAAGACTTTTTATTTTGCCATATCAGATGATAAGGTAATTAAATTTGAAAAGGAATCCAATGCAATAACTTTTTATGGTGAGTTAAAAGATTTTAAATAAGAAAAATTAGAAAGAGGAGAAAGTTCGGTTGAAAATTGTTTCACCGGACTTTTTTCTTTGCCCTATTTTTCTCTTGTGATAATATATAACTTAGGAAGTGATTATGTGATTTTAAATAAAATACGAAACTTAATGGAAGAAAATAAAATAGATTTTTATCTTGTGCCATCAAAGGATCCTCATGGGTCTGAGTACTTGCCAGACTACTACAAGGAAAGGGAATTTGTGACAGGCTTTACTGGATCGCAAGGAACTGCTGTCATTACAAATGACGAGGCATATCTTTGGACTGATGGCAGGTATTTTATCCAAGCTGCAAAGGAAATTAAAGATTTTGGCTTCGAACTCAAAAAGCAGGGACAAGCTGGAGTCTTAAATTATGATGCGTGGATAGCTGAAAATATTAAGGAAGGAATGACACTTGGTCTTAATGCAGAGTATTTTTCTCATCAAGAATTTGCTTCTATTTCAAAAAAATTAGAAAATAAAAATATTAAAATTATTGATATAGATTTAATAAAAGAACTTTGGAAAGATAGGTATGATTTGCCAAGTGAAGATGCGTTTTTATTAGATGTAAAGTATGCAGGAAAATCTGCTCAAGAAAAGATTTCTGAAATAAGAGAAAAGTTAAAAGAAAAAAATATTGGCATGACTGTTCTTTCGTCTCTTGTGGATATTGCATGGACATTAAATATTCGTGGCATGGACATAAAGGACACACCAGTTTTAATTTCTTTTATGATAATTGAAAGTGACAAGGTAATTTTATTTACTGATAGAGAAAAGACAAAAAATATTGAAAAAGAAATTGCAGATTTTGTTGAATTAAGAGATTACTCAGAATTTTATGATTATATAAAATCTTATAAAGATAAAAAAATTTACCTCGACCCAAATTCAATTAACGAAAAAATTTATAAAGGCATTTGCGAAAAAAATGAAATAATTTTTGGCAATAATATTTCAGAAAATCTAAAGGCAATAAAAAATGAAATTGAAATAAAAAATCTTGAGGACACTTATATAAGAGACGGAGCAATTTTATTTAAGTTCATCTGTTGGTTAAAGGAAAATGTAAAAAATAAAATAGGCGAATATGAAGCAGGAGTGATGCTTGACTCTATGCGTGCAGAAGATCCACTTTATATTTCAAATTCCTTTGATACGATTTCTGCCTATGGAAAAAATGCAGCTATGATGCACTATCATGCCAGAGAGAATGACCAAGCTGTAATTGAGCCAAGGGGATTTTACCTTGTGGATTCAGGTGGACAATATTATTCTGGAACAACAGACATAACAAGAACAATTGCTATGGGAGAACTCACAGAAGAAGAAATTCACGACTACACAATGACTTTAAAGAGTCACATAGATTTAATGGATGCTGTATTTTTAAAGGGAACTTATGATTTAGCTTTAGATGGCATTGCAAGATATGCCCTTTGGCAAGATAGGATGGACTACAAATGCGGAACAGGTCACGGAATTGGCTTTGTCCTTTCAGTTCATGAAGGACCACACAGAATTTCTCCAAGAGACCCGGCTGTTAGGATGGAGGAAAACATGATTGTCTCCAATGAACCTGGTGTCTACAAGGAAAATAAGCATGGCATAAGAATTGAAAACATCATGAGAGTGGTTTTTGACTCTGAAACTGTGGATTCAGTTTTTAATAAATTTAAGACAATTTCTTTTTGTCCATTTGAACTCAAGGCAATTGATGTAAATTTACTTACAGATAGGCAAATAGAGGTTATAAATTCTTATCACAGAGAAGTTTTTGAAATCTTAAGTCCACATTTACATGGAGAAGTTTTAGATTATTTGAGAGAGGCAACGAAAGAGGTTAGTAGATAATTGTTAGATTTAAGAGAAAGGCTTGATAAGCTTCCAGACAAACCTGGGGTTTATATAATGAAAAATGAATTAGATGAGATAATTTATGTTGGCAAAGCCAAGTCTCTTAGAAAGAGAGTGAGACAATACTTTGGCTCTTATGGTAAATCTTCCCAAAAAGTTGCCAGCATGGTCTCAAAAATCCATGATTTTGAGTATATTATTGTTGAAAATGAAGTGGAGTCTCTTGTCCTTGAGTCCAATTTAATTAAGGATAATCTCCCAAAATACAATATTCTCTTGCGTGATGACAAGCAGTATCCATATATAAAGGTTAAGGTAAACGAGAGATTTCCTAGAGTTATGAAGACTAGAAGAATTTTAAAGGATGGGGCAAAATATTTTGGACCCTATCCCGATGTCTTTGCTGTAAATGAATCAATTGAAACCTTCGAGAGAATTTATCCTCTGAGGACTTGTAACTTAAATCTTGAAAATGTGGAAGAAAAAAATTATAGACCTTGTCTAAATTATTACATTGGTAAATGTATAGGTCCCTGCATTGGAAATGTAAAAGACGAAGATTATAAAGTAATGGTGGATGAAGTTTTGAGTTTCCTTTCTAGTTCTGACAATAAACTTATAGATAAACTTCACGAAAAGATGATGGACTACTCGAGAAATCTTGATTATGAAAATGCTGCTGATATTCGCGATAGAATTAAAAACTTAGAATATTTAAAGGAAAGACAGCTTATAAGTGATCCTGAAGCTCATGATGATAAGGACATAATCGCCCTTGCAAAGGGAATTGACGAAGTCCTCATCCAAATTTTCTTTTTTAGAAAGGGAAAAATTATTGGCAGAGAGCATTATATGATAAGGGATTATTACAATGACAGCTACGAGGAAATTTTCTCTTCCTTTTTAAAACAATTTTACATTGGGGCATCTTATATTCCAAAGGAAATTATTATAGAAGAAAAGCCAATGGATATTAAAGTCTTGGAAGATTGGCTCACTGAAAAAAGAGGGAATAAAGTTACCATAAGTGTTCCAATAAAGGGCGATAAAAAAGAATTAATTAGAATGGTCAAGAGAAATGCTCTTGATATGATTGAAAAATATGGCGACAAATACAAAAAACGAGCGGAGTCGAATAGATTGGCACTAGAAGAGATAAAAGACTTAATTGGTCTAAGTGAAATACCAAGGCGAATAGAAGCCTATGACATTTCAAATATTTCAGGTGTAGAATCAGTTGGTTCAATGGTTGTATTTGAAGATGGGGATGCAAAGAAGAGCGATTACAGAAAATTTAGAATAAAAAGTGTTATAGGTCCTGATGATTATTCTAGTTTAAAGGAAGTAATTGAGAGGAGATTTAAGAGGGGTGTAGAAGAAAAAAAAGAAGACATAAATTCTTCCTTTTCAAATTTCCCAGACCTTATAATGATGGATGGCGGCAAGGGTCAAGTCAATGTAGCCAAAGAAATTTTAGAAAAATTAAACTTAAATTTAGAAATTTGTGGTCTTGTAAAGGATGACTTTCATAGAACTCGTGGAATAATTTATAATAATGAAGAATTTAATGTTGATTTAAACTCAAGAGCTTATAAAATGATTTACAAAATTCAAGAAGAAGCTCACAGATTTGCAATAAACTATCACAGAAATCTTAGAGCGAAGACAATGTTTAAGTCAGAGCTTGATGATATAAAATTAATAGGACCTAAGCGAAAGGAAAATTTGTTAAGGCATTTTAAGTCAATTGATAAAATAAAAAATGCAAGTGTCGAGGAACTTATGGAAGTTGAGTCCATGAATGAAAAAAGTGCAGAGTCACTTTACAGACATTTTAGGAGTGTAAATAATGGGAGTTAAATTAAGAGAAATTGTTGAAGAATTAAATTTTGAAATTGTTCATCAGTCAAGCGATTATAGAGAAATTGAAATTCAAAATAGCGATATTAATAGACCAGGGCTTCAACTTTGCGGATATTATTCAAAATTTGTCAAAGATAGAATTCAGCTTATTGGCACACAAGAGTGGCATTATATTAATTCTTTGGATGACGAGGAAAGATATTCTACATTAGAAAAATTATTTAAGTACAATATTCCTGTAGTTGTATTTTCAAGAGACAATGAAATATTTCTGCAGGCAAAAGTTTTGGCAGAAAAACATAATGTTACAATTCTGCGAAGTCCAGATACAACATCAAAAATTTTCAGCAAAATTATTTCTTTCGTAGATGAAGCCTTAGCACCAACTACTAGAATGCATGGTGTGTTGTTGGATATATCTGGAATTGGAGTTTTAATAACTGGGAGAAGTGGGATAGGTAAGAGTGAGACAGCCCTTGATTTAATTTCAAATGGTGCAAGGCTTATTTCAGATGACTCAGTTATCATAAAAAATATAGATAAAAAACTAATAGGAAAGTCTCCAGATATTACAAAGTATTTTATGGAAATCAGAGGAGTAGGGATAATTGATATCCAAAAGATGTTTGGTATTGGATTTGTAATGGAAGAAAAAGCAATAGAGGTCGTAGTAAACTTAGAAGATTGGGACGAATCAAAGGAATATGAAAGACTTGGAGTGGACAACAATTATCAAAACATTTTAGGAATTGATGTGGTAAAATTTGATATTCCAGTTAAACCAGGAAGACACACAGCTCTTATAATAGAAGTTGCTACAAAAAATTATAAACAGAAGGAATTAGGTTATAATCCAGCCTTAGCATTAAATGAGAGAATGTTAAAAAAATTAAAATAGTATTATTGAGCGTAAAATTATTACGCTCTTATTTATTTTTATGAATGATAAATAAAATTTTTACAAGACAAATATGATTTCACATTATGAAATGCCTTTCATTTTTCGCTATTTTTTAAATATTTGAAAGTTCATTATTAATAATATTATTGAAATTTATTAAATAAAGTTCTATAATATAAACAGTATAGTTAGTTAATATTTATATTATTAATAATAGGAGGCTAATATGTCTAAAACATTTAAAACAATGGATGGTAATGAAGCAGCCGCTCATGTGGCTTATGCCTTTTCTGATGTTGCTTGCATTTACCCAATAACTCCATCATCACCAATGGCTGAGCACATTGATGCTTGGGCTTCTCATGGAAGAAAGAATATTTTCGGACAAGAAGTATTGGTTAAGGAGTTACAATCTGAAGGAGGAGCTGCTGGAGCTGTTCATGGCGCATTACAAGCTGGCTCACTAACTTCAACATACACAGCATCTCAAGGTTTATTACTTATGCTACCTAATATGTACAAAATAGCAGGAGAATTACTTCCTGGCGTATTCCACGTAGCAGCAAGAGCTTTAGCATCTCATGCACTTTCAATATTTGGAGATCATCAAGATGTTATGGCAGCAAGAGCAACAGGATGTGCTCTTTTAGCATCAGGTTCTGTTCAAGAATCAATGGATCTAGCTGGCGTTGCTCACTTATCTGCAATTAAAGGTAGAGTTCCTTTTGTTCACTTCTTTGACGGATTTAGAACATCTCATGAAGTTCAAAAAATCGAAGTACTTAATTATGATGATTTGGCAAAGCTTGTTGACAAAGAAGCAGTAAAAGAATTTAAAGAAAGAGCTTTAAATCCAAAGGGACCACAAGTAAGAGGTACTGCACAAAATCCTGATATTTACTTCCAAGAAATTGAAGCTTCAAACAAATACTACACTGATATTGTTGGTATTACTGAAGAATATATGAAAGAAATTTCTAAATTAACTGGAAGAGAATATAACTTATTTAATTATTACGGAGCTAAAGATGCTACTAATATTATTGTAGCAATGGGTTCTGCAACAGAAACAATTGAAGAAGTTGTAGATTACTTAAATGCAAAGGGAGAAAAGACAGGCCTTATCAAAGTTCATCTTTATAGACCATTCTCTGTTAAACACTTAATGGAAGCAATTCCTGAGACTGTAGAAAGAATTGCAGTTCTTGATAGAACAAAAGAAAAGGGAGCAGAAGGACAACCTCTTTATTTAGATATTAGAAATGCATTCTATGAATCAGATAAAAAACCACTTATTGTTGGTGGTATTTATGGTCTAGGATCTAAGGATACTAACCCAACAGATATTCTTTCTGTATTTGACAATCTTAAAGAATCTGAGCCTAAAAATGATTTCACAATTGGTATTGTTGATGATGTAACTCATAAATCACTTCCAATTAAAGAAGAAATCACAACAGAACCAGAAGGAACTATTAGATGTAAATTCTGGGGATTTGGATCAGATGGTACAGTTGGTGCAAATAAATCGGCAATTAAGATTATTGGTGATAACACTGATATGTACGCTCAAGGTTATTTTGACTATGATTCCAAAAAATCTGGCGGAGTTACAATGTCTCACTTGAGATTCGGTAAAAACAAGATTACTTCAACTTATTTATTAACTGAAACTGATTTTATTTCTTGTTCAAAACAATCCTATGTTTATTCTTATGACCTATTAAGAGGACTTAAAAAAGGTGGAAAGTTCTTACTAAATACTATTTGGAGTGAAGAAGAACTTGACGAACATCTTCCAGGATATATGAAGAAATATATTGCTGATAATGAAATTGAATTTTACACAATTAATGCAACTAAAATAGCTGCAGAAGTTGGACTTGGTGGAAGAACAAATATGGTAATGCAAGCTGCATTCTTTAACCTTTCTCAAGTTCTTCCTATAGATGAAGCTGTTAAACTTCTTAAAAAAGCAATTGTAAAAGATTACGGTGCTAAAGGGGACGATATTGTAAACATGAACTATGCAGCAGTAGATCGTGGTATTGATGCTCTTAAAAAAGTAGAAGTAAAAGATTCTTGGAAAAATGCTGATACTACTAAGGACTTTAACATTAAAGGAGCACCTGACTTTATCAATAACATTTTAATTCCAATGAATAGACAAGAAGGTAATGACCTTCCAGTATCTGCTTTTGTTGATATGCCTGATGGAACATTCCCAGCTGGAACAAGTCGTTACGAAAAGAGAGGTATAGCAGTAAATGTACCTCAATGGAAAATTGAAAACTGTATCCAATGTAATCAATGTTCATTAGTTTGCCCTCATGCTGTTATAAGACCTTTCTTAGTTGATAAAGACGAAAAAGCAAATGCACCAGAAGGATTTGAAACTAAAAAGGCTAACGGTAAGGGACTTGAAGATTATGAATATAGAATTCAAATTTCGCCATTAGATTGTACTGGTTGTGGAAATTGTGCTCAAGTGTGTCCTGCTAAACAAAAAGCTCTTGTAATGACACCACTTGAAAATGAAATGGAAGTACAAGCGGCTAACTGGGAATATGCTTCTGAACATATTAAATCTAAAGAAGAAAATATTGAGCCAAATAACTTTAAAAATTCTCAATTCCAAACTCCATATCTTGAATTCTCTGGAGCTTGTGCAGGTTGTGGAGAAACTCCATACGTAAAACTTGTTACACAATTATTTGGAGATCGAATGAGTATTGCTAACGCAACTGGTTGCTCATCAATTTGGGGAGGATCTGCACCATCAATGCCATATTGCACAGATGACTGTGGCAATGGACCATCATGGGCTAACTCATTATTTGAAGATAATGCTGAATATGGATATGGTATGGCAGTATCTCAAGAACAAACAAGAAATAGAATTGAAAATCTAATGAAAGAATTTATCGAACTTAATGTTGATAAGGATGCAAATGAAGCATTTAACGCTTGGATTGAAGGTAAAGAAGATTACAAGACATCAAAAGCTGCAAGTGTAAATGTATTAAAAGTTTTGGATAAGAAATTTGGTAATGATAAAGCCGACGAAATAATCGAAACACTACAAGGTCTTGAAAGATTCTTAGTTAAGAAGAGTCAATGGATAATTGGTGGAGATGGTTGGGCATACGATATTGGATACGGTGGACTTGACCATGTCTTAGCATCTGGCGAAAACATTAATGTACTTGTTCTTGACACAGAAGTTTATTCAAATACTGGTGGTCAAGCTTCTAAGTCAACTCCAACAGCAGCAATTGCTCAATTCGCAGCAGCTGGTAAGTTAACTAAGAAAAAAGATTTAGGTTTAATGGCTACAACTTATGGCTATGTATATGTAGCACAAATTGCTCTTGGCGCAGATAAAAACCAAGCATTTAAAGCAATTAAAGAAGCAGAAGCTTATGATGGACCATCTCTAATTATTGCTTACGCACCATGTATCAATCATGGAATTAGAGTAGGAATGGGATTCTCAGTAGAAGAAGAAAAGAAAGCTGTAGAAACAGGTTATTGGCATCTATATAGATTCAACCCTGAACTTAAAGCTCAAGGAAAGAATCCATTCATACTAGATTCTAAAGAGCCAACAAAACCATTTAGAGAATTCCTAGATGGAGAAGTTAGATATACTTCACTTAAAAAGTTATTCCCTGAAAGAGCAGAAAAGCTTTACGAAGTTGCAGAAGAAAATGCTAAAGAAAGATATGCAAGTTATGTAACTCTTTCTGAAGAAGAATAATTTAACAAAACATAAATTTTATAATTATTTAGACTCGCTCAAGAAAAATTGAGCGAGTTTTTTGTATAATTTTTTATTTATTTATGATAAACTTTTATAAGTTGATAATTAGAGCTTAATCGTTAATCATTGATTTTTTTAAATTTTTGATATATATTAAAATTATTACTGGAGGTCGAAATGAAATTAATTTTTGATATAAATGGTGGAGATAATAAATCCGAAATTATAAAAGGAGCAATCGACGCCTCTAATGAATTTAATACTGACATTATTTTAGTTGGTAGAGAAGATTTTATTAAAGAAAATCTACAAGAACTAGATTACAATATAGACAAAGTAGAAATAATTGATGCGAAAGAAAATATAGAGAATAATGAAGATCCTGCCTTTGCACTTAGACGAAAGAAAGATTCTTCTGTTGTTGTAGCAATGAATTTATTAAGAGAAAAGAAAGCCGATGCGATTATTTCTGCTGGAAGTACAGGAGCACTTTTAGCCGGTGGGCTTTTAATCGTTGGAAGAATTAAGGGAATAAAAAGAGCAGTCCTCCCAACGGTAATTCCAGGTATGAGATCAAATACAATGGTAATTGATTCTGGTGCCAATATGGACACTAATCCCGAACTTCTTTTAGAATTTGCGAACCTTGGGAATATCTTTTTAAGAGAATATTATAAGATAGAAAATCCAAAGATTGGACTTTTAAATGTAGGCGCTGAAGAAGGGAAGGGTAACTCTCTTTACAAAGAAACTTATAAGATACTTAAAGATAGTTCTATAAACTTTGTTGGAAATATTGAAGCAAGAGATATAATGAATAACGACGTCGACATTGTTGTATGTGATGGCTTTGATGGAAATATTCTTTTGAAATCTATTGAAGGAGTTGTTGATTTTGCTGTAAAGAATGTTTTTCATAGCATAGAAAAATCTGAGCTTGACGATAATAGTAAAATGGTATTTAGTAAATTTTTAATGAAGAAATTTAAAGATTTAGACGCAAAAGAAGTTGGTGGGACTATTCTTTTAGGAATTGATGGAAATATTATCAAAGCTCACGGAAATTCTGACAGCAAGGCAATAAAAAATGCTGCAAAGTATGCAATTGATATAGTAAAATCTAATGTGGTTAAAAAAATTAAAGATAAGGTGGAAGAAAAATGAAAGAAAGAATTTTAGAAATTATTGCAGGACAATTCAATCTAGATGTTGATGAACTTGATGAAAACATGAATTTTCAAGATGACTTAAATGCTGATTCCATTGAGCTTGTTGAATTAGTCATGACCATTGAAGAAGAATTTGATACAGAAGTTTCTGAAGAAGATTTAGAAAAGCTTAAAACTATTGGCGATGTCATTGATTATGTAGAGGATTTGGATTAATAATTTTATGTCCAAGTTAAATCTAAAAGTTCTTGAAAAAAAATTAAATTATACTTTTAAAGATATTAAACTTTTGAAGAAAGCCTTGACTCACAGTTCTTATGTAAATGAAAATAATATGAAATCCTATGAGAGTAATGAGAGACTTGAATACTTAGGAGATGCAGTTCTAGGTCTTGTAATAGGGGAATATTTTTATAAAAATTTTCCAAAAGATTTAGAGGGATCGCTCACTAAAATGAGAGCTGAATCAGTAAATGAAAAAGTTTTATTTTACATTTCAAAAAAGCTAAGTCTTGGTAATGCAATAGAATTTGGTAAAGGCGAGATAAAAAACGGTGGAAGGACGAGAGAGTCCACTTCAGCTGATGCATTAGAAGCATTAATAGGTGCTATTTACTTAGACTCAAATTTTGATAATGCTAAGAGAATAGTTTTGAATTTATTTCAAGATTTTTTAGAAGAAGATAGCTACAAACTTTTTAATATAGATTTTAAAACTAAACTTCAAGAAGAAGTTCAAAAATCTGGTAAAAAAGCTGAATACAAACTTGTAAGAGAAGAAGGACCAGATAATGATAAAACTTTTTATACGGAGTTATTTTTAGACGAAGTTTTAGTTGGAAGAGGTAAAGGAAAGACAAAAAAAGAGTCTCAACAAGAAGCTGCAAGGTATGCCTTTGAAAGGAGAGGAAAATGTCAAAGAGAAATATAATTCCAATCTTTATTCCTCACTATGGCTGTCCTAACGATTGTGTATTTTGCAATCAAAGAAAAATTACGGGAATGTCTACAGATATTTCAAATAGTGATGTTGAAAATACTATTTTGGAATATCTTTCTTATTTTAAAAGAAAAGACAATGTTGAAGTTGCTTTTTATGGGGGAAGTTTCACTGCAATACCAATTGATAAGCAAAGTGAATTTTTAAAAGTAGCATATAAATATAAGAGAAATGGACTTGTAGATTTTATTAGGCTTTCTACTAGACCTGATGCAATTGATGCTGAAATTTTAATCAATTTAAAAAAGTATGGTGTAGATATTATAGAACTTGGAGTTCAAAGTCTTGATTTTGAAGTTTTAAGGTTATCCAATAGAGGACATGATGCAAAGTGTGTCTATGAATCCTCAAAATTAATTAAGGATTATGGATTTTTACTGGGGTTACAACAAATGGTGGGGCTTCCAGGAGATTCTTTGAAAAAATCTCTCTATACAGCTAGAGAATTTGTAAAACTTGAACCATATTGTGTTAGAATTTATCCAACTCTTGTAATTAAAGAAACTGCTCTTTATAAAAATCTAAAGGATGGAAGTTATAATGCCTTAGATTTAGAAACTTCCATTAAGTATGTAGCCGATTTACTTAATGTTTATTATAAGAACAATATTAACGTAATTAGAGTTGGTCTTCAGCCAACTGAAAATATAAATTATAATGGTGATGTTGTGGCTGGAGCCTTTCATCCTGCTTACAGACAGTTAGTAGAAGCCTATTATTTTAAAGCAGGACTCTTAAACTATTTTGGGAAATCAAAAAATATTAGTGAAGAGATTTTAATTTTTGCTAATGGCAAAAATATTTCTAACATTAGTGGACAAAGGGCAAAAAATAAAAGTGAAATGATAAAAAAACTTGGAATATCAAAAATAAATTTGAGAGAAAAAAATTTAGATAACTTTGAACTTGAAATAAGAGGAAAATTCCGAGAAATTATTGATATAAGAGATTATTATAGGTGAGTAGATGTTTTTAAAATCAGTTACAATGCAAGGCTTTAAGTCCTTTGCTAACAGAACAAAAATTGAATTAGATAAGACTACTAATGCCATTGTTGGACCAAATGGAAGTGGAAAGAGTAACATTACAGATGCTATTACTTGGGTTCTTGGAGAAACTTCTGTAAAAAATCTTCGTGGAAATAAAATGGAAGATGTAATTTTTTCAGGTACAGATACTAAAAGGCCTCTTGGACTAGCTGAAGTTACGATTGTATTTGACAATAGCGATAAATCTTTAAACCTTCCTTACAATGAGATTTCTGTAACTAGAAGAATGTATAGGTCTCTTGAAAGTGAATTTCTTATAAATAATAAAAAGTGCAGATTAAAAGATATTAAAGAACTTTTCATGGATACAGGGATAGGTAAGGATGGGTATTCTGTTATTGGTCAAGGCAAGATTGAGTCAATACTTAGCTCTAAACCAGAAGACAGGAGAAATATTTTTGAAGAAGCTGCTGGAATTTCTAAATATAAATATAAAAAAGTTCAATCTACTAATAAACTTTTGAAGACTGAGGAGAATTTAGTTAGAATTGAAGATATTCTATCAGAAATTGTTCTTCAAGAAGAAAATTTAAGAACTCAATCTGAAAAAGCTGAGGCTTACTTAAAGGACTTTGAAATTTTAAAGATAAATGACATTAATTTTTCATGCAAAGATATAAAAAATAGAGAAGAAGAAATCAAAAAATTAGAAGAAAGTGCAGAAAATTTAAAGAGAGATTTTGAAAATATTTCTTTAGAAAAAAACAATTTATTTGGGGAATTAGGTTTACTAGAAAGTGAAATTTCAAAAATTTCGGAAAAAATTAATATTGATAATGAAAGCTTGAACATTAAAAAAGATGATTTTGACAAGCTTAACTTAAACATGAATCTTCAAAGCGAAAAAATAAATTCACTAAAAAAGGATTCTGAGAGAATTGATAATGAAAATAAGTCATTAAATGAAAGTATTATCTCTTTTAATAAGAATTTAGAAGACTTAAAAGAGGAAGAGGAAGTTTTAAAAAACTCTAAAGAAGAGGTAATAAAGAAACTAGATGATAAAAACAAGATTATTGAAAAATTAGAATCTGAATTTAAAAGCTTAGAAGAAATAGGAAACTTAAATTTTGAAAACAAAAACAAAATAAAAAATGAGTTAGAAAACATCAAATTTAAAAATGATACTTTAAAAGATATTATAGAAGAAAAAAATAATAGAAGAAAAAATTTAGAAAAGAACATAGAAAGTTTAAAAACAAATGAAGTTGAATTTGAAAGGATTCTTGATAAAGATTCTAAGGAATTAATTAAATTAAAAAATTTAATTAAAAATAAAGAAGTGGAATTTAATAAAACTAAGGAAAAAATTATAGAACTCAATGAAGAAAATAAAAACCTTGAAAATAATTTGACTATAAAGAATAATTCTCACAATGAAATGTTGGCAAGATTAAGAATTCTTGAAAATATGGAATCAAACTATGAAGGATATAATAGAACGGTAAAGTCTTTCATGAATTTTTCTTTGAATAATAATGTTTTTAGAGATTCGCTTTATGGACCAGTTGCTGAGAAATTTTTAGTAGAAAAAAAATATGAAAAGGCAATTTCTGTAGCTTTGGGTTCTATGGCACAAAATATCATAGTGTCTTCTACAAAAGATACATCTGAAATGTTAAAGATTTTAGAGAAAAATAATATGGGAAGGGCAACCTTTTTACCCCTTGATAGAGTAAATGGTAGTAGAGCAATAATAAATACATCAGAAGAAGGAATCATTGGTTTAGCTTGTGATTTGATTAAATTTGACAGTGTTTTTAATGGTATTTTTTATAATTTATTAGGAAGAGTTATTATTGCTGATAATTTTAAAAACGCAAGTCATATTTCAAAAAAACACAAATTAAAGGTAGTTACACTAAAAGGAGAGGTATTTAATCCATCTGGTGCTATAACTGGTGGAAGTTTAAATAACTATAATAGCAGTTTTATCTTGCGAAAAAATGAAATTAGTGAGTTGCAAACCAAAGCTAGTGAAATTAATTCTGAAATAAAAAAAATCCATAAAGATAAAGATAAAGTTGAAAGAGAAATTTTCAATTTGAATATTTTTGCTAAAGATTTTCAAGAAAAACAAAACGCCTATAGCTTAAAAGTATCCGAACTCGAAAAGAACATATACAAAAATAAAAATGACAAAGATTTGAACACAAATTATCTAAATAAATATGAAAAAGAAAGAGCAGAGTTAGAAGAGAATATAAAAACGGACATTTTAAATTTAGATAAAAACAATTTGGAAATTGAAAATAAAAATAAAATCCTAGAAGCTTTAATGGAAGAAGTTGACAGTGGTGAAAGATTAATTAATTTATCTAAAGAAATTGAAAGCTTGAAGGGCGAAAAAATAGAAATTCAGCTACTTGAAAGGGAAAACCGAGAAAAACTTCTATACAATAATAGAGAAAAAGAGAGAATAATAGCTGAAATCTCTAATATAGAAGAAAAGCTAAAAAACAATAAAGTTTATTTAGAAGATACGAGTTTAAATATTAGTCAAAAAATAAATTTAAACGATGAAAATAAAATACAATTAGAAGAATTAAAATTAAAAATTGAAAGTTTAAAGACTTCTATAAATAATTCCAAAGAGCTTTTGGAAGAGAAGAATAAAGTATATTTGAGCAACAAAGATACTTTAAGTGAATTTAAAGAAAAATCTCTAATTATAAATTCTGAATTAGAAAAACTCACTTTAAAAATTGAAATGAACAAAAATAAAATTTTAAATGAAGCACTTAGATTAAATGAAGAGTATAATATTGAAGATTTTCATGATTATATTGACGATAATCTTGGGGATATAAAAGAAATCTCAATTAAAAGATTAAAGAAAAAAGTAAGGGACTATGGCGAAGTTAATATTTCATCTATTGAAGAATACAAACTTATCAAAGAGAGATTGGATTTTTATAGTTCACAGAGGGATGATTTAATAAATTCTAAGGAAGAAATAAAGTCTATTTTAAATAAATTAGATTTTGAAATGAAAAAAATATTTAATGAAGCCATGGACGAAATTTCTACAAATTTTGCAGAAATTTTTAAAATATTATTTAATGGAGGCCGAGCAGAAATAGGAATTGAAGGAGACGTGCTAAATTCTGGTATAGAAATAAAGGCGTCCCCTCCAGGAAAAAGACTTCAGTCGCTATCTCTACTTTCAGGTGGAGAAAGGTCACTTACTGCAGTGGCACTTTTATTTGCACTATTAAAATATAGACCTGCATCTTTTTGTATTCTAGATGAAATTGATGCTGCCCTTGACGATGCCAATATAAAGAGATATGCCGATTACCTTTTAACTTTGGAAGGAATTCAGTTTATAATTATTACACATAGAAAACTTACAATGGAGATTGCAAAGACTATGTATGGTGTTACAATGGAAGAGAAGGGAATTAGTAAATTATATTCTGTAAAATTAAAAGATTAGGAGAAAATTATGTTTGAATGGTTAAAGGATAAATTTAAGAAAAAAGATGAAAATGAAAATTTAGAAGAATTAGTAGAGGAAAATATATCTGAAGAAGAAAAGCAAGAAGAGATAGAAGAAATCTATGAAAAACTTGAAGAAGTTTCAGAAGAAGGAGAATTATCAAAGGAAGAAGAAGCAGAAACTTCGGAAGAAATAAAGGATACAAATAAAGCATTCCAAGATAGTAAAGTAATTGAAAAGGCAATAGAAAATAAGACTGATGAAAATATATCTGAAGAAGAAAAGCAAGAAGAGATAGAAGAAATTCATGAAAAACTTGAAGAAGTTTCAGAAAGTAGAGAACTATCAAAGAAAGAAGTAGGAACTCCAGAAGAAATAAAAGATACAAATAAAGCATTCCAAGATAGTGAAGTAATTGAAAAGGCAATAGAAAATAAGACTGATGAAAATATATCTGAAGAAGAAAAGCAAGAAGAGATAGAAGAAATTCATGAAAAACTTGAAGAAGTTTCAGAAAGTAGAGAACTATCAAAGGAAGAAGTAGAAAATCTAGAAGAAATAAAAGAGACAAATAAAGCTTTTCAAGATAGTAATATAATCAAAGATGCGACAGAAACAAAAGAAAAATATGAAGTTAAAGAGGAACCAAAAAAAACTTCTCTTTTCCAAAGACTAAAGGAAGGTCTTGATAAAACTAGAAAAGAAGTTGGAATAAAAATAAATACTGTCTTAGGTGCTTACGTAAAAATTGACGACGAGATGCTTGAAGATCTTGAAGATATTTTAATCTCAGCTGACGTTGGTATGGAAACAACAATGAAATTAATTGACAATTTGCGTGAAACTATTATAAGAGAAAAAATAAATGACCCAAAAGAAGTTAAACCTCTTTTAATGGAAGAAGCAAAAAAATTAATGAATCCAGAATTAAATTCAAAAATTAATTCTGAACCTCCAGTAATTATTTTAGTTGTTGGAGTAAATGGAGTTGGAAAAACTACAACTATTGGAAAACTTTCTTCTAGATTTAAAAGAGAAGGCAAATCTGTTTTAGTTTGTGCTGCAGATACTTTTAGGGCAGCGGCAATTGACCAATTAAAAGAGTGGGGAAATAGAGCCGATGTTGATGTTATTAGTCATGACGAAGGTTCTGATCCGGCCTCAGTTGTCTTTGACGCAATTGAAGCAACAAAGGCTAGAAAGACTGATGTGCTAATTGTTGATACTGCAGGAAGACTTCATAACAAATCAAATCTTATGAAGGAACTTGAAAAAATAAATAGAATAATCGCTAATAAGTATCCTGAAGCAAATCGTGAGAACTTATTAGTCCTTGACTCAACAACTGGTCAAAATGCAATTAATCAAGCCAAAACATTTAAAGAAGTTACAGATATATCTGCAATTGCACTTACAAAACTTGATGGAACTGCAAAGGGTGGAGTTGTAATTGCTCTTCAATCTGAGCTTGGAATTCCGATTAAACTCATTGGTGTTGGAGAAGGAATAAATGACCTTCAAGATTTTAATATTGATACATTCTTAGAAACAATATTTGGATAAAATTTTTAGATTTAAAGTAGGAGAGATCCTACTTTTTTTATTGAAAAATTTTTAGAAAACAAATAATTTTGGAAACATTAATAAAATAAGAAAAAAACATTTTTAAATTGATACAATCTATTGTAAATTCAAAAATAAAAAACAAAAAAATTGTTGACATAAAGGTAAGTATTAGCTACAATAATAAAGGTCAAGTAAAAAGGTTGACCTCGCTAGAAAAATGGTGGTAAAATGAATGAAAAATTTTTTAGGATGAACAGCTTACTTGATTTTTATGGAAATCTTCTCTCTGAAAAGCAAAATAAGGCAGCCTATATGTATTATGTCTATGATTGCACAATTAATGAGATATCTTCTGAACTTAGCATTTCAAAGCAGGCAGTATTTGACAATTTAAAAAGAGCAGAAAATAATTTAGAAGACTTTGAAAAAAAACTTGAATTAATAAAAAATAGCAAAAAAGAAGAAGAGAATAGAGAAATAAAAAGAAAAAAATTGAAACTATTTTAGAAAGTATTGAAAAAGAATCTTTAAATCAAGAGAATTTGAAAATTAAAGAACTTAAAAAGATACTTTTTGACTAGGAGGTGAATTTTTGGTATTCGAAAGTTTATCCGACAAATTGCAAAACACTTTGCAAAAATTAACAGGCAAAGGTAAATTATCCGAAAAAGACATTGACGCTGCTATGCGTGAAGTAAAACTTGCACTTCTTGAAGCTGATGTTAACTTTAAAGTTGTAAAAAGCTTTGTAAAGACAGTAAAAGAAAGAGCTTTAGGAAAAGAAGTTTTAGAATCTCTTACTCCAGGCCAACAAGTTATTAAAATTGTAAATGAAGAGCTCACAAGTTTAATGGGAACAAGTGAAGTTAAGATTGACTTTTCTAAGAAACCAACTGTTATTATGATGTGTGGTCTTCAAGGTGCAGGTAAAACTACTACAAGTGGTAAGCTTGCCAAAAGATTAAAAAAAGATGGAAAGAGACCTCTTCTAGTTGCTTGTGATGTTTATAGACCAGCAGCCATTAAACAACTTCAAGTTGTTGGAGAACAAGTTGACACTCCAGTCTTCACTATGGGGGATAAAATTTCTCCAGTTGATATTTCTAAGGCGGCTCTTGAGCACGCCAAGAAAAATGGAAATGATGTAGTGATTATTGATACAGCTGGTAGACTTCACATTGATGAAAAACTTATGAAGGAGCTTCAAGATATTCATGAGGCACTAGATCCTTCTGAAGTTCTTCTTGTACTTGATGCAATGACTGGTCAAGATGCAGTAAATGTTGCTGATACTTTTGACGATATGCTAAAGCTAACTGGTGTAATTCTTACTAAGCTTGATGGCGATGCAAGAGGTGGTGCTGCTCTATCTATTAGGTCAGTTACTGATGTTCCTATTAAATTCATAGCATCTGGTGAAAAGATGGAAAACATTGAAGTTTTTCACCCAGACAGAATGGCTTCAAGAATACTTGGAATGGGAGATGTGCTCTCCTTAATTGAAAAAGCACAATCAGCTGTTGATGATAAAAAAGCAAAAGAGCTTGAAGAGAAACTTAGAAAGTCAACTTTTACTTTTGAAGATTTCTTAGATCAAATGCAACAGATGAAAAATATGGGGCCACTTGAAGATATTATTGGAATGATTCCTGGCATAAACAGTAAGGCTCTAAAAGGAATTAATTTACCTGATAATGAATTTGCAAAAGTTGAAGCTATGATTCTTTCAATGACAAAAAAAGAAAGACAAAAGCCTGAAATAATAGATTCTTCCAGAAGGAAGAGAATTGCAAAGGGTTCTGGAACAAGTCCAGCGGATGTAAATAAACTTATAAAACAGTTTAAGGACATGAGAAAGATGATGAAACAATTTGGAAACATGTCCAAAAATATGGGAAAAAGAAAGTTTAAATTACCTTTTTCCTTTTAATGTAGCTTATATATTTTAATATATAAATTTTATTGTGGAGGTGAATAATTTGGCAGTTAAAATTAGACTTAGAAGAATGGGTGCTAAGAAAAAACCCTTTTATAGAATAGTTGTAGCAGACTCTAGAAGTCCTAGAGATGGAAAATTCATCGAGGAGATTGGTTATTATAACCCACTTACAACTCCTAAGAAAGTTGTTGTAGATTCAGAAAAAGCTAACAATTGGATTAAGAATGGCGCAAAGCCTACTGATACAGTTGATAGACTTTTCAGAGAAAACTCAGTATATGATGCTGATAAAAACTCAAATAATACAGCAGAAGCAAGTGAATCAGAAGCTACTGAATAACAGTATGTTTGGAGGACCAAAATGGTTGAATTAATTGAATATATTGCTAAATCTTTAGTTGACGATCCTTCTTCAGTTGATGTGACAATGACTGAGAATGACGATTCAATTGATATTACTTTAAAAGTTGCATCAAATGATATGGGAAAAGTTATTGGCAAACAAGGCAGAATTGCTAAAGCAATAAGAGCAATTTTAAAAGCTGTTTCACTAAAAAAAGATGTAAAGGTTAATTTGGAAATTGAAGAATATTAAAGATTCAATTACATGCATTGGTAAAATTATAAATACTCATGGTATTAAAGGCGAACTTAAGGTTGAACCTTATACTTTTGACAATAAAAGATTTTCAAAATTAAAAAGTGTCTATGTTGGTAATGATTTAAAAGAATTTTTAATAAAGAAAGTTCGAGTAAACAATTTTGTTTACATTACCTTTGAAGGGTTTGAGGATATAAATGATGTTCTAAACTTAAAGGGACTTGAAATTTATATTAAAGATGAGGATAGACTAGATTTAGAGGAAGACCAATACTATATTTCTGATATAATTGGAAAAAAAGTATATGATACTGAAGATAATTATATTGGAATTTTAAAAAATGTGTTGGAATATCCCGCTAATGATATTTTTATTATTGAAAGTGATGACAAAAGTATTTATCAAATACCTGCAGTTAAAGAATTTATTAAAAAAATAGATTCTATAATAACTATCAAATTAATAGAAGGAATGATTTTGTGAAAATAAGTGTATTAACTTTATTTCCCGAATTCATAAATCATATTAGAGATTTTTCTATTGTTGGAAGGGCTATCGGCGAAGGAAAATTAGAACTTGAAACTGTAGATATAAGAGATTTTGCAATCAACAAATATCTTCAAGTTGACGATTATCCCTATGGCGGTGGACCAGGTATGCTAATGCAGATAAAGCCAATAG
This sequence comes from Peptoniphilus senegalensis JC140, assembly GCF_000321025.1. GTDB lineage: Bacteria > Bacillota > Clostridia > Tissierellales > Peptoniphilaceae > Peptoniphilus_A > Peptoniphilus_A senegalensis. Next base: position 230,122 of record NZ_HE610717.1, read on the forward strand.
TAGAGGCAATAGAATCTGTAAAAAAAGAAAACTCTAAAGTTTATTATATGTCCCCACAAGGCAAGGTTTTAAGTCAGGATAAACTAAAAGAGCTAAAAAAAGAAGAACACATAATACTTTTAAATGGTCATTACGAAGGTATTGACAATAGAGTCATTGAAAATTATGTAGATGAAGAAATTTCTATCGGCGACTATGTTTTAACTGGTGGAGAGTTGGCATCTATGGTAATTATAGATGGCGTAGCAAGACTAATAGATGGTGTTCTTGCAAGTGATGAGTCTTTTAAAGACGAATCACACTATAATGGACTTTTAGAACATCCACAGTACACTCGCCCAAAAGAATTTAGAGGACTTGAAGTTCCTGATATACTTTTAAGTGGAGACCATGAAAAAATTAGAAAATATAGACTTAGAGAATCTCTTAAAAATACTTTACAGAAAAGGCCAGATTTATTAAAAAATAAAATTTTAAATGAAGAAGAAAAAGATATTTTGAAAGATTTACTGGAAGGAGGTAAAGACAATGGATTATATTAAAGCTATTGAAGATGAACAATTAAATGAAAATCTACCTAAATTTAATGTTGGGGACAATGTTAGTGTTCACTATAAAATTATTGAAGGAGAAAGACAAAGAATCCAAGTTTTTGATGGAACTGTTATAAAGATTCAAGGAAAAAGCTCAAGAAAAACTTTCACAGTAAGAAGAATTTCTTATGGTATTGGAGTTGAAAGAACTTTCCTTCTTAACTCACCAAGAATTGCTGATCTTGTTGTTACAAGAAAAGGTAGTGTTAGACGTGCTAAACTTTACTATCTTAGAGATAGACAAGGTAAAGCTGCAAAAGTTAAAGAAAAGACTAATTACTAAGAGTGGGACTTTATGTCCTATTTTTAGTATCTTTTATTTTGAGCAAATAAATTATGAGAGGTGAAATATATGAAAAAGATTTTTTTAGGAATTTTTCTAATTATTTTTTTGGCAGCAGGTGCATTTTTATTTGTTGAAAATAGAGGAACGACTAAAATTTCAACTAAATACGATAAATTTAACTTTATAACAGAAGATAAAGACATTGACAAAGATGACTTTTCTATAGAGGATGGAATGATTTACTTATCTTTTGACTATATAAAAAAGTATCTTGATGAAAGCATTGAATATGATAAGTCAACAGAAAAAGTAAAAATTCAAAATGAACACGCAAATAAAATTTTAAAGTTAAATGAGTACGAAGCAAAATTCAACAGTGGAACAATTGATTTAAGAGCCCCTGTTATTGAAAAAAATGGAAAAATTATGCTTCCAATTGAGGCTTTTATTTATGATTACGATGTTAGTCTTAGATATAATAAAGACATTAGACTTTTACTTCTAGACTATAGGGACAAAGAATATGACTTAAGTAAAACCACTAAAGAAGTATTTTTAAGGGAAGATAGCTCAAAAAGAAGCCCTATTATAAAGAAATTACCAGAAGGCGAAAAGTTATATATATATGGCGAAAAAAGTAAATTCTACAAAGTTAGAATGCCTGAGGGATATGCAGGTTATGTCTTAAAAGAAAATGTGGATGACAATTTTGAAAAGGTAAATTTAGCTAGTTCAAGGAAAAATATTTCAGATAGCCCAATTAATTTAACCTGGGACTATACTTATGCGGAATATTCTGATGAGAAAGTGAACCAAATAAAAGACATAAATGGTCTTGATATAATTATCCCTACATGGTTTTCCATAAGAAATGGTAATGGAGATATGATAGATAGGGGAAACCTAAATTATATAAAAAAATATAATGAACTTGGTGTAGATGTTTGGGCTTACCTAGACAACTCTTTTAATCCAGATATAACTCATGAAGCTTTGTCAAATGAAAATACTCGCAAAAAAGTCATTGATAAAACATTAGAACTTTGCAAAAAGTATAATATGAAAGGTATAAATATAGATTTCGAGCATACAAAAATAGAAGACAGGGATAATATAACAGCATTTGTAAATGAATTTAGAGAAAAAGCAGGCGATGACTTTATAATTACTGTAGATGTCACACCGCAAATTTCTTCAGATGTAACTAAGGAACCTTATGATAGAAAAGCTTTAGCAGAAGTTTCTGACTATATTGTTGTTATGGCTTATGACCAACACTGGGGTTCATCTGATGAAGCTGGATCTGTTGCCCAATATAAATGGGTTGAAGGAAGTATCAATGTTTTATTTAGAAATGTACCAAATAGAAAGATGATTTTAGGAGTTCCGCTTTATACAAGACTTTGGAAAGAGTCAAATGGAAAAGTTACTTCAAAGACAATATCTATGAATGAAGTTGCAAATATTATTGCATCTAAGGGATTAAATCCAAGCTGGGACAAAGATTCACAACAAAATTATGTTCAGTATGAAGAAAATGGTTCAACTTATAAAATATGGATTGAAGATGCAAATTCTTTAGAGAAAAAAGTATCTTTAGTGAATAAATACAATCTTGCAGGTGTGGGAAGTTGGAGACTTGGATTTGAAACTCAAAATATTTGGGATGTAATTTCAAAAGAATTAGATAAGACAAACTAAAAATTGACATTTCCAAATATTGAGTATAAAATTAAAGAGTATTAAATTATAATTTTATTAGGATGTGTTTAAGATTTTACCAGATACACATAAAATTGTGGCTAAAATTGTTCACGATAGAGTAAAAGAAAAGTATAATGTTAATCTGAATTTAGAAAAAATGCTTTGGGGCTCTATTGCACCTGATGTACTTCCTTATTATAAGATGAAGAGACATTACTTTGATGAGTCAGGAGATTTTATAGCTAGAGAAATAAGTAAACTTATTTATTTTTCTAGGTATTCTTACTCTGAAGGTAATGAAAGCAAATTATTTATTAATTATATAAGTAAAAAACTTGGCATAATTATGCACTATTTATGTGATTTTATGTGTTATCCTCATGCTTATAGAATGACATTCGTAGAAAACTTAAGAAAACATGTTAGGTATGAACAGGATTTAGCATTATATGCAAGGGAAAATAAGTATATAGAAGAGAATTACAAAAGCGTTATTTGTTGCGATAAGATAAAGTTTTTTGAAAATTCCGATATAAAACTTGAAAAAAAAGTGAAAAATTATTTAATAGATGTCATTAAAGAGTATAAAAATTCAAATCATAGTTTTGATAATGATTTGAATTTTGCCTTAAATTTATCAACAAATATCTCTCTCCTAGTTATTGAATCAATACTAGATTACAATGGAGAATTTGATATACAATTTATATAAGAATTAGAATTCTTTCGCCTTTGGGGTGGAAGAATTTTTAAAATTATGGAGGAAAAGATGAGAAACAATTCTAATGCTACTAAGCTAGACCTAAGAGAAACACAAATTGCAATAAAGTCAGTTAAAGATTATTTTCAGAGAGACTTGGCTAATACTTTAAATTTACAAAGAGTTTCTGCACCTCTTTTTGTAAGACCTGAAACGGGACTTAACGACAACTTAAATGGAGAAAAGGCAGTAGACTTTGATTTAAGACAATATGGAATAAATGTAGAAATCGTACAATCACTTGCAAAGTGGAAGAGAAATGCTCTAAAAGATTATAATTTCAACAAATATGAAGGAATTTATGCAGATATGAATGCAATAAGAGCTGAAGAGGAACTTGATGAAATTCATTCTTCTTATGTTGACCAATGGGATTGGGAAAAAATTATTGATAAGAGTGATAGAAATAAGGAGTATCTTTTCTTAACTGTTAAAGAAATTTTTTCTGTCTTTAAGAGAACTGAAGAGTACATCAACCAAACATATCCTTACATTCTTTCACAAAAATTACCGGATGAAATTTTCTTTATAACATCACAAGAACTTGAAGACATGTACCCAGGTAAAACGCCTAAAGAGAGGGAAAAATTAATTTGTAAAGACAAGGGTGCTGTTTTCATAATGGGAATTGGGGCAAATTTAAATTCTGGCGAACCACATGACCACAGGAGTCCTGACTATGACGATTGGAGTTTAAATGGAGATATTTTATTCTGGGATGATGTTTTGGGTAACTCCTTAGAAGTGTCAAGCATGGGAATTCGTGTTGACGAAGAGTCTCTAAAAAGTCAATGTGAACTAACAGACACAACAGATAGATTCAAGCTTCCGTATCATCAAGATGTTTTAAGTGCAAGGCTTCCTTATACAATTGGTGGAGGAATAGGCCAATCAAGAATTTGTATGTTCTTTTTAGAAAAGAGTCATATTGGGGAAGTACAAGTTGGAGTTTGGGACGAAAAGTCATTAAATTATTGTAGAGAAAATAAAATAAAATTATTATAATTTAAAGAAATTTACAAATTGGATACAAATCCTTCGGCAGATATAGTATAATATTTTTATACGAAACCGGAGGATTTTTTTATGGATTTGGCACAAAAATTAAATCAGGAAAATTTTAAAAGCCCTGCCTTTAAAGATATAAAAAAATACCTAATTGCAAATTTCTTATTTAAGGGAGACTTGGATAGCATAAATATTTTACTCAACTTATACAATGTCTATGAGTCAATTGAAAATATATATCCAAGGTATGTAACTCTTGAAAATTTGAGAAAAGATATTATAAAAATTTATAGGCAAAAGGAAGGAATTGAACTTATTGCACGAAACCTTTCTAGCCTAATTCACGATGACATCAATAGATTGGAGCTTTATTTATATTTGGAAGGTTATAGGCTTGGTTTTAATTCAAAGAAGCATATTAACCTGCTTGAAATTATAACATTAAAGTATTTAACAATTGATGAACTTTACAACAGAAAGAAACTTTTTCAATATGAATTTAAAAATGAAGAAGTTTTATATTTTAAAAAATCAATTTTTAAAAATATTAGAAAAGATAGGCAAATTAGGATTTTTATAAAAAGTACACTTTCAGATGTCAGAAAAAGATTACTTAACGAAAAAATAAATAGCATTAACGAGCATCTTGATTTGCAATTGATTTTTAAAAGTGAAGATGATGATGTTAAAATTAAGGAAGTTGATTCCTATTTGACAGAACATGAAATTGAGACTCTTAACAATAAGATTTTTAAATTTCTATACATAGATGGATTTAGAATTTTTAGAAATGGATTTTGGGATGGAGTTAATGATAGAGTTTTGAAGAGATACAAGTAAGGATAGTTTTAAGCTATCCTTTTTAAAGTGGTGATTATTTGGTAATAATGGGAATTGACCCTGGAATTGCAATTGTTGGCTATGGTTTTTTAGAATTAAAAGGAAATTCTTATAAGGTTTTAGAATACGGTGCGATTACTACAATGGCAAAAGTTCCTTTGCCAGAAAGATTAAATGCAATTTACAGCGAAATGAATGAACTAATAGAAAAGTATAAGCCAGTTGATATTGCTTTTGAAGAGTTATTTTTCAATAAAAATGTTAAAACTGCAATTACTGTTGCAGAGGCTCGTGGAGTTGAAGTTTTATCTGCAAAAAATAGTGGAGCAGGTCTTTATGAATATACGCCCCTGCAAGTTAAACAAGCTCTAGTTGGGTATGGAAGAGCGACAAAATCTCAGGTTCAAGAAATGGTTAAAATGATTTTAAATTTAAAAGAAATTCCTAAACCTGATGATGTAGCAGATGCTCTTGCTATTGCAATAACTCATGGGAGTTCAATTAAATTTAAAGAAAGTTTTAGGATGATGTAATGATAGAATTTTTAAAGGGAAAAGTTCACTCAATTGAAAATGAAAATTTGATTCTTGAAATAAATGGTATCGGTTACATAATAAATATGATTTCAAGAGAACTACACACTTTTTACAAAAATGAAGAAGTTTTTATTAATATTAGATTAATTCTCAGAGAAGATGCTGTAGTTTTATACGGATTCAAAGATAGTGAAACTAGAAAAGCTTTTGACCTTTTGACTATAGTTTCGGGGATTGGTCCAAAGCTTGCAATGGGAATTTTAGATGGGGATGATGTTTCAAATATAGCAAAATACATCATATCTAAGGATGAAAAGTCACTGACAAAATTACCAGGTGTTGGCAAAAAAACTGCACAAAGAATTATTCTTGAGTTAAAGGATAAAGTAGAAAAATTAAATTTGAATTTAGACTTTACTACTGAAGAAAGTCCATTATTTGAAGAAAATGATGATCCAGCAGTTGAGGCACTTATCTCATTAGGTTATAATATATATGATGCAAAAAAATCATTGGAAAAAGTTGATTCTTCACTAGATATTTCAGAAAGAATCAAGGAAGCATTGAAATTGATGGGTTGATATAATGGATAAAGATAGATTAGTTGAGCCAGCCTTTATTGATGGCGATACAAAGGAAATTAGCCTTAGACCAAAGTGGTTAAGTGAATATATAGGTCAAGATAAAGTGGTGGATAATTTAAAAATTTTTATTGAAGCTGCTAAAAATCGTTCTGAGCCACTTGACCATACTTTACTCAGTGGACCACCTGGTCTTGGGAAAACTACCCTTGCTGGTATTATTGCAAATGAAATGGGTGTGAACTTAAAAGTCACATCGGGTCCTGCAATAGAAAAGCAAGGCGATTTAGCAAGTATTTTAACTAATTTGAATAATGATGATGTTTTATTCATAGATGAGATTCACAGATTAAATAAATCTGTTGAGGAAATACTATATCCTGCTATGGAAGACCACGCTCTTGATATTATAATAGGAAAAGGGCCTTCTGCAAGGTCAATTAGACTTGATTTGGCACCCTTTACATTAATTGGAGCTACTACAAGGGCGGGTATGCTTACATCTCCTCTTAGAGATAGATTTGGTGTTATGTTAAAACTTGATTTATATGACACAAAGTCCTTAGTTGAAATAATTATGAGGTCGGCAAAAATTTTAAATATTCCCATAGAAGAAGAGGGAGCAAGGGAAATTGCTAAGAGGTCTCGTGGTACACCTAGAATAGCAAATAGACTCTTAAAGAGAGTTAGAGATTACGCTGAAGTTAAAGAAGAAGGGGTAATCACAACAAAAGTTGCAATTAAGGGGCTCAACCTCTTAGAAATTGATAAATACGGACTTGATAGTATAGATAGAAGAATTATTCTTACTATGATTGAAAAATTTTATGGACGTCCTGTAGGAATTGATGCAATTTCTGCTGCTATTGGGGAAGATAAGGTTACAGTAGAAGATGTATATGAACCTTATTTAATGCAAATAGGGTTTATTATGAGAACTCCAAGAGGAAGAGTTGCTACTAAAAGAGCTTATGACCATTTCGGAATAGAATTTAAAGGAGATTGAAATGAAAAAATTTTTATTATTAGCTATATTTTTAATCTTACTGCCAATTAATATATTTGCAAAAGAGAACTACGATAAGATAGACATCAAAGTAGGGAAATCTTTGAATGCAAAGGAAAACTTAAAGTTAAAATCAAAGAGTAATTTAAAAATTACTACTTCTGATGATCAAGTTGTTAATGACACTAATAATAAAGAAATCGACGTAATGTTTGATGGAGAAAAAATTTTTGTAAAGGGGAACAACTTTAAATTAGCAAATTTCCCACAAGATGGTGCATTTTTAGTTAGCTCAACTTCGCCGATTTATGTTGATAAAATAAAAAGAAATTATAGGGGTTCAATTTCTTTTAGGGTTAATGACGGAAAACTTGATATTGTAAATAACGTAGAAATAGATGATTATTTAAAAGGTGTGCTCCCAAAAGAAATGAGTCCAGAATTTCCAATGGAGTCATTAAAAGCACAAGCTTTATGTTCAAGGTCTTTTGCAATAAATAATTACAACAAATTTATAAAAAAAGGATATAACTTGGATGATACAACTAGGTCTCAAGTTTACTTTGGAAAAGATGTTGAAGAAAAGTCAACGGATACAGCCGTAGAATCTACTTTAGGAGAAGTTATAAAGTATGATGGGAAAGTTGCTGAGACAATTTTCTGCGCCTCTTCAGGGGGATATACAGTATCTTCAGCTGAGGCTTGGGGCGGAAATTCTATTCCTTATTTGATTTCAAAAGAAGATCCATACTCAACTCATCCTTGGCAATATACATTAAAGTCTGGAGATTTAAAGAAACTAAATTTAACAGATGTATATGGAGCAAAATTAGAACTTAATAATTCAAATAGAGTAAACAATATTATATTTAATACTTCTAAAGGCGATAGAACCATTCTTGCTAAAGATTTTCGCAGTAAGATAGGCAACACTCTTATAAAATCCACTTTATTTGATATAAATTGTGAAAATGGAAATGTAATTATAAGTGGAAAAGGCTATGGACATGGTGTTGGTATGAGTCAATATGGTGCTGTGGAAATGGCAAAAAAGGGAAATACTTATAAAGATATTATTGATTTTTATTTTCCAGGAACAAATATAGAAAAAATAAAATAATAGAAAGGCAAAAATGAAGACAAAAGATTTTTATTATGACTTACCAAAGGAATTAATAGCACAACACCCAACAGAAAAAAGAGATCACTCAAGGCTTCTTGTACTAGATAAAGAGACTGGAGTAATGGAGCATAAACATTTTTATGATATAATTGATTATCTTAGCAAGGGAGATGTGCTAGTATTAAATGACACTAAGGTAATGCCTGCAAGAATATATGGTCATAGGGAAGACAAAGAAGAAAAAATTGAATTTCTTCTTTTAAATCACAAGGGCGATACATGGGAGTGTTTGTCTAAGCCAGGTAAAAAAGCAAAAATAGGCACTAAAATAATTTTTAGTGATAAATTGTCAGCTGAAGTTACAGATATTTCAGATGATGGCTCAAGGTTTTTAAAATTCGAGTACAATGGGATTTTTGAAGAAATCCTTGATGAACTTGGAGAAATGCCACTTCCACCATATATAACTGAAAAATTAGAAGATAAAAATAGATATCAAACTGTATATGCAAGAGAAGAGGGTTCTGCTGCTGCGCCAACTGCTGGTCTACACTTTACAAAAGAACTTTTGCAAAAGGTTAAAGAAAAGGGCGTAGAAATTTGTTATATCACACTACATGTAGGTTTAGGAACTTTTAGACCAGTTAAAGTTGAAAATATTGATGAACACGAAATGCACTCTGAATTTTATATTATGAATAAGGAAGTTGCAGATAAAATAAACGCAGCAAAAGATAGAGGAAATAGAGTAATTGCTGTTGGTACAACAAGTGTAAGAACTGTTGAATCTATTGCTGATGAAAATGGAAGAGTTTGTGAAAAAAGTGGATTTACAAATATATTTATATATCCGCCTTATAAGTTTAAATGCATTGATGCGCTTATAACAAATTTTCACTTACCTGAATCAACACTTTTAATGTTAGTATCTTCTCTTTCAAGTAGAGAAATAATTTTAAATGCATACAAGGAAGCTGTCAAAGAAAGATATAGATTTTTCAGCTTTGGAGATGCAATGTTTATAAGGTAGGTTTTATGTTTAAATTTGAACTGTTAAAAACTGCAAAGGATTCAAAGGCTAGACTTGGCAAAATTACAACAAATCATGGAGAAATAGAGACACCTATATTTATGCCAGTTGGAACAAGAGCAACAGTAAAGACAATGACTCCAGATGAGTTAAAAAAAATTGGCTCACAAATTATTTTATCAAATACCTATCATTTATTTTTGAGACCTGGTACTGATATTATAGAGAAGGCTGGAGGACTTCACAAATTTATGAATTGGGACAAACCCATTCTTACAGATTCAGGTGGATTTCAAGTTTTCTCTCTCTCAGATAATAGAAAAATCACTGAAGAAGGTGTCCACTTTAGAAGTCATATAGATGGAAGAAAAATGTTTATATCTCCAGAAAAATCTATTGATATACAAAATTCTCTTGGCTCAGATATTATAATGGCATTTGATGAATGTGCGCCTTATCCTGCAAGTCATGAATATATTGACAATTCCATGAGAAGAACTCTTAGATGGGCAGAAAGATGTAAAAAGCATCACAAGAATATAGATAGTCAAACTCTTTTTGGAATTATTCAAGGTGGTATGTATAAAGATTTGAGAGAAATTTCTGCAAAAGAAATGATTGATATGGACTTCAAAGGCTATTCGATAGGAGGTTTATCAGTAGGGGAACCTCTTGATCTTATGAATGATATTTTAGATTTTACAACAGATTTTATGCCGGAAAACAAACCTAGATATTTAATGGGAGTAGGCAGTCCTGATTATTTATTTGAAGCTGTGGAAAGAGGAGTTGACATGGCAGATTGTGTTCTTCCAACGAGAATTGCAAGAAATGGGACAGTTCTAACTCACAAAGGAAGGATGGCAATAAAAAATGCTGTCTATAAAGAGGATTTTACACCTCTTGACGAAGAATGTGATTGCTATACTTGTAGAAATTTCTCTAAAGCTTATATCAGACACTTGTTTAATGTGGATGAAATACTTGGTATGAGACTTGCTACAATACACAATTTATATTTCTTGTTAGATATGATGAAAAATATAAGAGAGTCCATTAAGGGAGATTATTTCTTAGAATATAAAAATGATTTTTATAAAAAGTATGGCTACAAATAATATTCTTGTTATGTTATGCAATTAAATGTATAATATAACTATCAATAATATTAAAGAAGGGGGTTAATAATGACTCAAAACGCAATGTTAAATTTTATTCCTTTAATAATAATGTTTGTTCTTTTTTATTTCTTAATGATAAGACCACAAAAGAAAAAAGCAAATGAAATAAATGCTATGCGTGAAAATCTAAAAGTGGGCGATAAAATAATAACAATCGGTGGAATAATTGGCAAAGTTGTTCTAGTAAAGGAAGATTACTTAGTTATCGAAACTTCATCAGACAATACAAAAATTGAAATAATGAAGTGGGGAATTAACGGTACTTATAAAAAGAATACAGACCTTAAAGATACTGAAGAAGAATAGGAGACACTATGAAACATATTAAAACACTTACAAAGAAAAATCTTAAGAAAACTTATGAAAAAGGCGGCTGTGGCGAATGTCAAACATCTTGTCAATCAGCTTGCAAAACTAGCTGTACAGTTGGAAATCAAAAATGCGAAAATTCTGAAAACTAAGGCAAGGGAAACCTTGCTTTTATTTTGTTAAAGGATAAGTAAAGGAGTAAAGATGGTAGAAAGAATTCACAAATTTTATTTAAACGACAAATATATTGTACTTGATATTGCCAGCGGATCAGTTCATGTTGTTGAAAAAATTGTATATGAAATGATAGAAGATTATGAAAAGTTGTCAAAAGAAGAAATAATAAATAAATTTTCAAAGCTTTATAATAAAGAAGATGCTTTAGAAGCTTATGAAGAAATAGATTATTTAACAAAAGATGGCTTATTATTTTCAGAAGACGAACATTTTAAACTTCCAAAATTTAATCCAGAAAATGTAGTTAAAGCTCTTTGTCTTCATGTAGCTCATGATTGTAATTTGAGATGTAAATATTGTTTTGCTTCCCAAGGCGACTTTAAGGGCGACAGAAGTTTAATGTACTTTGAAACAGGTAAAAAGGCACTAGATTTTCTTTTAAAAAATTCTGGAAATAGAAGAAATCTTGAAGTTGACTTTTTCGGTGGCGAACCACTAATGAATTTTGATATTGTAAAAAAACTTGTTGCCTATGGAAGAGAAGAAGAAAAGAAATACGGCAAGCACTTTAGATTTACAATTACAACAAATGGTATGCTTTTAAATAAAGAAATTGAAGATTTTATTAACGAAAACATGGACAATGTTGTTCTTTCAATCGATGGAAGGAAAGAAATAAACGATGAGATGCGTCCAACAATAAATGGCAAGGGCTCTTATGATGTCATAGTACCAAAATTTAAAGAGCTTATTGACAAGAGAGGCGACAAGGACTACTTTATCCGAGGGACTTTTACAAATGAAAACTTAGATTTTTCTGAAGATTTAAAGGACTTTTACTCTCATGGTTTTAAAAAGACTTCTATTGAACCAGTTGTAACTGACGAAAAAGAAAGCTATGCAATAAGAGAAGAGCATTTAGATAAAATTTTAAGTGAATACGAAAATATGAGCAAAGATTATATCGACATAAGAAAAAAGGATAAAGACTTTTCTTTCTTCCACTTTAAAATTGACTTGTCTCAAGGACCTTGTATTGTTAAGAGAACAGTTGGCTGTGGAGCAGGCTCAGAATATGTAGCAATTACACCCCAGGGAGAAATTTATCCATGCCATCAATTTGTTGGCGAAGAAGAATTCTTGCTTGGAAATGTTGATGACGGCATAATTAATAAAGACTTGAGAGATACATTTAAAAATTCAAACGTCTACACTAACGAAGATTGTCCATCTTGTTGGGCAAGATATTATTGCTCAGGCGGATGTCATGCCAATGCTTATTACAGCAACAAGGACATAAGTAAACCTTACAAAGTTGGCTGTGCGATGGAAAAGAAGAGAATTGAATGTGCTATATCAGTTCTTGCAAATGAAGAATAATTTTATACCTAAATTGAACCCTTAGGGGTTCTTTTTTGTTTACATGAGTTAATACTATAGGCATAATAGTTGTATCTTAATGGCAACTTTTGATATAATTAAATCTATATAAAAAGTGGTGATTATATGGAAAGATGGTTTATTAAAAATAAGAGTGACCCAGGTATTGATTACCAAAAATTGGGCATTAATAATGTTATATACAAAATTTTAATTAATAGAGAAATTAATACTGAAGAAGAAATAAAAAGTTTTCTTGAACCCAAACTTTCAAACTTAAATTCGCCTATACTTTTGAAGGACATGGTAAAAGCCTCTAATTTAATTCTAAGTCATATCTCAAAGAAGAATGCCATTAGGATTATTGGCGACTATGATGTTGATGGTGTAACTTCTACTTATATCTTATATTCAGGTCTAAAAAGGATTGGTGCAAATATATCTTACGATATTCCTCATAGGGTAGAAGATGGCTATGGAATTAATAACAATCTAATAGATAGAGCCGTTGAGGACAAAATAAGTCTAATTATCACTTGCGACAATGGAATAGCTGCAAGTGATGTTGTAAGTTATGCAAGGTCAAAGGGAATAGATATAGTTATAACAGACCATCACGAAGTTCCAAAAATAGTTGAAAGTGAAGAAGAAAAAGAAGTAATACCAGAAGCTAATGCTGTTATTGACCCTAAACAAAAGGCTTGCTCATATCCTTTTATTGATATTTGCGGCGCAGTTGTTGCCCTTAAATTAATTGAATATCTATTTTTAATTAAGGGTGTTGATAAAGAAGAATTTTTTGAAAAATTTTTGCCTTTTGCAGCAATAGCTACTGTTTGCGATGTAATGCCACTTAAAAATGAAAATAGAATTATTGTATCAGAAGGACTAAAATATTTAAGAAACACTAATAATGTGGGACTAAATGCACTAATTGAAGCTTCGAATATAAAGAAAAATGAGCTTGATGTCTATCATATTGGATTTATTATAGGACCTACTATTAATTCTAGTGGCAGGCTTGAATCGGCAAAAGATTCATTAGAGTTGTTATTAGAGAAGGACTATGACACTGCACTTGATAAAGCAAAAAGACTTAGAGAACTTAATTATGAAAGACAAGAACTCACAAATAAGGCTTTTGAAATCATTGATAAAAAAATAACCAGTGAGGGACTTTTGGATAAGCATAAGCTACTTATAGTTTACGAAGAAAATCTTAACGAATCAATTCTTGGAATTGTGGCTGGAAAAATCAAGGAAAAATATTATAGACCAACAGTTGTTTTATCAAATTCAAAGGATTTAATCAAGGGTTCTGGAAGAAGTATAGAAGAATATGATATGTTTAAGGAATTTTCTAAATCAAAGGAATACTTAACTGCCTTTGGTGGGCATAAGATGGCCTGCGGACTCTCACTAAGTCTTGATAATTTGGATAATTTCATAAGAGATGTTGATGAAAAAGAAAGTTTAAATAGTGATGACTTAGTCAGGAAGGTTTATATAGATGGAAATTTAATGCTAAAATATATTAGCATGAATTTAGTTAAAAATATAGATAATCTTGCGCCCTTTGGCAATGGTAATTCTGCACCAAAATTTGGTGCTAAAAATTTAAAAATTAAATCATTAAATATCTTGGGAAAAAATAAAAATTTTATAAAAATGTCATTATCTCAAGAAAATATAAATTATACAGCAACTTTATTTGAAGATTCGCAAGTGTTTTTAAATAATCTTGCAAAATTTTATGGAAGGGAAGAAGTGTTGGCCCTACTTCAAGGTAGACCATCAAATATTTTTATAGATATAGTTTTTAATTTAGAATTAAATAAATTTAATGGTAATGTCAATATTCAATTAAAAATTAAAAACTATAGAGTTTCAGGTGAAAATAATGTTAATAGATGAATTAATTCAAAAAGTAAAATCCTATAACGAAAATGCAGATTTTGAAATGATTAATCGTGCCTATAAAATGGCTGAAGAACATCATAGAGGACAAAAAAGAAATTCTGGGGAAGATTATATAATCCATCCCTTGAATGTAAGTTTGATACTTGCAGATATGAATATGGATACATCAACTATTGTGGCAGGACTTTTACACGATGTTGTTGAAGATACTGATGTGACATTTGAAGATGTTAAAAATGAATTTGGTCAAGAAATTGCAGATTTAGTTGATGGTGTTACTAAGTTAAAAAAATTAAATTATAAAAATAAAGAAGAAAAGCAAGCTGAAAATATTAGAAAAATGGTACTTGCAATGGCTCAAGATATTAGAGTTATTATTGTAAAACTAGCAGATAGACTTCACAACATGAGAACTCTTGAATATATGACTGATGCTAAAAAAATAGAAAAGGCAACAGAAACTGTTGAGATTTATGCTCCAATCGCTGACAGACTTGGTATGAGCAGAATAAAGTGGGAGCTTGAAGATTTGTCTCTTAGATACTTAGATGAAAATGGTTATTATGAACTTGTTGAGATGGTAAATAAGAGAAGAAATGAAAGAGAAGATCTTATAAATCATATTATTTCACTTCTTGAAGATAATCTTGAAAAAGTTGGTATTGAATGTGAAATTAAAGGAAGACCTAAGAACTTTTATTCAATTTATAAAAAAATGAAGAAAAAAGGGAAAGTCTTTGATGAAATATATGATTTATCTGCTGTAAGAATTTTGACGCATTCTGTTAAGGATTGTTATGGTGCTCTTGGAGTTGTCCATACGCTTTTTAAACCGATTCCAGGCAGATTTAAAGATTATATAGCAATGCCTAAGCCTAACAAGTATCAATCGCTTCACACAACAGTAATTGACAACAATGGAGAGACATTTGAAGTTCAAATAAGAACTTATGAAATGCACCAAACTGCTGAATATGGTATTGCTGCCCATTGGAAATATAAGGCAGGTGTATCAAAGGAAACAGCTTTTGATGAAAATTTAACTTGGCTAAGACAACTCCTTGAATGGCAAAAAGACTTAAACGATCCAGGAGACTTTATGGATACTCTAAAGATTGACTTCTTTGCTGATGAAGTATTCGTATTCACTCCAAGAGGCGATGTTATAAATTTACCTGAAGGCTCAACGCCAATTGACTTTGCCTATAGAATTCACTCACAGGTAGGTAACACTTGTGTGGGTGCTAAGGTTAATGGAAGAATTGTTCCACTTAATTATACTCTTCAAAGTGGCAATATAGTTGATGTCATTACGAATCCAAACACAAGTCCATCCTTAGATTGGTTAAAGATTGTAAAAAGTCCTCAAGCTAGGAAAAAAATCTCTCAATATTTTAAAGTTAAGGATAAAGAAAAAAATATTGAAAGAGGAAGAGATGCCATCGAAAGAGAAGTAAAGAAACAAGGTTACGAAGTTCACAAAATTTTGCGCGACGATTGGCTAGAGGAAGTTAGACAAAAGTTAAATATGCTAAATTTGGATGAAATGTATGCTGCTGTGGGTTTTGGAACTATTACAACAGCACAAGTTACAGCAAAACTATGTGATATTTACAACAAATTCTACAAGAAAGATGAAAAAGATGTAGAAGAAATTGTAAAATCAAAGAATAGATATAACAACCAAGGTATTGAAGTTAAGGGTGTAGATGGGGTAAATGTAAGAATTGCAAAATGTTGTACACCAGTACCTGGAGATGACATTGTAGGCTATATCACAATCGGCAGGGGTATATCAGTTCACAGAAAAGATTGCAAGAATATGCAAAATAATGTGGAACAAGCTAGGCTTGTTGAAGTTAAGTGGGAAAATAGCAATGCAACAAGTTACAGTGCATCAATTGAAATTAGAGCCTTTGATAAGCCAAATGTAATAGGAGATATAGCTAATAGAGTAAATGAATCCAAACTAAGTATTTCTTATCTAAATGCAAAAGTTATAAAAAATGGGGATGCAGTTATTGACATTACGGTTGAAATAACTGATAGTGAAGAGCTTGAACGATTGATGGAAAAATTAAAAAGAATAAACAATGTTCTTGAAGTATATAGGGTAAAGGCGTGATAAAATGCGAGCAGTAGTTCAAAGAGTAAAAAGTTCTAGCGTGTCAGTTGACGGAAAAATTATTTCAAAAATTGGCAAAGGATTAATGGTTCTTCTGGGAGTAGAAGTTAATGATGATGAAAAAGATTTGGATTATATTTTAAAAAAAGTTACAAAACTAAGAATCTTCGATGATGAAGAAGGTATAATGAATAAATCTATTTTGGACTATGGATTTGAAATTTTAGTTGTAAGCCAATTTACTTTATATGGAGATGCAAGAAAAGGTAACAGACCATCTTATGTACGTTCTGCGAAGTTTGATGATGGTATTGTTCTATATGAAAAGTTTATTGATGAACTTGAAAAGTTAAATATTAAAGTGTCTCATGGAGAATATGGAGCAGATATGGATGTAGAGCTTATTAATGATGGGCCTGTTACAATCTTATTGGATTCAAGTAAGGAATTTTAGGTGAATTATGGAATATAAAATTATGAAACTAGTGGTTGGAGAATTACAAGAAAATTGTTTTGTTCTTTTTGATGAAAATAAGGATGCTTTTGTAGTTGACCCAGGGGCATCAAGTGACATTATTATTGAAGCAATTGAAAAGAATACTTTGAACATCAAATATATTTTGTTAACTCATGGACACTTTGACCATGTTGGTGCCGTAGCGGAACTAAAAAAGAAATTTAATGCTCCAGTTTATCTTCATAAAAATGACAAAAACTTTTTAGAAAATCCTAAAGAGGTTAGAGAGTCGGCTTTTGGTATTCAAATTGAGTCTGCAAATGTAGATGTTTTTGTAAAAGAAGGAGACGAAATCCCATTTTCAGATGATTATATTAAGGTAATTGAAACCCCTGGACATACAATTGGCTCAGTATGCTATTTATTCAAAAATTATTTGTTTGCTGGGGATACTTTATTTAATGGCTCTATTGGAAGAACTGATTTTCCTGAATCAGACCATTCACTTATGATAGAGTCGCTAAAACTTTTAAAGGAGCTTGATGATGAAATTTATGTATTATCAGGGCATGGTCCAGAATCACAAATGAACTACGAAAAGATGTCAAACCCTTATTTAAGAAGAGTATGATAGCAATTGAATGTGAGAATGAAGCTCTAAAAAAATCAGTTTTTGAATTTTTTAGAATGAAATTTCCTAAAGATTATAAAACTTTAGATTTAAAATTAGAAATAAAGGTTGAAGATGAATTTATTTTCCTTGAACTTAAAAGGGATAAAATAAATATAAGTGATAAATTGAATATTGAAGATGAAAAAGCTCATTTTATTATAAAGAGATATTTATTTGATTTATTTTCTAATTATAGCAATTTCGATGATGGCTTTGGGATTTTAACAGGAGTAAGACCTTTAAAGCTTATTTCAAAAGTTTTTGATAGTAATACTTATGAGGATTCAGTAAAAATATTATTTGATAAATATAGAATAAAAAGAATTGATTCAGATTTCTTATATAAAATTTATAAAAATCAGAAGAATGTGCGTAAAAATTCAAATGTAAATGATTACAATGTCTACGTTCACATACCATTTTGTCCAAGTAGATGTTCTTATTGCTCTTTTGATACTACAATTGAAAATAAAGTAAAGATGGAAGCTTATACTGAAACTTTAATAAAAGAGATACAAAATTATAAATATAATTTTGCAGAAAAACCTAAGTCAATTTATATTGGTGGAGGAACACCTACATCAATAGGAATAAGAAATTTGGAAAAAATTATAGATGCAATTTTAGAAAAATTTATTAGTGCAAGAGAATTTACTGTTGAATGTGGACGAATTGATAGTCTAAATCTTGAAATTTTACAAATTCTAAGGAATAAAGGGGTCAATAGAATAAGTTTAAATCCACAGAGTTTTAACGAAGAAGTTATTGCTAAACTAAATAGAGTATCAAATGAAAATTTTGCTTATTGGTTTCTTAAAGCAAAAGAAATCGGATTTGATGTTGTCAACATGGATTTAATAATGGGCCTTCCTAGTGAAAGCAAAGAAAGTATTTTAAAGTCAATAAAAAGAGCTATTGAATTTTCTCCAGAAAATATTACATTGCACACCTTGGCACTAAAAAATGGCTCAAAACTTTTTGAAAATTCGTATATAAATGAAGAAGATTACGGGAATCTTCTTGAAGAATCAAAAAAATTGATGCTTGATTCAGATTATGAACCCTACTATATTTATAGACAAAAGAAATCAGTTATCAGCTCAGAAAATATAGGCTATGCAAAAAAAGGTTACTCATCAATTTATAATATTGCTATGATGGAAGAGCTTGAAAGTATTATTGGATTTGGATTGGGAGCAAGCACAAAAATTTTAGATACTAAGGGAAAATTTAATAGGAAATTAAATACTAAGAACCTTTATGATTATATAAGAGGAGATAATTTTGAAATTAAGTGACATTTTAAATAAGGAAAGTATTTTAGATACAAATTTTAAAATTGATGGAGAAAAAGAAATAAATAAAATCGCCTTCCACACTGACGATGTAGTAGAAGGCTCTATTTTTGTTGCAATAAAAGGATATATAACAGACGGACATAGATTTATAAAAAAAGCAAAAGAACTTGGAGCAGAAATTGCAATAGTAGAAGATTTTGTCAATGTAGATATTAAACAAATAAAAGTTAAAAATTCTAGAATTGCACTTGCAGATATGGCAGCAAATTTTTATAAAGATCCTTCAAAAGAAATGAATGTAATTGGTATTACGGCAACAAATGGCAAGACAACTACTGCTTTTATGCTGGATTCAATTTTAAAAGAAGATAAGAGAGAAACTGGCATGATTGGTACAGTTCTCACTAGATATAAAGATGTAAAAATACCATCTGTACTTACTACACCTGAATCACTGACTCTTCAATCTTATTTTAGTGATATGCTTAGTAAAAATATTTCTGATGTGACAATGGAAGTTTCTTCTTCTGCACAAGAACTTTTTAGAGACAAAAATATTGACTTTGACATAGTTACTTTTAACAATCTTGGAAGAGAACACATAGACCAACATGGTAGTTTTGAAAAGTATTTTCACTATAAATCAAGACTTATAAGATATGCAAAAGAAGATGCAATTGCAATCTTAAATGCAGATGATGAGATGATTTATTCATTAAGAGAAAAAACAAAGGCGAAAGTTTTATCTTTTTCATTAGAAAATGATAAGGCAGACTTTGGAATTTCTAATTTGGATTTATCTACTGGAAAAGGGAAATTTATATTTAACATAAATAGAGATGTAAATTTAAAAGACTTTATGATAAAAAAATCTTGTTTTCCTGTTGAACTTGGTTCCGTCGGTTATTCTTCAGTAATGAATTCTGTAGTCGCAATTATTGTGGCACTATGTCTTAATATTGAAAGTGCTACAATTTATAAAGCTATGAAGAATTTTAAAGGTGTTGAAAGGAGATTTGAGCTTATATTTGATGAAGATTTCAAAATATTAGACGATCACTTTGCAAATGAAAAAAATATTGATGCAACAATGGAAACTCTTAGAAAGATGAAATATAAAAACTTAAATATCTTATATGCAGTAAGAGGTAAAAGAGGTGTTGAAGTCAATAGAGAAATTACAGAAAGGCTTGTCAAGTGGATTAAAATTTTAAATCCTAAAACTTTATCGGCAACTTTATCAATTGATACAGTAAAGGACAAGGATAAGGTAACAAAAGAGGAGTTAAATATTTTTAAGAAAATATTAAAGGAAAATAATATTGATTGTAAAGTTTATGATACTTTAGAAGAATCCATTAACAATTCTATTGATTTATTAAATACTGGTGATGTCCTATTACTTGCAGGATGCCAAGGTATGGATAAGGGAGCAAAATTTGTAAAGGAAAAACTTTTGAGAGAAAATAAAGTAATAGATATAGATGGTTTTTCTCATAGGATTGACAGTAGAATCTGTTAAAGTTGAATTTTATAAGACCTTGTTTTATAATTAAAATAGAATTTTATGGAAAAAATTAGATAAATTAATAATCGTTTTTAGAATGTTAACGAATAAGCTCCAAACCATTTGAGGCTTGGAGTTTAATTTTTAGGAGGAAATATGGCTGAAAAAATGGGAAATCTCAAGAGAAGTAACTATTGTAATGAGATTTCAGAGGAAATGATTTCAAGAGAAGTTACATTAATGGGCTGGGTAGCTAAACAAAGATCCCTTGGCTCAATAATTTTTGTTGACCTTAGAGATAGAAGTGGAATTGCACAAATTGTTTTTGATGATACATCTTCTGATGAGCTTTTAGAAAAGGCATCACATCTTCGTGGTGAATTTGTTATTGCAGTTAAGGGTAAAGTTAGAATGAGGTCTTCAATAAATGAAGAACTTGAAACTGGACGAGTTGAAGTTCTTGCAAGTGAACTTAAAATTTTAAGCGAATCTGAAGTTCCACCGATTTATGTAAAAGATAATGATAATGTATCAGAAAATATGAGATTAAAATATAGAACTTTGGATCTTAGAAAACCAAGTATGCAAAAAAATCTCATGATTCGTTCAAAGATTTACAAAATTACCCGTGACTTCTTCTATGAAAATGGGTTTATTGAAGTAGAGACTCCAATGTTAACTAAACCAACTCCTGAAGGCGCAAGAGACTATTTAGTACCTAGTAGAGTTAATCCTGGAGAATTTTATGCCCTACCTCAATCTCCACAACTAATGAAACAGCTTTTAATGGTTGCAGGACTAGATAGATACATTCAAATTACAAAATGTTTTAGAGATGAAGATTTAAGAGCTAATAGACAACCTGAATTTACACAAATTGATATGGAGCTTAGCTTTGTAACTGAAGAAGATGTAATGGGAATAAATGAAAGATTTTTACAAAGATTATTTAAAGAAATTTTAAATAAAGACATTGAACTTCCTATTAAAAGAATGAAGTATTCTGAAGCCATGGATAGATTTGGAGTTGACAAGCCAGATTTGAGATTTGGAATGGAGCTTTGTGATATTTCTAACATTGTAAAAGACTGTGGATTTAAAGTATTTGAAGGAAATACAGAAAAGGGCAAGAGTGTTAGAGGAATAAAAGTTGATGGTGGAAGCGAATTTTATTCAAAAAAACAAGTTAAAAAGTTAGAATCATTTGTCAAAGATTATAAGGCAATGGGATTGTCATGGATTAGAGTTGACGAAGAAATAGATTCACCAATTTCAAAATTCTTATCTGAAGATAAGATGAAAGAAATCATAAAAACTTTTGATGCAAAAAAAGGCGATTTAATTCTAATCTTAGCTGATAAAAATTCTGTTGTTTATAGTGGACTTGGAAACCTTCGTAACAAAATAGCAAGAGATATGGATTTAATTGACGAAAATGATTATAAGCTTCTTTGGATAACTGAATTTCCACTATTTGAATATGATGAAGAAGAAAAAAGATATGTTGCAATGCACCATCCATTCACAAGTCCATTAGATGAAGATGTTGAAAAGCTTGTATCTGATAAAGAAAATGCAAGAGCAAAAGCCTATGACATTGTAATAAATGGTGACGAAATGGGTGGAGGAAGTATTAGAATTAATGATCCAGATATTCAAGAAAAGATGTTTGAGGCCTTGGGACTTTCTGAAGATGAAGCCAAAGAAAAATTTGGATTCCTTTTGGAAGCTTTTAAATATGGAGCTCCACCACATGGAGGACTTGCATATGGCTTAGATAGACTTGTAATGCTATTTACAAATGCAAATAGTATTAGAGATGTAATAGCTTTTCCAAAGACTCAAGCAGCTACTTGTTTATTAACTGGAGCACCAACTTCTCTATCAGAAAAACAATTAGAAGAAGTTCACATAAAGGTATTGGAAAAAGAAGAAAAATAAGGTGATATAATGGAAAGTATTGGAATTGTTAGGGCAAAGAATGATAATAAGATTTTTATTGAATTTACAAGAGAGAGTGCTTGTGGAGAAAGCTGTGCATCCTGTAGTGCAAAATGTGCTGAATCAGAGAGAGAGCTTTTTGAGTTTTCCAATACAATTTCTGCAAATGTTGGTGATGTAGTAAAAATTAAGACAAAGGATAAGTCTGTACTTTCTTATAAATTTTTAGTCTATGGACTTCCATTAATCTTATTTATGTCTACAATTACATTTTCCTATATTATAATGAGAAATACAGCTCTTGGAAATATTGATTTGATTTCACTCATTCTAGGAGTATTTTCTCTTATTATTTCATATTTTATTTTAAAGAAAATAGATAGTAATTTTAAAAGAACTAATAATAGTGCTATTTTTCTCGAGAAAATGTAGGTGAGAAATGTCAAATAAAAACTGGTATAAAATATTTTATATTTTTTCAATAACTTTATTTATAGTAGCCTTAATTTTTTTCATATATTCTCTTGCCAATAAGAAATACTCTTCGAAACTTATTTATGAGAATAATGAAATTAAAGAAGAAATAAAAACAATTGATACAGAGTCTAAAGTTATTGAAGAGGATATTGATGGACTTGAGATAGAATTTAATTTAAAATCGCAAGAGTTTTATGAAAAATACGGATATCAATTTCAATCAAATAAATCTGAAGAAATTGCGAGAATAAAGGAAGATTATCTTAATAAGAATAAGGAAATTATTGCCGAGATAAAAAACAGATTAAAGGCTTATAGTGCTTATTTTGAGTCAAATATATATGAAAAAGAAGGCTATGATAAAGCTGTAAGTGATTTTTTAGAATTATATAGTGAAGCTAATCTTGATAAACATAAAAATATTTATAATGAGTTAAATATTAAATCTTTCGTTGAAGACTCAGATGGATTTGCAAAAGAAATTTTAAAACTAAACAATAAATCGAAAGAACTTAATGTGCTAGTTTTTTATTCTTCAATTTATAGTTCAAGTATTCACTCTTATATTAATGGAGAAAAGTCTTCTCTTAGTGAGATTTATGCAGATATTAATAATCTTATGTATATTTATAAAGAAATTGAGAGAAAAGGATACAAAACTGGAAATTTGAATTCAGAAAATCTTGTTTATTTGAATGATTTTATTCAGGAGAAAATATCATCATATTATAAAAATCTTGGAATTTTAAAAGTATTGGAAAAGAGTGGTAAAAATGAAAAAGAATAAGCAAATTGTACTTTCCTTTCTTTTTATTGTAATCGCTTTTATTCTTACTTTTCTTGGATTTTCTAATTTAAAGCTTATGAAATCTTCTTATTTTACACTTTCGCGAGAAAATTCAAGTCTCGTAGAAAAAAGAAATAAGTCCAAAGAAAAATTAAAATCTTTAGGTCAAGATAAGAACTCTAAAAAATCGAAATTAGAAGTTATTGATAACGAAATAAAGAAGTTTGACATTATTAATAATAAAGATCAAGAAATTGATGAAATAAATAAAGAAATTAGTGATTCTTTAATTTATTTTAGGAAAAATAACTTAAATGAATTTTATAATATTGAGAATGGGAAGTTAAATAATTATATTCCTCTTAGCGGAAATTTTATAGAGAATAATTTAAGTGAAGATGATATAAAATCTAATTTAATTATGATTCAGTTTCTTTTAAATTCTTATTATAATTATGATTTAAACAGAAATATTAGTAAGCATAACATTAAGGCTTATGAAAATTTAGGCATTATTGATTATATAAAAAATGGAGATAACTATATAATCAAATCCATTTTGTTAAATGATACTTCGAATGTTTCAAGACTAAAGGAAGAAAAAGAGAAAATATTAAAAGAAGAAGAGAAATTTTTTTCTGTTTATGAAAATATTTATGGAAGTAATGAAAATATAAAAAATTTGATTACTGATAATATTGCACATAGTAGTGATTCAAAAGTTGAAGTTGAGAGTAAATTTAAAAGATTAAATGCAATTTCTATAGATATTTTAAATTCATCTGTAAATTATTTAAAGGATTTTAAGATAATAAATGAAGCTGGAACTCAAAAATTAAATATTCTTGATAAGACTATAATGAGTGAGAAAATAGAGAAAAATAATAAAATAATAACTTATTATAATAGAATAAATGGGGAAGATTATACAGTAACAGAAGAAAAAGAATAAGTACTTCTATTTAGGAGAAAAATGAAAGAGAAATTAATTAGAATAGATTACGAGGGCAAGGAAATAATTTTAATACCGACGGCTCATGTATCGCAAGAAAGTGCAAAATTAGTTAGAGATACTATAGATGAAGAAAAGCCTGATTCAATTTGCATAGAACTTGATGAGCAAAGATATAAAAATTTGAAAAATCCTGATGCTTGGAAAAATACAAATATTATAGACATAATTAAACAAAAAAAGGTTACACTGTTAATTGCAAATTTAATACTTTCATCTTACCAAAAGAATATAGCAAAGAAGTTAAAAACCAAACCTGGTCAAGAAATGATTGAAGGAATTAAAGCATCTGAAGAACTTGGAATAAATTTAGTTTTAGCTGACAGAAGCATTCAAACAACTTTTATGCGCATTTGGAGAAAAATGGGATTTTTTGAAAAAATTAAATTATTTTTCTCATTAATGGCAATGGATGAAGATGAAGATGTATCTGAAGAAGATTTACAAAAATTAATTGAAAGAGATAATCTAGAACTAGCGATTGAAGATATGGGAAAGGATTATCCTCAAATTGCAGCTACACTTTTGCATGAGAGAGATAAATACTTGGCTTATAATATTAAAAATGCTTCAGGAGATAAAATTATAGCAATTCTTGGTGCGGCACATACACCAGGAGTAGAAGAAGAGATTTTTAAAAATCAAAATATTGAAGAGTTAAATAAAGTTCCTCCGAAGAGTCTTGCTGGGAAAATAGTACCTTGGTTAATTCCAGTTTTAATTGTGATTCTAATTGTCTTTGGATTTAAACAAAATATGGACACAGGTATTGAGCAAATAAAATCATGGTTTTTATTTAATTCAATATTTGCAGCAATTTTTACTGTTTTATGTCTTCCACATCCACTAAGTGTTTTAACAGCTTTTATTGCAGCTCCTTTCACATCTATAAATCCAATGTTGGCATGTGGATGGTTTGCAGGACTTGTGGAGGCAAGTTTAAAGAAACCAACAGTTGAAGATGTTAATAATATTCCTGATGATATTTTTAATATAAAAAGTTGGATTCACAATAAATTTTTAAAAGCCCTTTTAGTAGTTATACTTGCAAATTTAGGCTCATCTATTGGAACAATAATTGCTGGTAGCAAAATTATTCAAAGTTTATTTTAAAGTTTAATAAAAAATTAAGGTAATGGAGTTAAGTTGATCTTATCCATTACCTTTTTTTAGTTTAACATTTTTTATAATTTCTTTTATTATTCTAACTAGACCTTGTGAAAGAACTATGCCAAGGGCAAGGGCAGAGGTAGTTAGTGTAGTTTTAATAACTTGTTCGCGCATCAAAACATAGTTGGATTCGATAAAATGATACATAATATAATACATTCCAGCTCCAGGAACAAGTGGCACAAGACATGGAAGTGTGAAAACAGTGGCAGGTTTTTTAAATTTAACTGCAAAGTTTTCTGAAAAAATCCCAATTAAAAAAGATGAAATCAAATATGAAATCATATAGTTTCCACTAAATTCAAATAATAGTTCATACATAACCCATATAAGTCCACTGAGGGCTGATGTTATGACTCTAACATTTTTTGGAAGTTTAAAATAAACCGTAAATCCATAGGTAGCAAAGGCTGATAATAAAAATTGTGTCAAACTTTTCATATTATAAACCTCATAATTTTTAATCCAACCCCAACTCCAAAGGCAATTGCAAGAGCTATAAAGAAAGCTTTAACCATTGTAATTGCTCCAGTTATGAATTCTCCGCTCATAATATCTCTAACAGAGTTTGTTATTGCAACACCAGGAACTAAAAGCATTATTACACCAATAATTATATTGTCAATGTTAGAGCCAAAATTAAAATGAACAAAAATAATTGCAAGAATTGAGGTAATAAAAGCGCAAATAATGTTATTTATAAAAAAGGAAAGTCTAAAATAACTAAGTTTATTAAGGATAATAGGTATAAAAATCCCTATTATAAAACTTGCAAAGAAGTCTAATATGTCTCCGCCAAATAAAACTGTAAAAAATGAGGAAGCTATCCCTCCAGAAAGATAAACTTTTTTAGGGTTTTCTTCAGTTTTATCTATTTCAAATAGTCTTTTATAAGCCTCATTAATTGAAAAATCCTTTGAGACAAATTCTCTTGAAAAAGAATTTACACAGTCAATTTTATATAAATTTGTATCTGAAATTGTAATTTTTCTAAAATTGCTTAGAGTCTCGCCCTCAAATTCCATTGAAATAAAAATTGCAGACGGAAGAGCGTAAGCAGAAACATTTGAAATATTGGAAACAGATTTACAAATTCTTTCAATCGTGTCCTCTGCTCTATAACTTTCAGCACCATTTTGAATTAATAGTGCACCTGTGAATAATGATAAATTCATTAAATCTTTAGCATCTTTTATACTATTTAAAACTTTTGCCATTTTATCACCAAATTAATTATACTATGGAGTTTTTTTATTCTCAATTGTAAATAGTAAATTGAATATGATAATTCAAAATGATATAATTTATAAAATAGGGGTGATTATATGGAAATGCCCATAGTTTCAATAATTGGCAGACCAAATGTAGGCAAATCTACTTTATTTAATAAAATAGTAGGAAAAAAAGTTTCAATAACTGAAGATACTCCGGGTGTAACTAGAGATAGAATTTATCAACCTGCATCTTGGCTTAACTATAAATTTTTACTTGTAGATACAGGTGGACTTGATTTAAAAGATGAAGATATTTTTATGTCTAGCATCAAGGCACAAATTGACATTGCTTTAGAAACTTCTGATGTTGTAATATTCTTGGTAGATGGGGCAGAAGGGTTAAATCCAACTGATGTAGAAATCTCACATTTTTTGAGGAAAACTAAGACTAAAGTTGTCTTAGCAGTTAATAAATATGACTCAAAGATTACAAAAGGAAATATTTTTGATTTTTATGAGCTAGGTTTAGGGGAACCAGTTGGCATAAGTGCTGAACAAGGTACTGGTGTAGGTGATTTACTAGATATTGTTGTAAGTGATTTATCCTCAATTGATGAAATTGAAGATGATGACAATATTAGAGTTACATTAATAGGAAAACCTAATGTTGGTAAATCTTCACTGTTGAATTATCTAACTGGGGAAAACAGGTCAATAGTTACTAATATTCCTGGCACAACAAGGGATTCTATTGATTCTCTAATTAAGTATAAAGACAATGAATATATCTTTGTTGATACAGCTGGACTTAGAAAAAAGAAAAAAATCATTCCAGGAGTGGAGAGATATTCAGTAATTAGAACTCTAACAGCTATTGAAAGGTCAAATGTATGTGTTCTTATGATAGATGCCTTAGAAGGTGTAACTGAACAAGATTCTAAAATAGTAGGCTATGCTCATGACAACAACAAAGCAATTATTATTGCTGTAAATAAGTGGGATGCTCTTGAAAAAGAAACTAATACTATGAAAAATTTTGAAAAAGAAATAAGAAATGAACTTCCTTTCGTTTTGTATGCACCAATAATTTTTATTTCAGCAAAGACAGGACAAAGAGTAAATGAATTTTTAGATTTAATCGAATTAGTAAACAATAATTACAATCATAGAATTCAAACTGGTGTACTAAATGATATATTAAATAGAGCAGTTCTAATGAATCAACCGCCTTCAGATAAGGGCAAAAGAGGTAAGTTATATTATGGTTCACAAGTTGGTGTTAGGCCACCAAAATTCCTCTTATCGGTAAATGATAAGGAATTATTTCACTTCTCTTATCTTAGATACATTGAAAACCAAATAAGAGATACTTATTCCTTTGATGGTACTCCAATAATTTTAGAGCTAAAAAATAGAATTAGTCAAAGAGCTGATAAGGGACCTAGAAGATGAATTATTTTTTAGTTTTAGTAATATCATATTTTATTGGGACTATTTCAGGGTCTTATATAATTGGAAAATTATTTTTGGATAAAGACATTAGAAAATACGGCTCTGGAAATGCCGGAACAACTAATGCCATGAGAGTGCTTGGCAAAAAAGCTGGAGTTATGACTTTTTTGATAGACTTTTTAAAGGGTCTTGCAGTAACTTTCATAATTGGAAAAGTTTTTGGATCTACCTTTGTTCCTTTGGGAATATTAGGAGCTGTAATTGGCCACGATTTTCCTTTTTATATGAACTTTAGAGGTGGGAAGGGAGTTGCTACAACTTTAGGTGCTTTGGCTCTTTTCAATTTTCCACTTACATTAATATGCTATATTGTATGGGTGCTTGGAACAGTTCTCACAAAAATGGTATCAGTTGGTTCAATTTTATTTTTCGTTTCTATTATTATTGTCTACACTTTTATGTCTCAGTTAACTATTGTTAATATAATTTTAGTAGATACTATTGCTTTAATTGGAATAGTAAGACATAAAGATAATATAAAGAGGATAATAGCTGGAAATGAAAATAAAATAGGAGGTAAAAAATGAATATTACACTGTGCGGTGGTGGTAGCTGGGGTACTGCCATTGCAAGGCTTCTATCAAACAAAGGGCATAAAGTAAATTTTTATATAAGAAATAAATCTGTAATTGATGATATAAAGGAAAATAGAGAAAATTCTAAATATCTTCCAGGGGCAAAGTTTATAAATGAAATTAATCTTACAAATGATTTAGATAGTGTCCTAAATAATATTGATGTATTTGTCATCGCTATTCCAACTTCTAGTATTAGAGAAATTTTAGAAAATATAAGAGAGAAAATTTCAAAGGAAACTATTATAGTTAATTTATCTAAGGGTATAGAAGTGGAAACTTTAGATAGAATTTCAGAAATTTCTTCAGAAGTTTTAAAGGATAATCCCTTTGTTGCACTTTCTGGACCTTCTCATGCAGAAGAAGTTGGGAAAGATATTCCAACAACTCTTGTAGCATCTTCAAGTAATTTAAAAGCGGCAGAAATTATTCAACGTGAATTTTCAACGTCAATTTTTAGAATTTATACTAATCCAGACTTAGTTGGAGTAGAAATTGGTGGTGCTCTTAAAAATATTATTGCACTTGCGGCTGGTATGAATGATGGTCTAGGCTATGGAGATAATTCAAAAGCAGCCCTTATGACACGTGGTATATATGAAATGAGTAAACTTGGGATTTCTCTTGGTGCAAATCCACATACCTTTAATGGATTATCTGGAATTGGAGATTTAATAGTAACCTGTACAAGTATGCACTCAAGAAATAGAAGAGCCGGAATTTTAATTGGAAAGGGAATGTCAATGGATGAAGCTTGTAAGGAAGTTGGACAGGTTGTTGAAGGAGTTAAGACTGTAAAGTCTGCATACAAGCTTTCTAGATTAAAGAACATTGAAATGCCCATAACAATGGCGCTTTATCAAGTGCTTTATGAGGGTTATGACCCTAATAAAGCGGTATATGAATTGATGACTAGA
The DNA here is from genome assembly GCF_000321025.1 of Peptoniphilus senegalensis JC140. GTDB lineage: Bacteria > Bacillota > Clostridia > Tissierellales > Peptoniphilaceae > Peptoniphilus_A > Peptoniphilus_A senegalensis. The sequence continues at coordinate 260,221 of NZ_HE610717.1, forward strand.
AAAAACAAGGATGAAATAGAGCAAATCTTCTTCGAATAATAACATATTACAGGAGTTTGTGATATAATTATTTGGTAAATAGGTGGTTTTTTGAATAGTTTTTTAAAAAAAATAAATTTTTTAAGAGAAGATTAATTGCTCTTATTATTTTATTAATACTAATAATGTTTTTTGCAAGATTAATAAAAGGCAATCGTGTAAGTAATTATAAAACGATTTTTCCAACTTTAACTACTTTTGAAAAAGACATTGATACAAAGATATATAATTTATTTGATGAAAAAGCTTACTTTGCTAAAGGCGATGGAATAGTTGTATTTCATGCTAGTGAAGGTCAAAAAGTTCCAGTTGGATATGAAGTTGCCAGCTTGAATTTAATGGAAGATGTGTCTTCTTTAAAAGATGAGTTAATAAAAATAAAAACTGCAATAAAAATAAAAAAGGGTATTGAAACTACTGAAAAAGAAAATACCTTAAGTTTTACAAAAAATCTTCAAGAGCAAATAAAAAATAAAAATTATTCCGGGGTTTATTTTGATATTAATTCTTCTGAAGAAGTTTCACAAGAAAACATTAATGAAGCTGAATTAAAAGAATATCTAGAATTATCAGCAGATGCTCTTATGCTTAAAGAAAAGGACTTGGAAGAAAAAATTTCTAAATTTAATTTTTCATATCTTGCAGAATTTAGTGGTATAGTTACTTATAAAATAGATGGCAATGAAGATTATTTCAAAATTGATAATCTAGACAAGTTTACTTATAAATATCTTAATAAAAGTTATAATTTTAAGAGTTTGGAAATGGAGACTAATGTAAAAAATGGCGATCCACTTTTTAAAATAGTAAATAATTTAACTTGGAAAGTTGCTTGTAGTATAGGTAATGTATCTCAAATCTCAAATTACAATGTTGGTGATTCTGTAAAAATTCAAATACCAGAGATTGATGATATGTATGGTGTAGTTGAAAAAATTAATAAAGACAATAACCATGGTGTTATTATTGTTAAGTTTGACAGATATTTTGAAAATATGTATTCCAATAGAATTCATGATGGTAAAATTATTGTAAATAAGACCAAGGGTTTTGAAATACCAAAGTCAACTTTAATAGATAGAGATAATCTAACTGGAGTTTATGTTCAAGAAATAAAGGGTCTTGTAAAATTTGTTCCTGTTGAGATAGTTAGCGAAAGTAGTGACCATGTCTTTATAAATAAGGGAAACAAGCAATCTGTTATTAGTATTGGCGATAAAAGTTATAAAACTGTAACAGTTAATGATGCAATTGTAATAAATCCAAAAACTGTAGATGAGTCAAGGATATTAAATTGAGGTGGTATTTTGAATTTAGAAGACAATTTAAAGAAACTTTATGAAGATATTGAAATTGCAAAGAGTAATTCTAATTTTAAAAGAGATGTCAAACTAATAGCGGTATCAAAGACACATCCAGTTGAGATGATTAAGGAATTTAATAAACTTGGAGTCATGGATTTTGGTGAAAATAAAGTCCAAGAACTTGTTTCAAAAATAGAAGATAAAGAAATTGGAGAAAAATTAAAAAATAATAAAATAAATTTTCATTTAATTGGAAATTTACAGACTAATAAAGTAAAATATATTTATGACAAAGTAGAATTAATTCAGTCTTTAGACAGAATAAAATTAGCTAAAGAAATTAATAAAAGAGCAGCTAAAGATGACATAAAAGTAAATTGTCTCGTGCAAATAAATATTGGCAATGAAGATACCAAGTCGGGAATAGAATATAAAGACACTGAAAATTTTATCTATGAACTTTTAGATTATGAAAGTATTAATATAAAGGGTCTTATGGCTATTGCTCCAAATAGTCCTGATGAAGCTTTGCTAAGAAAATTATTTGAAAAAATGAATATAATGTTTGAAAATATTGCATCTAAAAATTATGAAAGAGTTGAGATGAAATATTTGTCAATGGGTATGAGCCATGATTTTAAATTGGCGATAGAGGAAGGCTCTAATATGATAAGAGTTGGTTCTAAATTATTTGGAAATAGAAATTATAATTAGGAGGATATTATGGCAGAAAAAACTATGGACAAACTAAAGAAAATCTTTGGTTTTGCAGATGAATATGAATATGAGGATTTCGACGATGAATTCGAAAATGATGTAAAGGAAACTGAGGCTGTAGAAGCTACTTATAGCCCAAAGAGTGTGACTCACACTAAAGCTAAACCAAGAGTTTCAACAAGCAATATGGTAATTACAGTTCATGAACCACTTTCTTATGACGAATCACCACTTATTGTAGATGATTTGAGAGATTTTAAGGCTGTAGTTCTTAATTTTGAACAACTTGATGTTGATGTTAAGAGACAAATTTTTGATTTCGTAAGTGGTGCTCTTTATGCACTTGATGGAAAAATGCAAAAAGTTAATAAGGACATCTTTATTTTAGCACCAAATAATGTTGAAATTGATGGTCTAAAAGAGCAACTAAAAAATAACGGAATGTTTCCTTGGTAAAATTAAACAAAATAGATTTAATTAATCATATTACTAGAGTTGAGGAAAGGACTACTATTAGGAAAGTTATTGACAAGATTGAATCTGTAATGAACACTCATATTGCCGCATCCACAGATTTTTTAAATCCTCATGAGATTAATTTATCTATTTCCATTTTAAATAGGTTTAAAGAAGAAATCTCCTATGAAATTAATGGGGGATATTACGACAGTGAATCCTGCATCATATATATTTATCCTAGTTATAAATATGAAAATGATGCAGATGATATTGTCCTTTTTAAATTTGAATCTAATGAAACAATTAAACATGGCGATGTACTTGGATCTATTTTGGGTCTGAGTATTGACAGACGAAAAATAGGTGATATTTTAATTGGAGAAAAATACACTTATTTTTTTGTTAAAAGAGAAATTGCAAATTTTTTAGAGATTAATCTAACAAAAATTTCTAAATATAATATAATTATTAGTCGTGAAGATAAAAATATTGACTTTCCAAAAAAGGAATATGATTATAAAAAAATCATTGTTTCTTCTTTTAGATTGGATAATTTAATTTCCAAAGTTTTTAATATTTCTAGGTCTAAGGTAAAAAAGATGATAGATGGAGAACAAGTAAAAGTTAATTTTTCTATAGAAACTCGTTCTCATTTTGAACTTGAATCTGGAGATTTAGTTTCTCTAAGAAAGTATGGAAGATTTAGAATTTATGAAGTAGAGGGAAATACCAAAAAAGGAAATTTTGTCATCCTAGTTAGACTAAACAAATGAGGAGATATTATGTTTGTTGCTATTTTTAGCATTATTTTAATTATTATTGATCAGTTTACAAAATATTTGGTGGTTACAAATATAGCAAATGAAAATCCCATTGTATTAATTGATGGATTTTTGAGACTATATTATATAGAAAATAGAGGAGCGGCCTTTGGTATTTTACAAGGGTTTAGAACATTTTTCGCAATAATAACGGTTGTTGTTTTATTAGTTTTAATTATTTTTCTAATCAAAAACTACAATAAGCTTCCCTTTATATATCTTTTTAGTTTCAGTCTTCTTATTGGTGGAACTATTGGAAATTTCATCGATAGAGTTAGACTACATTATGTTGTCGACTTTATTAGTATGAAATTTTTCGGTCATGATTTTGCAATTTTTAATTTTGCTGATGTTTTTATTGTACTTGGAACAGTTTTAATCTCTATTGGAATACTTTTACATGACAATAAAAGGTGATTTATGTACAAAGATATTTTTGTAGTAAACTCTTTTGATGTGGGTTTGCGTCTTGATAAATTTTTGGAGGATAAACTTGAAATAAATAGGTCACAAATAAAAAAGCATATTGAATCTGGAGATATTCTATTAAATAATAAGATTGTAAAAGCAGGATATAGTTTAAAGAAAGACGATACAGTTACAGTTTCTTATGAAGATGAAGAAAAGCTTCTTCCAGAAAAGATAGATTTTGACATACTTTATGAAGATGATTATTTTACTGTAATTTCTAAACCACAAGACTTAGTAGTTCACCCAGGAGCAGGAAATAAAAGTGGAACACTTGTAAATGGGTTGCTATATAAATTTAAAAGTCTTTCTAATCCAATAGATGAAGATAGACCTGGAATAGTACATAGACTTGATAAGGATACATCTGGTCTTATGATTATTGCAAAAAAAGACGAATCCTATTATAAGCTTATAGATATGTTTAAAAATCGTGAAATTGAAAAGCACTATTTGGCAATTGTTCATGGAAATATCTATGAAGATTTTGATGTTGAAGCTCCAATTGGGAGAGACCCAAATAACAGGATAAAAATGAAAGTAATCGAAGAGAATTCTAAATATGCTTCTACGAGTTTCCATGTTTTAAAAAACTTTGATAAATTTACTCTCTTAGATGTTCTTTTACATACGGGCAGAACTCATCAAATAAGAGTGCATTTGTCTTATGTAAATCATCCAGTGGTTGGTGATGAAACTTACGGAATAAAAAACAAATATAAGATAAACAAGCAACTTTTGCACGCCTATAAACTTAAATTTATTCATCCAATAACTGGAGAAAAACTTGAAATTATAGATGATTTTCCACAAAGATTTAAGGATTTTATGGAAATTTTCAATGAGGAGAATTGATTTGAATAAGTATGATGTAATAATAGTTGGAGCAGGTGCAAGTGGTGTATTTGCTTCTTATGAATTTAAAAAAATAGATTCTGATTTAAAAGTTTTAGTAATAGAAAAGGGCAATTCAATTTACAAAAGACAATGTCCTATTAAAACTGGGCAAGTAGAAAATTGCATTGGCTGCAAACCTTGCAATATTATGAATGGATATGGTGGTGCAGGTACTTTATCTGACGGGAAATATAATATCACTACAAATTTTGGTGGACAGATGCATGATTATTTAGGGAAGGATGATTCTATCGAACTGATGGAATATGTTGACTCTGTCCTTTGCAAATTTGATGGCGGAAACTCAAAACTTTATGAAACGACATCATCAAATTTAAAAACTCTTGCCTTAAAACATGACCTCCACTTGCTTGATGCTAAGGTTAGGCATTTTGGTACTGACAGAAATGTAAAAATCCTAGAAAAAATATATGAGTGGACAAAAGATAAGGTAGATATGATTTTTAACACGACAATAGTTGATGTGGAAAAAAATGAAGACTTTAAACTTACTACTGACAAAGGAGAAACTTTTTATTGTGACAAATTAGTTCTTGCATCTGGACGAAGTGGTTCTAAATGGATTTCTCAAATTTGTAAAAAGTTTAATATAAATTTATTCTCTAATCAAGTTGATATAGGTGTTAGAGTTGAGCTTCCTGCAGAAGTATTTAAACACATCACTGATGCCGTATATGAGTCAAAAATAGTTTATCAAACTAAGGCTTATAATGACCTTGTAAGGACTTTTTGTATGAATCCATATGGACAAGTAGTAGCTGAAAATACAAATGGAATTATAACCGTAAATGGTCATTCTTACGCAGACCCCAAACTTCAATCTAATAATACAAATTTTGCACTTTTAGTTAGCAATACTTTCACAGAGCCTTTCAAAGATTCCAATGAGTATGGGGAGTCAATAGCAAAGCTTAGTAATATGCTTGGTGGTGGAGTTCTTCTACAAAGATTTGGTGATCTTGTTAAAGGCAGAAGATCTGACAAGAGAAGAATGCTTAAATGCTTTACAGAACCAACTTTAAAGGCAACTCCAGGAGATTTGTCCCTTGTTATTCCAAAGAGACAACTTGACTCTATTATAGAAATGATTTATGCTCTTGATAAAATTGCACCTGGTACGGCAAATGATGACACGCTTTTATATGGCGTCGAAGTTAAGTTTTATAATTCAAGAGTTGAAACTGATTCAAACTTTGAAACTTCGGTTGATGGTCTTTTTGTAGTTGGAGATGGTGGAGGTGCTACTCATTCACTTTCACAAGCATCTGCCTGCGGAGTATATGTTGCTAGATATTTGAATAGTATTATGTCATGAGAGTATGTATATGCATACTCTTTTCTTGATAAATAGCCTATTTTTCAGTTATAATATATAGATACGAAATGAGGATGTAAATGGATAATAAAGAATTAATTAATGATATAAATAATAATGTAAATGAATACATTAGAAATATAAAAGAAAATATTTATAAAAAGAGAGCCCTTGTAATTACTCATGGTTGCCAAATGAATGAACACGATTCTGAAAAAATAACTTGGCTCCTTGAAAAAATGGGATACTCTTTTGTAAATGAAATTGATGAAGCTACTTTAGTTATTTTAAACACCTGCTCAGTAAGACATTCCGCTGAAGATAAAGTCTATGGTCAACTTGGAAATTTAAAAAATTTAAAGTCAAAGAAAAAAGATATTAAGGTTGCAGTATGCGGTTGCATGATGCAAAGAGAAGAATCAAGAAATTATGTTATCGAAAAATTTCCAAATGTGGATATTATCTTTGGAACAAATAATATTTGGAAGTTGCCAGAGCTTTTATCTCTTTCTTTTGATGGTAAAAAGTTGGCTATTGACATAGAGGAAAATCCACTCAGCATTGATAATACTCTTGGTGCAAATAGACTCTACAATTTTAAATCTTATGTTAATATTATGTATGGTTGCAATAATTTTTGTTCCTATTGCATAGTTCCTTACACAAGGGGAAGAGAAACAAGCAGAAGACCTCTTGAAATTATTAGAGAAATTGAAGAGCTTGCAAAAAATGGTACTAAGGAAGTAACTTTACTTGGTCAAAATGTAAACTCTTATGGAAAAACTTTTGACGATAAGTTTTCTTTTGCAAATCTTCTTGAAGAAATCAATGATATAAAGGGAATTGAGAGAATAAGATTTATGACTTCTCATCCAAAGGATATTTCTGATGAATTAATTTATTCTTTCAAAAACTTAGATAAGCTTTGCAATTTTTTGCATCTACCAGTACAAGCTGGTTCATCAAAAGTTCTTAAAATGATGAATAGAAAATATACAAAGGAAGATTATCTAAGAAAGATAGACAAAGTAAAAAGCGTCAATCCAAATATTGCCTTATCAACAGACATTATGGTTGGGTTCCCCGGAGAAAGCGAAGAAGACTTTCTCGACACTTTGGATTTAGTAAAAAAAGTTGAATATGACACTGCCTTTACATTTATATATTCAATAAGAGAAAATACTCCTGCAGCAAAAATGGAGCAAGTTCCTGATAAAGTTAAACATGAGAGATTCGAGAGACTTTTGGACATTTTATATCCGATACAGGAAAGAAAAAATAAAGCCTTTATTGGTAGAGATGTATATGTATTAGTTGAAGATTTCTCAAAAAAAGACGACACTAATGTAAGTGGAAGAACTGACGAATTTAAACTAATAAATTTTAAGGGTAACAAAAATGATATTGGAAAAATTTTAAAAGTGAATGTAACAGATGCGAATAGTTTTTCTCTAGTAGGTGAAAAAGTTGAATCGTGAAAAATTAACCCCAATGATGCAGCAATATCTTGCTGTAAAGGATGAAAATCCTGATGCAATTTTATTTTTTAGACTTGGAGATTTTTATGAAATGTTCTTTGATGATGCACTTCTTGCATCAAGGGAACTTGAAATAACTCTTACAAAAAGAGATGCAGGGCTTGAAGAAAAGGCTCCGATGTGTGGTGTTCCATATCATGTGGCATCGGGCTATATTTCAAAGTTGATAAATAAAGGATATAAAGTAGCAATTTGTGACCAAGTTGAAGACCCAAAACTTGCAAAAGGAATTGTAAAAAGAGAAATTACACAAATTATTACTCCAGGTACTTTTACTGATACAGAATATTTGAAAAGTGATTTGAACAATTATCTACTTTCCATTTTTATTCATGGATATTCATTAAATTTAACTTATTCAGATTATTCAACGGGAGAAATTTATTTTACAGAAAAAACTTTTTTGTCAAAGTCTGAATTGTATAATTTCTTACGAGATGAAATCGACAGAATTAGTCCCAATGAAATTTTATTAAATGATGAAGTTACTCCAAAATTTAAAGAAAAAATAAAAAAAATAATATTTTTGTGAATCCCTATTCTACAGAAAATTTAAAGGAAATTAATTTATTTAAAGATCTTGGAGAATATTTTAGTAAAAATTTTAAAGATAATTTAAAAAATTTCTTGTCAACAAATAATATTTCTGACTACACATCACTAAAAAAATTTTACAATATTTGGTAATTACTCAAAAAATAAATTTAAAACATATAAATGACATTAAAGTTTATAATAATTTTGATTATTTAATCTTGGATGAAAGCTCAAAGAGAACTTTAGAAGTTATAAAAGGACTTAATACTTTTACAAAAAAAGGCTCTTTATTAGATGTATTAGACAAGTGCAGTACATCTATGGGTTCTCGAAAGTTAAAAAAATGGGTGGAAAGTCCTTTAGTAAATCTAAAAAAAATAATAGAGAGACAAAACTTAATTGAAGTTTTTACAAAAGATTTGCTTCTTCAAGACAAGTTAGAAAAAATCTTAAAGGAAGTCTATGACATTGAAAGGCTTGTAGTAAAAATCTCTAATGGAAGTGTAAATCCTCGTGAGGTTTATTCTTTAAAAAATACAATTATAAAATCAAAAAAAATAAAAGAAATTTTAGAAAATTATAATAATGAACATTTTAATTCTTTGGCAAAGGAATTTATAGATTTAAAAGATATTTATGAAAGAATAGATGAAATTTTAATTGAAAATCCTCCAGTTATTATTGAAGAAAATAGAATAATTAAAGAAGGTTATTCTGAGGACTTAGATGATTTATTTAAAATTGCAACTGAAGGAAAGAATTGGTTACTTGATTTTGAAAATAAAGAGAGAGAAAGAACAGGAATAAAAAAATTAAAAGTTAAGCACAATAAAATTCTCGGATATTTTATTGAAGTTACTAAATCATTTTTAGATGAAGTGCCAGATGATTATATCAGAAAGCAAACTTTAGTAGGTTCTGAGAGGTTTTTTTCTGTTGAATTAAAAGATATGGAGGGAAAGCTTCTTGGTTCTAAGGAAAGAGCTTTAACATTACAAGCAGAAATATACAATAGTTTAAAGGACTTTATTGCAAGTGAAATTTATAGGATACAAATTTTAGCTGATAAGCTTTCAAATTTAGATTCACTATTGTCTCTTGCTAAGGTTTCAAATTTGAACAATTATGTAAGACCAAAATTTAATGAAGAAGGCTTTATCGAAATAAAAAATGGAAGACATCCTATTGTAGAAACTTATATGAATGATGAGTTTTTTGTACCTAATGATACTTACATTGACATAAAAAATCACATGATTCACGTGATTACTGGTCCTAATATGGCAGGTAAATCTACATATATGAGACAAGTTGCCCTTATAACTATTATGGCTCATATAGGATCATTCGTACCTTGTGACAGTGCTGATATTTCTCTTGTAGATAGAATTTTTACAAGGATTGGTGCAAGTGACAATTTGTCAAAGGGTCAATCTACTTTTATGGTTGAAATGCAAGAAGTTGCAGATATTATTGACAACGCAACTCCAAATTCTCTTTTGATTTTAGATGAAGTTGGCAGGGGTACTAGCACCTTTGATGGACTTGCTATTGCAAATGCAATAATCGAATATATTGCTGAAAATATAAAGGCAAAGACTCTTTTTGCCACACATTATCATGAACTTGTGCACCTTGAAGAAAAATACGATTCTATAGAAAATTTAACTATAGCAGTTGATAGACAAGATGACGAAATAATTTTTCTAAGAAAAATAATTAAAGGTTTTACAAACAACTCTTATGGTATTGATGTTGCAAAATTAGCTGGTATAGATGATAAGGTTATTAATAGGGCAAAAGAAGTTTTATATGTAATCGAAAAAGAAAATCAAGACATAAGCATAGACTTAAATAAGGAATATATTAGAGATGAAAATAACAATCCTGAAATAATGAACTTTATTAATAAGTTAAAGGAGATTAATATTCTTGAAATTAGTCCTATGGAAGCTTTTAATTTGTTAAATGAAATTGTAAATAAATCTAAGGAGTTATAATGATTAGACTTTTAGATGAAGCAACTATTTCTAAAATAACTGCAGGAGAAATAATTGAAAATTCTGCTTCAATAGTAAAGGAGTTAGTGGAGAATTCCATTGACGCAGGTGCCGATGATATCCTAGTTGAACTAAGAGGAGAGAGCACAAACTATATAAAGGTTTCAGATAATGGATCAGGTTTTGCAGAAGAAGATATTGAAGTTGCTTTTCTTCGTCACTCAACATCAAAGATTGAAAAAATTGAAGATTTAGAAAAAATAAGAACTTTAGGATTTCGTGGAGAAGCCTTAGCGAGCATTTCAAATATTTCAAAAATAAAACTCATGACAAAGAGACAAGAGGATCTTGCAGGCAATTCTCTCTTAATTGAAAATGGAAAAATTATAAAGAAAAATAAAGTTGGGATGCCAAAAGGAACAACATTTGTAATAAGTGATGTCTTTTACAATACTCCAGTTAGAAAAAAATTTTTGAGAAAAGATTTGACAGAGATAAATAATATAATAGATATTGTGCAAAAAATTGCCCTCAGCAACAATAACATTAAATTTACTTTAATTAGAGATGGAAAAACTATTTTAAATACTGGAAGTGACAAAGACCCAATAAATAGAATTTTTAGTATTTTAGGATCAGAAATTGCATCTTCGTTAAATGAAGGCTCTTTTGAATCTGAGAACTATAAAATTAAGGGATTTTTCTCTGACAATAAATTATTCAGATCTAATAGAGACAGCCAATATATTTTTGTAAATGGAAGATTTATAAGAAATATCAATATTTCAAGAGCCGTGGAAAAAAATTATCATTCTCTAATTCCTTTGAATAGATATCCAGTTTTTGTTTTATACATTGACATAGATCCAAAGCTAATTGATGTAAATATTCATCCAAAGAAGAATGAAATAAAAATCTCCAATGAAAATATTTTAAATGCTCTCTTGACTGAAGTTGTGGAAGATGTGATTTTCCCAAATAGAAGTATAAGAGAAATTGAAATTGAAGATAAAAAAGAAAATGTTAGTGTATTTGATATTTTTGAAGATGAAGAATCTTATGAACCTGATCCACAAGAAAATGAAACAAACTTAAAGAGTATTTGGGAAATAGAAAAGGAAACAAAAGACGAGGCTTTACACAATTCTTTTAATGAAGATGTGGTTTTATATAGAGATAAGGGAAATTTAGATTTAATTGAAGATAAAAAGATAATTAAAGAAGAACATGAAGAGAGAAATTTTTTATTTAATGATGCAAAAAGTAAGATAGATGAAAAACTTTTAAATACTAGAATTGCAGGAGTTCTTTTTAAGACTTATATACTTTTGGAAAATCAAAGGGATGACATAACTTACTTAGTAGACCAACACGCAGCACATGAAAGAGTTAATTATGAAAAATTTTTGCACATGTATTTAAACAGTGAAATTACTTCACAAATTTTATTAAAACCAGAAATAATTGAGCTTAATCAAATCGAATACGATAAAATTTTAAATTATTTGGAATTATTTACAGAGCTTGGATTTAAAATTGAAGACTTTGGCGACAAATCTGTAGTGCTAAGAGAAGTTCCAATGATCTTTGGACTTCCTACTTATGTGAATTTTATAAGGGATATTATTGATTCGCTAGACAAAGAGATTTCATCAAATTATGAGGCTGATTTATATAAAATTATGAAAAAGGCTTGTAAAGCATCAGTAAAGGCTGGAGATGATCTATCAGATTTAGAAATTGAATCATTAATTAAAGATTTAAAAAATTGTGAAAATCCCTACACTTGTCCTCATGGGAGACCGACTGTTGTGGAAGTGTCCAAGCACACAATATCAAAATTATTTTTGAGGGAATAAATGGAAAATTTAGTAATAATAACTGGGCCAACTGGAATAGGCAAGACTGAACTTTCTCTTGAACTTGCAAAAAAATATAAGGGAGAGATAATTTCCAGTGACTCCATGCAAATTTATAAAAAATTAAATATTGGCACTGCAAAAATTGATTTAGATAAAACAATAATTCCGCATCATATGATTGATATAATTGAGCCATCAGATAATTTTACTGTCGCCGATTTCAAAAATGAGGCAAAAAAAATTATTATTGATATAAATAGTAGAGGTAGACTACCTTTTTTAGTTGGAGGTACAGGTCTTTACATCAATTCTCTCGTTTATAACTTAGATTTTACAGAAACTGAGCCAGATTATGATTATAGAAATGCACTAAGAGATATTTTAGACAAAGAGGGAAGTGAATTTCTATATGAAAAACTTCTTGAACTTGATGAAAATATTGCAGAAAAAATTCACAAAAATAATGGACAGAGAATTATAAGAGCACTGGAAATTTTAAAACATGGAAATAAAAAGGGCGACAACTTTCATGAAGAAAATAATGATTACAATTTAATTTATATCGGTCTTAATATGGATAGAGCTAAACTTTACGAAAAAATTAACCAAAGAGTTGATAAAATGATTGAATTAGGTCTTTTAGATGAAGTAAAAAATCTTTTAGCTGAAGGATTAGACAAAAACTCTCAATCTCTTAAAGCTATTGGATACAAAGAAGTAATTGCATATTTAGACGGCGAGATAGATTTTGATGAAATGGTTGATTTAATTAAGAAAAATTCAAGACACTATGCCAAGAGACAGCTAACTTGGTTTAGAAGAGATGACAGAATAAAGTGGTTCGACAGAGAGTCTGAAACTCTTTTATTGGATATAGAAAATTATATTGACAGTAAATTAATTTAGGAGAAAAGATGACAATATACGATAAGTTATTTGAAGAAGAATATAATATTGATAAGAAAATAATTGATTTTGTAAATAAAAATGAGGATAAATTACAAAATAGATTTCAGGAGTTTAGCGATATTGCACAATATAATCAAGTTAAAATTTTAAATGCAATGCAAGAAGAGGGTTTAAAATCAACAGATTTTAACTGGACAACTGGATATGGTTATGGAGATATTGGAAGAGACAAGGTAGAAAGTATCTATACTAGAATTTTTAAAACAGAAGACAGCCTTGTGAGGTCAAACATCGTATCAGGAACTCATGCAATAACACTCGCAATTAAATCTGTCTTAAAACCAGGAGATCATTTCTTATCAGTTACTTCAACGCCCTATGATACACTTCAAAAAGTAATCGGATTAAGGGGAGATAGCCCTGATTCATTAATAAACATTGGATATGAATATTCTGAAGTGCCCTTAGTTAATAATAAAATTGATGTAAAGAATATAAAAAATTATATTAGAGATAACACATCTCTTGTTATAATGCAAAGATCAACTGGATATTCTAATAGAAGGGCCTTTACAATCTCTGAACTAAAGGAAGCAATAGATGAAGTGAAGAGGATAAATAAAAACATAAAAATTTTTGTAGACAACTGTTATGGAGAATTTACAGAACTTATGGAGCCAAGTGAGCTTGGAATTGATATTATGGCAGGTTCTCTAATAAAAAATCCAGGTGGTGGAATTTCTTACACTGGTGGTTATGTTGCAGGCAAGTCTGAACTTGTTAAAAGAGCAGCAAATATTTTAACAGCTCCAGGTATAGGGAAGGACTGTGGACTTACCTTTGGTATGACAAGACAAATCCTTCAAGGACTTTTTATGTCTCCCAAAATTGTTGAAGATGCAATAAAGGGAGCTATGCTTTTCTCAAAATGTTTTGAAGAATTAGGATTTAAAACTATTCCTTCAAGCGATGATCCAAGAAGTGATATTGTAACGGCAATTGAACTAAAAAAACCTGAAATACTAGAAACCTTCTGCAAATATATTCAATTTTCTTCTCCAGTCGACTCAGAATTCACTCCTATGCCTTGGGATATGCCGGGATATGATGATAAGGTAATAATGGCAGCAGGAGACTTTATAGAAGGCTCATCCATTGAACTTTCAGCAGATGGACCTATGAGAGAACCTTATTATGTATATTTCCAAGGAGGACTCTCTTACTATCACATTAAATTTGCCCTAATACATCTTTTAAATGCACTTGATAAAGAAAATTTAATTAACATTCTATAATAAATACAGGAAGAAATTAGCATTGTTAGCTAATCAATTAAGGATAGAAAGTAAAGAAATAAAACAAGTTTACAAGTTGGCAAGTAAACTATTTTGTGACAACTTTAGTTTTTGAACTACTAATAAATTTTAAAGACGATAGAAAAGTAGAAATCTATCGTCTTTTTTATTATCTATTTTATATCAATTATAACTATTACGATTATATAAATTTTATGCTCTAAAAAAACAGGAATTTTTAATAATCCCTGCTAAAATTTTTATTATTATAAGTTAAAAAATTTTTTTAAAGCAATTTATTATAATTTAGTTCATTTTTCTGTAAAGTCCAACAATTTTTCCTAATATATCTACTTTGTCAAAGTAGAAAGGTTCCATATTATCATTTTCAGGTTGTAGTCTATATCTGTCTTTTTCTTTGTAAAAAGTTTTTATAGTGGCTTCATCATCAATTAAAGCTAAAACTTTTTCTCCATTTCTAGCAGAATTTGTCTTTTCTATTATTACATAATCACCATCACAAATTCCTACATTAATCATACTCTCGCCCTTAACTTTTAATATAAAAAGCTCTTTATTTGATACAAAATCGACAGGGAGAGGCATAGTATCTTCGATATTTTGAACAGCTAAAATAGGGGCACCTGCTGTTACATGACCAACAATTGGCACGTCAACAGTTTTCTTTTTGAGCATAAGAATATCATCATCTTGTGGAACAATTTCAAGTGCTCTTGTTTTTGATGCGTCTTTTCTAATATAATTTGTTGATTCTAACTTTTCAAGTGAGTAATAAACTGTAGAAGTTGATTTAATATTACATCCAGTGCAGATTTCACGAACAGTAGGTGGGTAAGACTTAGATTCAATGAATCTTTTAATAAAAAATAAAATTTCTAGTTCTCTTTGGTTTAAATCTTCGTACATGGGTTTACCTCCTAATTTTTCTAAATTAATAATATCACATTTAAACGTGTATTTCAAACTTTAGTTTAAATAGTTGTATTATTTCCTTGACAAAATAGAACTTTAGTTGTAACATTTGTTTAGAACTTATATTTGATACAGTTGTTTAATACGAATGTTTAAACTTTTTGAGAACATATTTATTGAGGTGATTACATGCGAAAGATTATTATTAATAAACCTAAAGTTTTATTTTTTTTGATGCTAATATTAATATTTAATTCAGGATTAGTTATAAAAAATAGTGAAGACTTAAATATTATTAACGAAAAAGAAGCTATTATTGATATTTATACTGTAAAAAAGGGAGATACACTTTGGTCTATTTCTGATAATTATAATTACAAAAATAAGGTTGAGTTTGTAATGGAGATTGAAAAATTAAATGATATAACATCTTATGATATAAAGCCAGGCTATAAATTAGCTATACCTGTTTATGAAGTTAAATAGACATCATTCATGCACATACTTTTATGTTTGACTTATGCTTTTAAAAGATATACAATTATTTTAAGGCTTATGCCTTTAAAATGATTTTAAAATTTGAAACATGAAAACTAAATAGGAGGTGTGTATGAATGAGTCCTTTAATGTCTATTATTATCGGTATTATTGGCCTAGCTATAGGCTATGCTATTAGAAAATATATTTCTGAAGGTAAATTAAAAAATGCTGAGGAATTATCTAAAAAGATGATTTATGAGGCCGAAAACCAAGCTCAAACTCAAAAGAAAGTTTTACTTGTTGAAGCTAAAGAGGAAATTCAAAAACTAAGATCAGAGCAAGAAAATGAAGCTAAGACTAGAAGAGCCGAAATCAAAGAAATGGAAGACAGAGTTATATCTAAGGAAAAGCTTTTAGATAAAAAATCTGCCCAAGTTGAGCACAAAGATGAAAAGCTAACTAAAAAGTTAGAAGGTCTTAGAGAAAAGGAAGATCAAGCTGATGCTCTCATAAAACAGAGAGAAGAAGAACTTCAAAAGGTTGCGGGTCTAACTAAAGATGAAGGTAAAGAAATTCTTCTTAATGAACTAAAAAAAGAAATTACTAATGAATCAGCACTTATTATTAAAGAAAATGAAAATAGAATTAAAGAAGAATCTGGGAAATATGCTAGAAATGTAATTGCACAAGCTATTCAAAGATGTGCTGCTGACCAAGTTGCAGAATCTACTGTAGCAGTTGTTAATCTTCCAAATGATGAAATGAAGGGAAGAATAATAGGTCGTGAAGGTAGAAATATTCGAGCTATCGAGTCAATCACTGGTGTTGATTTAATTATTGATGATACTCCAGAAGCTGTTGTTTTATCTTGCTTTGATCCAATAAGAAGGGAAATAGCAAGAGTAGCTTTGGAAAAACTTGTAAATGATGGCAGAATTCATCCAACTAAGATTGAAGAGACTGTTGAAAAGGCTAAAAATGAAGTTGAAACAATAATTAAGGAATCAGGTGAGCAAGCAGCTTATGATGCTGGCGTTCATGGACTTCATCCAGAAATTATTAAGTATTTGGGTAGACTTAAATACAGAACAAGTTATGGTCAAAATAACTTAAAGCATTCTGTTGAAGTTGCTGAAATCGCTGGTATTCTAGCTAGTGAAATTGGTGCAGATGTTAAGCTTGCGAAAAGAGGAGGATTGCTACACGATTTAGGAAAGTCTGTAGATAGAAACCTTGATGCTCCTCATGTTGATATTGGAGTTGAAATTGCGAGAAAATACCATGAGTCAGAATATGTAATTAATGCAATAGAGTCTCATCATGGTGATGTTGAGCCAACTTGTGTTGAATCAGTTTTAGTTCAAGCAGCTGATGCAATTTCTGCAGCAAGACCTGGAGCAAGGCGTGAAACAGTTGAATCTTATATTCAAAGACTTGAAAAACTTGAAGAAATCGCTAATGAATTTGATGGAATTGAAAAGTCTTATGCTGTTCAAGCTGGTCGCGAAATTCGAATAATAGTAAAACCTGAAAAGATCTCTGAAGCAGAAATCACTATAACTGCTAGAGATGTTGTTAAAAGAATTGAATCTGAACTAGATTTTCCTGGACAAATTAAAGTTAATGTCATAAGAGAAACTAGAGCAGTTGAATACGCTAAATAATTTGGAACCTGACTTATGTCAGGTTTTTATTTTTGCAGGAGGTGAGAAATTGATAAGTTCAAGTTTAATAGATGATTTTTTAGATTACATGAAAGCAACTAAAGGTTCATCTGATAATACAATTAAGGAATATTATTATGATTTAAGAGTATTTGTTAGATTTATAAAGAGGAGAAAAAATTTGGTAGATGAATCGGTGAATTTTGATGATATAGTTATTGAAGATATTTCGCCGGAGATCCTTGAAAGTATTACTAAACAAGATATTTATGCTTACAATGCCTTTCTTGAAAGAGAAAGAAAGTTATCTAATAGGTCTAAATTCAGAAAAATTTCATCTGTCAGAAGTTTTTATAATTATTTATTTGCAAAGATTGAGGTTATAAATAAGAATCCTATTATAGATATTGATATGCCTAAAGTTGAAAAAACTTTACCTGTTTATTTAACTCTAGAACAAAGTTTAAATCTTTTAAAAACTATTGAAAATGCAAAAATGAGACCAATTTATAAGAAAAGAGATTATGCCATAGTTACTTTATTTTTAAACTGTGGAATGAGGCTTTCAGAACTTGCAGGTATAAATATTTCTCACTTACAAGATGATAATACTTTAAAGGTAATAGGTAAGGGCAACAAAGAGAGGACAATTTATCTTAATGAGGCTTCTGTATATGCAGTTGATGAATATTTAAAACTTCGTCCTCAAATAAAAGATGATGCACTATTTTTATCTATGAGACAACAGAGGATGAGCAATAGGTCAATTCAACACATGATTGAAAAACACATGAAAGATTCTGGTCTCGATACAAATAAATATTCAGTGCACAAACTGAGACATACAGCTGCTACACTTCTTTACCAATATGGAAATGCAGATATAAGGTCTTTGCAAGAGATATTGGGACATGAGTCAGTTAATACTACAGAGATTTATACACATGTCAACAAAAAATCTCTAAAAAAGATGGTTGAATCAAATCCTCTTGCTAAAATAAAAGAAAAAGAATAAGATTATTTAGTATAAAATATTTTTATAAAGGAGAAATTATGAATAAATTTAAAAAGTTTGCAATTTTAGGAATAATGACAGCAGCGCTAAGTACATCTGTTTTTGCAGCTGGTAAATTACCAAAAGATGCTTTAGATAAAGCTGTAAACATATACATTAATGAGTCTGCTCAAACTATTCCTCAAGAAATGGGAAGGGCATACTTAGACAAAAATACTAATAGGGTAATGGTTCCTATTAGATATATATCTGAAAATATGGGTGCTCAAATTAATTTTTATCAAAGAAAAGAAACAAATACAAGTGGAATTTTAATTGGCGCCATAGATGTTCTTGTTGAGCTTGATATTAACTCAACAAAAGCAAAGGTAAATAAAGCTGGTACAGAATCAGTGGTGAATTTAGATTCACCAGCAATTTTATATGATGGGAGAACTTATGTGCCTATAAGATTTATTTCAGAAACTCTTGGGCTTGATGTGGATTGGAAAAATGATTCAGTTTATATTTCTGGTCAATTTAAAACTAAGGGAAAGAGATACAATTATGAGGATGAAAAAAAGGAAGAAGTTTCTCGTAAAAGTACAAATGAATTAAAAGAAAAGCTTAAGGATATTAGTCCAAAGGACACAAGAGATTATAAAGAAAATCTTCCAGAGAATAAATCTTCAAATTCTTTATTTGAGTAAAATTTATAGATTGTTATTTTTTCTTAATTTTAATTCTAAATTATTTTATCGTTAAGAGATTATATTTACTAGGAGATAAGAGAAAAATATAAAAACTATAAATAAATCGATACAAAATAGTCACAAAATAATAATTTTGTGACTATTTTTGTGCCTTTCAAGATAAATTTTCCTATAATATTAATTATTGGGATTTATATCATTGCTTTATTAAGCTTAATTTTATAATGTTTATTCTTATATTTATCAATTCATAATATAAAAATAATTTTTTGCTTGGTGTTTATATTATATTAGTTATTAATTTCTACAAAATTTTAACATAAGACTAAATCTTTTATTCGTAGTTATACTTATTAAAGATAAACTAAATTTAGATTTCTGCACTATTATAATTATCATAAGCTATAAATTATAAAATAAGTTTATTTTCATATCTAATACTTATTCACTTATTAGAAAAAATTTTTATTTTTTATTCATTCCTTTTATCTTTATATGTTAAATATCTTATTCCATTTTGTATATTATTAAATATTTTATTTAATTGAGTAAATTTATATCACACAAATCAACACAAATGTTCTAAACAAATTTTTTTATCTGATTTTATAAAACTCGAAAAAATATGTTATAATTGCTTCTAGGTGATAAAATGTCTTTAGACGGTACAGTAGTAAAAAATTTAGTTTATGAAATAAATAATCGAGTTATAAATGGAAGAATTGATAAGATTTACCAAAACAACAATGATTTATTAATTAATATAAGAGCTAAGGGTCAAAAAGAAAAACTATTTATATCCATTTCTGGAAGCCCTAGAATGTATTTTAGCGAAGAAATTTTTGATAGTCCCCTAAATCCTCCAGCTTTTTGTATGCTTCTTAGAAAACATCTTGAGAATAATCAAATTTTAGAAGTATCACAATACAAAATGGATAGAATAGTAAAGATTCTTGTTAAATCTCGTGATGAGCTTGGCGAATACAGTAAAAAAGCACTTATTATTGAGTTTATGGGAAAACACTCAAACGTAATACTTATAGATGATGATTCAAAAAAAATTATTGATTCATTAAAAAGAGTTAATTTTAATTTATCAAGTGTAAGAGAAATTTTGCCAGGACTTACTTATAATCCAGCTAATATTTCAGAAGGACTAAATCCATGTCAAGTAGATTCAATAAGTGATTTAATAAAGAATTCGAATGAAAATTTTAATTTAAAATCTTTTTTATTAAATACATTTACCGGGATAAGTCCACAATTGTGTAGCGAATTTGAATATAGAGCGAATATTGATTTTAAGAGAAATTTATCGTCTTTAAATGAAAATGAGATAACAGAACTTGATAAAACATTTATAAATATTTTTAAAAATGTAAAAGAAAATAATTTTTCTCCAATTAAAATTTTTAGAGATGGACTATTTAAAGACTTTTATGCTATTGATTTAGAAGAACTAAATACAGATGAAAAAATAAAGGTTGAATCTATCTCCTCCCTACTTGAAGAGTTTTATAATTCTAAGTTTTTAAGAGATACCTTGGGTTCAAAAAGTAAGGAGTTAAAAAAGTCTGTAAAGAAAAATATAGATAAATTAAAAAGAAAAGTTTCTAATCAATCTAATGAATTAAATTTAGCTTTAAACAGAGAAAAATTTAAAGTTTATGCTGATTTAATTTCATCAAATTTTCATAAAATAGAAAAGGGTGCAGAATCTGTAAGAGTTGAAAATTTTTACAATGAAATGGAAGAGATAGAAATCCCCCTAGATTCTAAACTAGATGGACCATCAAACGCATCTAAGTATTATAAAAAATATTCAAAATTGAAGAACGCAGCAATATTTTTGACTGAACAAATCGAAATAGGAAAATCTGAAATATCATATTTAGAATCAATTTTACTAAATATTGACTTTGCAGAAAGTCCAGACGAAATTGACGAACTCTACGAAGAATTAGAAAAAGAAGGATATTTAAAAAAGAAAAAGAAAAATAATAAAAAGAGAAAAGATTCTCAAGATAATTATATTAAAATTAAAAGTGAAGATGGCTTTGATATTTTTATTGGAAAAAACAACAAACAAAATGACTATCTAACTCATAAAAAAGCTAAAAAGAATGACCTTTGGTTTCATGTAAAAGACGCACCAGGATCACATGTAATATTAAAAAATGACAATAGAGATTTTACAAATACTTCACTATTGACTGCTGCAAGGATGGCAGCTAAGTATAGTTCAATTTCAAAATCACAAAATATTCCTGTAGATTACACCTTCATAATGAATGTTAAAAGACATCCTGCAAAAAAACCAGGACTTGTAACTTATACAAACTATAAAACAATAAATATAAACATTTAAAAAAGAATAAGGTTGGCCTTATTCTTTTTCTTCGTCTTCATCTATAATATTTAACCTAGTTAAAACTAATTTATAGCCATCAGCTCCATAATTTAGAGACCTATTTATTCTTGATATAGTTGCTGTAGAAGCTCCAGTTTCGCTTTCGATTTCATGATAAGTTTTATTTTTTACAAGTAATTTAACAACTTGTAATCTTTGAGCAATTGCCTGTAACTCTTTTACTGTGCAAATATCTTCAAAGAATCTGTAACATTCTTCTAGATTTTCTAAAAGCAAAATAGCTTCAAATAAACCATCAACATCTTTGCTCTTTATTTTTGAGTCGTAAATCATATTGTCCTCCTGACTTTTAGTAATTTTTTAATTTAATATATGAACAATCCATATTTTCACTAATATATTAACAATTTTATCCACTAAAGTCAAGACAAAAATCACTGATTATATACACTTACTTCGCTTATTCCCTTTTTATTTTTAACTTGAAAAGCCTTGTCACAGATTTGAGAAAGATGAGGATTGTGAGTAACCATAATTATTTGTCTGTCAAATAAATTAGATGATTTTTTAAGAAATTCGCCTAAATTAAATATATAGTCATTGCTTACATGTTTTCCAGGTTCATCTAGTATAAGAGGTCCTGAAAGTTTTGGATGATTGAGTTGTAAAAAGGCAATGTGAAGAGCCAACGAAATAATATCTACAACTCCTCCACCTCTTGCAATTTCAGGTTTTGTTTTTATGCTATACCCTTCTGGATAATTGCTTTGAACAAAAAATTCAGCTACTGGAACAGAACGTGCTTCAGAAAGCTCAATTATAAATTCAATATCAGTTTCAAAAATAAATTGTAAGCATTTAGTTACAGTATCTTCAATTTGTCTCTTGGATTGTTCTCTGGCAAACTCAGAGGTTTTTTGAAATAAAAGTGAGACTTGCGTTAGAACATCACTGTAATTATTTTTTTCTTTTAAGAGTTTTTCTGTTTTTTGTAATTGTTCGGATAAAATTTCAATTTTACCTTCATCGCTTAAAATTTTATTATTTAGTTCAGATAACTTATAATCAAGTTCTTTTAAATCCAAAAAAATCACAACCTAGGCATCAAATTGTTGGCTTCATTAAAAAGTTTGTCAATTTCATTTTTTAAATTAGAAATTTCGCTTTCAAGATCTTCTGGCTTAATACCAAGCTTTTCTATTTCAGCAAGAATTTCCTTTTTTTGAGAGTTTAATTGCTCTAATCTTGCTTCAGATTTATATTTCATATTTTTTAATCTATCAATTTGTTCTTTTAATACTTTTAAATTTTCTTCGTAATTCATTTAATCATTCCTTAAATGGTATTTTATATGTTCCATTGAATTATCATCAATTTCACTGTAACAGAAAGGACAAACACCCATGTCAAGGATTGTCTTTTCATAAGAGGCAGTATTTTCTCTAATCTTTACATTAACATTCTCTATTTCTATTTTTAAGTCTTTAACTTTATTAAATATTTCATTAAATTTATTTTTTATTTCTAAAACATTTTTTAATTGATCGGATTTATTCTCAACAGTATTAGAAATAAAATCAATTTTGTCAATTCTATCAAAGTTTTTTATGTAGTCATTACCAAAAGCAATCTTTGAATTGACCGTATCTAAATCATTTTTAAATTTCGTGAGCTCTGAATATAAAGATGAAGCACTTTCTAAATTTCCACTTATTTTTAAAAGCTCATCATTATTTTTATAATTTTTTAAATTATTTTTAACTTCAGAAAGTTCATTTGTATTTTTAAGATATTTGTTATATAAAGTTTCATAACTAGATAAAGTATTTTTATCATCATAAATCTTAGAAGTTATTTTTGATAAGTCATCTAAGTATTTAAGTTTACTTAAATTATTTTCCATTAAATTAATTTCTTCATTAGTCTTAATAATTTTAACTAAATAATTTTCAAAGGTATTCTTTTTTAAGACAAAATTTTCTAATTTAGGGATTATTATTTCAAATTCACTTAAACTGCTAAATTTGTTAACTAAATTTGTTACTTCTGATAATTCAATTCTATTTTTATTGTAGTTTTCTTTTAAGCTAGAACAAAGTTCTAATTTATCTTGAAGCTTTCCTATTTCACTTCTTATTTTTGAGATTTTATCGAATTTTTCTTTGTAGTCTTTGACGTAAGAAAATTTATCTAACTGATCTTTTAATTCTTCTTTATTTTTTATTAATTCAGCAATCTCTTGATTAGTTCTTTTGTTATCTCTAACTACAGTCCTTAGGGCATCATCAACATAATTCACACCAATTAATCTACCAATTGCCGAAGCTCTAAGTGATGCCTGTTCATTTAATAGAAAAGGTCCATCTAATTGCTCTGCTATATTTAAAATAGTTTTATTATTAGAATTATCTAAAGACACTTTATACATATTAGTGACATCAGTAATTTCCTTTGGTACGTCTATGCCAAAGCCTTCAAATCTCATTTCATTTCCAGCAGAGTCTACAAGAAAATAGGAATTTTTAGAAGGAGTCTTAGCTCTTTGTACTATTACATCGTTGGAAAAAATTACTTTTACAGATACCTCCCTCTCCCCTTGCCTAATAAAATAATCGCCCTTAGGCTCATTATATAAACACCATTTTATAGCTCTTAAAATTGCAGTTTTACCAACATCAGAATTACCGAGGATTACATTGAGTCCTCGGTCAAATTCCATCTCTGTGTGTTGGTGAGATTGAAAATTATGAAGTTCAACTTTTTTAATATAAATCATGAGCAGTCAACTCCATTTATCTGAGCTTCTTCAATTCTCGTTAAAGCTTCTTTTTTGACATCTTCAGAAATATTTTCACTTTTAGAAATCTTTAATAGCAGTTCAAAAATATCTAAACTTTTATAATTGCTTGTGGCATCAATGCTTTCTTTAAATTCAGCTAGTTTTATGCCTTTAAATTGGTGTCTTTCCATTTCAGACCTATCTAATACTTCTTCTCCTGGTTTAGCACATTTTAAAAACCTATCTTCAATTGTAATTTTATCAGTAAGACTAATAATATTAACCTTTGGTTTTCTATTAATTTCGGCTTTTGAATTTGAAATTCTAATTAATGCACCAGGATTAACAAAATATTTATTATCAAGATTAACTGTCTTAAAACCAAAATGATAATGTCCAGCCAGAGTTATATCTGCTTTCGTGTGTCTTATATCATTGATTAACGTGTGAGCAACTTCTTTCATAAAAGGTTTATCGATCAAAAAACCATGTGTCATGTGAATTGCATATTTACAACTTTCATCAACTTCCTCTAATATATAATTTTTCCTATTGGACACTTCATCCATAGAATAAATATAGGGAGAGCCAGTAAGCTGTACTCTAATATCTTTTTCCAAGACAATTTTTTTATAATTTACTAAGTTCAATACACCTAAATTACATAATAGACCTAGCATAGTTCTATCTAAAGTTTCTGGATTGTGACCGAAAATATCATGATTGCCGCTAATAATAAATATAGGAACACCAAAACTTTGGAAAATTTTTGCGAAATCTGAAACTATACTAACAGATACATCAGGTCTATCAAAAAGGTCGCCGCCATGAAGTACATAGTCAATATTTTCTTCTTTTATGATACTTAAAATTTCTTTTAGCTTCTCTTTTAAAGTTTCTTGATAATCATCTAGCCTGTTTTGTGGGCTAGTTCCCCTTATATGAGTGTCGGTAAAATAGAGTAATTTCAAAAAATCACTCCTTATTCATCCTTTTCTAGAAAATTTTCAGATTTTGCATTTTCACTTTCGAAGTTTATTTCTTCTTCTGGAATTAAATTATAATGAAGTCTAACTTTATGCTCAATTTCTTTTAATAATTCTGGATTTCCTTCCAAAAATTCTTTAGCATTTTCTCTACCTTGACCAAGCCTTTCGTCTTCATAGGAATACCAAGCACCTGCTTTTTTTACTATGTCAGCTTCTGCCGCTACATCAAGTATATTTCCTACACTGGATATGCCTTTTCCATACATAATATCAAATTCAGCTTGTCTAAATGGTGGAGCAATTTTGTTTTTAACAACTTTAACCCTAACTCTATTTCCTATCATTTCGTCGCCTTTTTTAATAATTTCAGACCTTCTTATATCAAGTCTTACTGAAGAATAGAATTTAAGCGCTCTACCGCCAGTAGTCGTTTCAGGATTTCCAAACATAATTCCAACTTTTTCTCTAAGTTGATTTATGAATACAACTGTACATTTAGATTTATTTATGGCACCAGTAAGTTTTCTAAGAGCTTGTGACATAAGTCTTGCTTGAAGACCAATTTGTGCTGAACCCATTTCTCCATCAATTTCTGCCTTTGGAACAAGTGCTGCAACTGAGTCTATTATTATTAAGTCTACTGCATTAGACCTTACTAAAGCTTCAGTAATTTCTAAAGCTTGCTCACCGGTGTCCGGTTGTGAAATAACTAGATTTTCTATATCAACTCCAAGATTTCTTGCATATCCTGGGTCAAGAGCATGTTCTGCGTCTACAAAAGCACCAGTACCTCCCATTTTTTGAGCCTCTGCCAACATATGAAGTGCTAGCGTAGTTTTCCCTGAAGACTCAGGCCCATAAATTTCAATAATTCTTCCTTTAGGTATTCCACCAATTCCAAGAGCAATATCCAGTGCAAGTGAACCTGTAGGAATTGAATCAATATCAAGCTTAACATCGTCTCCCAAAACCATTACTGAACCTTCTCCATATTGTTTTTCAATTTTTGACAAAACGTTGTGAAGGGCTTCTTGTTTTTCTTTGCTTAATTTACTATCTTTCATAATTACTCCTTAAAATTTTTTCTAAGAACAAAAAGTATTTGAGACAATACTCTATTAACAGTGCTTCTTCTTATCTTATTCCTATCTCCTGAAAAAAAATAATGCTTAACGTAATAATCATCATCAGAAAAATATATACAAGTGTAGACATTTCCAACTTCAGTTTCAGATGAATTAGGTCCAGCTTCTCCAGTTGTAGATACTCCAATATCAGCCTTTGACTTCTCTTTAATTCCTTTTGCCATTTCAAAAGCAGTATTTTCACTAATAGCTCCAAATTTATCTAAAGTATTTTTGGAGACATTTAAGTTTTTATTTTTTGAATCATTTGAATAAGTTACAAAGGAAGTTTCCATAACCTTTGATGCTCCACTAATATCTGTAATAGCAGAGCTAAGCATTCCTCCAGTAATTGATTCAGCAAAAGAGATTTTTAAATTATTTTCCCTTAGAATTTTTACTATTTCTCCAGAAACATCATCATTATTTTCAGAATAAATATGAGTATTAAATTCAGCATAAAGAGATTTTACAACTTTTTCTATAGAAAATTGTAATTCTTCTTTTTTTGTGTCCTTACCTATAATTTTTACTTCAGTATAAGTTCCATGTGCAAAAGTATTTATGCTCACATTATTACTTTCAAAAGACATTTTTCTTATTCTGTCTTCTATAACTGATTCTCCAAGTCCAATAATGTCTATAGATTTAACCATTATATTTTCATTGGTAAAGGATTTATTTGCCAAATAATAATCTAGCATTGGCTCCATTTCATCTGGTGGTCCTGGAAGGAGAATAATTCTTTTATTATCAAATTCAATTGATTCACCAAGAGCAACGCCCCACTTATTTTCAATTTTTTCTGAGCCTTCTATTAGCATAACTTGTTTTAAATTGTTTGGAGTCATAGTCCTTCCAAACTTTGTAAATCTATCAATCATTTTTTCTTTTTCATCTACATCAAGATAGATTTTGCGATTTAAAAATTTTGCTACAGCTTCTTTTGTTATGTCATCATTAGTAGGACCAAGCCCACCACTAACAACAATTAAATCAGAAGATTTTTTTAAATACTTTAATTCATTTACAATTTCATCTAAATTGTCATCGACAGAAACTTGCCTATTAACCTCAATTCCCATATCAGTTAATTTATCAGAAATATATTTTGAATTTGTATTTGTTATAGATCCTATTAAAATCTCTTTTCCTACTGTTAAAATACTAGCTTTCATAATTCTCCTATATATTTTCCAAATCAAGGACTTTTTTATTTTTAATCAAATAATCTGCACCAGAAATAACTGTAAATACTACAGCTAAATAAAATATTGCCATTCCAGTAGGCCTTAGGCTTTCTATTCCAGTTAGTAATAAAATATTTGATATTAGCTGTGTAACAGTTTTAAATTTTCCTAAAGGACTTGCTGCTATTGTTATATTTTCAGATGCTGCTATAATTCTAAATCCTGTAATTGTAAATTCTCTTGCAATTATAATTATTACAGCCCATGCTGGCATTTCGCCAGAACTAACTAACATAATCATTGCAGCGCATACTAAGATTTTATCAGCAAGGGGGTCTGCAAATTTCCCAAAATTTGTAACTAAATTATCTCTCCTTGCAAGATAGCCATCTAAAAAATCTGTAAAAGAAGCAATGGTAAAGATAATAGTTGCAATTATTCTTGAATTATTAAAATCTAGGTACATAAAAATTACAAAAACTGGAACCATCAAAGTTCTCATGAGAGTCAATTTATTTGGAGTATTCATATATCTTCACCTACTAAATCATAATCTAAAGTATCAATAATTTTAACATTTACAAAATCGCCAATTTCCAAAGTTTTGTTGGAGTTTATATATGTTACTCCATCTATCTCAGGAGAATCCATATAAGTTCTGCCTACATAATTGTTCTCATCAATTTTTTCTTCTATTAATACTTCTAAAGTTGTATCTAAATTTTTTGAAAGAATTTCACTAGAAATATCGTTTTGTATTTCCATAATTTCATCTTTTCGTCTATTTTTAACTCCATCAGCTATTTGATTATCTAAAAGATCTGCTTTTGTCCCCTCTTCTCTAGAGTATTCAAAAACTCCTAGCTTATCAAATTTTATGTCTTCAATAAAATCTACAAGTTCTTTAAAATCTTCTTCACTCTCTCCAGGAAAACCAACAATAAAGGTTGTTCTAATTACAATTTCTGGGGTAGCTTTTCGTAAATTTTTTAGAGTTTTAATAATATGTTCTTTGCTAGTTTTTCTATTCATGTTTTTTAAAACATTGTCAGAAATGTGTTGGAGAGGCATATCCACATATTTTACTAACTTTTTATTAGTTCTAAATTCTTCTATTAATTCATCTGTAAAATGGTCAGGATATAAATATAAAACTCGAATCCACTTTAAATCTTCTATTTTTGAAATTTCTTTAATCAATTTTGCCAAAGAATACTTTGAATATAAGTCAATTCCATAGTCAGTAGTATTTTGTGCAATTAAAATGATTTCTCTTGCACCCTTATTTACTAAGTATTCGACTTCAGAATATATATCTTCGATTTTTCTAGATCTGTTTTTACCACGAAGTGATGGAATAATACAATAAGAACAGTTGTTATTACATCCTTCTGAAATTTTTACATATTCAGTTGTATTTACAATTTCTTTTTTGACTCCTTCAATATACGCAGAGTTTAAATTGTCAGTTTTTACAAATAAATCTCCAGCCATACTTCTGTCTAAGAGCTCGTTTATATAATTTATATTTCCTGTGCCAATAATCCCATCAATTTCTGGGATTTCCTTTAGAAGTTCTTCAGGATATCTTTGGGCAAGGCATCCTGATAGTAGAACTTTCTTGCATCTTCCCTCATTTTTATACTCAACTGCTTCTAAAATTGTATCAATTGATTCTTCCTTAGCTGCATCAATAAATCCACAAGTGTTAACAATTAATATATCAGCATCTCTTGCATCATTTACCATTTTATATCTTTCTTTATTTAAAAGTGAGTACATCATTGATGAGTCTACATCATTCTTTGAGCAGCCAAGAGTAACTATATGCACATTATTCATCTTCATCACCTAAAATTATATCTATTTCTTCCCGAGTCTTTAAAAGCTTTCTTGGTTTAGAACCTTCATGAGGTCCTATAATACCCATCTCTTCCATTTGGTCTACAATTCTTCCGGCTCTTGAATAACCAACCTTTAATTTCCTTTGGATATAAGAAATTGACGCCTGCTCGTCATTTAATACAATTTCTACAGCTTCTTTAAAAAGAGGGTCCTTTTCATCATCAACTTTAACTTTTTTATTTTCAATTGCTTTTTCTATTTTCGATTCAACATTGTTTTTTATTTCGTTGTTGTTTTTTACAAAATCAACAACTCTTTCTACTTCACTATCGCCTATATAAGCACCTTGTATCCTTTTTGGTTTTGGGTATTTGCTAGGATAAAATAGCATATCTCCTTTTCCTAAAAGTTTTTCTGCTCCGCCCATATCTAGAATAGTCCTTGAGTCTATAGAAGACGCTACAGCAAAAGCAATTCTTGAAGGAACATTAGCCTTAATAGTACCAGTAATAACATCAACAGAAGGCCTTTGTGTTGCTAGAATAAGGTGCATTCCAGCAGCCCTAGCTTTTTGTGCTAGTCTAGCTATATATTCTTCGATTTCCTTTGATGCAACCATCATAAGGTCTGCAAGTTCGTCTACTATAATTAAAATCTTAGGAAGTTTCTCATCTTCCTTTCCTTCAGCTACCATTTTTTTATTGTAACCCTTTAGGTCTCTTACATGATTTTCAGCAAAAGCCATATATCTTTTTTCCATTTCATCAACAGCCCAGTTAAGTGCAAAAGCAGCCTTTTTTGGGTTTGTTACGACATCAATTAAAAGATGTGGTATTCCATTATAAACGCTAAGCTCAACAACTTTTGGGTCAATTAACATAAGCTTTACATCTTTTGGAGAAGATTTATAAATTATGCTTGTTATTATTGAATTAATGCAAACTGATTTACCAGAGCCAGTTGCCCCTGCTATGAGTAAGTGAGGCATATCTTCCATTCCAGAAATTAAAATATTCCCCTCAACATCTTTTCCAAGAGCTAAAGGTATTTCGGAATTTATAGTTTTAAATTCCTTGGAATCAATTAATTCTTTAAGTCCTACAGCATCTTTCTCTTTATTGGGAACTTCAATGCCAACTACAGCTTTACCAGGTATTGGAGCCTCTATACGAAGCTCAGAACTTGCCAGAGCCATGGCAATATTGTCACTTAAACCAACAATTCTTGATAACTTTATACCTGGAGCAGGCTTAAGTTCATAAGAAGTTATAACAGGACCACGGTTTATAGCAACAACCTTTGACTCTATGCCAAAATTTCTCATAGTATTTTCTATGATTTTTCCCTTTTCAATTACTTCATCTTTAGAAAAACCACCCTTTGATTTAACTCTATCTAATAAAGCTAAATCGGGGTAAGTGTACACAAACTCTTCTTTGCTTTTATTTTCAATGTCATCTTTTATTGTGTCAATGACATTTTCATCATTTTCTACTTCAGTGTATTCAATAGTTTTTTCTTCTATTTTATTTGAATTATCATTGTTACTAATAACTTCAAATTTTTCTTCTTCAAGCTTTTCAACAATATTCTCATCAGAATAATCTTTTATAACTAAATTTTCTCCAAAGTCTTCAGCTTCACTTGATTTTTCTTCTTTAGATTTTTTTAACTCTATTTTTTCTTTCTTTAAATTCTCTCTTTCTATTTTTTTCTGTTCTTTTTCTTCTAGTTTTATTTTTCTGTCAGCTTTTTTTTCTTCAAAAGCTTTCTTTTTATCTTCGAAATATTCGCCTATATCTTCAGAAAGCATTATTAGTTGGTCAATATTCACTTTAAGCATAAAATAAATTGACGCAACTATTATCAGTCCAAGAACCAAATATGTTCCAAGAGAGCCTAAAAGTTTATAGGAGAAAAAACCAAAAATAGCCCCAAGAATTCCGCCGCTTCTTGTGATGTCCATATACTCTGTTGACTTTATAATTCTTTCAATCAAAGTCATATCCATTTCTTTTGAGCCATCAAGAAAAACTAATACGCATAAAAATATTACAAGTGAACATATAATATATCGTCTCATGTGAAATTTAGTCGCTTGAATGTTATATAGAATTCCCCAGAAAATCAATAAAAGAGGAATCAAAAAGTTACCTGAGCCCGAAATGACAGAAAATAATTTATAGATCAAGCTCCCTATAAGTCCCATTCTTTGGCTATATAAAGAAATAAAAAATACTATTCCTATAACAATTAAGAATAAACCCATTATTTCTTTTCCGGAAGCTATTTCAGAACTTGTTTTTTTTCTTTTGCGAACATTTTTTTTATTTGAAATTTTTTTATTGTTTTTTTTATTTTTTATCAAGAGATAGCACCTCAATAATATTATAACAATTTATACGCTTAAAGACCAGTGTGACCAAATCCTCCATCGCTTCTTTCAGTATCACTTATCTCTTCTACTTCAACAATTTCTGGAGTTTCAATTTTCATAAAAACAATTTGTGCGATTCTTTCGCCATCTTTAATTACAACATCCTCTTTACTCATATTTATTAGAATGACTTTTAACTCTCCCCTATAATCCGAATCAATTGTTCCTATTCCATTTGGCAAACCTAGACCTTTTTTTAAAGCTAAACCTGATCTTGCTCTAACTTGTGCTTCGTAACCTTTTTCAAATTCTAAAAATAAACCAGTTGGTACTAAAACTCTATCAAGCGATTTTAAAATTAAATCTTTATCTAGGTTTGCTCTTAAATCCATGCCTGATGAGCCATCTGTTTCATATTTAGGAAGTGGATGTTTGCTTTTATTAATAATTTTTAATTTCATAAATTCCCCTTTAAAAAATCGCATTAAAATAAATCTTAATGCGACTAAATTTTTTATTTATCTTGTTCTTTTTTGTTAGCTTCTCTCTTTAAAAGAGCTTTTCTTGAAAGTGAAATTTTACCAGTGTCTTCAGCAATATCAATTACTTTAACTTCGACTGTATCGCCAACCTTTAGAACATCATCAACGCTATTTGTTCTTTCGTGAGCAATTTCTGATATATGAAGAAGTCCTTCAGTTCCTTTTTTAATTTCAACAAAGGCACCAAATTTAACGATTTTCTTAACTTTTCCAGTATAAACTTCTCCAACTTCAATTTCTTTTACTATGTCTTCAATTATAGCAATTGCTTCTTTAGCTCTTTCATCACTTTCTGAAAGAATAGAAATTCTTCCGTCATCATCAATGTCAATTTTAACACCAGTTTGTTCAATAATTTTATTAATTATTTTTCCACCAGCACCTATTACTTCGCCTATTCTTTCAGGGTCAATAGAAATCATGTGAATTATTGGAGCGTACTTAGATAGTTCTGCTCTTGGTTTTTCAATAGTAGTAGCTATGTGGTCAAGTATTTCAAATCTTGCAACCTTTGCTCTTTCAAGTGCAACTTCAAGAATTTCTTTTTTTATTCCTTCAACTTTAATATCCATTTGAATAGCTGTAATACCATCACGAGTCCCAGCTACTTTAAAGTCCATATCTCCAAAATGATCTTCAAGGCCTTGAATATCAGTCAAAATTTTTATAACACCATTTTCTTCAATAAGACCCATGGCAATCCCAGCTACTGGCGCCTTAATTGGGACACCTGCGTCCATGAGAGCAAGTGTAGATCCACATACAGATGCTTGAGATGATGAGCCATTTGATGATAAAACTTCAGATACAACTCTAATTGTGTATGGGAAAGTTTCACTATCAGGTATTACTGGAAGAAGTGCTCTTTCAGCTAAAGCACCATGACCAATTTCACGTCTACCTGGTGATCTTGATGGCTTAGTATCGCCTACACAAAATCCAGGGAAATTGTAGTGGTGAATGTATCTCTTTGGCTTGTCATCTCCAAGTCCATCAATTACTTGTTCTTCGGAGATAGCTCCAAGTGTTGCAATAGATAGCACTTGAGTTTGTCCTCTTGTAAATAATCCTGAACCATGAGTTCTTGGTAAAACTCCTACTTCAGATGAAAGAGGTCTTATTTCTGTTAACTTTCTATCGTCAGGTCTTCTTTCTTCTTCAAGAATTCCACGTCTTACTTCTGTTACTTCAATTTCTTCTAAAGCGGCTTCAATGTCTTTGGAATGTTCTTCCATTAAATCATCAAAGTGTTCCCTTATTTTTTCTTTTGCTGCATCAGTTTTTTCAACTCTTACAATCTTATCTTTTTGTCTTATTGCTTCAACAAGTAAATCTTTTCCGTATTCTTTTACTTTAGCAACTATTTCTTCGTCAGCCTTAAATACTTCATATTCAGCTTTTTCTTTACCTACTTCAGATGCAATTTCATTAGTGAAAGTACAAATTTCTTTTATAACTTCATGTCCTTCTAGAATTGCTTCTAACATTTCAGCTTCACTTACTTCTTGTGCACCAGCTTCTACCATCATAATAGCAGATTCAGTTCCTGCAAGAGAAAGATTGATTCTTGAATTATTTCTCTCTTCTTCATTAGGATTAATAATGTATTTTCCATCAATAAATCCTACTTCTACTGAACCAGTAGGTCCATCGAAAGGAATATCAGAAATAGAAAGAGCAACAGAAGAACCTATCATAGCAACAATTTCTGGTGAGTGATCTTGATCTACGCTTAGAACTGTAGCCACAATATGCACATCATTTCTATATCCTTCTGGGAAAAGAGGTCTAAGAGGTCTGTCGATTAATCTAGCAGAAAGAGTAGCTTTTTCACTTGGTCTTCCTTCTCTTTTAATAAATCCACCAGGAATTTTTCCAACTGCATACATCTTTTCTTCGTAATCAACACTTAGAGGAAAAAAGTCGATTCCCTCTCTTGGGTTTGATGAAGCTGTTGCTGTAACAAGTACAACAGTATCTCCATATTGAACTAAACAAGCTCCATTAGCTTGCTCTGCAACTTTTCCAATTGTAACTTTTAACTGGGAACCTGCAAGATCCATTGTATAAGTTTTTTCCATGTTTCCTCCTTCTAATAAATAATAAGAAAGAGCGGAATTACCGCTCCTATTATCCTCTTATTTGTAGTTTTTTAATAAGTGTACGATATCTTTCTATATCACTATTTTTTAAATATCTTAATAAGTTTCTTCTTTTACCTACCATTTTAAGAAGCCCTCTTCTTGAGTGGTGGTCTTTTTTGTGAACTCTTAAGTGTTCGTTTAAATCGTTAATTCTTCTAGTAAGAATGGCGATTTGTACTTCTGGTGAACCTGTGTCACCTTCGTGAGTTTTAAATTCATCAATAATAATTTTTTTAATATTTGGTTCTAACATATTTTCCTCCTAAATTTTTAATAAAGCTAATCAAAGTAGGCGTCGAGGAGCGTCGAACTGTGAATAGCTATTTAACCTTTTACATATTACCATGAAATGCGGTAAATGTAAAGTTATCTATTCTTTGTAACTAAAACATCTTTTGCAATTTGTTTAAATAATTCGTCAATACTATTAAATTTTAATTCAGGTCTAACAAAATCTAAAAGTTCAAGTTCTACAATTTCGCCATATATATCTTCGTTGAAATCAAGAATATGAGCTTCAATTTTGATTCCATCATGTTCTACTGTAGGGTTAGTGCCAATATTTGTAGATGCTTTATATTTTTTGCCCTTAACAATAATATCTGTGTCATATACTCCAAATTTTGGAATCACAAAATTATCCATTAATTCAAGATTTGCTGTTGGATAGCCCATTTTCTTACCCAAACCTTTGGCATGGATAATTTTACCAATAAGTTTATAGGGTCTTGAAAGAAGAAAATTTGCTTCTTTAATTTTGCCAGCCTCTATTAGTTTTCTAATTAAAGAAGAAGAAATTTTTTCACCATCATAAGATATTTGTTCAATTACTTCAATAGTTTCAAATAAGCTCTTATTTTCATTTAAAAAATTTACATCGCCAGACTTTTTATATCCATAGGTGTAATCATATCCAACTACAACGCCTTTGATTTTTAAATTTTTTGCTAAAAATTCATCCAAAAACTTAATAGGACTATAAGACATAAATTCTTTGGTAAAATTAATTAGGTAAATTATATCTACACCTAAACTATCAAGAATTTCAAATTTTGTCTTATTAGTTGTGATGATATCTTTTTTCCCTACTTTTATAAGATTGTCTGTATGCTCATTAAAAAGTAA
This sequence comes from Peptoniphilus senegalensis JC140, assembly GCF_000321025.1. Lineage (GTDB taxonomy): Bacteria > Bacillota > Clostridia > Tissierellales > Peptoniphilaceae > Peptoniphilus_A > Peptoniphilus_A senegalensis. The sequence continues at coordinate 295,673 of NZ_HE610717.1, forward strand.
AAGACTGGATTTAATATTTAATTTTTTTGCATTTTCTATTGCCTTTTGTATTAATTTTATATGACCTTTGTGAACTCCGTCAAAATTACCAAGTGCTATAACTGATTCCTCTTTTGCCTTGTAGTTTAAGTCAATTTCAATTATTTTCATAAATCACCTATTAATCTCTTCTTCATTTTGATAAAGATTTCTCCATCTTTTTTTATAACTTCCCCTATACCTAAAAATTTATTATCTGAATAAACTCTATAACTTTCAACTTTTAAATTATCTTTTAGTTTATAAAATTGACCATTTAGAAATCTTTGACAAAAACTATAAGGAATTTCAACTTTATCAAAGTCAGCCAGAGCCAAGTCCATTGGCAAAATTTTATCTTTAATTTCATCAAGACTCATATTTTCAAAGTCAGAAACTTTTACTGCATCTTCTATTTTGAAATACCCAGTCCTTACTCGTCTAAGTTCAGTAAGTGTTCCATAACTTCCTAAAGCTTCTCCAATATCTTTAGCAAGAGACCTAATGTATGTTCCTTTTGATACAGAAGTCCTTATCGAGAATTCATCTTTTCCATTAAAATCAAGAAGTGTATTGCTAAAAATTTCAACTTCTCTATTTTTTATTTCAACTTCTTTACCTTCCCTAGCATATTCATATAACTTTTTACCATTAACCTTTAAGGCAGAATAGATTGGTGGTTTTTGAGATATTTTTCCTATAAATTTTTTTAAAACATTTCTTATTTCTTCTTCAGAAATATCGACTTTTTCTTCTTTTAAAATTTCTCCAGTTATATCAAAGCTATCAGTGAGAAGACCAAGCTTAATCCTTGCTTCATACTCCTTGTTACTAGAAAGAATATAGTCACTTGTTTTTGTTGCTTTTCCAATGGAAATTACAAGCACTCCTGTTGCCATTGGGTCGAGAGTTCCTGTATGACCAACTTTTTTTATGCCCAATTTTTTTCTTACTTTATAAACTAGATCGTGGGAAGTTATACCCTTGTCCTTGTCAAAAATTAAAAGACCATCCATCATAATTGTTCTTCAGCTACTTTTACAAGGTCAAGTTTTGCTTTTTCTAGGTCTAAGTGATTAATTGTACCACCAGATGCCCTAATATGGCCACCACCATTAAATCTCGATGCGATTTTAGTGCAATCCAAATATGATTTTGACCTTAGTGATAATCTTATGCAGTCATCTTTCTCTTTTAATAAAACTGCAAGTTCAACTGTATCTATATCTCTAACAAACTCAACAATTCCATCTGCATCAGCCTTTTCAGCTTTAGATTTTTCCATATCTTCTTTTGTTACAAATACAACTGCAATTTTATTATCATCGAAATATTCAATAGAATTCATTGCACGAATTAAAAGGTCTGTCTTTTGTCTAGTTCTGCTTTGATACACATTTACAGTTACTTCATTTATATCAATATCATATTCAAATAATTCTGACGCAATTAAAAAAGTATCAGAAGTCACAGAGGAATATTTAAAGGAGCCCGTGTCAGTAGAAAGCCCTGTAAATAGTGAAGTTGCAATTTCTTTATTAAGCTCTAAATCAAGTGTTTTAAAAATTCTTGATAAGACTTCACAAGTTGCTGGCGACTTGTCATCCACGATATTTAAGTCTGCGTATTTTGTATTACTAAGATGATGGTCAATATTAACTGTATGTTTTGATTTTTCGAATATTTTTTTAATATTGTTGCCCATTCTGTTTTCGTCTGATGAGTCAAGTGCAATAAATAAATCAAAATCTTTTTCTATATCTTCTGGAGATTTTGAAAAGTTTAAGTTTGGCAAAAATTTAAAAGAAGATGGAATGCTATCATCAAGTACATAGATAACATTTTTCCCAAGTTTATTTAACATGCCTACCATTGCTGTTACTGAGCCCAAATTATCTCCATCAGGATTTAAGTGTGAAGCTACACCAATAGTTTCACACTTATCTATTAATTTTTTAAAATCTAATGAGAGTTCTTTAAAATCAGTCATCTTTGCGATTTACCTCTTCGATTAATTTGTCAAGTTCAAGAGCTTTTTCAATGGAATCGTCTTTTATGAATATTAGCTCAGGCATAGTTCTAAGTTTAACCTTTTTAGATAATTCTTTTTTTATAAATCCCTTTGCAGAATTTAATCCTTCTACAGCTTCATCTCTATCAAAGTCATTCCCAAGAACAGATACATATACTTTAGCAAATGATAGGTCATTTGTAACTTCTACGTGAGAAATACTTGTAATAGATGGTATTCTAGGATCTTTTAATTCATTTTGGACAATGTTTGAAATAGTTCTTCTAACTTCTTCAGATATTCTGTTAATTCTTTTATTGTTCATTATGCTCTCTTAACTTCCTTTAAGATATAAGATTCTAAAAGATCTCCTTCTTTAATGTCATTAAAACCATCAATGACAAGGCCACCTTCAAATCCTGTTGCAAGTTCTTTTGTATCGTCTTTAAATCTCTTTAAAGATGCAATATCCCCTTCATGAATTACAACATCATCTCTTAATACTTTAACTTTAGAATTTCTCAAGATTTTACCATTTAATACATATACACCAGCAACCATTTGGTTGTTTGGAAGTTTAAAGGTTTGTCTTATTTCACATCTTCCAAGAATCTCTTCGACTATATCTGGATCAAGCATACCCTTAGCTGCTTGTTCAATGTCATTTATGATTTCATAAATTACTCTATAAGTTCTAATTTCAACTTCTTCTGATTTTGCAAGTTCGATTGCATTAATATTTGGTCTTACATTAAATCCAATTACAATTGCATTAGATGCAGAGGCAAGTGTTACGTCAGATTCATTAATTCCACCAACTCCTGAGTGAATAATTGAAATTTTGACTTCGTCAGTAGATAATTTTAAAAGAGATTGATTTAAAGCTTCAACAGAACCTTTAACATCAGCTTTAACGACAATATTAAGCTCTTTGACATCTTCTTCAGAGATTTTTTCAAATAGATTATCAAGACTTATCTTTGTTGTTTGACTTAATCTTTTTTCTCTTGATATTTCAGAGTTTTTATCTGCAATGGCTTTTGCAGTTTTATCATCCTTAACTGCATATATTGTATCGCCGGCATTTGGGACATCATTTAAACCAAGAACTACAACTGGCATAGATGGACCAGCTTTTTTAACTTTCTTTCCCTTGTCATCTTCCATAGCTCTGATTCTACCTGAACAAGTTCCAGAAACTATTGGGTCTCCAAATCTTAAAGTACCATTTTTAATAAGAATAGTAGCCATAGGACCCTTTGCCTTATCAAGATTTGCTTCAATAATTGTACCAACAGCTCTTCTATTAGGATTTGCTTTTAACTCTCTCATTTCAGCAACTAAAAGAATCATTTCAAGAAGTTCATCAATTCCTTCTCCAGATTTTGAAGAAACTCCAACAACAATTGTGTCTCCTCCCCACTCTTCAGCTACTAAATTTTCATTCATTAGCTCTTGCTTTACTCTTTCAGGGTTTGCTTCTGGTTTATCAATTTTTGTAATTGCAACTATAATTGGTACTTCAGCAGATCTAGCATGAGAAATAGCTTCGAGAGTTTGCGGCATTACACCATCGTCTGCAGCTACAACAAGAACAGCTATATCAGTTGTTTGCGCACCTCTAAGTCTCATAGAAGTAAATGCTTCGTGACCAGGAGTATCCAAGAAAGTAATCTTCTTTCCAGATAAATTAACTGTATAAGCTCCTATGTGTTGAGTAATTCCACCAGCTTCTGATTGTGTTACATGTGTTTTTTTAATTGAGTCAAGAAGTGAAGTTTTACCATGGTCAACATGACCCATAACTGTTACTACAGGAGGTCTAGTTTTTAGATCTCTTTCTTTATCTTTTCTAAGAAGACCATATTCTTCTTCAACTGATTCATCTAGCTTAGGTTCTTCAAGGTCTATTTCAATTCCAAGTTCATCTGCTAAAAGAATACAAGTATCTTCATCAATACTTTGATTTTGATTAGCCATTACTCCAAGACCTATTAATTTTGTAATTACTGTAGAAACAGATACGCCAAGTTGATCTGCAAAGTCCTTTACTGTTATTGGTGCAATCACTGTTATAGGATCATCCCCTCTATTTTCTTCCTCTGATTTGTGCTTTGACTTAACTTTTTTCTTTGGTTTTTTCTTAGTTAAATCTCTATTGTAGGAGTTATTGTTCTCCCTTTTGTTATCTTTTTTATTTTTTAATTTCTTTTTATTATTTCTAAAATCATCATCTTCATCAAAAGATTCTTCTATTTTATTTTTGTGATTTTTATTATGTTTATGATCTTTATTTTTTTCTTCATCAAATGATTTATCTTCTTGTCTATCATTACGCTTTTGATGATCTTCCTTGTTTTTATTTATAGCCTTTTCTTGCTTAATTTTATTAGAATTTGCAAGGCCTTTTTTTTCTTTTACATCTCTACTTTTGTTAGAATCATTATTCTTTACAGGAGATTCATTTTTAGAAGAATTTTTCTTGTATAAATTTCTTATTTTTTCTTCATCAGCACTTTCCAATGTTGACATGTGATTTTTAACAGATATTTGCATCTCATTTAATTTTAAAATCAATTCTTTACTTGTAATACCTATTTCTTTTGCCAACGCGTGCACTCTAATTTTTGACAAATTGAACACCTCCTTAAAAGAAGCTTATTCCACAGAATTAATCAGTTTTTCATATACTTCTTCACTAATTTCTGTCGTAAATGCCCTATTTAGGGATTTTGACTTTATCGCTTTTTCCAAACAATTCTTGTCATTACATAAATAAGCTCCTCTTCCATTTGCCTTTCCAGTTTTATCTATAGAGATTTCGCCGTCTTTGTTTTTTACAACTCTGATTAAATCTCTTTTTTGTTTTTGCTCTCGACAACCTATACAAGTACGCATAGGTATTTTCCTAATTTTAGTCATTTTTTACTCCGTTAAATTAAGAATGTTTAATCATCATTTTCTTCTATTTCATTTTTATTTTCGCAAATAGAATTATCCTCTGAAGAAAGTATTTCATCGCTAAATTCTTTTGGATTTTTTTCTTTAGAATTTGCAGATAATTCAGAATTATCATCATTATTTTCTTCAAAGCTCACTTCTTCAAGTTCAACTTCTTCTGGAATTTCTTTTTTTGCATTTTCAAATTCTTCAGCTAATTCTTCTTCGCTTATTCCCCTATCTTCAAGATATTCTTCAAATTGCTCGTTAGATTTAATATCAATTTTCCAACCAGTTAGCTTAGCTGCAAGTCTAACATTTTGACCTTCTTTACCTATAGCTAGGGATAATTGATAGTCTGGAACTATTGCCAAAGCTGATTTTTCAGCTTCATTCACAAATACTTTTTCCACTTTTGATGGGCTAAGTGAGTTTGCTATAAACTTATCAATTTCTTTTTCGTAAATTACAATATCAATTTTTTCATTGTGTATTTCATCCACAATAGCATTTACTCTTTGACCCTTGTATCCAACACAAGAACCCAATGGGTCAACTTCAGGGTCTCTAGAAAATACAGCAATTTTTGTTCTTGAACCAGCTTCTCTTGAGATAGAATAAATTTCTACGATACCTTCATTAACTTCAGGAACTTCTAATTCAAAAAGTCTCTTTATTAAATCTGGATGAGATCTTGAGAGAATAATTTGTGGACCCTTTGTAGATTTTTCTACTGATAGAATTAACATCTTATATCTATCGCCATGTTCATATTTCTCATTGCTAATTTGTTCGCCATAAGGCAAAACTGCTTCAGTAGTACCTAAATCAATATAAACATTATTATAGGCTTTTCTTTGAACTAATCCTGTAATAATTTCCTTTTCCCTTTCAACATACTCATCAAAAACAATATCTCTTTCAGCATCTTTAATTCTTTGAATTACAACTTGTTTAGCAGTTTGAGCTGCAATTCTTCCAAAGTTTTTGGGATGTATTTCCAAATTATATACATCACCTAATTCATAACTAGGGTCAATTTTTTTTGCCTCTTCCAAAGATATTTGAAGTTGTTCATCTTCAACAATTTCAACAACATCTTTTGATGCAAATAATTTAATCTCTCCAGTTTCTCTATTCATATTTACGATTACATTTTGTGATGTCCCGTAATTTTTTCTATAACTGGATACCAAAGCTGATTCCAATGCTTCAAAGACTATTTCTTTTGAAATCCCTTTTTCTTTTTCGATTTCATTTAAAGCGTCTATAAACTCTTGGTTCATACATTCCTCCATTAAAATTTAATAGTTTGTTTCATTGATGAAATTGATTTAATTGGAATTGCAATTTCTTTTTCATCTAAAGTACAATATACATTTTTATCATCATACTTATCTAAAACAAAACTAAATTCTTTTTTACCGTCTATTGGCGCATAAAGTTTAACATCAACTTCATTGCCAAGGTTTCTTCTATAGTCATCTTCTGTTCTTATAGGTCTATCAAGTCCTGGAGAAGAAATCTCAAGATAATAAGGATTCTTCAAAATTTCAAGATTATCCAATTTTTTTTCTAAATTTCTACTCATTTCTGTACAGTCATCTAAATCAATTCCTTCTTTTTTATAAATAAAGATTGAAAGAAGGTCGTGCTTTGACCCATTTTGAAATTCTATGTCTACAATCTCGTATCCAAGTTCTTTTGCTACCTCTTCAGCTAGTGGGTAAATTTCTTTTTTTAACTCTTTTTTATTCACTTAACACCTCACTACTAAAAAACAAAGAGTGGGTTTGCCCACTCTTTACACTAAAATATCTTTCTTATTAAATTATAACACAAATTAGTTAAATTACAAGTTTTCAAAAATTAAATAGTGAGATTTGATTAGTCTCATCTAGGTTTATAAGCATACCATTCTTTTGTAAGATTGAAATTACAGAATTACCTGCCTTAGTTCTTTTAGAAAAGTCTTCAATTGATAAAAATTTTGACTTAACTGCTTCTTCTTCAATACTATTTGCACAGTTTTCTCCTACGCCAGGAATTGCTCTAAGGGGCATCCTTATCTTTCCATCTTCAATGGTAAATTTTGATGCCTTTGATTTATATAAATCAGCTTGCAAAAATTTAAAACCTCTTGCATACATTTCAAGAGCAACTTCAGATACTCTTATCTCTCCCTTATCTTTAGCAGTAGGATTTTGAATTTCTCTTAAGATTTTAATTCTGTTTTTTAAAAAGCCTGGTCCCTCAATAATATTTTCTCCATTAAAATCATTTAATTTAATAGTGAAAAATGTTGCATAAAAAGCAAGAGGATAATTAATTTTATAATATGCAATTCTATATGAAAGCATAACATAAGCTACGGCATGAGCCTTAGGGAACATATACTTGATTTTTTTACAAGAATCAATATACCATTCAGGTAAATCCAAGTTGTTCATTATGTGTTCTTGTTCCTCAGTAAGTCCCTTTCCCTTTCTAACCTTTTCCATTGTATCAAAGGCCATTTTGTTTTCTGCACCTGCATTTATAAGATAAACCATTATATCTTCTCTTGTTGCAATTACATCTTTAAGCTCTGCTCTCCCTGAGTCTACAAGTTCCTGTGCATTTGAAATCCATACATCAGTTCCATGTGATAGTCCAGAAATTCTTATAAGATCTGCAAAATTTTTAGGCTTAGTTTCTTTTAACATAGAAATAACAAAAGATGTCCCAAATTCTGGTATCCCAAGAGTACCTGTTTCACAAGAGAAAATTTCATCATCCATGTTAAAAATATCTGCACTGTTAAATATTGATAATGTTTTTTCATCGTCAAATCTTATTTTATTTGAATCTAGACCAGTAAAATCTTCTAACATTTTAATAATTGTAGGACCATCGTGTCCAAGTATATCTAGTTTTAAAATCTTACCATGAATAAAGTTGTAGTCAAAATGAGTAGTGATTACTCCTGAAGTTGAATCATCTGCTGGATACTGAATTGGCGTAAAGTCATAAATACTGTTGCTTTTTGGAACAATCATTACACCACCAGGATGTTGTCCGCTAGTTCTTTTTCCGTCCGTTATTGCCTTTGAAAGTCTATCTACTTCAACAGGAGAAATATTTTTTCCTTCAAAATATTTCTTAACGTAGCCATAGGCAGTTTTTTCAGCAATTTTTCCAATAGTCCCAGCTCTAAATACATATCCTTCGCCAAATAATTCTTCAGTGTATTTATGTGCTTGAGGTTGATACTCACCAGCAAAGTTCAAGTCAATATCAGGTTCCTTATCCCCATAAAAGCCTAAAAATACTTCAAAAGGTATATTGTGACCATCCTTTTTCATTGGAGTTCCACAATCAGGACAAATTTTATCTGGCATATCAACGCCGGATCCATAAGTTAAATCTTTTGTGAACTCTGAATGTTTACAATTTGGACAAATATAATGTGGTGGAAGAGGATTTACTTCTGTAATTCCAGACATTGTAGCTACAAAAGATGAACCAACAGAGCCTCTTGAACCAACGAGAAATCCATCATCATTAGATTTTTTTACAAGTTTTTGGGCAATTATATATAGTACGGAATATCCATTAGAAATTATAGATTTGAGTTCCTTCTCTAGCCTTTCTTCAACTATTGGTGGAAGTTTATCGCCATAAATTTCGTGAGCCTTTTTGTAGGTCATATCTCTAAGACTTTCATCAGAGCCTTCTATAACTGGAGGATACTTTCCATCAGGAATTGGTTTTATTGCCTTTAATTCATCTTTTATATTATTTGTATTTTTAACAACAACTTCGTATGCCTTTTCTTCTCCCAAATAAGAAAACTCATCAAGCATCTCTTCAGTTGTTTTAAAATAAAATTTTTGCTCACGATTAGCTCTAGGATCTGGTCTTCCAGGTTTTCCATTTAATACAATTCTTCTAAGAATATCTTCTGACTCTTCAAGATAATAAGTATCTGAATCTGCTACAACAGGAATATTTAATTTTTCACCAAGCCAAACAATTTTTTTGTTGATTTCTTCAATATCATTATTTGTAAATTTACCATCTTGGATTGCCATTATGTTATCACTTTTTGGTTGAATTTCAAGAAAGTCATAATATTTTGCAATATTTAGAAGTTCCTCATCAGGACACATCCTATATACTGCATCAAAAAGTTCTGAATTTGCATTTCCAGAGCCAACTAAAATACCACCTCTATATTGATCTAGTAAAGTTCTTGGTACCTTTGCTGTAAAATTATAAAATTTCATGTGAGAAGCAGAAATTAATTTATATAAATTTTTAAGACCTAGTTCATCTTTTACTAATAACAAAACAGAACTTTCAAACAATCGTTTCGAATCAATGTTTATTGTTTCTTCGTTTAAATTATCAAAATTAAAAATTTTTTCTCTCTTAAATCTATCAATTAATTTTAAAAACATAGCTGCTGTAGCTTCAGCATCATTTACTGCTCTATGTGCGCCAACAAGAGAAACTCCAAGATTTTTACAAAGTGTCCCCAAATTAAATCTTTTCATATCAGCCATTATAGCTCTAGCCATAACAAGTGTATCAAGGATTGGATGATTAAATTCTAAATTATTTTTGGAGTATTCTCTTCTAATGAAAGAAATGTCAAATTTTGCATTGTGAGCTACTAATACAGAATCTTTGGCAAAATCATAAAATCTTGGTATTACCTCTTCAATAGTTGGTTCATGTTCTACTATTGCATTACTAATACCAGTAAGTTCAGCTACAACCTGTGGTATTTCTTTTTCAGGATTAATCAATTGCGAAAATCTGTCGACAATAGCACCATCTATTATTTTTACTGCACCTATTTCTGTAATTTTATCATTTCTTGAAGATAATCCTGTAGTTTCTATATCAAATACAACATAGGAATTGTAATCTTTATTTGAATTGTAATTAGTGACAATTTTCTCCAAGTCATCTACGAAATTTATATCAGTTCCATATAAAATTTTAAGTCCACTTGCCTCCCCTGCTTCCATGGCTTCTGGGAAGCCTTGAACATCATTTGTATCAGATATTGCTAGAGCATCATGTCCCCAAAGCTTTGCTCTTTTTGCAAAATCTGTAAATGAGGTTACGCCAGACATTTGACACATCTTTGAGTGAATTCTAAACTCAGTTCTCTTTTCATCTGAATAATCCATTCTAATAACTTTATCTCTTTTTTCAATGTATCTAATCATAATTGTTTCACATCTTGAAAAGTTATCATAATTTACATTTCCAGTAATTAGGACATGATCATTTCTTTTAAAGTTATCTAGAAATTCCTCTGATTTTTCTGGCTTTAAAAATATTTTAGCTAGAGTTGATGAAGTATAATCGGTAATTGACAGTGAAATTAATATATTTCCAGTTTTCAATTCCCTGGTTTCTACGTTAAAAATATCAACTTCTACTGTAACCTTTTGAGAATTTACATTTACATCAATGAGCTTTTGTATATTATCAATATCTTTTTTACCATAACTATTTATTTTTTTAACTTTATTTTCTTTAACCTTATTTTCTGTCTTTGTTTTGACTTCCAATTCATGTTTTGCAGAGATAACTTCCTCTGCCTCATCAATTTGTGAGATAAAAGATTCTATAATTTCATCTTCAACTATTTCTTTTACAAAGTCAAAATCAACTTTATACGAGCCAAAGATTTTAAGCTCATTTTCTAGAAAATTTCCAAAACCATTTTTAACAAGACTGTAATAGGCCTCTTCTGTTGGAAGTATTATTTCAATTTTACTTTCTTCTTTTTTTATTTCAATTTCTTCAATCCAAATTTTTGATGATGGATTATATTTTAATATTTCTGAGCAAATTAAATCATCTTCACTTTTATACAGAGAAGATGATTTGAATTCAACATAAATTTTGTATTCTTCTAAATTTTTTGAAAAAACTTCTTTAATTTTTTTCTTTAAACCATTATCTAATTCATTATTAGAAAATATAACAAAAAATACTTCGCCATTATTTTTATTTCTTTTTATGGATTCTACACAAATATCTTCTGTAATATCTTCTGAAACTAATTCTAATTTTTTAAAAATTTCTTTTAATAAAATCAAATTTTCACCCGATTTTTTCTATTTCCAATAAAAGCTCATTTAAAAGTTCTTCTTCAGGAACTTTTTTTATAATTTTTCCTTTAGAAAAGATAAGTCCTTCTCCATTACCACAGGCAATTCCAATGTCAGCTTCTCTTGCCTCACCAGGTCCATTTACTGCACAACCCATTATTGCCACTTTTAAATTCTTATCCATTTCGTAAAGTCTGTCTTCTACACTTTTTACAATTTCTATCAAATTAACTTTTGTCCTTGCACAAGTAGGGCAGGAAATTAAATCAATTCCCTCTCTTCTTAAATCTAGTGCTTTAAGTATGTCTTTTGCAGCAATGACTTCATATAATGGGTCTGATGTTAAAGACACTCTTATAGTGTCTCCTATACCCTCTGCTAAAAGAGTTCCTATACCAATTGCCGATTTTAAAATTCCTTTCTTTGGTGTACCTGCCTCAGTTACACCAAGATGAAGTGGATAATTCGACATCTCAGAAAATTTTCTATAACTTTCTATTGTCAAGTTTACACTAGATGCTTTAAGGGAGACAGCAATATCGTAAAAATTATTTTTTTCAAGAATTTCAACTTCTTCCATAGCACTAAGACATATTGAAGATGCATTGACCCCCTTAAATTTATCCAAAAATTCTTGCTTTATAGAGCCAGAATTGACACCAACCCTTATTGGAATATTGTAAAATTTGCAAGCTTCAATGACTTCTTTTATTTTCCAAGAATCGCCAATATTTCCTGGGTTTAATCTAATTGCATCACTTTCATTTTTTGCAGCAGCTAATGCAAGTTTATAATCAAATTGAATATCAGATATTATTGGAATTTTGATTTCTTTTTTTATTTTTTTTATAGCAGCAGAATCCTCTAAATCATTTACAGCCATTCTTATAATATCGCAACCTGCATCCTCTAGTTTTTTAATTTGAGAAACAGTAGATTTTATATCTTTTGTATTTGTATTAGTCATTGATTGAATTGAAATTAAAGAATCTCCACCAATAGGTACATTTCCAACATGAATTTTTTTTGTTTCTTTTCTTTTTATCATCTACTAAACAACCTTCCAATATCATTAAATATAGTTACATAAATCATTAAACTAAATAAAATACTCATTCCAATTAAAGTAAGCCTTTGTTCAAATTTTTCATTCATAGGTTTCCCTCTTAAAGCTTCAATTAACAAAAATAAAAATTTTCCTCCATCTAGGGCTGGAATTGGAATTAGGTTGAATACACCTAAATTGACGGAAATTAATGCTAAAATTTGTAGAAAATTTAAAAATCCCTTTGAAGATTCAGATCCAATCATTTGGACAACACCTACTGGGCCTGAAAGATATTCCATTTTAAAAGAGCCGTCAATAATCATTTTTAAACTTTTTAAAATCATAAGAGACATGTCAAAAGTCCTCTTTGCACCAATTTCAAAGGATTTAAAAGTTGAATGTTTTAACTTAGAGGTAATACCAATTAAATACATTTTATTATCATCTGAGTATTTTGGTTTAATAATAAAAGTTCTTTCTTCACTATTTCTTTTTATTTTAAAAGAAAGATCTCTTTCTTTATTTTTTGAAATAAGAGCATTTATATCATATATGTCCTTTATTTTAATTCCATTAATTTCAACTATTCTATCTCCAGATTTAAGACCTGCTATTTCTGCTGGAGAATTTTCTACAATTTTATCAATTTCATTTGATCCGTAACCTAAAATTAAAAAAATTAAAGTGAAAGCAATAAAAGCCAATACAAAATTCATAAAAGCTCCTGCTAAAACTACTCCCATCCTTTTTACAATGGGTGCATTGTTAAAAGCTCTTGGATCATGAGAATTTTCTTCTTCTCCCTCCATAGCTACATAACCACCAATTGGAAGTGCTCTTATACTATATGCTGTCTCTCCTTTTCTCTTTTGAAAAATTTTTGGACCCATGCCTATAGAAAATTCATTGACTTTTATTCCAGATAGTTTTGCTACAGTAAAATGACCAAATTCGTGGAGCATTACAACTAATAGAAATACTACAACAGAACTTATTAAAGTAATCATTTATCCTCCTTAAATTAGGTTGTATAAAATATAAATAAAAGGACTTATAAAAATTAAGCTATCGAATCTATCAAGGATTCCACCATGCCCAGGAAGAATTTGTGCATAGTCCTTTATTTCTGTATATCTTTTTATCTTAGATGCAAATAAATCTCCAAATTGACCGGCAATAGAGGATAATAAAATAATTAATACTACAAGTGCATTAATGTTATAAATTCCATTATATTTATTGAGCATTACAAAATAAATTGTAGTAATAATTAAAGAGAAGAAAGTTCCTCCAATTGCACCTTCCACAGATTTATTTGGGCTTACCTTTTCAATTAATTTATGTTTTCCAAAAGTTGAACCTACAAAATAAGCAAAGGTATCAGTTGAAAAAGAAATTACAAAGGCTGAGATGATTAAATTAATATCATCTATGCTAGCCAATAAATTTAGTAAAAATATTACATAAAAATAAGTAAAAGTTGTGTAAGCATAATCTTTTATTTCATAATTTTCTAAAATTACTAAAAGACATGAATTTATTATAAAAAACAGTATAAGAGCATAGATTAAATTTCTATCGAAAAAAGAGCACAAAAAAGTTATAAAAGCACCAAAAAATAAAATCGGTAAAAATAATTTTATTCCTTTTTTAAAAAGAGCATTGTAGATTTCTCTTAAAGCTTCAAGGGTTAAAATAAAAAACGAAATTTTAATAGCATTTAGTCCTAAATAAAAAATTAAAATTATTAAAAAAATCCCAACAATTCCAGTGGAAACTCTCTTTTGTAAATCTGTCAAATTATAGACCTCCATACCTTCTATTTCTCTGTTGAAAATCATAAATAGCCTTGTAAAATTCATTTTCATGAAAATCAGGCCACAAAATGTTTGAAAAATAAAACTCACTATAAGCTAATTGGTAAAGTAAAAAATTAGAAACCCTAAGTTCTCCACTAGGTCTAATTAAGAGGTCAAGGTCATCTTGACCTGATGTATAAAGATAATCTTTAAAGCTTTCTGTGTTAATATCATCAATATTGATCTTTCCACTAATAATATCTTTATAAATATTTTTACTTGCCCTAACTATTTCACTTTGTCCACCATAATTTAGCCCAATATTTAATATCATTTTATCATTTGATTTTGTTTCCTGCAATGCACCATTAATTAGTTTAACAATTTGCTCAGGAAAAACAGTGTAATCTCCCAATACTTTAATTTTTACATTGTTCTTTTTAATTTTTTCTAACTGACTCTTTATGTAAAAAGCTAATAAGTCCATAAGTTTAGAAATTTCATCACTTGGTCTCTTCCAGTTTTCAGTGGAAAAAGCATAGAGAGTTAGAGATTTAATATTAATTTTATAAGCGGCTTCTACAATTTCAATAACTCTTTTAGTACCTTCTTTGTGACCAAAGGTTCTAGGCATATTTCTATTTTTAGCCCATCTTCCATTTCCATCCATGATAATTCCTACATGTTTTGGTATGTTTTCTAAATCTAATTTTTCGTAATAGTTCATAAAACTCCTTAAAAAAAGAGCCTTAGACTAATCTAAGGCTAAAATTCAAATTTCCATAAGTTCTTTTTCTTTATTTTCTGCTACTTTGTCAACTTCTTTTGTATATTTATCAGTTAACTTTTGAATATCTTCTTCGTAAGAAGATTTATCATCTTCAGAAATTTCTTTAGATTTTTCAGCTTTTTTAATTTCTTCCATTGCGTCTCTTCTTACATTTCTAATGGATACTTTTGCTTCTTCAGCATATTTTCCTACAAGCTTAGTTAAATCTTTTCTTCGTTCTTCTGTAAGTTGAGGAATAACAAGTCTAATAATCTTACCATCATTTGAAGGAGTTATTCCTAAATCAGATTTCAAAATCGCTTTTTCAATCTCAGGAATTAAACTTGCATCCCAAGGTTGAATTGAAAGAAGTCTTGGTTCAGGAGCAGACAAACTTGCAACTTGATTAACTGGAGTTTGTTGTCCATAATATTCAACGTGGATTTTATCAAGTAAAGTTGTATTAGCACGGCCTGCTCTTATAGACTGAAGTGATTCAGTAAGTGAATCCACAGTTTTTTTCATTCTGGACTCAGTATTATTTTTTAGTTCAGATATCATAATATCCTCCTATTTAACATTTGTACCAATATCTTCGCCACAAACAACTTTATACATAGCATCTTCTTCATCTATTCCAAAAACTCTTAAAGGAATATTGTTATCCATGCAAAGTGTAGTTGCTGTGCCATCCATAATTTTTAAGTTTTTATTTAATATTTCTCTATAACTTAAATTATCATATTTTTTTGCATTAGGATTAACATTAGGGTCAGAATCATAAATTCCATCAGTGCCCTTTTTAGCAAGTAATATTACATCAGCATCAATTTCTGCAGCTCTTAATGCAGCTGCTGTATCAGTTGAAAAGTATGGATTACCAACACCAGCTGAGAATATTACAACACGTCCCTTTTCTAAATGCCTAATAGCACGTCTTCTTATATAAGGTTCTGCAACTTGTTTCATTTCAATTGCAGTTTGCACACGAGTAATAACGCCTAATTTTTCTAAAGAGTCCTGCAATGCTAAAGCGTTCATCACAGTACCTAACATACCCATATAATCAGATGTAGCACGGTCAATATTATTTTCGTCGCGTCCTCTCCAAAAGTTTCCTCCGCCTACAACAATACCTGTTTCCACACCTAAATCATAAATTTTCTTTACTTGCTTTGCGATTAAATTGACATAATTAATATCAATACCAACAGAGTTTGAGCCTGCTAAGGCTTCTCCACTTAGTTTTAAAACAATTCTCTTATATTTTGGCATTTACTCCTCCAATTTGTTAACCTATTTGTTTAGCTACTTCTTCAGCAAAGTCTTCTTCTCTTTTTTCAAGACCTTCGCCAACTTCAAATCTAACAAATCTTCTGATTTTAATGTTTTCGCCAATTTTTGCAATTAAATCGTTTAAAATATCTCTAATTTTTTTATCAGGGTCTTTAATGAAATCTTGGTCAAGAAGACAAATTTCTTCATAGAATTTTTCAAGTCTGCCTTCAACCATTTTTTCAATAATGTGTTCAGGTTTATTTTCGCCTCTAGCTTGTTCAGTAAGAACCATTTTTTCATGTTCTACTTCTTCTGCTGGGACTTCTTCACGACTAACATATTTTGGAGCAACTGCTGCAACTTGCATAGCAATATCTCTTACAAAAGCTTTAAATTCTTCATTTTTTGCAACGAAATCTGTTTCAGAGTTAACTTCTACTAAAACTCCAATTCTTCCACCGTGAATATAAGATTCAACAAGACCTTCAGAAGCTATTCTTGATGCTTTCTTTGCAACTGAAGCAAGTCCTTTTTCTCTTAGAAAGTCAACTGCCTTGTCCATATCCCCATTTGTTTCTGATAAAGCTTTTTTGCAGTCCATCATACCTGCGCCAGTTTTTTCTCTTAATTCTTTAACTAATGCTGCTGTAATAGCCATTTTAATTCACTCCTTATTTATTTTAAAAAAAAGAGAGTTTTAAAGGATTACTTTAGAACTCTCAAAATATCTTTACTCTTCTATAGTTGACTTTTCATCTTCAACAGTTTCTTCTTGAGAAACTTCTTGAGCGGATTCATCATAATCATTATTATCGTTATCTTCAATTTGGCTGCCTTGTTTTCCTTCGATAACTGCATTTGCAATAGTTTCAGTAATTAATTTTACTGCTCTAATTGCATCATCATTTCCTGGAATTGGAATATCAAGTTCCTCAGGATCACAATTTGTATCTACGATACCGATAACTGGAATTCCTAAAATATGAGCTTCTTTTACTGCTATTCTTTCTTTTTTAGGGTCAACTACAAATAATGCTTGAGGCATACCCTTCATTTCTTTAATTCCACCAAGGAATTTTTCAAGTTTTTCTCTTTCATGTAAAAGTTGAGCAACTTCTTTTTTTGGAAGAACATCGAAAGTACCATTTTCTTCCATTTCGAATAACTTATAAAGTCTTTCAATTCTCTTGTTAATAGTTTTAAAGTTTGTAAGAAGACCGCCTAACCATCTTTGGTTAATATAAGGCATTCCACATTTTGTAGCTTCTTTTTCAATTGCATCTTGAGCTTGTTTTTTTGTACCAACAAAAAGGATTTCTCCATTATTTGCTGCGATTTCTCTAGCAAAATCATAAGCTTCTTCTACTTTTTTAACAGTTTTTTGAAGATCAATTATATAAATACCGTTTCTTTCAGTAAATATAAATCTCTTCATCTTAGGGTTCCATCTTCTAGTTTGGTGTCCAAAGTGAACACCAGCTTCTAATAAGCTTTTCATTGAAATTACTGACATTTAAGCCACCTCCGTGTTTTTTTTCCTCCATTTTCATCATCTATCAAAAGGACCAAATTGGCAACTCAATTGATATCAAAAAATGTGTGTATTACTTACCGCATAAAAGTATACCATAGGATTTTATAATTATCAATATTTTGTTTATTTTGTAGACAATTTAATATTAAAATTTTTCATTTTGTTGTAAAATATTGATAATATATTAAGATATTTTTATTGGAGGGATAATTATGAAAAGATTTGTATGTTTAGCCTTGATAATTCAACTTTCAACACTTTTAGTTTCTTGTAAAAATCAAGAAAAAAACAAAATCAAATTGATGATGTAAAAGAAAACAAAATTGTTCAAGATACTAAAATAGAAAACTCAAAAAATTTAGTTACTGAGTCGAAAGAAGAAAAAAAATTTTGAAAAAAATTCCTTAGATTTGTTAAGAGAAAATTTGAATAATAAATCAAAAAAATTTGCTGTTGCTTATCTTGGCATTACAGAAAATCAACTAGATAAGAATTTTCAAAAATGGATTGAAGATAATAATCCTAAATTAGTTAGAGATTATCCTTTTATTAAAGAAATCCCTTTTGAAAATATTATTTCTAAAGATAAAAAAATAGGTCAAGCTTATTTAATAGTATCAGCAGATAAAAATGCATCTATTGCTGTAAATAGCCTCAAACTTTCAGAGGATTTTAATTTAATAACAGATGAAGTCTTATATAGAAAGGACTCTGCTGAGCCAATAATAATATTTTCGGATTCTCTTGAATTTCCAGATATAGAAATAAATATTGTACCAGAACATCAAGATCCTACAAATTGGAATCCCGGAATGCTCTGGAATTTAGATAATGATGAATTAAAAGATACTCAAGATTTTTTAGATTTTACACAATATGGAGAAAATGGAGTTAATGCCATTAGAGCCTTCCTTATAGATAGTGGATGGAGAAATTTAAGTGACAAGGAACTAGATGATACAACTTGGATTTATAAGGATTGGTATTTTGATTTTAATAAAGATAATTCAAACAAAGATTATGATGGGAAAATGGAATTTTATCAAATTGATGATAAAAATTTTGAACACATAAATAAATACTCAGGATCTTATAAGCTTTATGGAGATAAAATAAAGGTTGATATTTCAAATAAAAAGGGCAATAAAATAAAGTCTGAATACACTATACTTATTTTTGTTAATGATGAAATTCTTAGAATTGAAAAAAATTCTGATCCTAAAAATAATCTTCCATTTTTTAGTCCGGATAGCAATTTTGTAGAGCTAGTTAAGTCTTTTGGCTGAAACAAAATAGTAAGAATGTTTATATCAATATAGAGCATTAGAAAATTCATAAAATAAAAAAAGAGTCAGTTCGTAAAATACTGACTCTTTATGTATAAATCTCTCTTTTATTGAGAGATTTTTTTAATAGATTAGTAAGCAATAAATTTACTTCCTGCACATCCGCAAAGTGGACATTTTTCTTCTTCTTCAAAAGTAATATATCCGCATACAGGACATAAATAGATATTTTCAACATCAAGGTCTTTACCAGCATCTACTGCTTCTTTTGCAGTTAAATATCTTTCAGCATGAACTTTTTCTGCTGCTATTGCATATTTCATTGCTTTAACAGCTTCTTTTTCTTCTTGCATTTCAGCAACTGCAATATATGCAGGATACATTTGAGTTGATTCAAATATTTCTCCATCTCTTGCAGCTTCAAGATTTTCAGAAGTGCTGTTAATTCCGAAACCAGCCATTGAAGTTACAGGAAAATCTCCTGATACGTCTTTAAGAGCTTTAAAGTGAAGTGTTGCGTGAATTTTTTCTGCATCAGAAGTTGCATCAAAAAGTCTCTTTACATTTTTAAATCCATCTTTTTCAGCTACATCGCCCCAGATATTATATCTTGTACGAGCTTGAGATTCTCCACCGAAAGCTGATCTTAAGTTATCACTTGTCATTTGATTCATAATATTACCCCCATAAAATTTAATAATAAAATTACATTTAATATTATAGACTATTGTTTATGAAAAATCAAATAAATATACCAAATAAATCTAATATTTAATTTTGATTAATTAGTCAATGTTTTCAATTTTTTGTGTTTGGTCATAAGTTATTAAAGCGTCAATAATTTCATCTAAATCCCCATCGTTAATTGCATCAATTCTATGAGATGTAAAGTTGATTCTGTGGTCAGTCACTCTTCCTTGAGGATAATTATAAGTCCTAATTCTTTCAGACCTATCTCCAGTTCCAATTTGTGAAGATCTTTCCATGGATTCTTTTTCATTTTGCTCTTGAAGTTTTAAGTCATATAATTTTGACCTCAAAAGTTTCATGGCTTTTTCTTTATTCCTAAGTTGTGATTTTTCATCTTGGCAAGAAATTACTATACCTGTAGGAATATGTGTAAGTCTTACAGCAGAGTCCGTTGTATTTACACATTGTCCGCCATTGCCTGATGCACGAAATACATCAAATTTAACTTCAGTAGGATCAATCTCAATATCAACATCTTCAGCTTCAGGCAAAACTGCTACTGTTGCAGTAGACGTATGGATTCTTCCTCCACTTTCTGTTTCAGGAACTCTTTGAACTCTGTGAACTCCTGATTCATATTTTAATCTTGAGTAGGCACCATTTCCAATAATCATAAAAACTATTTCTTTGAAGCCACCAATACCAATTTCATTTGAAGAAATAGTTTCGACTTTAAATCCTGACCTTTCAGCATATCTTACATATTGCCTATAAAGGACTCCCGCAAATAGAGCTGCTTCATCGCCACCCGCACCAGCACGAATTTCTACCATAACATTTTTGCTGTCATTTTTATCCTTTGGTATTAATAAAATTTTAAGGTCATTTTCTAAATCCTCAATTTTTTTTGTAGCTTCATTTATCTCTTCTCTAACTAAATCCTTAAAATCATCATCTAATTTCTCTTTAATTAATTCTTTATTATCATTTAAAGAATTAAGCGTACTTTTATATTCTCTATATTTAGCAACAATAGGTTCAATCTCAGCATGCTCAATTGCTTTTTGCTGATATAATTTTGAGTCATTGATGACCTCTATATTGCTTAAATCTTTTTCAAGCGCTATTAATTTATCTTCAAAAACCGAAAGTTTTTCGTACATTTTTACCCCTATACCTTTAATCGTCCAACTACTACTCTATCAAAATTATTCAAATCCTTATGAATTTTAACATCAAACTTGTCTTTCATTAATTGTAAAACTTCATTTCCTTCATCATAGCCTATCTCGAAGATTAAAAATCCATTTTCTTTTAAATAGTCTTTAGATTCTTTTACTATCTTACGATAAAAAACAAGACCATCTTCCCCACCATCAAGTGCCAGTCTAGGTTCATGCTCCCTCACTTCAACTTGCAGATTTTCTATTTCTTTTGTTTTAATATAAGGTGGATTAGAGTATATTATGTCAAATTTATCATTTACCTTATCAAATAAGTCGCTCTCTATTATTTTAATATTAGAATTAAATTTATTTTTATTAATAGTTGTGTTTTTTATTGCCTGAGGACTTATGTCTAAGCCAGTAACGTCAATATCGCTTTCAAGGTCAATAGTTATACTTACTATCCCTGTACCACAACCAATTTCGAGCATGTTATTAATCTTATTATTTTTTATTATATCTAATAGTACCTCTATAGAAAGCTCTGTATCCTGTCTAGGTATCAAAACATCCTCTAAGACATCAAATCTTCTGCCATAAAAATCTTCACAAGCCAAAATATATTGTAGAGGATAACCCTCTTTTCTCTTTTCTAAAATATTAAAATATTTATCTTCGATTGATTTATTTAATTTCTCATCGTCATGAGCAATCAAATAAGACAAATCTTTTTCCAGAAGTTCTGCTAAAATTTTTCTACTTTCATAAATAGGATTTGTATATTCTAAATCTTTTAAATAATTTATTCCCTTTAATAGGGCTTCTCTTATTGTCATAAATTTAAGTAATAAAAAAGGTTAGCTAGGCTAACCTCATTGTCATTTATTTCTCTTATATCTGCTATTGAATTTTTCAATTCTTCCGCCATGATCAGAGAGTTTTTGCTTTCCTGTAAAGAAAGGATGACAAGCTGAACAAATTTCAACTTTTAAATCTTCTTTAACAGATCCCGTTTTAAAAGTATTGCCACAAGCACAAGTTACTGTAGCTTCTTTATAATCTGGATGAATTCCTTTTTTCATTGTTTAGCCCCCTTAAACTTATTTTATAACTCAATTTTAATATTATAACACAATTTTCATTGTAATACAAATACATTTATTTCCTTAATTATTATACAATAATTATCGCTATTAATCAACTTTTCCAGACCTTAAAAAATCTACTTTAAGAAAATTTTATTCTAAAAATTCATTATTATTTTTTGTCTTAGAAAGATTATCCAAAAATTTTTCAGTGACTTCCTCAATGTTATCTTCGTTTAAATTGTTTCTAAAATCATAGTTAAAGTCAAGTTCATTTTTATCTAATAAAAGCTCTTCTTTTCGAGTTCCTGATTTTAAAATATCAATTGCTGGGAAAATTCTCTTTTCAGAAAGACTTCTATTAAGATGAAGTTCCATATTACCAGTGCCTTTGAATTCTTCAAAAATTACATCATCCATCCTAGAACCAGTATCAACTAAGGCTGTTGCTAAAATTGTAAGACTTCCGCCTTCTTCAATATTTCTTGCTGCACCAAAAAACCTCTTTGGTTTATGAAGCGACAATGGATCAAGTCCACCAGAAAGAGTTTTACCACTTGTAGGCGTAACTAAATTATAAGCACGAGAAAGTCTTGTAAGTGAGTCTAATAAAATTACAACATCTTTTTTATTTTCAACTAATCTCTTTGCTCTGTCAATAACCATTTCTGCAACTCTTGTATGATTTTTAGGATTTTCATCAAATGTTGAATATATTACTTCTCCCTTTACAGATCTTTTCATATCTGTTACTTCTTCTGGCCTTTCATCAACTAATAATACTATTAAGTGCAATTCAGGATAATTTATATTTATTGATTTAGATATTTTCTTTAAGAGTGTAGTTTTTCCAGACTTAGGTTGTGATACAATAAGTCCTCTTTGTCCAAGACCTACTGGTGCAAGTAAATCTATAACTCTCATCGCTAAATCTTCATCATTTGTTTCTAAATTAATCTTCTTATTTGGATAAATAGGCGTTAAATTATCAAAAAATGGTCTGTTTAAAATTCTTGAAGGATGCATTCCATTTACAGATTTAATATATAACAAGGCATTGAAATTTTCGCCGTCTTTAGGGGGAGATTTTATTCCAAGAATTTCATCTCCATTTCTAAGCCTAAATTTTCTTATCTGTGATGGAGAAACATAAATATCTTCTTCACTTGGAAGATAATTTACCCTCCTCAAAAAGCCATAACCATCTTGATGTAGTTCTAAAATACCAGTGACATAATCCTTGTCCTCTAAGTTTTTTAAAGTCTCTTGAGCATTTTCTGAAAGATCTAATTTCTCTATTTTTTCATTTTCTTTTATTAAATTTATTTCTTTAATTAATTCTTCCTTTTTTAAATTGTAGGATTTATCTATTCCATAATCCTTTGCAATTTCCCTAAGCTCAGCTACCTTTAATTTATCTAAAGGCATTTCTTTTAAATCTTTTATTGGCAATTCTCCTCTTATAATATATGACTTCAAATCATCAATATCGTAATTACCTGCATCATTTAAGCCCAAAGATTTAGCAATTTTCCTTAAATCTTCTAGAGATTTGTTTTTTAATTCCTTATTATTGCTCATACCTGTAATTATTTAGCATAATCTGGTTTCAAATCAAGGGAATGAATTGATTTTATAAATCTTTGAGTGCCACTTGGAAGTCTCAAAACAAGTGTATCAGTTTTAGCTTTATTATCTCCATAGTATTTTACTCCTTCAAGAATTTCTCCTGAAGTTATGCCAGTTACAGAGAAAATAACTTCATTGCCCTTTACTAAATCCTCAATTGAATAAACTTTTTTTAAATCTGAATCCAAGTCTCTGCATCTTTGTTCTTGCTTTTCATCTGTTGGATGAAGTCTTCCTTGGAAGTCTCCGCCAAGACATTTAAGTGCAGCTGCTGCTATAACACCTTCTGGTGCTCCACCGCGGCCAATTACAAGGTCCACTCCAGAATCTTCATAACAAGTTTCTATTGCAGTAACAACATCTCCATCAGAAACCTTTTTAACTCTAGCTCCAATAGATATGATTTCTTTTATTAATTCTTCATGTCTAGGTCTATCAAGAACTGCTACTACAATATCATCAATATTTTTGTTTAAAGCTTTTGCAACTCTTTTAATATTTTCTGTTGGAGAATCATCTAATTTAATAAGACCTTTAGCTTTAGGTCCACAAGCAATTTTATCCATATAAATATCTGGTGCATTTAAAAGGCATCCCTTTGGTGCCACCGCTAAAACTGCAATAGAGTTATCAGTTCCATTTGCAATAGAGTTTGTTCCATCAATAGGGTCTACTGCTATATCAACTTCTTCTTCTCCATTTTTAGTACCAATTTTTTCGCCAATGTATAGCATAGGAGCTTCATCAATTTCTCCTTCTCCTATAACAACAGTTCCATCAATATCAACAGTATCAAACATTCTTCTCATTGCATCAACCGCTGCTCCGTCTGCTGCATTTTTATCGCCTTTACCAAGCCATTTACCTGCTGAAAGTGCAGCTGCTTCTGTTACTCTTGCTAAGTTTAATGCTAAATTTCTGTCCATCTTTACTTCTCCTTTGTCTTTACACTCTTAAAATCATCTAAAAATTTTTTTAAACCAATATCTGTTAAATTATGTTTTACCATTTCCTTAAAAACTTTATATGGAATAGTCCCAACATCTGCTCCACTCTTTGCAACTAATTCAACGTGATTAATATGTCTTATACTAGCTGCAATTATTTGTGTATCATAATTATAATTTTTAAATACTTTGGAAATATCTTCAACTAATTGTATTCCTGACATACCTATATCGTCAAGTCTTCCCATAAAAGGACTCACATAAGTTGCTCCTGCATTTGCTGCAAGGAGAGCTTGAGAAAGTGAAAAAATAAGAGTGACATTAGTTCTTATTCCCTCTTTACTAAGAATACTTACAGCTTTTAATCCTTCCTCAATCATCGGAATTTTAACGACAATATTTTTTGAAATCTTTGTAAGTTCCCTTGCTTCCTTCAAAATCCCATCTAAATCAGTAGAAATAACTTCGGCTGAAATATCGCCGTCTACTATTTCTGTAATTTCCTCAATGACATCTTCAAATACTCCGCCGTTTTTTGCAATTAAGCTAGGATTAGTTGTAACACCATCTAGGACTCCCCAAGAATTAATCTCACGAATTTCTTCAATGTTTGCAGTATCAATAAAAAATTTCATCTCTTCTAATCATCCCTTTCAAGTAAACAAACTGATTCTGAAGATATTCCTTCTTCTCTACCAATGAAACCAAGTTTTTCAGTTGTAGTTGCCTTTATAGAAATATTTTCAATATCAGTATTTAAAATTTCAGCAATAACTTTTCTCATGTCATCAATATATGGTGCAAGTTTTGGTTGTTGACATGCGACAACTGAATCAATATTTCCAATTTTATAATTCTTGGATTTCATAATTTCATAAACTCTTTTGAGAAGAATTTTAGAATCAATATCCTTGTATTCATTGTCATTATCTGGAAAATGGTAGCCAATATCTCTAAGTGCAAGAGCACCTAAAATTGAATCCATAATTGCATGAATAAGTACATCTGCATCTGAATGACCTAAAAGACCTTTTTCATAAGGAATTTCAATACCACCAATAAATAATTTTCTGCCAGAAACAAGTTCATGAACATCATAACCTATTCCTATTCTCATATATTCGCCTTCTTTACAAGTATATTTGCAATAGAAAGATCTTCTCTCGTAGTTATCTTTATATTGTCATAAGAGTTATAAATTAATTTTACTTTTACACCAGTTTTTTCAACTAAGGAGCAATCATCAGTCCCATAATAGCCTTCTGAATAGGCCTGTTCATAGGCTTTGGTAATAATTTCTCTTTTAAAGACTTGTGGTGTTTGCACTTGCCAAAGTCTGTCTCTATTAGGAGTATAATCCACAAGCTCGCCATCAGTAGAAACTTTTATGGTGTCTTTTACAGGGTTTGCAAGCACGCAAGCACCTGTTTCTTTTACATTCTCAATTGCTTCATCAATTTTATTTACTGATACAAAAGGTCTAGCACCATCATGAGTTAAAACAATATCAGTTTCTTTTGGCATATTTAAGAGACCGTTATTTATGGAATCTTGTCTTTCCTTGCCACCATAGACAATTTTATAATCCATATTTATTTTATATTTTTCAATTATATCATCTACATAAGGCATATCACTTTTTTTTACAATTAAAAGCAAGAAGTCTACGTACTTTGACTTTTCAATTTTTTTAATAGTATGAGCAAGAATAGGTGTACCATCTATAGTGAGAAATTGTTTATTTATTCCCATATTCATTCTTTTTCCCATACCTGCTGCAGCAACAAAGGCTGTTACAAATTTATTCTGATACATGGCATCACTCTTCTTCGATTTGTAGATTTTCAACAGCATATTTTAATAGCTCTCCAGCTATTGGAGCAGCTGCCTGTGAACCAAAATCTTTAACATTAGGAATAACAACAGCAATTGCAACTTTTGGGTCATCTGCTGGTGCAAAGCCAACAAACCATGCGTTATTAGTTCCTTCTTTTAAATCTAGTTGTGCAGTTCCAGTTTTACCTGCAACTTTAATCCCGGAAATATAGGCTTCCGTACCTGTACCATTATTTACAACATTTACCATGTATTTTTTTATTTGTTCTGCATTCTGTTTTGAAGTGACTTCACTTAATACAGTAGGAGAATTCCTCACAACATTCTTGCCATCTGAAGAGTCAATTCTTTTAACAATGTGAGGCTGCATCATTACACCCTCATTTGCAATAGTAGATGCAACCATGCACATCTCAAGCGGTGTGACTAATAGTGTATCATGACCAATACCGGCAGCACCTAAGGCAGTTCTGTCAAATCCATTTCTCTTGTAGTCCCAAGTGGAAGTTTCAAGTGGAAGTTCAAAATTTACTTTTTTATTTATCATGTATTTTTCAGAAATTTGTGACATTATATCTATTCCCATGTCCACAGATTTTCTTACGAAATAAGTATTCAAGGAATTAGTAAAGGCTTTTTTAAGATCAACTCTTCCATAAATTTTATTCCCAGCATTTTTAAACTCTCGACCGTTATCTATTTTTTCAACGCCTTCATCTGTATATTTTTGTGAAATTCCTGACTCTAAAATTGCTGTAGTTGTAACTATTTTATAAACAGAACCTGGTGCAAACTTTCCCTTTGTTGAAGCATTAAAGAGAGCCCCATTATTGGCTTCATTAATTGCTTGCATATCCTTGGCTATGTTTTGAGAATTAAAATCTGGAAGTGAAACCATTGACAGAACCTCTCCCGTTTTTGGATTCATTATTACAACTGAACCTTTTTTTGCGTTATCTGATAAGACCGCTCTAGTTTTTTCTTGTAAATTAGTATCTGTTGTTAAAGTTACATCATCCCCTGCATAAGGATCATATTTTTTATTAATTATTGACTTAAAAGTTTTTAAAATTTTTGAACCTTCTTTTCCAACAAGATAATCATTTAATTCCTTTTCTAATCCATACTTGTCTACAATTTTATCAGAATATCCTATAATGTGGGAATAAATAACAGGATGATTATATATTCTGTGATAATTATACTTTTCTCCATTTGAATAAGCTAAGATTTCATGATTTCTGTCGTAAAAAGTTCCCCTTTTAACTGAATTTTCCCTAAGCTCACTTCTTCTATTTGCAGGATGATTAATAACATCTCCTGCTTTAAAAACTGTAAAATAAGTTAAATAAATTATTGGCGAAACTAATAATATCATTAAAAAAACAAGTAAAACTAAAATTCTTTTATTATCTTTACTATTCATTATCTAGTCCCCTATCGTATTTATAAGACAAGTCTTCACTTGTAACTTGAAGGATACCTAATGCAACAAAGCAGGAAATCATAGAGCTACCTCCATAAGAAATAAAAGGAAGAGTAAGCCCTGTCATTGGAATTAATTTTATTACTCCACCTACATTCAAGAAGACTTGCACCGTAAATAAAATTGCAACTGCTAGAGCAAGAATTCTATAAAATAAATACTCTTGATTTATGGCAATTTTAATAGCCCTATAAACTAAAAGCATGTAGAGCATAATAATTCCAATACCAGTTAATATCCCCATTTCTTCACAAATTGCAGAAAAAATAACATCTGAATGTGCTAGTGTAATTTGTTTTGGATAGCCAAGTCCAATACCTTGTCCAAAAAATCCGCCTTCACTTATACCAAAAAGCGATTGAACAATTTGTCTTGCACTATTTATAACTTTATCTGCTGTCCATGGATTTAGCCAAATATCTACTCTATTTCTAACGTGAGAGAATAAAAAGTATCCAACAGTAGAGCCAAATACCATTAGTCCTATATTTACAAGAATGGATTTTCTGTCTTCATCGTAAATATATTGGATAAGAGTGTATATGGCAATAAATATTGCTGCTGTCCCAAGGTCTCTTTGAATAAATAAAAAGCCAACAAAAATATATATTACCCCCATCAAGTAATATGAAGTGTATTTATAATTTAGTTTTTTAAGTCTTGTTTGGAAAGTTGTATAAAATGAAGCTATTAAAAATATAACTAAAATTTTAGTGAATTCTGACAACTGAATTGTTATCCCCTCAGAAATTTCTATCCAGTTTTTGGCACCATATTTATCTGGAGCGAGAATAATTGTCAGTAAGAAAAATAAAATTGAAAGTCCTAAATAAAGACCTGTCATATATTCAAGCCTTCTCATAGCTCTAATAATAAAATAAGTTAAATAAAAAACTAATATACCTGCTAAGACCCAGATAAGTTGCCTCAATCCTAATTTAGGCGATAACCTATATATTGTTATAATCCCAAGACTTAAAAGCATGGAGACTATAAGAAAGATATAATTATCTCCCGAAGATACTTTTCCTAGAACTAGATTTGAAATATAAACAATTAAAATCAAGCCTAAAAATAAAATTACTATGTACCTATCAACATTGTTATTGTTAAAAGAAAACAACAATAGAATACTAAGAATTTCAAAAATTAAAAGAAGATTTCTAGGCTTTCTCTGTTTTAAAATATTATCTAACACAATTTCACCTTTTATCTACAAAAATAAATTGAATAAAACCAACGCCGATTTTATCGTTGTTTTGAAGTTCAATCACTTCATTTGGCTCGATTTTTGCACCATTTAAAAATGTTCCATTAGCAGAGCCAAGATCTTCGATAAAATAAGCTTGATTATCATCAATAATTTTTAAATGGTTTTTGCTAACAAATTTATCTTTTATAACTATATCATTTCTTGAACTTCTGCCAAGAGTTATATCGCCATCTATTACATAATACTCCTGCATCTTAAAGTTCAGTGAATCAAGTCTATTCACAACTTTTAAATAAGCATCATCAAGGGAATCTCCCCTATTAGTCATGCTTTTTACATCAAGATACATTAATCTTAAAATACTAAAAATAAAAAGATAAATTAAGATTATAAAAATATATCTCAACACTTGTGAGATTAACTCAAACATATTACACCTCTTTTGTTTAAACTCTATATAATTATATACTCTTTGCTTTTATTTTTCCACAATTTGTTATTTTAGGTTAATTGGGGATTTTCAAATTTTATGTTAAAATTAGTTTGGTGATAAAATGATTATATCAAATATAATTTTTGACAAAAAAAATTCCATATCATTTTTGATAATGGAGAAAAAATTGAAATTTCCGAAGAAACCCTTATAGAATTTGGTCTTTATAAGGGACAAGAAGTTGAAGATGAAATTATTGATAAATTAAAGTTTGAAGATGAAAAATCAAATGCACTTCTATTATCTTATAAATTTTTACAAAGAAATAAAACAGAAAAGCAACTCATTGATTACTTGTTTAAAAATAAAGTGAAACGAGAAATCATGGACATTATCATTCCTATTTTAAATGAAAAAAATATTTGAATGATGAAGATTATGCAAGGCGCTACTTATATGATGCAATGAATATAAATCGTTACGGAAAAATAAAAATCATTTATATGCTTAGGTCTAAGGGAATTAAAAATGACATAATAGAAAAAGTGATGACAGATTACGATTATGAACTTGAATATCTAAATGCAGAAGAACTTCTTAGAAAAAAATTAGAGAGGAATGAAAAGGATCCTAAAAAAATAAATTCTGCAAAAAAATATTTGCAGGGTCGAGGCTTTGAATTTGAAATTATAAATTTTGCAGTAGAAAATTATCTAAGTGAGAATTCAAATGATTAGTTATGTATATATTTTAAAATGCAGTGACGGAAGCCTATACACTGGCTACACTAATGACTTAGAAAAAAGACTTAATGCCCACAATTCTGGCATAGCATCAAAATATACTGCTTCTAGGCTTCCTCTTGTAATTGTATTTAGTGAAGCGTGTAAAGACAAATCTGATGCATTAAAAAAAGAATATTTTATAAAAACTTTAAATCGTTCTAATAAAATTAAATTAATCAATAAAAAATTATCCCTTCAAGACTTGTATGATGATTATTTATTAAAGAAATTAAATTCTAAGAAAAAGAAAAAAACTGATCCAAGTTAATTTTACTGAATCAGTTTTATTTTTTTATTTAATTTTATACATTTCTGTCAAAAAATTGTCTTCCTTTTCTATGAAGTCTCTCTCGCACAATTTATCCAACTTATTTTTAAATTCATCATAGGATAAGTTTTCTCCAGATTTTTTATTGTAATTCATCAAAACAAGACTTAAATTTGATGCATCAATTGGAAATAAATCCTTTGTGTCCATAAAAAACTTTTCAAACTCTTCATTGTCATGATCTTCAAGTTCATCAAAAGGATTTTCTGTGTGAGGAGAAACTGTATTTGCCGCCCTAATTCTTACAAAGGATGTTCTTCCTTTTTTTGCAGAGGAAATAAATACATCTCCCGAACTCAAATATGGAAGTCTCTTTGTTTCGTCTATAGAAAGATCAGTTTCCTCTTTTATTG
This sequence comes from Peptoniphilus senegalensis JC140, assembly GCF_000321025.1. Taxonomy (GTDB): domain Bacteria; phylum Bacillota; class Clostridia; order Tissierellales; family Peptoniphilaceae; genus Peptoniphilus_A; species Peptoniphilus_A senegalensis. The sequence goes on from NZ_HE610717.1 coordinate 326,423, forward strand.
TATCAATGTCAGATGCCCTTACAGTTCTAAAAATTAATTTTGTGTTTAGTTGAGCAGTAATAGTCTCATCTAATAAAGTTGGTCTCTGCGTTGCAAGGATTAAAAATACTCCATACTTTCTTCCTTCTTGTGAAATTTCACGCAAGATGCTTTTTGACGGTGTATCAAAACCCTTTGGTGCAAAATTATGTGCCTCGTCTGTAATAATTACAAAGGGAGGAAAATAATCGACTTTTGTATTATTTCTGTAAAGCTCGTCTCTATATTCCTTTCTGAGATAATATAATTTTGCCAAAAGATAAGTGGAAAATACATTTATCATTCTCGTTGAACCTTGGAGGACAACTAATTTTCTTCTCTTCAATAAATCTAAAAGTTCGTCAATATTATGTGAAAAAATTCCTTCATTTTGAAGATTTATTAATCTCCACAAAACTCCACGAACGCTCATAGAATTGCAAGTCTTGTCATATCTTTCGTAGACATCAAGAACTTCTTCAAGCCTATTTTTCTTACTTTGGTCTGGCTCTGCTGCAATTTCTGCTATTATTTTATCTCTCGAACCAATTTCTTGTCCCTCCAAAAGCATATCTAATTTGTTTTTAAAAGACTCAAAACTCGAACCCTTGGCTAACATTACATCAATAACATTGTTCATTGAATCTGTAAGAGGCGATGCTGCATTTAAAAGATTTTTTAAGTCTCTCTTTTGCAATTCCTGAAATTTTATTCCTGTGTGGATACCAATCTCAAGACACTTGAAATTGTCGCTATAATTTTTATTAGAAATTTCAGAATTATTTGAAAAATCCATTTCATAATGAGGGTCCATTACTATGGCAGGCACACCCATTTCCATTAATTCCTCTAAAACAACTCTAAGTCCAAAGGACTTACCAGAACCTGAACCTCCAAAGACTCCAATGTGTGGATATTGGTGCATTGACTTGTAATCAAATAAATAGGGTAGCTCCCTTTGTTTTAAATATTCATTGTTTTCAAAGGTGCTAAATAAATTTTTGTAAATATCATCCATGCCTCTTGCTATGTTATCAGTATTCTTTATTGAGCCTAGAATTAATGAATTATTTGGCTTATTATCTATTAACAAATTTTTAATTTCATTAAATTTTGGGGGCCTCAAATCACTTCCAGTTAGAGGTGGATATAGTAACTCTTCAAAAAATCTAAGTTTAGCAACATAAACTGTCTCATCACCAACATCATAACCCATAGAACCAAGAGAAGAGAGAACATCACTGTCAATAAAATCTCCACCAATATCAAGAGGAATAAATCTGTTAAAAGTTTTTGAATCTACAACTTCTCCAATAATATCGCCCTGAACTGGATCTCCAACTATTAAAAACTCATTGTTTCTAAAATTCTTTTCTTTTGAGCCAATATATACTTCCCTTGTGGTAGTAACTCCAAGTACCTTCATTTTTCCTCCTATAAAGTTCTTTTATCTCTCTCAGAAATAAAAAATCTCTCGTAAACATCTCTATCTAAGTATTCTTCTAAAAGCATTTTTAAAATTTCATCTGTAATTTTTACATCCTTGTCAACTATATCAAGCCAAAATGGAACTCCCCTTGATGACATAGGCGTAAGTGTATAAATTAAACTACAAATTTCTTCAAGATATTCCTCTTGCGTATCTAAAATGTCCACTCCAACAGCTCCAGGAAATTTCGAAGTCCTCATAAAGGCAGAAGAAAATCCTTCCCCCATTCCATCCTTGATAAACTTTTTATTTATTTCATTTTTTATTAAAATAGCTTCCCCAGTTTTTAATCTATTAAATAAAATTTCTCTGTCATAAATACTTTCGTTAATTTCAAGACTTCTTGATATGACATTAGTCTTTATATCCTTTATAACTCCAAATAGAATTATATTTTTCTTCTCACAACTTTCACGAAGCTCTTTAAATAAATCAAGGCAGTTGATTTTATATCTTATAAATCCACCATCCATCATCAAATAATCAAAATCATATTTATCAATATATTCTAGTGCCGTCTCAATTTCTATTGTTGCCAAAAGTTTTTGTGAAAGATTTTGCTCATCATAAAGTGAATTAAGAGTCGGTGTATAGACATTAGTTTTATATACTTCATTACCATCAGTTGACTTAGCAAGCCCCTGAAAAATTTCTATGAAATGTGGAAAGGCTCCTCCAGCTCTATTATTAGAGCCGTCAACACCAACTGTCTTTTTATATTTAGAGATTTTTTCTTTTGGGAATTTTTCCATTTCTATAATTTTTCCAACTTCACTATTTATTTTATGTCGAAAATCTTTGTTGTTTAATTTAAAAACAAAATCGTACTTATCTTTTAGATTTATATTTATATTTTTTATTTGTCCTTCAAGTTCATCTAAATTTATCATAAATCCAAACTCTCCTTGTAAACATCGTTCTTTGGAATATTATATTTTTTTGAAACTTCCTTAACAGCTTGAGATTTTTTAATTCCTTTTTTTAATTCTTCTTCCAAAAGTTTTCTTATATCATAGGTTTCTTTTTCAAAGTTTCCCTCTAAGCAAATTACAAATTCGCCCTTATCTGTAATATCTTTTTCAAGAATTCTTGATGTCGTTGATCTAATAGTTTCTTCGAAAACTTTTGTAATTTCCCTTGATATAGTGATTTTTCTCTCTCCAAAAACTTCATAGACATCACTTAAAAAGTCCTTAATCCTGTGAGGGGCTTCATAAAAAATCAGAGTGAATTTTAGCTCCTTTAAGCTTTCGAATTCTTTCTTTCTTGCAGATGATTTACTTGCTGTAAATCCATAAAAAAGAAAGTGTTCTGTATCAAGACCAGATAAAACTAAGGCAGTAAGAGCTGCATTGGCTCCAGGCAAAACTCTAAAATCAATATCTTCTTCGATTAATTTTTTAACGAGGATTGAGCCCGGATCACTTATGCCAGGCATTCCTGCATCAGTTACAAGAGCTATGTCTTTATCTTCTATATTTTCAATAATTTTTTCTGACATTTCAGCTTCGTTAAACTTATGATAAGTTCTAAGTTCAGCCTTTATGTCATAATGATTTAAAAGCTTTACTGTAACTCTTTTGTCCTCTGCAAAAATCATGTCTACTGACTTTAATATTTCAATTGTTCTTATCGTAATATCTCCTAGATTTCCAATAGGTGTTGGGCAAAAATAAATCATAGTATTACCTCATTTCTATAAACTCTTTTCATCTCATCACTATAATCAAATCCATCTCTTATGTAAAAATCTCTAAAATCATTGCCAAAGTTTGCCTGCTTTTTAGCAATAATTATTGATGTCTTTGATCTTTTATTAGTATTACCATGAATATTTATAATATTCTTAACCTTTAACCCAGTCATATTTATCTTATAAATCAGTTCTGCAAGTCTGTAAGTCGGATAAATTATGTAAAGACTTCCAGAATTTTTGAGAAGATAATTAATTATCTTAATGCTACCTTCTATGTCAAAAAAATGCTTGGCTTCAATTGTATCAAACTTTATATTATCAAAATCATAGTAAGGTGGATTAAAAATTACTGCATCAAAATAATTTGTGTCATAATAACTTTTTAAATTAAAAATATCTTCTTCCAATAAATTTATTTTAGCCTCTAATTTGTTAATATAAATGGACTTATTTAAGGTTTCCAAAACCTTTTTATTTTTATCTACTGCGTGAACTTCGTAAAATCTGTCACAAATTCTAAAAGATAAAATCCCATTGCCACAACCAAGATCTATTACTCTTTTACTTGATTTAACAAAAGAAGATAAAATCAAAGAGTCTGTTGTGTATTTAAACTCTTCCTCATCTTGAAAAATTATATAATTTGTTCCCGGAACTTTATCCTCTTTCATATTTCACCCTTTAAAACTTTTAAAGCTTCCTTATATTTTTTATCGGCATTAGACTTTAGTTCACTACTTGTAACGTCACTTAATCTTCCACCTTTAATTAAATCTTGAAGCTTAACTAAATCGTAATTTAATCTTCCATTGTTCCAGTATCTATTAACATAAGTCGGATAAACGCCATATTCTTTTAATTTCGTTTCGCCACTTATATTATCCTTTTCAATAACTAATTTTATAAGTGCTCCAGTATCTACGCCAGATTTTTTTAAATATTCAACCCTTTGATTTGAAAGAGCGTTTCCCATAGAATAAATAGTAAAATATTTTTTATCATTTTTTTCTTCCACTTCATATTTTTGCAATACATGGGGATGAGAACCTAAAATAATATCTGCTCCATATTCTTGAAGTTTTTCTTTTAAATAAATTTGCCTTTCACTTGGGACTAATTGGTATTCATTGCCCCAATGTGGATAGACAATAACAATATCGGAATTGTCCTTTAAGTTTTCAATATCTGACTTCACATCTTGAGCAAAAGTATTTACAGAATACTCTTTACCTCTAATCAAAGAATCCATACCATTTAAAGTGTCTGTAAAGGAAATAAGTCCAATTTTTATACCATTTTTTTCGACAACAATTCCTTTCTCGCCATCTTCTGTGAGAGTACCAAAATTTTTCATACCACTTTCATTTATGTGAGAAATAGTTTCTCCTATTCCGTCAAGTCCCGTATCAAGTGCATGATTATTGGCAGTTGAAAGAGCGTCAAAGCCAGCCTTCTTGAGTGAATAAATTGTTTCCTTCGGAAAATTAAAAAGAGGAAAACCAGATAGTTTTCTATTTGAATTTACAGAGCCCTCAAAGTTTGCAAGGGAAAGGTCAGCTTCATTGATATCAGAAGAAATATTATAAAAAATTGGCGTGAAATCATAGGAATCATTATTTCTATAATTTTTTACAATTGGTTGATGAAAAATCATATCTCCCATAGCAAGAATTTTTACCTCTGACTTATCTTCTTTTTTTATTTTTTCAGTTTTTGAATTTTTAGATATATTAACTTTATTTTCAACATTGTCAAAATTAAAATCCATAGTATAGGATATGTAAAGTCCCAGCGTCAAAATAAAAATAAGGGCAATTATGAAAATATTTTTTATATTTTTCAATCTTCACCTCTGCTAAATTCACAACCACAGTAATCTTGCCTATACATATTAAATTTATCAGTTAGCTCAACTGATCTCCTAAATCCATTTTTCTTTTTAAAATCTGAAAATAAATAAGAAACTTTATACTCTTCTGACACAAATTTACCAAGTCTATTTAAAATCTGCGAATCCTTATGTGGCGAAATGGAAAGTGTTGTTGTAAAGTAGTCATAATTATTTTCTGCCGCATACTTTGCCGTTTCTTCAAGCCTTTGCCTATAACACCTAAAGCATCTAGCTCCGCCTTCTTTATATTTTTCAAAACCTTTTATGTAAGATAAAAACTCATCATGATTGTATTTTATAATTTTAACATCAATTTTATCATTAAGTCCTAAATCTTTTACAAGTTGAATTTGTTCATCTGACCTTCTATAAAATTCATATTCCGTATCTATGTTTGGATTGTAATAAAATACATCAATGTCAAAATAATCGCTTATTCTTTCTAAGACTGCAGAAGAACAAGGACCACAGCAAGAATGCAAAAGAAGTTTAGGCTTATCTCCTTCATTAATATTTTTTATAACCTTTTCCATTTCCAAATTGTAATTTATTTTATTCAAATTATCACCTAAAAAATTAGACTAGTTTCCTAGTCCAAATTATTTTGTATTCTTTTGTCTACTCTTAGCTATGAGTCTAATTGCTATCCCAAAAATTATAATGCCAATACTAACAATTTGAGATACTCTAAAGGCACCAATATAAAGTGAATCTGTCCTCATTCCTTCAATGAAAAATCTTGCTATACCGTAGACTATCATGTAAATAGAAATAAGCTGACCCTCAAATTTTTGTCTTTTTGAAAGATAAAAGTACAAAAACAAGAAAATTGAAAAATTCACAATTGATTCATAAAAAAATGTTGGATGAACCCTCTCGCCATCAACTAAGATAGCCCAAGGTACATTTGTTACTCCACCATGAGCTTCGCCATTAATATAATTTCCCCATCTGCCAATTGCTTGTGCAAGGGCAAGACCTGGTGCAACACAATCTGCTAAAGTCAAAAAATTTACTTTCTTGCGTCTGCAAAAAATATATACTGTAATACCACCAGCTATGATGCCGCCATAAATAGCAAGTCCGCCATTTCTTATGGCAAAAATTTCATTTAAGTGTTGGCTATAATATTCCCACTCAAAAATAACATAATAGAGTCTTGCACCAAGAACGCCAATTAAAACAGAAAATAGAGAAACGTCAGTGGAAATATCCTTGTAAAGACCATTTCTATAATTTTTCCTCTCAGCCATTTTTTCTGTAAAAAATATAGCTAAAAATACCCCAAGTGCGATTAAAATTCCGTACCATTTAACTTCTATTCCAAAAATTGTAAAGGCAACGGGATTTATTTTCATAATGATTTACTCTCCTCATAAATTGCCACACCAGCAGATACACCAAGCCTATCAGCACCATTATTTACCATTTCTATTGCTTTTTTATAATCTCTTATTCCACCACTTGCTTTTACTTTAACTCTATCTGAAACAGAATCTTTCATTAATTTAACATCTTCTGCATCTGCGCCTGAAGTTGAAAAACCAGTTGAAGTTTTTACAAAATCAGCCCTAGCTTTATCTGATAATTGGCAAGCTTTTTTTATTTCATCCTTAGTTAAAAGGCAGTTTTCTAAAATCACTTTTAAAATTGCATCCTTGTCGTGGCAGATTTTTGCAAGTTCAGCAATTTCATCTTCAACTTCGTCAAATTTCTTTGACTTCATGTATCCAATGTTAATTACCATGTCAATTTCGTCTGCACCATTTTCAAGAGCATTTTTAGTTTCAAAAATTTTAGTTTCTTTTGTATTTGCTCCCAAAGGAAAACCAATTACAGTGCATACCTTAACATCAGTATCTTTTAACATTTCTGCACATTTTTTAACCCAAATAGGATTTACACAAACTGAACAAAAATTATATTCAATTGCTTCTTTAACAAGTTCTTCAATTTGTTTTTCAGTTGATTCTGCTTTTAAAAGTGTGTGGTCAATAAGTCTATTAATTTCCATTAATCTCTCTCCCATGAAGTGTAAACATCAGTTACATCATCATTGTCTTCTAAGGCATCAATTAATTTATCCATATTTTTAATATCTTCCTCATCAGTAAGCTCAGTTGTAGTTTGTGGGATGTAAGTTATTTCAGATTCTATAAAAGAATGCCCAGCATCTTCTAAAACTTTTCTAACTTCAATATAGTCTTCAGGAGATGTCACAATTTCGAAAGCTTCTCCCCTATCAATTACATCTTCTGCCCCTGCATCAATTGCAGTTAGCGTAAACTCATCTTCATCAAGTCCTTCTTTAAGAACTCCAAGAGAACCCTTTTTATCAAACATAAAGGAAACACAACCAGGTTGTCCAAGATTTCCACTATACTTATCAAATAAATGCCTTACTTCTGGTGCAGTTCTATTTCTATTGTCTGTCAAGCAACTTACCATTACGGCAACTCCGCCTGGACCATAACCTTCATATACAATTTCTTCAAAGTTATCGTCATTGTCACTGCCTCCAGCTTTTACAATTGCCCTATCAATATTATCATTAGGCATATTTTCAGCCTTAGCTTTATCAATAGCAACTTTAAGAGATGGGTTGTAATCTGGATCAAGTCCACCTTCTTTAGCCGCAACAGTTATTTGTCTAGCAAGTTTAGTAAAAATTTTACCTTTTTTTGCGTCTTCCTTACCTTTTTTATTTTTAATATTATTCCATTTAGAATGTCCTGACATTTAATCACCTTTCTATATAAATCGCTATTTTTAGCATATTGATTATTATATTACATATTTTAACAAATCGTCAATAGTATGAACCTAAGTAGAAGATTCTTGTGCTTTTTTATTTTATATCAAAATTAAAGGAAACCATTACACCTGGGAAGAGATTTTTAACTTCCATAGTCCCCTTGTGAAGTTTGCAAATTTGTTTTGACACAAATAAGCCCATACCATGAGTTTGAACATCTGATAAATTTTCTTCATCAAGCCTTTTTATTACCCTCTCTTCAATTAGACCTTCTTCATCTTTAAAAGATATCCGCATCTTTTTATTCATTAGGTCATAAGTTATATAAGTTTTTCCTTTTCCATATTTAATGCTATTGTTTAAAATGTTTTCCAGCATCCTATAAAATAAATGATCGTCCATTTTAATTTTTATTTCTTTATTTATTCTATTTTCAAAAATAATTTCTTTGCTGGGATTTTCATTTAAACTATTTACAATTAATTTTCTTATAACAGAAATTGGATCCATATACTCAAAATGCTTATCACTTATGTTTTCAAGACTATTAGTCAAATTTAAGTCCTCTATAATTTTACTTATCTTTATAATTTGATTCTCCATTTTTTCAATTTCAACTAAATTCTCCCTTGTTTTAATGTCTTCCAGTTCCCAGGAAAGCTTTGTTAAAGGAGTCCTTATGTCGTGACTAATTCCTCTAAGCCAACTAGATTGACTTTTCTTTAGCTTGATATAATTACTATTTGCTTCATTAATTGTTTCAGAAATTTCTTTTAATTCTCCATCCTCTTGGAGCTTCTTATAATCATCGTCAAAAATATTATTTATAGCTTCTTGAAGAGGATTTAATTTTTTAAAAATGCTTTTAACTTCATAAAGATAAAACATATAAACTAATAGGACAAACAAGAGCATACTAATTATAAAAATAATAAAATCTATTTTTGCCAAATCATAATTATAATAATTAAAGGGAAACTTATCTAAAGAATTTTTTGGATAAGCTAAAACTAATATCCCATCCTTTACCACATAAGTAAAGACAGGATAATCATTTAGGTAATACCTAGTAAATCTTACAATATCACTTATGTCAAATTTATTTTTAACCTCTTTAGGTTTATTAAAATTCTCTACAACATTGCCTTTATTATCAATTCTTATAGCCCATATATCTTTTTTTTCTAAAAATGCAATATTTCCATTAGTAAGATAAATGTCATTAAATTTATTCTCTTCTAAAAATTCATAAACCTTACTTGGCTCTGTATATTTTTTAGAAAATTTAAAACTTGAATAAAAAATACCAATTAAGGTCGAAATCATTAAAATTAATAAAATTAGGACAAATAAGGCGAATTTCTTTAGTTTTTTAAAAAAATAATTTAACATTCTTTATTTTCTCCAAGCAATTTGTATCCCAAGCCCTTTACTGTAATAAGTATTTTTGGATTTGCTGGGTCATCTTCCAATTTATCCCTTAGTCTATAGATATGTGTAATAAGTGTATTTTCGTAGCCAAAACTTTCCTCCCAACACCTATCTATTATTTGGTCAATAGAAACAATTTTATTAATATTAATAGCAAGATAATCTAAAATTTTGAATTGTTTTGCCGTTAATTGTATTTCTTCCTCATTTTTCATTAAAATTGCCTTCTCCCTATCAAATACAATTCCATCTAACAAAGTAATTTTATCGTTTTTATTTTGATAAGTCCTTCTGAGAACTGCCTCAATTCTCCATAATAAATCTTCAGGCAAAAAAGGCTTCACAATATAATCATCAACTTCTAAACCAAAGCCTTCTTTTTTGTCATCAATACCACTCAATGCCGAAAGTATAATAACAGGCAAGGTGGATTTTTTTCTAAGTTCTTCTAATAAATCAAAACCACTGCCATCAGGAAGCATTATATCTAATATCATTAAATCTACTTTATTATTCTTAAGCTTAAAGCTTGCTTCTTTAATATTTTTTGCTGTCATAACATTGTTATAACCCTTGTTCTTTAAAAATTTATACATACTATTTATCAAATAAGTTTCATCATCAACTAATAGTATCCTTGCATCTCTAAAAATATTCATTCAGTTCTTTCTCCTTTAAGCCTATTTTATCACATAAAAATTTGATATTTATAATTGTGATGTAAAAGTTATCTACTTAAAATCTCTCTGTTATTATCCTTATTTATAATTAATTTGAAGTTGAGAAAGGAGCATATCATGACAAATATTTTAAGAATTGAAAATCTTACAAAATCTTATGATAAAAACACAGTTTTAAAGAATATAAATTTGGAAATCAATGAAGGAAGCATTTTTGGACTTATTGGCCCCAATGGAGCTGGAAAATCCACTCTTATGAAATCAATTCTTGGTTTAGTTAAAAAAGATTCTGGAAAAATAACTTTGTATGGAAAAGAAGTAAATGAAAAAAATCAAAAAGAAACAAATAAAAATTTGGGCTCTTTAATTGAAAACCCATCCTTTTATGACCATCTCACATCCTATGACAATTTAGATATTATCTGTGATATGAAAAATATAAAAAAAGATAATATTGACGAAATTTTAAATGAGGTTGGATTATTTAAAAGTAAAAATAAAAAAGTCAGAGACTTTTCTCTTGGCATGAAGCAAAGGCTGGGCATCGCCATAGCTCTCATTGGTAATCCAAAATTTTTAATCTTAGATGAACCCATTAATGGACTTGACCCCTATGGTATTGAAGAAATGAGAGATTTGTTTCAAAATATTGTAAAAAATTCAAATACAAGTATTTTAATCTCTTCACATATCTTGGATGAAATTGAAAAAATTTCAACTCACATAGGTATTTTAAAAAATGGAGTTTTGACTTACAGCGGTTCTTTAAAAGAATACAGAGACCTCCATCCACCAGTAATTATTTTAAAAACTTCAGATAATCTTAAGGCATCAAAGCTACTTGAACTTCCTCAAGGAAATATACTAGATGATTATTTAGTACTGGGAAATAAAAGTGAAGAAGAAGTTGCTAAAATAATAAAAACCCTTGTGGATAAAGTTGATATCTATAGAGTTGAAAAAAGAAAAGAAAGTCTTGAAAAATTATTTATTAAAGAAACAAGTTCTAGGTGATACCATGAAAAATTTAGAAATAAAAAAGAATAAGGGACTAAAATTAAATTTCACAATTTTAATTTTATTTGCCATACACTTATTTTCAATCCTTATAGCCTTCAAGACAAAAGACTTTCAAGTTAATGAGTATCCCCTTGCAAGAATATTAGATTCCTATCTAGCAATCTCTTTGTTTTTTAATCCCATCGCCCTATCATCACTTGTTAAAAAAGTAATAGAGATTGAAGAAAAGAATAATATGTGGCAAATGCAAATAAGTCTTGGCTTAAAAGTTCAGAAAATTTTGATTGATAAAATTAAAAACTTGTCCATAAAAGTTTTCTTACTACAAATTTTTGAGTGGTTGTTAATAATATTTTTAGCAAATAAAAATACAAACTTTGACTTAGATGTGGAGATAATAAAAAGAATAATAATTTACTTTTTAACAACTCTATCAATTAACATTTCAATGATATTGATCTTCACAATAATTGAGATTAAAAGTAAAAAGATTTACTTCTCCCTCTTCTTTTCAATTGTGGGAGCAATGTCTGGAATAATTACCATGCTAACATCAAAAGTTTTATCACAAATAAATCCATTTGGACTCTTTGCTACTATCTTAAATATAAATTATGTAAAAGATGGACAAGTCTACACACAGACTATGAATAATATAAATTATCTCACATTGCTTATAAGCTTAATTTATATAATCCTTAGTTTAATCTACATCGCAAGACTTAATAAATTTACACTCTCTAAGGACATATAGGAGGCATTCATGTTAAAAATAGAATTAAAAAAATTAAAATTGTTTTCACTCTTAACTACAGTATTAATAATTCCCTTGCTGGCAAATATTTTTGGAACAATAAATTATTTACTAAATCAAGAAGTCTTAAAAAACAAATGGGAAAGTCTTTGGACTCAAACATCACTGTTTTACTTTATGTTCTTTATAATACCTCTTATTTCAATTATCGTTTCAAGCCTATGGTCAGTAGAACATAAGGCAGGTTTAAAATTAATTAGGACAAGTCCAATAAAAAATATAAATTTTATTAAGGCAAAATCTTTTATTGCCTTTATAATAATAGCCTTCACTCAAATTTATTTTTTATTACTATTTGTATTAAGTGGTAAATTTATATGTGGCTTTAACATTGAAGGATTAGGGCTATACTTTTATTATGTTGGAATAAGTATCCTATCCTCCCTTCCAATTATTGCTATAATGAATTATCTGAGTTTAAAAACAAAATCTTTAGGCTTAATAGTTCTTATTTCAGTCTTAATTTCAATTTTTGGTTTTGGTCTTGTAGCACAAAATATAATTCCGTCACTTCAAAATATTGTAGCCTCAAGTAAACTTGCTATAACTACAAATCAATTTGAACTAATAAATAAAGTCGATGGAATAAAAATGCTTCTGTTCTCATTAATAGAGATCTTAACTTTTACAAAACTATCAAATAAATTTTTGAAGTATGAATAATTAAAAATTTTTTAAAATTTATTTTTTAAAAATATCCTTGACAAAAATATTTTATGTCTTTATAATCTCATTCATAGACTTTGAAGAGGAGAGTACATTGTAAAACTTTTCACAGAGAGATTTCATTTGGTGAAAGAAATCAAAAGGATTACCTTGGAACATGACCTTGGAGTTATCGCACCGAGACAAGTGTTTAGACTGCGACAGGTACGCCTGTTATAGCGTTCGGAGTATGTTGGTACTCTATGAGGTTATTTTAGCGATAAAATAATAAAAAAAGGTGGTAACACGAAGCACAGCTTTCGTCCTTTAGGGACGAGAGCTTTTTTTATTTTATAAAAGCTAGCTTATCAAAATTTTATTTTAATCCTTTGAGCTGACGACAAATTTATTTATTATTTATGGAGGACAAAATGACAAAGAAAAATTTAGGAACATTGTGTGTACAAGCAGGTTATGAGCCAAAAAATGGCGAACCAAGAGTATTGCCAATTATTCAATCAACAACTTTTAAATACGATTCATCAGAACAAATGGGCAAGCTCTTCGACTTAAAAGAATCAGGTTACTTTTATACAAGACTTTCAAATCCGACAAATGATGCAGTTGCAAATAAAATTGTAGCCCTTGAAGGTGGCGTTGCAGGAATTTTAACATCATCAGGTCAAGCTGCAAACTTTTATGCACTTTTAAATATTTTAAAAGCAGGCGATCATGTAATTTCATCATCAGCCATATATGGCGGTACTTACAATTTAATAGCTCACACAATGAAAGACCTTGGCATTGAATCAACTTTTGTTGATCCAGCAATTTCACTTGAAGACTTAAATAAAGAATTTAAAGAAAACACAAAGGCAGTCTTTGGCGAAACTCTTTCCAATCCATCACTTCAAATTTTGGATATTGAAACTTTTTCTAAAGCTGCTCATGACCATGGAGTGCCACTAATAGTTGACAACACCTTCCCTACACCAATTTTTTTGAGGCCCTTTGAATGGGGTGCTGACATTGTTACTCACTCCACTACAAAATATATGAATGGCTTTGCCAATTCTGTTGGCGGAGCAATAATAGATTCTGGAAACTTTGACTGGTCAAAGCACAAGGACAAATTCCCAGGACTTACTGAGCCAGATGAAACTTACCATGGGGTCATTTACACAGAAAGTTTTGGCAAAGCCGCTTACATTACAAAAATGACTACAACTTTAATGAGGGACCTTGGAAGCATTCCATCTCCACAAAATTCATTTTATTTAGGACTTGGACTTGAAACTTTACATTTGAGAATGCCAAGACATTATGAAAATGCCCTTGCAGTTGCAAAATTTTTAGAATCAAATGAAAAAATTTCTTGGGTAAGTTTTTCTGCTCTAGAAAAAGATTCTCAACATAAACTTGCTCAAAAGTATCTACCAGATGGTTCTTGTGGAGTAATTTCCTTTGGAGTTAAAGGCGGAAGAGATGCCGCAACAAAATTCATGGACTCACTAAAACTTGCAGCAGTTGTAACTCATGTAGCTGACTCAAGAACTTGTGTCCTGCACCCTGCATCCACAACTCACAGACAAATGAATGAAAAAGAACTTAAACAAGCAGGAATTAGTTCCGATTTAATAAGAATGAGTGTAGGCATAGAAGATGCAGAAGACATTATCGAAGACATAAAAGAAGCTTTAAAATCTATTTAATTTTTATCTTCATTATTTTAAATACTAAAAAAGAACTTGGATTTTATTTTTCCAAGTTCTTTTTACATCTTTAATTAAATTTTATCGAAATTTATTTTTTTAAATTAATTGTAACTGTCTTATTAACTTCATCCCATTCAATATCTTGATCAATGCCATCCTTAGTATTTCCATTTGTAAGTCCAAATACATTTGCTACATTGGAAATTGAAACTAGAATTCTTCCATTAATATTTAATGGTTTTGAATCCATTTTTATAACTTTTCCATTGGAAAGTAAAATTTCATCGCCATCAATTTGAATTTTTGCAACTAAATCATTATTTGTAAAAGTTGCAACTCTAGTTTGAGAATTCCATTCTACTTTAGCGCCGATCATTTCAGCAAGACTTCTAAGTGGTAACATTAGTCTGTCATTTTTTATTGTTGGCATTACATCAAGCATTCTCTTTTGAGTTACGCCATCTTTAACAAACTCATACTCAGTATTGTTTACATTAATTACATATTTTACTGATAAATCTTTTTTTGTTGTTTGTAAGTCTTTTTTATCTTCTGCCAATGTTCTATTTGATATATAAGTGTTTACCTTATATGTTCTAGTCCTATCATAGTTGTTTCTCTTTAAAGCTTGTAATCTATAATCAGGTCTTGGTGTAGGTATTGGCTTTTGTTCTGGCTTTGGATTAGGTTGAGGATTTGGTTCTGGCTTAGGTGTCGGTTTGTTATTTTCCTTTTTAGCAACAGTTAACTCTACTTGCTCAGACTCTTTTTTACCCTTTTCAACTTGAGTAATTATAACTTTCTCGTCCTTCTTTAGTTCCCTATCTAATGTAGCTTCCCATTTCCCATTGTCAAGAACTTTAGCC
>NZ_HE610717.1:342586-347501 GCF_000321025.1 Peptoniphilus senegalensis JC140
TTGCAGTAAATGTGTTATTATTTTCATTTACTATATAGTTTTCTGGTTCCCATTTAAGATCAGAATAAGAATCATCAACAGTTTTTGCTGAAATGTTATTAAAAATATTTACATTTGTAGCAATAGTAGCTGTTAATACATCAGTTCCTGGTTTTATCTTATATGTTTGATAAGAAACTGGTTGTTCTGCACTTCCAACTTTTTCATGTTGACCTTCTCCAGCTTTAGTTCCTTCTCCTAATAAGAAAGTAGTTTCTACTGCATCTTTTGGAGCATTTCCATAAGAAGAAGCAGTTATATGTGGAAATACAAAAAGTCTTTGATTTTGAACTTCAATGGATGATGTGTCTTTAAAAATAACTTTAATTGTTCCATCTAACTTTGTTGTTGATACATTTTTTGAGTTTCTATTGTCGCCCTCGAATGTTGCCTCATCAAAGGCTTTTTTAAGTTCCTCATCACTTACAGAAGTGTCAAGTTCAACTCCTTCTTTCCAATTAATTTCATCATTCAACCAAACAGAAATATCTACAGGACGAAGGTTATTAGATTTAATTCTTTCTGCAATACTAGGACCTGGATTAGGAGTTGCTGTTGCAATTTTCGTAATATTGGCTGTTAAAGTTATATCTCCTTTTACTTCACTTTGCATATTAGTTGAGTTTGGTTCAATAATCCAAGGATTTTTTTCATCTAATTTATATTTAGAAGCGTCAGTTACAAGAGGGCTGACACTAGAAACTTCAGATAATTGAACGCCAACTTTTGGATCAACAAAATATGTCAATTCAAATTCAGGAATATCATGTCCGCCAATTTGAAATTTCCCCATTGACGAGTCAACTTTATATTTTACACTTACATAGCCATTAGGTTTAACACCGCCAACATCATTACTATTAATAACAGCTGGCATTTGCCTGTTGTTATCAGCAGATTGTTGTCTGTTATTTTCGCCTGCTAATCTAAAATTTGGATCTCTATCAATTATTCTTCCATTAAATTTTTTTACATTAAAATCTTCAATTATATTAGACTCTAATCCTTCTGTATTATTTGGCAAAGCAAAGGAATTGACAGGAATTGAAAGTCCAAATAATAAAGTCGCCATAGTAGTCGCTACAACTTTTTTCATATTTTCCTCCAAACTTATATATGAGTATCTTTAAATCTCTTATTAAACTTTTATATTACACGGTAATTAATAGCATAAGTAACATATAATGAACTTAAAATAAATTGCCTACTACTTTATTTTAAAGTTACTTTTACATTTTTATTTTCTTAGCCATTAACTTAATGTAAAGATACACAAGAAATATTAACACAAAGATTTACAATAATAAATAAAAAATAAATATAGCAAACAAAATATAGACAAATCTTTGACATTAATAAATTACAATATATTTCTTTGTCATGAAAATTGAGAAAGTTAAAACCTTCTCTAAAAAACATTTAATAATTACTCAACATCAGAGTAGTCTTTCTCCTTTAATTTTTCTCATTAAATAATAAATAAATCATCTTTTCTGGGTTATCTAAAAAAGTTTTTGTGATGCTATAGGTTTCTGTCTCTTTATAGGTCTTCGCCTCTATGCCACTTTCAGAAAATTCAAAAATTTTCGCATGAGGATAAGCCAAGAGAATTGGCGAGTGGGTTGCTATAAAAAATTGGGAATCCTCTTTTTCAAGTTCATGAATTATGCACAAGAGGGACATTATTGATGTTGGTGAAAGGGCTGCTTCTGGTTCGTCTAATAAATAAATTCCCTTGCCCCTAAATCTATTTAAGATCAAAGACCTAAAACTTTCTCCATGTGATTGAAAATGAAGAGACTTACCGCCATAGGAATCATAAAAGTCTGAGGAGCCCCCTCCTGCTAAGTTATCAACTTCCGATGCAAGATTGTAAAAGGATTCTGCTCTAAGGAAAAATCCATCCCTCTCTTTGCCTGGTCCTCTTCCTATTTCTAAAATCTCGCCAAGTTCTGAGTGAGTTTCTTTTGTAGCAAAATTAAAATTTTTTGAACCGCCTTCTGCGTTAAAGCCAAGTCTTACTGCCAAGGCTTCAAGAAGTGTGGACTTACCTGTTCCATTTTCTCCTACAAAAAAAGTTACTGGACTATCTATTTCCATTCCCTTAAAATTTTTTA
Source organism: Peptoniphilus senegalensis JC140 (assembly GCF_000321025.1). Lineage (GTDB taxonomy): Bacteria > Bacillota > Clostridia > Tissierellales > Peptoniphilaceae > Peptoniphilus_A > Peptoniphilus_A senegalensis. Next base: position 344,743 of record NZ_HE610717.1, read on the forward strand.
GAAAGGGAATTTTTCTAAGATATGAATCCCCTGCCAGTTCCTCTCTATTTACTCCATAAATTTTTTTTACATATTCCATAAGATCCCTCTCAATCTTTAATTTATTATATCATTCTTTAAAATTTATTTTATGTGAACTTTTGCAATCTTTGCTATAATAAAGATAGATAAATACTTTCATAATAAGGGGGTTCTCATGGACAAAATTTTAATTGGAAAGGGAAAATCAGAAAATTGTATTCTTTTAAATAAAGTAAATCGGCATGGACTAATAAGCGGTGCCACAGGTACTGGTAAAACTGTTACCCTAAAGGTCTTAACTGAAGGCTTATCTGATGCAGGAGTGCCAACAATTCTTGCCGATATCAAGGGCGACCTTGCCAATATCTCAAAGTCTGGCGAGATGAATGACAAGTTGCAAGAAAGACTTGATGAGTTGGGTATCTCGGATTTTGAATTTAAAAATTATCCTGTATCTCTGTGGGATATTTATGGCGAAAAGGGTATGCCCCTTAGAGTTACAGTTTCTGAAATGGGACCTCTTATGCTCTCAAATATTTTGGACTTAAATGACACCCAAAGTGGAGTTTTGAATATAATTTTTAAAGTTGCTGACAGTGAGGGTCTATTGTTAATTGATTTAAAGGACTTAAAACAAGTAATAAATTATGTAAACAACAATAGAGATGAAATCAGCAAAATTTATGGCAATGTAGCAAGTCAAAGTCTTTCTGCAATTTCAAGAAAATTATTATTTATTGAAGATGCTGGTGGAGATTTATTTTTTGGCGAGCCTGCCATAGACATAAATGATTTGATAAGGACTGATTCTTCTGGCAAGGGTCTTGTAAATATTTTAAATGCTAATAAATTAATTTCAAACCCACTTTTATATTCCATGCTTTTACTTTATCTCTTGTCAGAAATTTATGAAAACTTCCCAGAAGTTGGCGATTTAGATAAACCTAAGCTTGTTTTTTCTTTGATGAAGCTCATTTACTTTTTAATAATACTCCAAATATTTTAAAGGAGAAAATAATTCAAGTTGTAAGGCTTGTGAGAAGTAAGGGAGTTGGTGTTTTGTTCATTACACAAAATCCACTTGATATGCCTGAGGAAGTTTCTTCACAACTTTCCAACAGAATTGTTCATCAGCTTAGAGCTTACTCTCCAAAGGAATTAAAGGCAATTAACGCTGTTGCAGATACCTTTAGGCAAGACGGTTCAATGAATTTAAAGGAAGAAATTATAAATCTTAGAACTGGCGAGGCAATAGTTTCCTTTGCAGATGAAAGTGGTGCACCAAGTCTTGCGGATAAAGCTTTTATTCTTCCTCCACACTCCTCCTTTGTCACACTAAGTGATGCTGAATACAAAAATTTAGTAGAAGCTTCAAATCTTTATTCAAAATATAAAGACCCAATTGACAGAGAATCTGCCTATGAAGTTTTATGTGCAAGAATTGAAAGAGAAAAGATTCAAGAAGAAAGAGAAAATCTAGAAGAAGAAAGGCTCAAAGAAATTGAAAGACGCGAGAAAGAACTTGAAAAAGAAAGAAAATCCACTCGCAAGCAAAAATCTTACATCGACAAGGGCATCGACTCTATGCTTGGAACAATTACAAGAAGTATAGGCCGTGAAATCGCAAGAGGTCTTCTTGGATCAATAAAAAAGCGAAGATAATTTTTTAAACTAACAAAAAAGACTGGAGGATAATTTTATCTACCAGCCTTTTTTAATTGTCACTTTCTTCTTCTAAATTTTTCCATATATTTTATAATTTCATTTGTCATTAACCTTTAATTCCAAGACATCTGGCCTGGCATAATGTCCCACTGCATCGTGCTCCATCTTGCAGGCTGCCACTAAAGTCATGTCAAGGTCTGCGTAAATTATTTCTTCCCTATCCCAAACAGGCTCAGTCAAATAATGTCCGTAGGGGTCAATAATGCAGCTGCCACCTCTACACACAAGTCTTGGCAAATCCTTTAGGGCTTCAATTTCATTTAAATCCCTTGGATAAGAGGAGGACCTGACAATCATGTCGGCATTGATGAAAAAGCACTTGCCCTCTATTGCTATATGCTGAATTGTTGCCTGCCACTCTGGATTGTCATTGGTGTTAGGCGAAATATAAATTGTAATTCCCTTTTCATAGAGAGCAACACGAGCAAGGGGCATGTAACTCTCCCAACAGATGAGGCTGCCAATAGGACCAAAGGCTGTCTCTGTAATTGGAAAATAATTTTTGTTGGCATCTCCCCAAACCACTCGCTCACTTCCAGTTGGTTTTAATTTTCTATGTATTTTATAAGTTCCCTTGGGTTCAAAAATAACATTGCTGTTAAAAAGTGTGCCGCTAACAGAATCTCTTTCTGAAAATCCCAAACTTATATAAGCTCCAGTTTTTTTAGATGCCTCTAGAAGTTTTAGAAACTCTTCTTCACCATCCACAATGGATGCATTATAATAGCGCATCCAATCTTTTCGTCCACCTTCGCTTCTTTTCCCCATGCTAAAACCAAAATTCATGCCGATGGGATAGCCTGGAATAAAAAGTTCAGGGAATACAATTAAATCTGGACTTTTTTTACTTGCTTCATCAATATATTTTAGAGTCTTCTCCAAAGATGCCTTCTTATCAAACATCACTGGCTCAGCTTGCACCAAGGCGACCCTACAAATTTTTTCAATATCTTTCATAACCCTCTCCAATTTTTAATTTATTCATAATTTTATAAATTTAAAGCTTTTTTTCA
>NZ_HE610717.1:348616-354834 GCF_000321025.1 Peptoniphilus senegalensis JC140
AAATAAAATTAGATTTACACACTCAAGTCCGTTAAAAATGCAAGGAAGGCAGTCTATTTCATTAAAATCTAGCTTCGTGTAAAGACTGCGAGCAGCTTTATTTTTTTCATTTGTATCCATACGCAAATATTTACAGTCATTTGTCCTTGCGTAGTCTTCATAAAATTCTACAAATTTCTTTCCGTAACCCTTGCCACTTTTATTTGGGTCAATGACAAGAGTGTGTAGAACCATTACTTCTGAATCTTTGGCCTTATATTTCCAGTTTGCCTTTTCATAGACATCAACCTGTTCTTTATTAATTATTCCACTTCCAACTATAGCTCCTTCATCTTCCATAACAAAAATATCATTTCTTTTAAGAGCTGCCTCAGCCGTTTCTCGTCTTGGATAAATTCCACGCTCCCAGCCAATAATAACTTCGCCCTCTTCTTCTTTTAAAAGTACATTATTGTATATACTTTCAATTGCATCTAGGTCCCTTGCCTCTGCTTTTCTTATTATCATATCAATCTCCTAATTTAAAATTTTTTTCAGTTTATTTAATTACTTTGTTTATAAGTATATATTAAATTGCAGAAAAAAGATCCTAGTATTTTCTAATTCTAAAAGCTTCTTATTATTTTAATGGAATTCTCCCCTTTATAATTATAAAAAATGGGACGATAATAACCGCCCCAATTTTTTTATAATTAATCTCTTAAATTATATTAAATTCTTTTAACATTTCTTCAATATCTGTACCTTTTATGCGCTTAGCAAGTTTAATTTTTTGTAGTGGGCTAAGTGGAAGTTCTGGTTTTTTGCCATCTGATAGTGCTACCATTCCATTTAGAAGATATCTTATGTCATATCTTGAAGCATAAACTTCTGGCACAGCTTTTTCTACTCCGCAAAGCACATAAACTGCTTCCATAGCTGTTCTTCCAGAATATTCTGTTGTAAATACTGTATCCCTTCCTGGATCGTCAAGAGTTTCTGCAAATTGTCCTAAGAATGCAAAGTTTACTCCACCCTTTGGCACAACTAATGGCCTATCGCCAAATTTTCTAGGCATAAATTGTGATGTTATATATGGCATCATAACTGGTACAGCTGTACAAGTTTCTGCAAGCGTGTCGATTTCATTTACTGGTACTCCAATATGATACAACCATTCTTTAGTGATTTCTTTTCCAGTACAATCTCTCATTTTCTTTTTGATGTAGTCGCCTTCGACATCTGTAAATAAACCGTAAACCCAAACGCAAATGTCATTTTCAGGTTGTTTTGGGTATTGTCCTTGTCTGTTTATTGTCCAAGACATAAGCCAGCTTGAATCAACACAAGTTACTATTCCACCTGTTACAGTTTTTCCACCGTAAGGACTTCTCTTTGTAATTTTTTCGATGTATTTTGGAACAGAATCATCATGACAAGTTACTGTACATGATTCCCAATTACTTTTTTCTACATCAGAACAAAATACTTCAGGATGACCAAAGTCATCTGATTTTTTGGCAATATTTTTCCACATTTCCCAGCAACCAGTTTGTTCATCTGAAAGTTCAGCTGGAGTGTTGTCATTACCATAACTTGAATTTTCTGTCATAGAACCATTTGTGATGAATAATAAATCATTTTCTGTTAAGTCAATAGACTTATCATTGCCATCTTTATCTTCAGCTATAATTTTTGTAGCAACTTTTCTGTTTTCAGAAATATCAAAATCTACATCTGTTACTTTAATATTGTATTTGAATTTACATCCATGGTTTTCAAGATACTTAACCATTGGTTTCACAATTGAATTGTATTGGTCATACCTTGTAAATCTAAGTGCAGATAAATTTGTAAGTCCACCAACATGATGAATGAAACGGTTTAAGTATAGTTTCATTTCTAGTGCAGAGTGCCAGTTTTCAAAGGCAAACATTGTTCTCCACAAAGTCCAGAAGTCTGAATTTAAAAGACCATCTGAGAAAATATCTTCAATTGCCTTATCCTCAAGTTTTTCATCTTGAGTCATGCAAAGCTCTGCAATTTCTTTAACTTGATCTTGAGTTAAATTAAACTTTCCATCATCATATCTTTCGCCTTGCTTGTGAGTAATACGGCAGTTACTATAGTTTGGATCATCATAATTTGTATAGAAATAAGAATCTAAAATACTCATTTCTGGGTCTTCTAAACTTGGAATTGAACTCCAAATATCCCAAAGGCATTCAAAATGTGCTCCAGTTTCTCTACCACCACGAGCAACGTATCCCCTAGTGTCCATGTATTCACCATCTAAAGAACCGCCAGCAATATCTAATTGTTCTAAGAAAGTGATTTTTTTACCTTCCATGTGTGCATCCCTAATTAAAAAACAAGCTGCAGTTAATGATGCAATTCCTGTTCCTACTAAGTAAGCAGATTTTTCTTCAATTCCTTCAGGTTTTCTTGCTTTAACTAATCTTTGAAAATCCCCATTTGTTAGTTTAAGTCTTTTATCACGAGTTTTAATTTCCATAATATCCTCCTTTAATAGTTCCTATCTTTCTTTCTGTATTCATTAAAACATTTTTAAGATAAAGTATCATCTACCAAAAGAGCTTACTTGGGTTACTTTTACTCAATATCAAAATTTTGGGTAAACTTTTCTAATTTTTCACTTCTCTTTAAAGACAATAAAATATTTCCATCCATTAACTCTCCAATTCGACGAGTAACAGCTTTTGGATCTGTCTTCATATCAGCTGCAAGCCATTGAATAAGGGAAGAACTTAAAGCACATTGATAAAAATAAGCAATTAATTTTATATCAGTTTCTTGTGCCTTAGTATCCTTGGCTACTCGGATTACATATTTTCGCATAATTTCGCCTGAAATAGAAAAAATATATTTCTCAAGATCCATTCTATAATCAGACTCATAGATGTGCTTTACAACCTTTTTATTATCTAAAATAAATTTAGCCGCTAAAATAAAACTTTCTTCCCATGATAAGGTCTCGTTGAACTCTTCAATGACTCTATCAAGTTCTTCATCAAAGATTTCCTTTACCAACTCCGTCAAATTTTCATAGTGATAGTAAAAAGTTTTTCTCTCAATATTGCAGGTCTTAGCCAATTCTGTAACAGTTATATTATGTAACTTCTTTTTATTTAAAAGCTTAATAAATTCTTTTCGTATCAAATCTTTAGTATAATTTTTCGCCATATCAAGACTCCTTTCTAAAATAAAGTCCTATTATATATTTCCCAACTTATGAAATATTAAAATTGAGAAAGAGATAAAAAAATTAATATTTAATTTAATATTTAAAAAATAATTTTCAATAAAATACTAATAAAAGTCAGACTTGTTGTCTTTTACATTAAAGTATACTATAATCTCTCTCATAAACGTAGGCTTATGAGAAAGAAGAAAGAAAAAACTCAAATTTTTCTTATAGGCTTTTTCACTCTTTCTTATTATTGGCATTATAAGATTATATTTTTATTAGAATTTTTTTACTTAAAATATAAAAAAAGTTTATTTATCATCTAGGGAGGAAGATTTATTGAAGGGTAACAGTAATTTGAAAGGCTTGTTTTTTGCATCCTTTGGTGCTATTAGTTGGGGCATCTCCGGTGTATGTGGACAATATCTTTTTATGAATTATGATATTGATTCATCTTGGCTCACGGCAATGCGAATGCTTTTATCAGGAATTTTACTATTAATTTTAGGAGCTTTTAAAGAAAAGGATACGGTCTTAAAAATTTGGACTGTCCCAAAGGACCTAGCTTGGCTCTTTGCCTTTGCCATACTAGGACTTTTATTGTGCCAATATGCCTTTATTAGTGCCATAAAATATTCGGATTCTGCAACAGCAACAGTCTTACAAAGTCTTAATGTAGTTATAATGATTGTATTTATGTCCATAGTTACAAAAACTAAGATGAGATTCTCTCAAATTTTAGCAGTCTTTTTGGCTGTATTCGGCACCTACCTAATATCCACTGGAGGAAATCCTGGAAATATGAATATTTCAAAAGCCGGACTTTTTTATGGCTTGCTTTCAGCTCTAGGTGTTATAACCTATACACTTTTTTCTCGACCAATTATAGTTAGCTGGGGAAATATAATCGTAACTGGTTGGGGCATGTTATTAGGTGGGATCCTTATATCTATCTTGACCAAGGCTTGGATCTTTCCCAAGGATCTCGACTTCTTGGCTTGGCTAATAATTGCCATAATAATTATAATTGGCACAGCCCTTGCCTTTTCAGTTTTTCTTGAAGGCGTAAAACATATTGGTCCAGTCAAAGCAACCCTAATAGGGTGTTTGGAACCAGCCTCTGCTACCCTACTTGCTTCCATATTTTTAGGAATGAAATTTTCCTTAGTAGAATTAGCAGGCTTTTTCTGCATTATCTTAACAGTTTTCCTTTCAGTAAAGGAAAAACCTAGAGAAAATAAAATAAATAGTTAAAGTAAAACAGCAAAATAATAATTTTAATTAATTTTAAAATTTATAACTTCTTAATTTAATCATATAAAAGGCACCTACTTCTGTAAGTGCCTTTTTTCTCCTTTTATTTTTTATTTAAAATAGTTTCTAAGCTTTACTTAACTTGCCTTCAAAAATATTGGAATCAAAAAATATTATCCCTTTCCAATTATAGACCTCATTATTTCAAACATTCTTGGTGAATACATATTTTTTTGTACTAGACTCTTCCAATCAAGAATATCTTCTGCATCAGTCACTCTCTCTGGTAGAATCAAGCTTCCATCCTTCAAACTAATGGAAGGCGAAAATTCTATTACATCGTCCCTGTAGCTTATGCTGATCTTTCCATTTGGAGCAATATCACTAATGTTTTGACAGACAAAAGTTGTTCCAGCACAAGCATTAAAATCTAATAATTCATTTGCTACTTCTTTTAACTTTCCATCTTGAGAAATTTCCAATTCCTTTAGAGAAACAGAAGCATTCCTGTACTTAGGAATGATTAGGTAGCACTCCTCTCCATTTAGATAAGGCATGTCGCCACCCTCACTTAATTTCAGGGAAACAAGCATATTAGAGTCATCATAATTTAAAAATATATTTGTCCAAGCACTTAGTTTTTCAAGGGTCGCCGTTAAACTTTCTTCATCAAAGGCAGCACCGAGGTGGATTATAAAAGCCTTGTGATTTTTGTCCTTGGGATCAATGCCAAGCCTTCTCGCCATTCTCAAATACTCATAAGAAATGGGGTCCCTATTAAAGCTGTTTGCCTTTAGCTCTAAAGTTACTGGGCAGGAAACCATGTTTACAATTGGATATTGACTTAAGAGGAAGTGAGCTTTGCCAACTTCGTCTATATAAATTTGATTCTCTTTACTCTCGAAATCATCCCATAGCTCCTTTAGAATCATACCAGTGGCGTTGCTTGGATTATAGATAAAGGTATAGTCAAGGACGTCATTGTGGTAAACGCTAGTAGTGAAATCTTGTTCTTCCCTCAAACCATCTTCAATCAAGCCCAAAATCTCATCCTTATCCACGCCAAAATTTTTCATCAGTTCATAGTCGCCGATAAATTCTCCATCAGGCAGAGAAAAGTTATATGCAAAATAGCTTGGAGGATCATCCTGCCAAATATCGTAAACTTGGATCATTAGGCTCAATACATGGTCGTCTTGGTAAACTGAAAATGAAGAGTAGATGCCAGTGTCGTCCTCCTCCATCTTTCCCTTGCCAGACTGGTAAATCTTTCTTAAATTTTCTGCAATTTTATCAATCTCTTGATTTGCCTTCTTTGCATCCTTAGAGTCCAAAAGTATCCTTGGCAAATGAAGACCAAAGTCATCCCTCTTTGCAGATCCTATACTTTTTTCATCAATGAAGTCATTCCAGATTTCCCTATCCTCAACATAAGAAGACATAGAACCAATAATTGCCCCCTTAACAGGTTTTAAATTCTCTTGGCCCTTAGAAGAAGTCTTTTTAGAATCTTCTCCAGAAAAGTTTCTCTTATTATCAGCATTAGCCTCACTTGTATTATTTGCATTATCCTTTGACCCCTCTGCCGAAGTCTTCCCCTTATGACATCCAGCAAGAAGGGCAAGAGCAAGTATCATAATAATAAAAAATTTAGAATTTCTTTTCATAAATATCCTCACATAAATAATAAGTATCCCTAAAATTTAATTATAATAGAGCAGAAAAGTTTCTGCACCCTTTAAATGAGCGGCTAGACTTTATATAAGTGATGAATTGC
>NZ_HE610717.1:355816-376846 GCF_000321025.1 Peptoniphilus senegalensis JC140
AAGTAAAAAGGATCTAGATTATCTTTACCCTCTTTACTTTTATTTTTTATGCTAAATGTAGAATTTTTTTAACTTTTCTCCCTCATACATAAATTATTTATAATGCTTTTTTTGACCATCTTAACCCTTTAGAAGTTCAATCTTAAATTCGTCGTGCAAAAGTCTTGTAATCATGGCAGCCATTTCGGCTCTGGATACTTTTTGCATTGGACTAAAGTTCATATTGACATCTCCAACTGCAACTCCAGACCTGTATAAAAGCAAAATTTCTTCTGCAAATGGTGTGCTCTCCTTAACATCAGAAATGTCTGTAAGAGGCACATCGGGGTTTATAAAGCCCTTCTTGTAAAAGTTGTCGCAGCGACCGAGCATCCCCGCAACCTCGCACCTCTTGGCTGCCCTATTCCAGTCCTCAGCTTTTTCAAGACTTATTTTACCAGAGTCAACTCTGTCATTAGAGTAGATTCCATTTTCGTAGCAGTAGCGCACATAAGGCATATACCAAGCCTCGCCCTTCTTTTGCTTGATATCAGAACTTGACACCATTAACTTGGAGTGGACCTTGGCAGAAATGCAAGCAAGCTCTGCCATAGTCACCTTTCCAAGGGGATCAAAGACGCCCACAGACTTTCCCTTCATTATATTGTCAAAGTTTGCTATGTAGACATACCTTAGGTACCAAGACTGAGCTTTTAGGTCCTTGAAGCCAAGATCATCAATAAGCTCCTGGTCAGTGACATCGCCAAAGATAAAGTCGCCTGGATTATCGTAAGTGTCGTTAAACTCAGGATACTGGACGTTGCCCACAAGTTCTGTGGCAAAGACTCCTGATGACAGAATAAAAACCATCATTAGCATAGTCAAAGTCCCGCAATAGTTTTTCTAATAAATTTCATTTTACAACCTCCTTAAAATTAATTTTATGTCAAAATTTATTCTTGTACAATATTTTTATATAAAGTAGCCCTTTAGAACATCACCCAAAAGGGTAATATTTTATAAAATTTTTAAATTTTTAGGTAATTTTAGAATAAAAAAAGCACCTAGAATTTAGGTAATATAATCAATTCAAGTATCTGTCTGCTTTTTTTCTTTAGTAATACTCCAAATTAATATTTTTTGTTTTACTATGAGATATACACCATCTCTTTTAAAGTTTGTTATTCAGTTTATTTCGTTTAACTGAAGTGTTATTATCTATTCAATTGCTATTTCCAGAACAAAAGAGTAGCATGTAAGCTAGAAGGATCTAAATTTTTATAACTGATCCTAATTTAGGATAATCTAAGGAGCTATCTATGAATAAAATCAAATTTCCTCATATAAACTATTATAGGCTTATTAAAATAGGAATTTTTCTATTTTTAATCAGTCCTCTAAACTCGGCTTTGGCTATGTTTTTTCAGGGTCCTACATATCAATGGCCATTTCGAATTTTCTTCATTCTGCTTTCAATTATAGGCTTAATAGTAGGATTTATTCTCTTTTGGTACTTACTTTTCTCAACTTTGTTTTTCTTTTTGAAAAAAGATAGAGAAAACGCAAGAGCCCACTTGGTCTACTTTTTGGTATTAGCCTTATTACCCCTTATCCCTATTTTGATAAGTCTAATTTTGGAATTCAGCCAATCTGCTTTCCATTCCCTACCTAAAATAGGAAATCTTTTTTATCCAGCAGGAGGAAAAGCTTACACAGAATTTTTGCCTCTTCTTTTAGAAGAACTTAAAAAAATCCTAAGCGATCCATCCTATATCATTCCTTACGATTAATCTTTTCGGCAAAAAACTAGCTATTAAGCATAAGATAAAACTTGTTGTTTAATTTTAATTTAGTATTAAGTTTAAAATATTTACTAACATCTTCTAAAAATAGCGTAAAAATAACAGCTACAAATGTGGCCGTTATTTGAAATTACTTACTTTTTCTTCTAAACCAAGGTATTACTCTATTTACTTCCCCTAAATATATTTCATATTCTTTTCCAAATTCTTTTTTTAACCATTTTTCTTCCGTATTTTTCATTAATATTGTCAAGAAAGCCCAGAAAATAAAGGGCAGTATTAATAAAAAATAGTTTGCTGTAAACAACAGTATACCTGTGAAAATAAATATAAATGCTGAATAAATAGGATTTCTTGCAAGGCTGTAAACCCCACTTGTAATCAACTTTTTTTCTTTAATTTTCTTATCTATTTTCTCAACTATAACTGCTTGTATCCATAAATATATGCCAAACAATATTAAGAGTATCCCTATTATAATAAAAATTATTTTCCCTTCTCTTAATTCTCCTAGATATAAGTATCCTTTGAGATGAAGACATATCCCTCCTATTGTAAGTATTAAACAAGTAATTACATATATCGGTCCAACTCCAAAAACCGGCATTTTAAATTCTTTTGATTTCATTGCATGTCCTCAACCATTCTTTTAACAATTCAATAATTTCATCTTGCACTTTTTCTTCTCTCTTTAAAAAATCTCGCCATGGAATAACAGTTGCACCTTTCCTTTACTAGCTTATGTAATCAATCAGTCACGATTCCCTGAATTAACTCATCAAGATTATCCTTATAAATTAGTTTCATTCTCTATCGCCTTTGATAAAATAATCGCAACAATCTGCTCCATTTGCTATGGTATCTTTTCTGTAAAGTAGACCATGTTGAAGACTTATCATAAGCTCATCAAGCTCACAGAATAGAGGCATTAATTCATCTACCCCAAGCTTCTTTGTATAAGCACAAATAGGACAACGAGTAATTCTATAATAACATGCGCCCTCATAAGGTTGTCCCACAAAATCAACCTTAAAGGACGTTGGATAGAGCTTTTCTTTTTCCTCTGTATACCACTTGTAATACTTAAGAATATTTTTCTTATTGGCCTCTTTTCCTCTCTTAGTATTGAGATTAACCAAGGAAAAATACCATTTTACAGAATAAAGAGAGCGACGCATCATTTCCTGAATGGTCTCCGGTGGAATTTTTTTCTCACTTGCTATATATGGAGCAACAAAGACAAGGGCGAACATCTCATTGTATGCCATGGGATTATCATTGCCGATATCATCTGCCTCTTCTATTAGTTTTCGATAAATTTTTTTGCTCTTTTTAATAATTTCTGAAGCGTATGCTTTATCATACTTTTCTATAAGAACTTTTTTCATTTGCCCTTTAAATAATAAGAAATAAAAGCTATTATATTTCATCTTACATACCCCATCAATTTTCTAAAATTTTTTATACTAATTTTTATATAATTTTATTATTTTCTCCCAATTAGAAGAGTTGAGCCAGAAAGTCCAAGGAATAAAGATTCTTTGTGACTCATAAAAAGACCCTTTGTTGTATCAATTAATTGCACATCTTCGTATCCATCTTTTTTCAGCTTTTCCATAAATTTATTCATATCTCCATATCTTGACTTACTCATCAAATCATGGATAACAAAAACTCCGCCTTTTTTAAGTACACGAAATGTTTCCAGTAAAAGTTTTTGTTTATTTTTCCCCGTTATATTGTGATAAACATAGTTGCTTGTTACCGCATCAAAACTTTCATCTTCAAAAGGAAGATTCACTGCATTCCCTTCTTCAAATCTCACATTTTCTATTCCCTCTAATTTTGCATTGTTCTCACAGAGTTCTTTAGAAAATTCAGTTTTATATGAACCTCTCCATATGTCACAACCCACCATGGTCGCCTTTGGATTTCTTTTTCCACAAGCTATGGTAAGTGCCCCACTACCACAGCCAATGTCAAGTCCTACACCGCCATCTGGTATTTTTATATAAGCTGCAGTCTTTTCTATAATTATTTTTGCAAGCTTTCTTTTTCCATTGTAATCAAAAGTCCTATGTAATAATCCAATCCAGCTTGCAAAGAAAATAAGTATCAGAGTTGCAAGCCCAAAAATAAGGGCACAGATAAGGCGAGTTCTCCCACTAAAGACAAGATCACTGACACCCAAGGCTATAAATAGGATAAAAGCTACAAGGCTTGTAAATATTAAACTCTTTACCAAGCTTTTAGGAACCCAGTTTTTGTAGTCGGCTTTTATTTTCTTGTCATCAGAAAAATGTAATTGTTTCATAAAATTTTCTCCTGTAAATAATTAATATTATAAATTTCCCTTCATAATAATTTTAATCTCTGACTTTATAAGCTTATCAATTCATATCTCCCAAAAACATCAAAAATGAACCTAAAAGACATATCAATATACTCTTGTATAAAGTCACATTTAAACACCTTCTTTCTCTTAGAGAATATCAGTTTAATCGTAAAACTAGCTTTCGATAAATTTTTTTTCATAATTTCTCTGGCATAGTCAACTCCATATTTTTCCAGCAAAATTTTTCCATAGGTTGCTTAAATAAATTGAAATAAAAATTGTGAAATTTCATTTTTATCCCTCGCCTTTTTTATCCTATCTATTTTTTAGCAATAACTACCATTTGTTTTTTTCTGTCTAAATGGTATTGGCAGCAAAAACCTAATTCAGTAAGCATTTTTGTCAATTCATCGGGTGTGTACACTTCAAAATTTATAATATTCGACAGTTTTTTTACATCTCTTCTTTCCTTAGATGAGGCTTCGTTGCACATTAAAAACTGTCCACCTTTTTTTAAGACACGATAAATTTCTTTAAAGCACTTTTCTATGCCATCCCAAAAGTAAATAGTTTCAAAAGCTGTAACAATATCTATGGATTCATCTTTAAAAGGAAGACTCTTCACGTCCCCAACTAATATTTGACACCTTCCAGACTCTATTTCTTTATTGTTTATCTCACTTGCCATTTTTACACTTGTCTCAGAGTGATCAAGGTCATAAACTTTATCGGCTTTAATTAAAAAATATTCTATGTTCCTTCTACCGCCGCAGCCCAAATCTAAGACAGTACAATCTTTATCAATATTTAGTAAGACTTTCCCCACCTTGCTAATTTTTCATGACCTTTATTCATGCTCTTTAACATAAATCTGCCAGCAAAATTGTCTTTTGGTTTTCTAAAATTTTCAAACAAACTCTTAAACATTTACTCCTCCCATTGATACTAATTATCATCTATATTGTATCATCTTTTCTTCTTTCGGATTTAAAATTTTTACTAGAGAGGAATATTTTTAAAAAATATAATGTTTAAATACCTTCCCAATTTAGTTTACAAAAAAATAATGGCTTCTAAGATTTATTTTAAAATCCTAAAAGCCATTAGCCTTTATGCTATTTCTTTGACGTCAATTCAATAGTCTCTAAATTAATAGACTGCTCACTAAGTATGTAAAAACTAATTCTGTTTGCCTGTTCCTTGCTTTCATTGGAATAAGGAGAGGCATCCTTAAAAATAACAGATAAACAAAACTAGTAGTTATTATTTAATTATGAACATGCAAAACCCAATTACAACAAGGATGATACCAATTATAAGCTCTACTAAACCAACCTTTTTAGCATAGGATTCTGTTTTTCTTCCAGATTTATAATCCAATTCAAAACCATTAATCAAATTATATTTTTCTTTAAAATATATTAAATAACCAAATGTAATAAAAGCGCCTCCCACTACAATAAGTATTGTATTTAGTAAATTCATAAAACACCTCTATCAAAATTTCTTGTTTTAACAAGCCTTTTTATCATTTCCCCAAGATCAAATTGTAGATTACTAGCCTCTTTGAATTCCCTTTTTATATCTACCTATTTAAAATTTCGACTAAATATAAAAAATCTATACCAAGTATTAATATTTCACTATTTCCAATCTTTATAATCTTTTCTTTGAGAAAGTTCTATTTCTAAATATTTTATTTTTGTATTCTCTTTTATTTCATTAAAGTAAATATATACGTAAAAAAGTGATGTATCTTTGCCCCAATATTTCTCTGAAATTATATCCATATTTGTTTTGTTAATTATTGGTCTTAATTTTTCAATAATCTCATTTCTAATTTCTTTAGTTAGTTTCCCTTCTGAGTTGATTTCTATAAAAAGACTTGGTCTAGAAAAATAAATATCTATCTCAGAAACATTATAGTTCTCTAATACTCCTCGTCTAAATTCATCTAGTTTATAAAACTTTACAGGTTTTGGACTTGTGGCATATAAGTAATCAAATGCAAAATACATGACAACTAATGAAATGAATGTAATTAGTAATTTTATTGTTTTTTTCACTTTAACATAAGGCCTCACATTCTTATTTCTACTGCTAAGTTAATTAAAATTATTCTCAATCTAACTCCAAATTTTTGTAATCATAAGAACCATACGATGTGCAATTTAAAGTCCACTATCTATTGAAATTTTTCATCCTTTAAGTGACTTTAAATATTCTTTTTCTTTCGGTGCAATGCGCCTACTTTCGCGTGCTTTTTGTATTGCCTTGTTGTGAGTCCATGTATCTAGGCGCTGATCTTCCATGTATTTTATGGTCGTATCCCATTGCTTCGCCAAGGCGGTTGCAAAGAACCATGCAATCATCATCTTAATATAATACTCTTCACTATTAACAGAGACTGGTATATCCAAATATTCAGGCTTAAAATCATCATCAAGAAAGTGAGACATCAATATCTCAATTCCAAAGCGACAAGTATAGGTCTTTTCCGATAGGGACCATTCTTTAATCTTTTCCAAAAGTGCTGCTTTCTTCTTTTTGAAAATCTTGGGAGACATAATATCACAGACAGCCCAATTATCTACATAAGGCAGAAATTCATCAACTGCCACAATGCAGGCATCATAGTCTTTAATCTCAGAAATTAGAAGTCCGTGAAGCATATTTTCATCATAATATTTATGTGGTAGATCTCCCAGAAATTTAGATGTTTCTGGCTCCTCTGCAATTCTTTTAGCAAGCTTTCTCAGCTCAGGAACTCTGACTCCTATAAACAGGTCTCTCGGTATATTTGGTGTCAATTTCGCTTGAAAATCAGCGTATGAAATATCCTGCAATGCCAATAATTCTTCTTTAATATTCAATTCTTTCACTCCCCCTAGATTTACATTTCTAATTTGCCACTCTACTATCGTTCTTATACATTAATACCACAGCCTCCGCCGTCGAATCTTTCCAATCGAACGCCCCAACGGACACTTCTATTTGAGATTCTTTGCATGATACCTACATCTTCTTATGAAATTATTCTTCGAATGACCTCACAAGAAGAGTAATCACTTCAACATGGCTTAAGTGTTCAGTATGAATAAAATTTCATATTTCTAAAAAGCCTCGTATGTGGAAATATATCCATAACAAATCAGTTAAATTCTTCATTATAAGTCCAAGCTTTCCTTGTTTAACAAAAAGTCAAATAAATTAATAGTGAGTATTCCATTTTCATCTAAAAATGGTTTTATTCGATCTTTCACGATAATAATTTTCTTAAATGAGTCATCAATATTTAGCAAGGAGGCTTTTTCTTGATTTATTTTTTCTATGGAAGGGAGACTATATGCAGATTGAATATAATATCTTTTATTTCCAAGGTTGGCTATGAAATCAACTTCCAGTTGTTTCTTTATATCTTTATTATTAACATTTTCCCTTTTCATGACCATTCCTACATCAACCATATAGCCACGATATCTTAATTCGTTATAAATGATATTTTCCATTAGGTGGGTTGGTTCTATCTGTCTAAAGTTTAATCTTGCATTTCTCAACCCTACATCTTCAAAGTATATTTTATAAGGCGTGCCTATATATTTTCTCCCTTTAACATCATATCGATAGACTCTTTTTAAAATAAAAGAATCTTCAAAATAGCCTATAAACTTATCAATTGTATTTGCAGAAATTTTAGATTTTTTTATGGATTGAAAAGTTGAAGCTATTTTACTTGGATTCGTAAGACTTGAAATGCCTGATGCCAAAATATTGAGTAGGTCTTCTAGTTCAGAAGTTAAGCGTATGTCATACCTATGAACAATATCGCGCAAATATACATTTTCGAGTTGTCCCTTTAGATAATTCATCTTATCTTCATCTGTTTTTATTAAAGCTCCAGCTGGTAAACCGCCGTAAACTTGATATTCAGCAAAAGCATCTTCTTTGTCGCCATCATAAGTTTGAAGAAATTCAGAAAATACAAGGGGCATAATATGGAGCTCATCACCCCTACCTGCAAATTCAGTAATGACATCTTTAGATAAGAATTTAGAATTACTCCCAGTAACATAAACATCAAAATTATCTTGACGCAAAAATCCATTTAAGACTTGCTCAAAAGATTTAAGCAATTGAACTTCATCTAAGAGGATATAAAATTTTTCCTTGTCATTCGTTTGGCTCATAATATAGTCTAAAAATTTTTTAGGATCTACTAATCTTTCCCCACTTAGTAGATCTAAATCCATTAAATCTTCGCCAATTTTTAATAAATCCCTAGCCGAATCAAAGGCAAATTTTATAATATGGTTTTCATCAACCCCACTTTGAGTCAAATAATTATAAAATAGATTATTAAGTAAATAAGATTTACCACTTCTTCTTATTCCTGTAATAACCTTAATGAACCCATTGTCTTTTTTTCGTATTAATTTATCTAAATAATAATCACGTTTTATTTCCATAAAACCTACACCTTTTTCTATTTAAAATTATTTCCGTTTCGGAACTTAATCTAAGTATATTATAAGGTGTAAAATCATATAATTCAAATCTATTTAGAAATATTTCCACATCGGACATATTTTTAAATTAGTGTTTAAACTTTCCATTCACGTATTTGTCCAGTTTTTATTCAAGCATTTGGTCACTATTCTATATTTAGATTTTTATGGTGTAATTCCTAATGAACAAGAACTGAGCATACGTGGTGAGTCTATTTTTACAATTAAAAGGCCCGATCTACACCGCTTTAAGAGGTATGTCGGGTTCTGTTGGTTTGATTGGATATTTAGTTTTTATTCTTGTCAATTTTCTATTTCAACTTCAACTGAAGATTTAAATATTACTTTAAGATTTTCATCATAAACTATAATCTTTTATATTTATTAATTTGTAATTGAAGCCACCGCTTACCTTCGCTATTACATTAGCATTAATAATTGTATTTACATTTGCGTTCATACAACATTTGCATTAGCAGCTAAAATTATAAGAATTAATACTACAACCCTAGACTCAATGTCGTCACCTTGTATTACCAGTTTATTTTTTCATTTTCAATATACACAACTTTATCTTTTTTTAATTCTTAATAGATTCTAACTATTTTCTTTTTTCGCCAAAGCATTATTAACTTTATATCCAATGATGAAGTAGAATAGCATTTGCAATACAACTATGATTATCATAGTTGTATTAGTTAGACTATTACTAAATATTATTATAATATTTAGTAATATAAAAAATATAGTATATATGCGCAAAAGTTTAGCTGCATACTTATGGGCATAATTCCAGTTTTCTTTTGATTTCATACTTAATGCTGTTCTAAATCCACTATACTTACTTATATTTCCATTTGCTTTATACTTATAAAAGAAAGACAAAAACAATCCTGCTATAGGTAATAAACTAATTACAATTTTTTCAAAATTCATACAAAACCCTCTAAAAATCCTAAAAGCTACTACTTTCAACAATATTATAACCTATAATCTTATTTTTGACATCAATACCACGCTCTCAACATGCATTGTCTTCTGCTTGGAAAAATAATTTTTTATCCTCGTCATTCTTGTAAGAGCACAATTTATCACTATCATTGTCTTTTGCATTTTTCCTTTTATCTTTAAAGTTATTAGAATTTTGACTATCTTTAACTCCTGTTTTGAAATAGAATGTCAGGTCATATGGATGAACTGTTCCGTCTTTATCAATTCTGCCCACCACGACTTTATCAACTATGCTTTCAAATACTGTTCTGTTAAATTCCTCTATAATTTCTTTATTTTCTAAGACCTTTTTAAATTGCTTTAGTCTTTCTTTAATAGAATTTTCATCTTTTATTGTTAGCTCTAGTATTTTCTTTTCATCAAGTAATTCTTCTTTTTGTTTTGTAAGTTTTTTATACTTTTTAGCATACACTTCTTCGTCTATACTATCTTCTAAATGAAGATCAACTAACTTTCTTTCTTGACTAATGATTCTGTTTAACTGGTTTTCTATCTTTTTCAAATCTTTGACTAAAGTATTATCATTTATTTCTTCTTCTACAACTTTTAAAAAGTCATTTATTACTGTTGAATCCGCATGGCATAATTGCCTATAGCTTTCAACAAAAGCTTTTTCTATTGCTGCTTCTTGTATTCCTTTTGAATGAGGGCAATATTTTTTGCCTTTTTTTGTTGATCTTACACAATGCCAGTTAATTTTTTTGTAAATGGAACTGGTGTGCCAAGTTCTTCTTGAGAGTATTTCACCACAAAATCCACATTCCAGCATACTTGAAAAAGCGTATTGTCTTGATAGTTTTTCTCTATTCCTATCCTTATTAGCAATGGTGTTTCTATTTTGTGCTCTCCTGAGTCTAATCTCCTGTGCCTTCTCAAAATCTTCTTTTGATATTATTGGTTCGTGATGATTTTCAATGTGATATTTATCAAATTCTCCAAAATTTGCTAGTCTTCTTTTTGTTATGGGATCAACTGTAAAGTTCTTTCCCATTAATATATCTCCAATATACTTTTCATTCTTAATTATTCCCAACACTGTAGTATCAGACCATTTTGTTTTACCTCTAGGTGTAAGATATCCTTGCTCTTCTAATTCCCTGCCAATGACTGAACCACCATTGCCTTCTAAATATCTTTTAAAGATATATCTGACAATTTTAGCTTCTTCTTCATTTATAGAGATACTTTTTGTTACAGGGTCATAGTCGTAGCCAAGGCAACCTTGAAAACCAATAAGCTCCCCTTTTCCCATTTTCATTTTCAGTCCTTTTTTCACATGGTCTGAGGTATTTTCTACTTCTTTTTGAGCTACTGAACTTAATATTGTTAGTAATAGCTCTCCATCCATAGTCAAAGTATCTATGTTTTCTTCTTCAAATACTACACCAACATTATTTTCTTTGAGTAATCTTACATATTTCAAAGTATCTAAGGTGTTTCTTGCAAATCTTTATATAGATTTAGTAATTATCATGTCTATATCTCCATTTTGACAATCACTTATTAGTCTCATAAAATCTGCTCTTTTAGTAGCAGTTGTTCCTGTTGTTGCTTCATCTGCATATATACTAGCCAAAGTCCAGTTCTTATTATTTTTTATAAGATTTGTGTAATAATCAACTTGCGATTTATATGATTCAAGTTGGTCTTTACTATCTGTACTTACTCTACAATATGCTGCAACACGTTTTAAATCTAAATGTAGTGAATTTCTATTTCTTGCTCCTGTATTTGAAGCTTTTATTAATTTTACTTTAGTATTCATTTTACCTCCTTCCCATTTTGTATCTTTCTACAGTGTTGTTATATCACATGATTAATTACTTTCTATCCTTCTTCTTGTAATCATTTTCTATTCTATTTTTTATTTTTGTATATTCCTTATCATTAATTAATTTAAGATCATAAAGTCTACATAACATTGCAAGTCTCATACTATAAATCTTTATTGCTTGCATTTTAATCTCCTATGTAAGTTAATTTTTTTACCTTGATAAGTGGATTAAATTTGAAATATACTAATCTCAGCTAAGCAACTTAATTAATATCCGCACTTCAAAGTATTTTGATTTTTATAGAAAGATGACAAAATACCCCTCACTTTATATAGTGAAATTTGCCCTCTTTGGTAACCAAAGTTTTTATTTTTATAGTATTTTTGAGTTTTAATGATTAATTTGAACATAAAAAAAGGACTTATGCTCTAAGGCATAAATCCTCTAAAATGAAAGAAGCTTTTCTATTGTTAATTATATTTAATTTTTCAAACCAATTTTATCCATCCTATTTAGTTCACCAAACATCATTACTACACCGACTATTATCATAATTAAATCTACAAGGGGTTCAGCAAACCATACTGCTTTTACTCCAAATATCATTGGTAAAATAATCATAGCAGGTACGAATAAAAATAACTGTCTTAGCATTACTATTATGCCAGCTTTTTTAGCATTTCCTATTGATTGAAAGAATGTTATAGTCATTACCATTACTCCATATAGGATAAAGATAGAATAAAATAGTCTAAAGTTTCCTATTCCTTGAGTTATAATACTTTCTTCTACTCCAAACAAAGAAAGAATATTCTTTGAAAATGCTAATGCTGGCACCCAAAATATTGATGCAAGAACTAACCCTCCGATAGAAAATACTTTCATAGCCTCTTTTACTCTATCGTATTTTTTCGCTCCAAAATTTGTACCAACTACAGGTTGTAAACCTTGACTCATTCCCCAAAGTGGAATGAATGAAAAGGCATATATTCTAAGTGTTGCTGCCATCAAGATAGCATTTGTATCTCCGCCATATTTAAATGACATTTTATATAGCATTGTTTGTTGAATCATAAATAAAATTTGCATCATCATAGCAGATGACCCTACGCCAAACATTTCTTTTTTTATTTCCTGATCAGGTTTGATTTTATTTATTTTTACTGCTTTACTTTTATATTTGAAGTAATGGAGTGTTATTATCGCTTGAACAAATTGTGCTGTAATAGTTGCAAGTGCAGCCCCTTCTATTGCGTATTTTCCCATTAATTTCATTAGAATTGGATCAAGAATTATGTTTAAAAAAGCCCCTAGCCCCATAATGAGCATTGCTTTTTTCATTAATCCTTCTCCACGCATAACCATGTTTGCTGATTGAGTAAAGTTTACAAATAAAGAACCAATGAAAATTACTCGTAAATATCTGATACCATATTCTTTAATTTCTCCACTTGCTCCAACCATATCTAAAAAATGTGGTGCAAGTAAAATTCCGCCTATTGTAATAATTGATGAGAATAGAATAACCCAAAAGATTAAATTCCCCATAATTTTATCAACTGTTTTTTGGTCACCCTTTCCTATAGCTCTTGATAAAACTGATGCTGAACCTACACCTATGAGTGTAGATACTCCACTATTGAAAAAGGTAAGTGGCATAGCTACACCACAAGCTGTCATTGCTGTTTGTCCTATAATATTTCCTGCAAAAATTCCATCCATTAGTGGATAAAGACCTATTACTATCATTCCTATTACAGCAGGAATAGATAATTGAAAAAGTAAATCTATGGGTCTTTTTGTTAATAATTGTTCTTTCATATCTTGTTTCATAAAATCATCCTCTATTAAATTTTATTCAATTTTCCAACCAGTAGCTTTTTCTCTTTTCTCGATAAAACTCTTGTATATGTGTGATTTTTCCATAAGCTCTTTATGTTTACCAATACTTTCAATATTTCCTTTATCCATAACAACAATTTGATCAGCATTTTTAATAGTTTCAAGTTTATGTGCAATCACAATTACAGTTTTATCCTTTAACAAATTGTTTAAAGCAGTTATAAGTTGTTGTTCATTTTCTGGATCTACACTTGAAGTAGCTTCGTCAAGAATAACAATTCTGCTTGGTTTTAGCATAGCTCTTGCTATAGATATTCTCTGACGCTCTCCTCCAGATAAATTTGAACCACCCTCTTGTAAAACTGTGTCATAACCATCTGACAACTTCATAATAAATTCATGACACTGTGCTTGCTTAGCAACATTAATAACTTCCTCATCACTAGCTTCTGGATTTCCGAACTTAATGTTGTTTTTTATAGTGTCATCAAATAAATAGACGTCTTGAAAAACAAAAGTGAAATTAGATAACAGATTGTCATACCTAAAATCTTTTATGTTATTATCATCAATCAATATTTCTCCAGAATCTACATCCCAAAATCTAGCTATCAAATTACAAAGTGTTGTTTTTCCACTTCCAGAACCACCTACAATTGCTGTAGTCTTACCTTTTGGAATATCTAAATTTAAACGGTTAAATAAGTTCTGTTCGTCATATGAGAAGTCAACGTCCTTTAGATTTATATCTCCTTTTTCAAAGCTTGTTCTTGTGCCTTCTGAAATTGTTGGTAAATTCCTAAGTTTAGCAATTGAATCCAAGTTTTGTATAGCTATTCCTCTAACGTTTTGCATACTTCCAGCCATTTCAAAACCAGAAAAAACAATAAAACTAGACACTACAAGCATTACAGCTTTATAGTGATCAATTTCTCCTATACAAAATCTATAAATAGCTGAAAATATAATAAGACAAATCCCTAATTTAAATATAATTAGAAATATCAAAGCAGCAGGTGCTACAGTTTTTTCAACATTTATAAAACCTCTTCTATTTTTATAAATCTCTCTGTCCAATTCTTTAGTCATTTCACCACTTTTTCCAAACGACTTAATGACGCTAATACCTTTAACATACTCTAAAGTAGATGCGTTTAGATTTATTTTTAACGCTTGTAATTTTTTAGTCAACTCATCTGATTTCTTTTGAAAGATAACATTGCATAACATTCCTAAGAATAAAGTTCCTAAAATTATAGAACCTGTAACTATATCAAACGGAATCATAAATATCGCCATTATTATAGTTTGAATTACTCCCACAAATAAAGTTTCTATTATATTAACTCCTACGGTTTCAAGTTCACCTATAACTGTGGTTAATCCGCCTGAAATGTTTCCAAGGCGATTACTGCTAAAATATCCCATATTCACTTTTTTTAGCTGATCACCTATATATAGCCTATTTTCTGCTCCCATATTGTAAGTTGCGATGTATTTATTTCTATCAGCCATATAACTAGATAATATTTTCCCTACTACACTTAGTAGAGCTATTGCAAATACTACATAGATGTCTTCTTGTGTAATATTTCTTCCTTCAAATATATTTTGAAATATTTTAAGTAAAAGCAACATTGTAGCTCCAAGGGATATTCCTTCAAATATACTTTTTAATACTTCAAAGAAAAACATCTTGCTAATTTTGGAAGATTCTTTTCCAGCGACCCAATATAACTTGTGAATTAATTCTTTCATTTACTCACCCCTATCGTTTGATAAACTTATGTGTGATTTCCACATTTTTGCATATGTTTCACTTTTTCCAAGAAGTTCTTTATGAGTTCCTTCTGCTTCAATTTCCCCATTGTTTAATACGATGATCTTATCGGCTCCTATTATTGTAGAAATCCTATGAGCAATCATAATAACCGTTTTATTTTCAACTAATGCATCTATAGATTTTTGAATTTCAGCTTCATTATCTGGATCAGAATATGCTGTAGCTTCGTCTAATAAAACTATTGAGCTATCTTTAAGCAAAGCTCTTGCTATTGTAAGTCTTTGTCTCTCTCCTCCAGACAAGTTGCTCCCAGATTCTCCAATTATGGTTTCATATCCATTAGGAAGACTCATAATAAAGTCATGACAAGAAGCTTTTTTACAAGCGTCTTTTATCTCTTCAATACTAGCATTTTGATTTGCCATTCTCATATTATCTATAATACTTTTTCTAAATAGATAATTTTCTTGTGATACATAGGTTACAAGTTCCATGTTCTTTTCAAGAGAAACATCTTTAAGATTTACATTTCCTACGGATATTTTCCCTTTATTAATGTTCCAATATCCCGCAATTAGCTTAGCAATAGTGGATTTTCCACCGCCAGAATAACCAACAATAGCTGTAAGTTTATTTTCTTTTGCACTAAAGGATAAGTTATCAAAAACTTTTTTCTTATCATTATAGGCAAAACATACATTTTCAAAATTAATATCGTATGATCTTATTTTTTCCTCTCCATTACCTCGTTCTAACTCTGGTAACTCCATAACATTCTTTATTTCATCAATTACAACTCTCACATTCGCCATAGTATCCATATGACTCATAGCTTTAATCAAAGGTTTGTAGCAGGCATAGGATAATAAAACACACATTATTAGATTGCCTACTTCAATACTTCCATTCATATACAAGTATAAAGAAGTTGGTAAAACAAATAATAAAGTTGATGGTAAAACCTCCATTGCTGCTGTCATATAGAAACAAACACTTAAATACCAATTTAGCATACTGTCTCTATTCCTATTTACAGCATCTACAAATTTTCCATATGATGATGCAGACTTATTGAATGCCTTTATAACTTGAATGCCTCTAATATATTCAACAGCTGTTGTATTCATGTTTTTTGCGGCTTCTTGATAATTTCGTGATTTTTCTTCATATCCACCCATCATTAGAATTGAAAATAATACCCCTAGTGGTAAGGTGATAAGATTCGCAATTCCAATTCTCCAATCTATAATAAAAATAATAACTACTAAAGCGATTGGAATGATCAGATTAGCTATTACTTCAGGAATAACATGAGCTATCGGTTGCTCAATTTTATTTAAAGTTTCTACCATAAACTGAGTCCATTCTCCACTGGATCGTTTTTCAATCTCTCCCATTGATAATCTATTAATTTTTCTTACAAGTTTCTTTCTCTCATCCTCTATTATGCGAAATGCTAAATTATGAGAAATTAGCGTTGAAATCTCATGAAAAATAACACTTCCTATTAACCCAACTAAAATAAGCAAAATTGGTCTTATATAGAATTCTAATTCTGTATTATTAATTGCTATATTTTGAGTAATCTTAGCTAAAGCAAAATATGGTACAACACTACAAAAAACACCAATTATTGCTATAATAACTGATGATAAAATTTGTCCTATATGCTTTTTTAAAACTTCCATTACAGCACCTCCCAAATTATTTAGCCTCCATAGCTCTTAACAGCTGTCCTATATTATCAATATAAAAATCTTCTGTTATTATCCCATTCTCTAGTTTTACAAGTCTATCACACGTCTTTGCTATAAATTCAATATCATGAGAAATTATCAAAAATTTTGTTCCTTTTTTTTGTTCCTCTTTGATTAATCTCCCCACCTTATCCATACTCCTGAAATCAAGCCCTGATGTCGGCTCATCCAATATAATAAAAGGAATTTCTCTCAACATAGCTACACATAGAACCAACCTCTGTTTTTGACCACCTGATAAAGTTGCTGGATGCTTATCTCTTATATCAAATAATCCAACTTTTTTTAAAAGTTCTTCTGCTTTCGTAATATAATCTTCTCTATTTTTTAACCCAGTTAATAATTCATCCATCAAATCTTCCCCAAATAATTGAGAGTCTAAATCTTGAGGGATATACCACACTTTACTTAACCTCATCTTTTTATTAGCTTTGTGTCCATTTATCTTTATTTCCCCATCAGTCTGATTTTGAATCCCAGAGAAAATTTTACCGAGTGTACTTTTCCCTATGCCATTTATTCCTACTAAAGCAATAGTTTCATTGCTATTAAATTTAAGTGACACATCTTTTAGAACGAAATTATTTTTATATTTTTTACAAATATTTTTCAACTCAATATCAAAACAATTGTCACTACTAATTACTTTTTCTTTAACTTTATGGTCATCCACAGCAATATCATCAAGATTTATTGAGCGTAATCCCAATGCATTTAAATCTTTTGAACTAATTTTTTCAAATTCTTCTGCTTTATAACTATTTATTAAAGATCCATTTTGTATTAATAAATACCTATCTGCTATTCCTTTTAAATAAAATAACCTATGTTCGACAATTACTATAGTTTTCCCTTCGTTTTTTAAGTCCATTACAAGTTTTGAAAATTTATATATTGATTGTAAATCAAGATTTGCAGATGGTTCATCAAATACATAAATTGATGGTTCAATGGCTCTCGCTGAACATATTGCTACTTTTTGCCTAATTCCATATGATAAATTATATATCCTGTTATTTAACAATTTATCAATATTCATTTTCTTGCTTGATTCATTTACTCTTCTTATTATTTCATTACGCTTATATCCCAAATTTTCCGGTCCAAATGCAATTTCTCCATTAACTTCATTGGCAAAAAATTGGCTTCTAGGATCTTGAAATACATTACCGACTAACTTTGCTATCTCCCATGATTTTAAATTTCTGATAGATTTGCTATCAATAAATACTTCTCCATCTAAATTCCCTTCGTAAAAATTTGGAATTAAGCCATTTATAGCTCTTGTCAAAGTAGACTTGCCACATCCAGACTCCCCTATAATTACACAACATTCACCATCTTTAATGTCTAAATTTATATCTTTCAACTGTTCATCTTTATTGCTATTATACGAAAAAGATAATTTCCTAATTTCAACTTTATTATTCAATGATGCACCTCTCATATAAGACATAATATAAATAAAATAAAGCTTGTAGTTATTATAATTATGTCTAATTTACACAACTTGTTACTATAATATGAATCCCTTTTTAATGGGTTTTCAATTCCTCTAATAATCGCTGCTGCTGATAATTCATCCCCGACTTTTATAGAACGAAAAATTAAAGGAACTATCGCATATTCAAGAGTCCTCAAAGGATTTGATAAAATATGAAAGAAGTTACCTGTAAATCCCCTTACTTTCATAGCTTCTTTTATTGTTCTGAATTCTCCAGCAATTGTTGGTACAAATCGAATAATTACAGTTAATATAAGTACAAAATTTCGTGGCAACATTAATTTGTGAAATATTGAAATTAATTTTCCTGATGGTATCTTAAAAGTTAAAAATCCTGCCATGATTGGAACTATGAATTTATACAACATTCCCAAAAGCATTGGTGAAATTATAACTACACCACTAGGTATCATTTTTAATAACCAAAATGTAGTAAAACTATATATCATAAAATAAATTATGCTCTGTTTGATAAAACCAAAATATGCTAAAAGCATACAAAGCCATCCTACAAACAGAGCATGCATATAGTAACTTTTTGTAAATATTGACACCATACAGGAAATAATAGTTAAAAAAAGACAAGTTATTCCACTTATTTTTTCTATTTTCATTTCCCATATATCTCCATTTACTCTAAAATACCCGCCTTTTTAAAATGCTTTTTAAGAATTTTTTGTGCAAACAAAACACCTAAAGCGGATAATATAACGGTTATTGTTACACCTAATAATAGTAATTTTGGTGAGGATACCAAATTATATTGCAATGTTAATGTCTTATCTGCAAATCCACTCTCTAAAGCTTGCTTTTGATAAGATTCCCAAGCTATCCAACATGGAACTCCTATTCCCATGAACATACCAGCACCATAAACACTCCAGCCAATCATGTTTCTTATTGGATTTATATAAGTGTCTTTGCCTATCATTACTATTTCACACAAAATAGCAAGTCCAATAAAATATGGAAGCATAAACACATAACCCATAGCTGCTGTAATAAGACCATAAATTAATATCCATATAAATAATAGCCCATGTTTATTAAGTCTGTTAGCTGCTACCATGTAGAAAATAGCTCCTATAAACATTTCAATTCCAGCAGTACCATAAATATATACAACTGGAACAGCAACCATACTCATTCCAATAACAATAGAAATTGCATAAAACAAGGCAATCATAATAGCTACTGTTACTACATCTTTTGTAGTCATTTTTTTATTGTTCATAAAACACCTCCGTTAATTAATAAAATGTACATAGAATGTGTATAGAAAATATTTACAAAAAATATCCATCTCAACTTCATTATAAAGTAAGATGGATATTTTCTTTATAACCTGACAGCTCTTTATTTGCTCTAAAAAGGTCAGATGGATTTTTTTCTATATTCTTGAGGAGTTTGCCCAAAATGTTTTTTGAATGACTCAGAAAATTTACTAGGATTCAAATATCCTGACAAATCAGAAATCTCTCCTATTGACATTAATGGTTTATGAATTAATAATTTAGCAGCAGCTTCCAAACAATTTTCCCTAATAAAATTTCCTATTGAGCTTCCAGTTATATATATGAAACACCTCTTCAAGCTTGATTCTGAAATAGCATATTTTTTTGATAAATCAGAAATAGAATATCTTTCAAAAGGATTATTTAGAATCGTCTTATAGGCTTCTACAGTTGCTTGATATACTGGTTCTGAAAAAGACGTTAACTTAAAAGTATCTGTACTTTCAACTAAATTTAAAAATAATAATAACTCTATTGTTTTTATAATTGAATATGAAAGTCTTATCCTAGAATCTACTCTATAGAGTTCACTAATAACATGGTCTATCTCATGACGTGAATGAATAATTAAAGCTGCACCATTTTTACACAAACGATCTTTTATTTCTAACAAATCAATTTTTGCATACGGAAAGTATTTATCAATAGAATTTTGTGCCTTTTCAATATCAATAAATATTGAAAGTCCCACATATTTTTTTGTTGGTATGCACGAATCTTCAAAAGGAACTTTGCCTATTTCGATTACACTTAGATCGCCTTTACCTATCAGAGCGCGTTCATTATTTTCAAGTTTAAACTCATAACATCCCTCTAAACAATGATCTATTTCTAAAACCCCGCTTTTAGGATTTATTTTTTGATATGCTGTCTCCATATTTAGATTATTATAAGATAACTGAACGCCTTCAAATAAATTATAGCAACGCATTTCGCCACATCCAGTAGAATTTTTAATCGTATAAATTTTACATTCATCAGTAACCTTTTTTTCAGAAAATATATATCCTTCAAGGACATCTTCTATAATATCTGCCTCATTTAATTTCAAAACTCCACCTCCTAATTCATCATAATAATTAATTAATTTATACCCTAAAAATTAGTTTTAAAAAAATTGCACTATAACACTTTAATCGTACAGCTATATTTAAAGCTTTCCTATTAGATACAGACATTTCAATTTTATGGTATAATGAAATTAATTAAATAACAAGCTTAACGCTTATAACTTTATATAGCAAGCACAGTAAGTGTACGGATACTTACGAAAAAATTAATGGAGCAGACCTTTACGAAATGCTCTATTTTTTTTATTTTTACCTTGTTAGGGAGAACCCTAAGACCCCGAAATATATTTTATAAAGGAGAATAAAATGGCAAATAGATTTAGAAATGAAAGAATAGAAATAAAACTTACTAAAGAAGAAAAAGAAATTTTC
>NZ_HE610717.1:377673-560016 GCF_000321025.1 Peptoniphilus senegalensis JC140
CGCCATAAAGATAAGCCGAGATTTACAAGAGCTAAGACTATCGGAGAAGATTATGCCGAAGAAAAAATCAAAGAAAGAATAGATTTAGCAATTAAAAATAAAGCTAATCCTATTAAAAAACGTGTAGGAAACGTCATTGATATATCTACTAATAAAAAAGCTCAATCCTCTAAAGGTTACGAAGTCTGGGCAAGAAAACACAATATCAAAACAATGGCTGATTCAATAATTAAACTTAGAGAACAAGGAATTAATTCAATTACTCAACTCGATAACCTGATCAAAAAATCTGCTGATGATAGACAAGGCTTATTAGATAAAATAAAGAAAATTGAAACTGAAATGAAGAGTTTATCACAAGATATGGAAAATATAAATACTATAAATAAGTATCGTGAAATCTATAAATACCATAAGAAAAATCCTGATGATAAACAATTTGCAGAAGAATATTACAGTGAACTTTCCGTCTATAAAATAGCCGCAAAAGAAATTTTAAAAAACTATAAAAAACTGCCAAATACAAAAGAAATACTATCAAACCTCGATAAAATGCAAGAAAAAAAGAACACCCTTATGCAAGAGTATTCTTTGAATAAAGAACAATTTTCTGACCTCGTTCAGTATAGGAAAAACTATGAAAATTATTATGGAAAGGAAGTAGAGAGGTAACTACTTCCTATCCTAATATCTTCTTTGAATTAGCTTTAATTTGAATGGTAACATTCTCTAAGTTACTTTTTTTATTTTTGCTATTTGAATAATAGTATCTTCTAAGATTTTATAATCATATCTTTTTTTACTTTCTTTTGTAAAAGGAGCATCTGTTTCTAAAACAATTCTATCTATAGGTACACTTTGAATTAAATCAGTACCTTTTTTTGTTGTTGTCATATCTAAATTGACAGATATATATATGTTTGAACTATTCATCATACCATCTAGTAGTCTTTTAAGAGCTCCTGTGTACCAATGTAGAATATATATATTATTGTTGTTAATTAGCTCTTCAAATATAACACTTTCAGCTTTTCTTGAGTGAATTGATATAATCTTGCCATCGTTTTTATTACACTCATACATTATTTCTCGAAATATTTTTAGTTGTTTTTCAAAAGATTTTTTATTGCTTTCAGAATTATCTAGACCAATTTCTCCTACAAACCTAGTTTTATACAAATTTCGTTTAAAATTGTCAAAGTAATTAGGGTACTCTTCAATCAGTTCTGGATGATAGCCTAAAGCTAAAAAAGTATTTGTAGAATCTTTATATTTTGGATAGTATCTTTCAAACAAAACTGGTAAATTTGTCATAAACACTATTTTATTACCATTGTTTAATATTTTAAAATTGTTTTTATATAAATCTGGATGGCAATGAAAATCAATGATGAGGAGTTTTTTATCATTTTTTATCCTACGATAAATATCGCCATATACAGATTTGGATCATTTACATCCACTTCCTTAATTCTAGTTTCTGCTTGATATATTTGGAAGTAGATTTTGCCATCTGTTCTGTCATATAAAACATCGTAAGGTCCTATTGTGTATCTATAAAACTTAGATACTTCGCCAATGTAGATCATTCTATTGATATCTTTTTCGATTAATTTTATGTCATCGTCAAATCTACCCGGCTCGTCCTTTGCTTTTTCCTTCATAACTTTTTCAAAATTCTTTAGACCTTCAAGACATTTCTCCTTAACTAGCTTCATTGCGTCATCCGAGCTAATATTGTCCTTGTACTCGTGCTTTTCATCAATTATGACATTTCTTAAGCTTCTTTCAATAGTCTTATCTTGAGTTATAGGCATATTAGTGTCGTAGAATTTTTTAAAGTCCTTAGCTAGACCTTCAGTCACTACAGCACTTTCGGCAAGATTTTTTTCAACAAAACTTGCTAGAACATAACTGCGGTCTTTGAAAATCTTAGCATTAGAATCATCTTTGCCAATGGCAACTCTTAAATTTTTATCATCCTTTACAAGAGTAACTTTTCTTTCTTTATTATTCCAGCCAACTTCGTAGCCAAGCTTTTCAGCAATAAGCCTTAGTGGTAGCATTGCCTTGTCGCCGTCCATGATTACCTCAGCTTCAGGAATTATCTCTCCATTGATGAATAATATAGTTCCATTCTTAACAGGATAAGTTTTGTCAGCGATACATATAATGGCATCTTCAGCTCCCCTATCAGTTCCAAAACTAATTTCCTTTGCACCAGTCTCATCAAGCTTCGCCATAGAAATACTCATAGACATGGACAAAACTAGCACAAATACTAAAAGAAATGATAAAAACTTTTTCATAATAAACCTCCTTTTATCACTTTTTATTACTTTGCTTATGTATACTATATACCCACGCAAGTGTAAATAAATGGTTTATCTTAATATTTAACAAATTTATAATAAAGCATCAAAAAAGCTCTCACAGAAGTGAAAGCTTTTAATAAATCTTCTTCTATAATATATTGTTCAAACTCTTATAATTCTTCTGATAACTTGCAATCTTCTAGAACTTTTTCTAAATTTTTTCATTATGACTCAATTTGCCTTTTTTCGAGTTTTTAGCTTTCCTCTCGATTCTGTATTGAAGCCAAAAATAAAAATACCAAAAGCTATTAATTGAATGAGTTTAACAAGTAATATGGCATCTATTGATTTTAAAACAATGTCACCAAATAAATAAAGATCATAGTGAGTATAGTGATAAAAAAATCCCATAGCCTTATAAGACAAAAAGTTAAGAAGTTTGTAGTTGAAAATTACACTCCCTATTTTGTCTAATAGAATAAGCAGAGAATAGTATAAAATAATACTTGTGAAAATTTGCATAAAGTTCTTTGTTTTTTTTAGTAAACACAAAGTATAAATTTCTAATTATCTTTTTATATTTTCTTAAATGCTCGTAAAGCCTTATTCTATGTGCTTTCGAGTATTTTTACTGTAGGAAGATACTTCACGTTTCTTTGCATATTTCCTCATGTCTTAGCTGTCAGAAGTGGTAAATAAGTAGTAAATTCATTTGTACTACTAAGCAACAAGACGCTCCTGTTGCTTCTCTTTATTCAAGCGTTTCATTTCTGCCATTGCAGAATCGAATGTTGCATGTGCGTAATAGTTCAGCGTCATGGCTATATTAGCATGTCCCATAATGTACTGTAATGCCTTTGGATTCATTCCTGCATTTGCATAGTTGGTACAGAATGTATGTCGCAAACTATGTGGAGTGATGTGTGGCAATTTATCCTCGTTATACTTATTGTATTTCTTAACAAGACCTTTCATCATGCCGTTGTAATCACTTGCCACTTTTGGATAGTTCTTTCTATTAAGAAAGAGGAAATCACTATATCCATCAATCTCAACACGCTTATCATTCTTTCGATTCGCTAACACTCGCTTAAATGCTTGATAGGCTTCTTCAACCATAGGAACTTGACGTTCGCCACTTTTGGTCTTTGGTGTTTCAATGTAGTACCCAATTTCAGTATCTCTCAATAGCTGATGGTCTATATTGACAAGACGATTCTCAAAATCTAAATCTGGAAGTGTCAAACCACCAAACTCTGAAATACGAAGACCTGTTTTTAAGAGTATCAGAATTTCATCATAATTTTTGCTGTAGGTTTTATCAGCTTTTGCAAAGGCTAACAGTTTTTCTTCCTGTTCTTCTGTTAGTACGGTCTTAGGGACAGTATCATCATCAAGAACTGCTTTCAGTTGAAAGTCAAATGGATTCTTCCGAACACAATCATCTTGTATAGCAATATAGAATGAAGCCTTTAAAGAACGTTTGTAGTTATTGATGGTTTGATAAGCATAACCATTTTCACTCATTCTAATAGCCCATTCTTTAGCGTCTGATGGCTTAATACTGTCAATACTTCTTACACCTAACTTGTCTTTCTTCAAAATATCCATAAGATATTTGCGTCCAGTTTCAGTGTTTTTTCTAACCTTTGGTCTTTGAGCGTTCTGTTTTGCGTAAAGCTGGCAGAGTGTCATTTTCTTTCCTACAACATCAATACCATCATGAATGTCTTTCTGTAACTCTGCGATTTTCTCTCTAAGTGAGATACAATCACGCTTTCCTGCTGGTACTCGGTCTGTAGCCACAAGTTTCCACGAGTAAACAAATTGCGGTTCTCCAAATGAATCTATATATTTGTATAAGTATCTTCCGTCTTTTCGTTGGCTCTCTCCAGTCTTTAAGATTCGACCTTTATTGTCACGTCTTTTTTCTGACATGGCATTTGCTCCTTTCCTTTATGGAAAGAGCCTTGATACGACTTAATACTATTTTATCATATACAAGACCCTTTGGCGACGCTAGATTGCGTCCAATGTATCTATAATTTTTTCAAATTGTTTTCGTTTAATCTGAATACGATTGCCATTCATAATCAGCCAATTTGCATTTTTATTTTCCTCTGCCAAGCGTCGTAGCTTGTTTTCGCCAATACGAAAATATTTTGACGCTTCTTCAATGGTTAGGGTATAACGTTCCCAAATAGGAATGTCAGTCTGCTTCATAAAATCCTCCTTTCCAAATCACTTATTTGGATTTCATAAAAGTTGTTTTACCAGCAATCGAACAGCTTTAGCAAAGCTCACGGGAGTTCCACCCCTGCATGGTTCTCATGTAGCCATACTCATTGCCTGCGACGGTTTTATCACGCTCGGACTATTGACTGTATGGGAGTATCATTATCACGATAAGAATGTCGTTGCAGGCAATCCTGCTAAAGATTGCTTCTCGGATCACTAACATGAATCGCTCGCTATCTTTATAAGATAGGTCATGGCGGTTAGTTCCGTTGGCTCTTTTCTTATCGAAACGTATTCGATTACTTTTATTCAGTTTTCAAAGAACAATGGCTCGTTAGCCTATCAAAACACATTGAAAGCTCAATATGCTTTGGTGGAATAACAAACCTCCCTGTTCGGGAAGCGTGGAATGGTTTAGCACGCTTCCACGAAAGGAGAGAGGATATTACTTAATTTCAAATGACAAAATCTTTGTAATCAGTCTGGTTTCCATTCTTCCACGTAAGACTTCATCAACGACCATACTTTGATTGCCATATTCATCTTTCATAAGTCGTAGGGAACGCTTCGTTATGTACCCTCTGTAATGATGTAGAATCTGGTTAATCGCTTCGGTATCGCCATCTGTTGCCTTTACAATGAGAGGAAAGGGAATCATAGGATATTGTGTTTTCATTCTTCAAATTCCTCCATAAACTTTTTAATTAAGGCTAGTCCACTGGTTCTATGCCGATAGACAGTAGAACGGTTCAATTTCAACAGGTCTGCAATTTCTGAATCGCTCATGTCCATAAAGTAAAACAGCAGTAGAATTTCACGTTTCTTGTCTGGCAACTCACGTAATGCTTCACTCAACAAATCATTTTCAACGCCTACTGATAACCCATTGAGTGTAAAAATCTGAAAGTCAGTTGAATAGTTATCTGTTGTCGCAAACTGGCTAACAAGATAATCGCCAACATCCGAAAAGGACACCTCACGCTTTGCAATCCTTGAAAGATAAAGCATATAATTCTTTCGCTCGTCTTCCATAGCACGTTTACAGATATAGTCAAACTGATTTTCTATTGTGGTCTGAAAAGAAGATGGTTTCATGTTTCTCACCCCCTTTCTGTCTAGGAAAGGAAGTGAGCCTTGCTCGTTTATCTCCTTTCACTCTTAGTCCCAATGTGAAAGGGGGATTTGTTGCATTACTGATAAATAAACTTTGTAAAAAAGTTCTGAATAGCCAAAAAAGCATATAAACAGATTTATTTCTCTGTTTACATGCTTCTGTTATTCTATCTATATGATTTATAAAACCACATTGGTGGACGTACTTATCTATTGCAGATAGACGACTTTTTTTGACAAGAACCCAATGTAAGGAAATTTATTGTATATGATGTACTTCATGGCGACGTTGACCTCCAACAAACCGCCATTTGGAAGTAATATACAATATTTTAACAGCGTAAATAGCACTACCATATAACGGTTTTTTTTATTGGCGTTTAGTAGTGCTTTTTATTAAATATAAACCTATAAACCATATAACACGTTTTTCTATACCTGTTTTTAATTCAGTAGGAACAATAAAATGTATAGAGGTGGTCTACTATGCGTAAAAAAGAAGATAAATATGATTTTAGAGCCTTTGGTTTAGCCATTAAAGAAGCTCGATTGAAACGAGGTTTAACTCGTGAACAAGTGGGAGCATTGATTGAAATTGACCCACGGTACTTAACTAATATTGAAAATAAAGGGCAACACCCCAGCATACAAGTTCTTTATGACCTTGTATCGTTACTTCATGTTTCCGTTGATGAATTTTTCTTACCTGCTAATAACTTGGTAAAAAGCACCCGACGATTACAGATAGAGAAATACATGGATAGCTTTACAGACAAAGAACTATCCTTAATGGAATCTTTAGCCAGCGGTATCAACGAAGCAAGAAACATCGAAGACTAATTAAAAGAATCCATACATAACGGAAAGAGCCGATAAAATGAGATTGTATTAATCTCATTTTATCGGCTCTGCGTCTTTGCGTCTGGCTCTGTAATCACAGTTACTTTGAACTGCTTTATTTCAATTAAATTTTCTTGTCTGCATTTCGGACAATAGAGGGGGAATTTTTTTAATTCAGTATCTTCCCTTATCTTTAATCGTGTTTTATTTCCACATACAGGACACAATATCCACTTGTAGTTTATAATAACTATCTCCTCCTTTACACTTTAATTCAAATCTTTATTAAAAAATATTTCATCTTATTTAACAAGAAACCATATTTATATAACAACATAAAATACACTAAGTTATTTTATTGAACATATATCGTACTTTATCTATACGACTATTTGGACGACGGGGCTGGCAAACAGGTTCACCGGTAGTAACATGGTACCCTTTTAACTCTGTTAAACAAACACTACGTCCATTTGTAAAGAAAGTTAAATCACTACGATATTCTTGAATACACCTAGCAGGGATTTCTCCACTAAGAATGACCTCATTATTTTTCAATTGAGTGTCTACGATGTTCGCACAATATTTAGGAGCATCGTTGTATGCTCGTGAAAGATATTCCTGTGGCGCATAAATTTTAAAACTAAGATATGGCTCTAACAATTCTGTTCCAGCTTTTTTTAAGACTTGTTCCAATACAATAGGAGCAAGCATTCGAAAATCTGCTGGGGTACTAACAGGGCTATAGTATAAGCCATACTTAAAACAGATTTTACAATCCGTCACATTCCAACCATATAATCCTTGTTCGCAACCATAGCGTATCCCTTCCATAACTGCATTTTGAAATGATTGATTTAAGTATCCAAGAGAAACCGAGCTCTCATACTGCATTCCACTTCCCAACGGAAGCGGTGATACAGATAAACCAATGGAAGCCCAGAAAGGATTTGGCGGCACTTCGATGTGAATGGTATATTCTGCATTTTTTAACGGTCTCTCCATATAAATGACTGTAGGCTCTTTTAGTTCTATCTCCACATGATACTTTTCTTGCAACAGTGCACTAATCACTTCCATTTGTACTTTCCCTAAGAAAGAAAGTATAATTTCATGTGTCGTAGAATCCACGTAATATCGTAGAAGCGGATCACTATCTGAGATTTCCAAAAGGGCATCAAGCAACATTTCTCTCTGTTCAGGTTTACTCGGTTCAACAGTTGTTTGTAGTAGAGGGTGCGGATTTTCAATCTTTTTTCTCTGTGGCAATAGTTTTGTATCTCCAAGAACACTATTTAACTTCAAAAACTCATTTTGCAAAATAACAATTTCTCCAGAATAAGCTCTATCAATCTTACATAATTCACCATTTATTGAAGTATACATTTCTGTAATTTTTATTTTTTCCTTTTCCGATATTCTAACCGAATCTCGCAAATGCAGTACGCCACTATAAAGACGTATATATGCAAGACGCTGTCTTTTTTCCGAATACTCAATTTTGAAAACTTTTCCGCAAAGTTCAGACTGACCTCGATGTGTTGATGAATAAAATTTATTCGTAATCACTTCTATAAGGTTATCAATCCCTATATTGTTTTTTGCACTTCCGTGATAAACAGGGAACAGGGAACAATTCTGAAATCTTATGCTTTCCTCTTGTTCGAGTTCCAATGCTTCTAATGATTTACCGGACATATATTTCTCTAAAAGGTCATCGTTTCCCTCTATTACCGTATCCCATTGTTCAGATTCGGTAAAGTTCGTCACACACATATTAGGATACAGTTCTACCTTCTGTTTGATTACAATTTCGGCAGAAAGTTTCTCTTTAATATCCTGATAAACCGTTGATAAATCAATTCCATTTTGGTCAATCTTATTGATAAAAAAGATTGTGGGAATCCCCATTTTCCTAAGTGCATGAAATAATATACGAGTTTGTGCTTGTACGCCATCTTTTGCAGAAATCAGTAGAATTGCCCCATCTAAAACTGATAATGAACGATATACTTCTGCTAAGAAATCCATATGTCCTGGCGTGTCTATGATGTTCACCTTCGTATTTTCCCACTGAAAAGAGGTTATTCCTGTCTGAATTGTAATTCCTCTCTGACGTTCTAAAAGCGTATTATCCGTCCTCGTTGTACCTTTGTCCACGCTTCCTAATTCTGTAATCGCTCCACTGTTATATAATAAGCTTTCTGTTAAGGTAGTTTTTCCTGCATCAACATGAGCTAAAACTCCAATATTAATAATTTTCATGTGATTTTCCTCCATTCAAAAACCCAAAAGGGCATAAAAATCCCAGTGATAAATACTTTTATCACTGGGATTTTTTATGCATAACCATAGGTATACAAAGCATACAGATATTCTCTGGATACTTTAGAATCACATGATAAAGGTATTCTTAAACTGGGTACAAAAAACTAAGCCCTCCTAAAAAAGGACATCCAATTATTTGTTCCCACTATCAAATTGACAGTTTATTTAAGAATACCTTGCTGCATATTTATTAACTCCTTTTAAATAGATACTTAAATAATAGCACGTAAGAGCATATTTGTAAAGGAATCTCCAATTTTTTATCAAAGAGAGTACGTGATTACAAAATAGCTGTAATAATGTACCAATATTTGTTATTCTATAATCTTCCAATTACTCCCGTTCTTTTCAAGTACCAAATCAAATTGAGATACCTGCGTTGCTTTGGTCTGCTGGTCGATATACTCCACTGTCAGCGATACCGTGACTTGATTATCCTTACGATTGTGAATAGGATTTACCAGTTCTTGAAAGATGTACTCTTTTCCGATTGGTTTTAATATCCCGTCATTCACATAGTAGGAAAGTTCACTGGCTGTCGCTGTAGGATAGAGCTTGAAGAACGTCGTTAAAAACTCATTGATTTCATTGGTTGTAATGGAATCAACCGTCCCCTCACTTTCAATGGCTTTTGGTTTATAACTTGATTTCTTAGGTATGTTGGTAATGGTCGGATTCTTAACCAGTACCATATTTCCAGAACCATCTACATAGACACTCACTATATAAGCAGAGTGGACGGTCTTTGTATTTTCTCCCTCTGTAATGAGCTGGTCTACACTGTAGGTTACATTAAACTCATTGTCGCCAGTTGGCTCTACCGTCCATATCTGAAATCCTCTTACAGAAGACGATACAGGAATATCTTTGCGTACTGTATCAACATTGAGAGCTTGAAGTTCATCTGTCAGATAGCCTTTTAGACTTTCCATTCGATTATCAA
Organism: Peptoniphilus senegalensis JC140; assembly: GCF_000321025.1. Lineage (GTDB taxonomy): Bacteria > Bacillota > Clostridia > Tissierellales > Peptoniphilaceae > Peptoniphilus_A > Peptoniphilus_A senegalensis. Next base: position 387,451 of record NZ_HE610717.1, read on the forward strand.
TGGACTTATCGGATTGCTCCCATGAATAGTAGACTTTCGCAAAGTTCTCTACAAAATTTTCTACATGATGAGTATCAACGTATTCCTTTTCTATGATAGTTGTTTCGTGAATAGTATGAGTATCTATAGCTGTAAAGTGCTTGAATATCGCAAAGCTGAAACTAAGCCCTAAAAGTACCCACAAGGCAATCACAACCTTTTTATGAGGATTGACCTTATAGTAGACACGAGGTTTCTTTTCCTTTGGTATCTGTTTTTCTTTATTCTGATTTTTTCTAAATTTCATCATTAAATCTTCCTTTCTCATTGTTTGATTCGTCCTGCTCCCACTAAATGCTGTTGCCAGTAGGGGCTTGTTAAGTCGGCATAACCGATTGGGTCGCCTGCATGAAACATACGGTTATTGCCAAGGTATATCCCAACATGAGTAATATAAGAGCCAGCGTTATAGGTAGAATGAAAGAAAACCAAATCGCCAGCTTGTGCTTCCGATAGTGGGATATGCTGGGTCACATCATATTGCTGTTGTGCGGTTCGTGGTAAGTTAATTCCAGCTTTTCCATACGTCCATTGTGTCAGTCCGCTACAATCAAAAGAAGTAGTCGGGGAAGCTCCACCGTAAACGTATCGCCAGCCCTCATATTTCAGTGCTTCGTCCATGATGGCTTGTACCGTATCATCATCAAACTCTGTTGTGACAAGATACTGCGTTACCAGTTGCACATAAAACATATTGCCATAGTTGTATCGCCAGCCCCCATTGATAGGTATGGCTATGGGATTGGGGTAAGACACTTTTTCGCCACCTGAATACTCTTTTGAGAAACTTTGAGCCAGTTCAAAGGTATATTTATTTCCACGATTAGCCACATACCCTAAGAAACCACCACCATAATTGTAGGACTGGATAACCGATTCTAAATCTACACTGAGCCTTTCGCTACTGGCTAATAATTCACTGAAATACTTCACACCTTGCTTAATGGATTCTTCTGTACTCAATGAATTAGGTGGAAGACCGAGGGATTCCGAGGACTGCATAACATCTTCCGCAGTACCGCCCGATTCCACCTGTATAATCGCAAGAAGTATGTTGACATATTCTTCAACGCCATATTCTTTGGCATATTTTTCTACCATAGGCTTATGAGCCAGCACTTCTGCGGAAACATTCACACCTCCATAATGAATATTGGAAATTCCGCTGTCCTGTTCATCTGAAAATAAAATGGCAACAAACAGAAGCAGTGAGAAGACCATCAAGAATAATCCAGAACCACCAATCACTAAAGTTTTCAACTTCATGGTTTCTTACCGACTTTCTTAATGGTGGCGGTTTTGATTGGTGGTCTACTTCTTGTATTTTGTAGTGGTACTCTTTGAACAGTAGACGGACGTTCTTTTGTGATTGGACGTTGTGAAGTTCTATCTGCTGTAGTGGTTGAAGTTGCTGGCTTTTGAACGGTTTTTTCTTGAACGGTATTGCCTTGGCGTTCCACTTTTGGACTTGAAAAATCGGACTTAACTGCTGGACGCTCTTGTTTGGCTTGTTGAGATTCCTTATATGAAGTCTGAATATTAGACTGTTTTGAGGTCTGTTCATCATGATATTGTTCTTGTCTTGTAGTCGGTCTTTCATGAACAGAAGAAGCAGGCTGTTTTTTCTGTTTGACCTGTTCCATTTCAGAGCGACGCTTCGCAATGGTTTTTCGCCTTTGTTCCTGCTGTTCCTTGCGTCCACTGGCTCTGTCCGCTTTGGTTTGAGAAATACTACTGGTTAAATCACGGACATTCTCTTTTACTTTGGATTTTCCTTGATATACTGCATATCTTGCATTGGTCGGCAAATCTTTAACCTGTTCTTTCAAACCACTAGCAGTGTCTACCATTCTGTCTTTGGTATCAGCTACTGTACCGATGGTTTGACCGATACGTTTTCCAAGTGTTGATTTTTCCTTTCCGTCTGGTCGGGAGTGATCTGCTTGTGTCCTTGCAGAACTCCCCGAACCCGACTGTCCTTTTTTACCTGTAACAATGGCAGACCCAGCCCCTAGAGTAGTCATGGAACGTCCAAGTTTCCGCTGTAGACGGTGCATGTGAGCGTGCATAAGCATACGAGGTTTTCTCATCACACGACTTCCCACACTTTGAGAATCGTTACTCTGTAGAGAAAACATACTCATTAAATCGCCCAGCTTGAAGTAGATTCCTGCAAAGGTCACAATCTGTAGAAAAGCAATCAAAAAGAACGGATAACCAGCCGATAAGGTATAGAGCATGGTTGAAATACTAAATGCTGTCGTAATAATCAATGTGATTCCAGCTCGTGTCAAAATGGTATTAAAGAGCTTTGTTATGGCTCGTTTTGACATACCATCAAATGATGGAATCATGCTTAAAATAAAGCTCACAGGCAGAAACATAGCATAGATGATAAAAAGTACCTGCGAGAAAATCATGATTCCTGTTAATAGGAATACAAATATGGAAATCCCAATATTGAAGACAAATAGGAAGAAGACTGTACCTAAACGGTTAATGGTCTTTGTAATGGTTAGATTGGTATTGCTTCTGTCTTCAATTTCTTCCGCAACAATTTTTTCTCTGTCTTCGCCATTGTTGGAATCTGGGCTGGTGGAGAGCAGGCTTTCCACACGGTCAATACCGATACTTTCAATGTCTGAACTGTTGTATTGAAGCAGTAGCCACGGTTGCTGAACCTGTATGGAAAACAGGCTATCTCTGATTAAGTCCACGCTGTCCTTGCCTTGACTATCGGAATGGGGCATGACAATCTTCGTGCCAAGTGATAAACTGGCATTACTGATGTCTGATGAAAAGTCATTGATTTTTTTAATGTAGTCGGGAGCGTAGGCAATAAAGGAAGCCGATAGGATAAACACCAGCACAAAATTCATAATGGCATGAATTGCCTTTGTGGTTTCTCTCTTTATCAGTCCCGTATAGGCAACATAAACCCCAAGAACCAAAATCAAGAGTAAGAGGAATCCAACATAGAAACCCTCTGTTGAAAATCCGTTTGCACTCACACCAGCTAAGGTCTGCATATTCTTACCAATGGAATCTGCTGTAGCGGAAATGAAGTCTAAGGAATAGGCTTCCTGTACTAAGTAACCTGTCGCATTGGAAACATACAAACTGATTGTCCAAATAAAATTGGTAATGGCATATAGTCCATACATGACCTGTTTTCCAATCCCGTCCGACCAGTTCCACGGAAGCCAGCCCCAGCTATTATCCACATAAAAATCCAGTTGATAGTTTTCAAGTGGGTATCGGCTGTATTCATTTGCCACATTGACCGTATCATCTACCAAGCCCGCAGCTTGAACCACCGTTCCCAGCATGGCTAAAAGAAAAATGGCAATCACAAGTGTGAAAGCCACTGTCATTGCCACTTTACCTAGACGTTTCAGCGTCCAGTTTGATTTTATTCTGTTTACTATTGATGGTTTCACATTTACACCTCTTTTCGCACAGGTGGTCTGGTATCAAAGGCATGGAGCAGTTCTTCAAATACAGGGTGGAACTGTATCACACCGACACGACCATATAAATCACTGATAAGGCATTGCCCGTTTTCCAAATCACGCAATCGCTTCTGATTGTTTTCGTCCTCTGGGTCTACACCAAAAAAGGCTAAGGTCTTTTTAATCTCGTTAAGGTCAGTGGAACGAAATGCAAATTTTAAGCCGAGGTTATTTTTCAGTTTTTCATCTAAGAGGTCGTCTGTATTTTGGGTCACGAAATATACCCCAGCGTTCATAGCACGACCAGCCCGAACCAGCTTCATAGATAGTGTTTTTCCTTGTGCTACCTGTAAAAAGCTCCATGCTTCGTCTAAATCTACAATCTTGAAAATGCTTCGGTCTGTATGGATAAAGTCTAAAGCAAAGGTACTAATGACAATCAGCATAGCAACGGATAAAAGCTCCATAGTGGTATATTCCTCAAAGGAAGTTTCCTTGTCGGGAAGTACCAAGTCCGCAACCTGTATAATGTTCAGTTGTTTTTCTAAGCTGATAGACTGCTCCACATAACCATTACTGAATAATAAATGTGCAAAGTCATAGTCTGTAAAACTTTCGATATGGTCGGCTATACTGGTACTTAGTGGCGTATTCTCAACCCGTAATTCCTCAATCACTTTCATCAACCCTCGTACTTCACTATTGGTTACTGCACGAATGGCTTTTCTAAGGATTGGGAAGCGTTCCCCATCACGAGAGGAAATCCCCGTAAGGAATGTCAGAATATCAATAGCCAGTGATTCAGAATCTTTGGGATTTTTCATAATCACATAAGGGTCAAGTAAGCCTTTGTTTTTCTCATCAGAAGTCAGAGTGACGATATTGATTTCATGGGAAATCTCTGGCAAGGTTTCTTTCCATCTGCCACGTTCTGCTTTTGGGTCTACAATCACTGCTTGTGCCCCATAAAGCACCGCATAATAGACGATAAGGTTATTCGCAAAGGATTTACCACCACCCAGCGAACCAACAAAAGCCGACGCTAACGCATTGGTTACTGAACCCTTAACCCCTTGACTGGCAAGAGCAGGTTTCAGATAGACATTGCGTCCAGTATCTAAGCTGTAGCCAACATAAATCCCCTCATTTTCCCCCAGCATTTGAGTAGCACCAAAACCTAAACCAGCGAGGAAATCAGAGGTCACGTATTGAATATAATCATTCATATAACGCTTGCTGGCAGGTAAAAATTCTTCATGTAAGCCGAGCATATCCCCAAATGGTCGTACCAGTTTTACGCTTAAATCGTCATAAAAATCTTTCACTTCATTACAACGACGTTTGAGTTCGTCAAGATCATTTGCTGATACCCTTACCACATAAGACAGCTTGTACATAGATTCCTTGCTTTGGTCTAAATTGGTTTCCAGCTCATTCACACTTTCCAGAGCTTCCGCCACATTGGAGCTGGTTTCATTATCACTTTGCCAAGCGTGGTTATCCAAGTCTTTCAGTTCTTTCTTTTTATTGCGGACAGTAGATAGGGCTTTACGATTCGCTACAATTTCCACATTCATTGACGTATCAATCGGGAATGTAAATTGCTGTTGCTGGTAGTAGAAGATTTCAGAGGACGGGAAGTCCAGTTCTCCGACAATGCTGTTAATGGTAAAGTAAGCTACATAGACGGTTTCATCTTCCTGCTGGATTTTCAAATATCGCTGTTTTTCTTCCACCAAACAGCGAGTAGGCTTAATCAAGTCATAGTATTTAATCAGCGTTTCATTATCCAGCTTTTTCTTTGATAGATGGTACTCATACTCTTCATAGGCAGTGCCTGTCTGTCCGTAAAGGTGTTCAATCAGATAGCCGAAGTCGTCCTTATCTAACCTGCGGATTTTGAAACGACGAGAGATTTTATTTTCTAAGAGCTTTTCCATCTTCTGAAAACGCAGGATTTCATCATTACTCATACTAACAAAATCGCCCATCAGCTTATGGTTCACATCATAGACAAAATCAGACAAAGCATTTTTTGCTTCAACGGTAAGACTTTTCATAGAAAACTCCTGATCGTTGAGAAGCAACTTAAAGCCGATAAAGAAACGGTAGTTCACTTGATTTTCGCCAATCATGGATATTAAAGCGTCTGTCTGTTGGTCGATTTTGTCATAGGCAACCGCTTTGAGCTTGCCAGTGACTTCATTTTTGGAACGCTCTTGTGCAGAACGTATGCTGGATTCTGTACTGATTTGTAAAGCATGAATTTTGCCATCACGATTTTGTGCGATAAGCTGTCTGAAAGAATCATGCACTTGTATTTTCTGTTCTGGACTTAGAAATGAGTAATTGTAAGGAACAAGCTCATAGTAAGCATAACATTCCCCGTCTTTATTCCAGACGAGATTGTTTTCAATGTATTTAATTGGATATGCCATAAAATTCACTCCTAACTGCTGTAATGGCTTCTTGTGGCTGGTTTCTGCCAAGCGTTACTTTTTTTCCTGCATAGGTCAGCTTTGGTCGCAGTGCATAAGCAATGACAGACTTCAAAAATCCATAAGGCTTTTTACCATCAAAAGTTTTTGTAGACATAAACCATGTGAAAGCCACAGGAATCCCAAAGTATTTGAGAAATGCTCCCTCTATCATGGAAAGAGGGGGCAAGTTGCCAAGTATCATCACTGCAAAGAGTGACACGACAAACCATGTCATTTGCGTAAAGGTTATGGGAAACGGAAGTCTAAAATCATTGATAGAATACAGTACCTTTTCCACAGACCAGATACTGGTATAGCTTCGTATTTTCTTCATGTAATCAATCCTTTCATAAAAAATAGGGGTAGCTGATTGAGCCACCCCGTAAAATAGAAAATCTGCCAGTAGTAATGTACCGACAGATTTAATAGACGATTTCAAAAATCCCATGATTGGTTGAGATAAACGTTCCTGAAAGGTCTAAATCCCGACCATAGGCTTGATAATCAATATAGTTTTGAAGACTAGCTGGTACTTCGCCTAAAGCACCCGTTTCTTCAATGTAGTAGCGTGCCACGTCATACATATCATCACAATCGGAATGAATGATAATATCCTCTTGATGTTCGCTTAGTTCTTCAATGCTTGAAAAATGAGTGAGCAGAGCAGATAGCTCCGATTGTAATTCTTCGGGTAATTCCGATACCATTTCCCATAGTCGATTGAGTTCGCCAATGGAAGTGTATTCGTCAACCGTAAAGGGTAACTCGTAGTCATGAATGGCGTATTCCTCATATTCATCATTCAAGCCGATTTTCTCTTTGACTTCCTCAAAGTCAATGGGAAAGGTAAACCACGCACCGACCAATTCGCCCTCATTGTATTTGCCTAAATTCGCAATATAGACTTGCATATCGTCCATATATTCACGTCCTTTCTTTGTAGAGATTCAAAAATCCCTACCGCACTTCGTTTGGTGTACCATTCCTTTGCGGAACATAAGAAAACCACTTATATTCCACAAAAGAACGGTTTTATTTAAGCACCAATAATGCGATTGAATAGCTCTAGTAAAATGTCTTTTACTCCAGCAGCGTTGAAGACTAAGCCAACCGCAATAATCGCAATAATTAAAAAGCCAATCAGTTTGCTAAACTCACGCTTGAAGCCAAGATACAAGCCAATCACAACGATTGCTAAAAGCACCAGTGATTGAGCGTTTGATAGAAACCAGTTATAAAGGTTTTGTCCAAAATTCATAAAAATGTTCTCCTCTCTATATTCAATGAATTTGTATTTGAGTTATTTTTTTGTTGTTATCACGTCCTGTTCTTTTACTGACTGTTGCTTCAAAATCTGCTTGTGTCGGTCTGTCAGTTTCGCATGGTCGAGAATGTCTTTTACAACCTGCGTCTGGTTGATTTCATCAAGTTTAATCGCAACCTTTAAGGTCGGGGCAACTTGATGAGATAGCCAGTTCAGCGTCCTTTGGAAGGAGTAAGGCTCTGGTTTTGTGGTTAGTTTTAATCGTTCACGATTGTTCCCAATAAACCAAGCCCATTCTTCATTCAGTTTCCAATCAGAACGAGGTTTGGAATCGTCTTTATCTACAAAACGGATATACCGATTGATAATTTTAAAGGCGGTATGCTCTGGATTGTCATAGACGAGTAAATCACGGACTGCATAATAGGCACGCTCATTTTTCAATCGAATCTCAAAACGGTTTTTTACTTCTGCGTCTTCAATGGGAATATCATTTTTCTTGTACTGCTCGTAGTCCTTTTCATAGATACAGAAATAAACTTCACTTTGTAATGAACCGATATAGAGGGTGTTTCCCATACATTCCTTTTCCTCTTTGCGTACCAGTTCGCCACTGCGATAGCTTTTAAAACTGCGGAAGACGGAGATACATTCTTCCTGTTGGCACTTTTCAGTGAGTACAGGGATATTCAAAATCCCTGTCTTATCGTTAATGGCAAGGTCAAGGCGTTTCATCACACCGCCAGCCACCAAAACGTCCATAAAGAACTCATACCAGCTTCTTTGTTGTGCCAGAAGATAGCTTTCAAATTGTCTGCACCCACGACCTTTCAATTCCACCAGAACTCCTTTGTCCAGTTCATGGGAGCAAAGGACGAATATGTCGCCTAAAGCATAATGCTCTGAATAAGAATAGAAACCATAGTCCTCATGAAGAAAATAGGACAGTTTCAGTTGTAAGATGTTTTCGACCACCTGCTGTACGTCTGTTGTCGGAAAGCGAATCCTTACATAATCAAACAGCATTTCAAGGGGAGCGTCGGGATTGAAGCGTTCCAGAGCTTCCCAAAGGGACTGCTGTAAATCCTCTGATGGCTTGACTTTTCCTGTTTCAATATCGCTTAGATACTGCCTTGTAATACCAGTCGCAACAGCTAAACGGTTTTGAGATAGTCCATAAGCCAAGCGTTTTTCTTTTAAATGCTGTAACCAAGTTTGTTCATTCAGTAAAAATCCCTCCAATCAAAAAGGCGTATGTCAACTTTTAAAGCCCATTTGACATACGCTGAAATTTTGTAAATCCCTTGTAACCAAAGGATTTTCTAATGTTTTTTTGACTGTTTCCTGTCGATTTGTACCCCCCTGTTAGATACGGGGGGTTAAGTGCTGGCGTGGCTATTGCCACACCAGCCAGCAAGATCAGTCCACACCTGCGACTTCCGCTTCGCACGTCGCCTGCGTGGACTGTCTGCTGTTGGATAACTTTTTAATTTCCTCCAAGAAATCATATCCTTTTGGTACAAGGGGAGTATAAAACTCTGATATGACACTTGTTCCTACATCAACATAGCCACGACCTTTGATTCGCTTTAAGAAGAAATCCTTTTGTACGTCACTGCCAAACATCATGCCATAGCCCATTTCAGACATACGACCTAAAGCCACTCTGAAATTAAACTGATCACGGATTCCGTCGCCTAAATATTTTGCGTCTGGACGTTGACAAGCCAGTATTAGAAAGAAGCCAGCTTGACGACCTAACATGACAATCTGTTTCAGCTTATTCATAACTGCGGTGTTTTCTTTTGTTCCCAGCATTTCCATGAAAGCGACGTATTCATCAAAGATTAAGAAGTGTGCCGGGAGACCTAAGTAAGCATAATTTTTGCCAGTCTTATAGTTCTTCATCTGCTTCATTTCCTCACTACGTTTCATCATTTCTTCATAGAATGTTTCAATGCAAGAAAGCAAGTCTTCTTTTCTATAGTAGACATTTGCCATCACAGAACCTAAGTCCGCAAGGTCAGCATTTTTCGGGTCAAGAATATACAGTTTTGAATCTGTATGAAGCAAGGCTTCAATCAGTGTCAGTATAAAGTAAGTTTTACCGCCACCTGTACCACCAGCAATCAACATATGAGGGAGCTTATCATATTCCCACCATACGTTTTTCATTAAGCGAAGTTTACCATCTTTAGCTTCTACTTCATCAATAGAAATACGACTGGCTATGGTGTCATAGAGCAAAGTATATTCCACATAGGAATCCTTTAACTCTTTATCCGTCAGCTCACAGTACAAGCCACTCTCTAATTTCTTTTCCAAGTGTAAGAGTTGGTCTTGATATTTTCCCAGCGTGATTTCCACCCGTATCTGTATCAAGCCATTTTTAAGTCGATAATACATTTTAGGGAAGTAGGTTATCTTTTCCTTTGTACGACCAGCACTATCTTTAAAGAAACCCTCTGTTTTGACCTGTTCAGATTCATACCACTTGTTTTCAAGTATCATCTTTGCCAGTTTTTGACGGTGGTAAAGTTGTTTAACCGTATCATAGCGAACCCGTTTGAATACAAACGCTACCAGCAAGCAGATAAGAATTGCGACACTGAAACTGATAATTAAATAGGGAATGTCAATCTTATCTGCTTGTGATAGGTTAAAATCCTGCCAGTTGATCTGCTGGATTGTCTTCACATGAAACAGTCCGACAACCAGCAGGAAAACAGGCAGGAGTGACGCTATCGTAAAATGAAAGACTAAATCTTTACCAGATGGGCGAATCCTTTTACCACGCTGTTTCATGCGAAAAAGTCTCCTTTCTACCTAGCGACTATTTGTCTTGTGTCGGTTCTTTCTTTGCTTGTGGTTGAGCTTTGAATGAACTAGAATCCTTTGTCAGCACAATATCGTCTGCCTTGATATACCAGTCAACATCTGCTCCTTGATAGGTGGCAGTAGCAACGGTGTCCGCAATGGGATTGATAAGTTCCACCCGTGCGTTATAATCAAACTCTTTCAAAGGCACGCTGGCAGGAATACTTACTTGAATCATGCGTCCTTGTCCTTTGGATTTTAAGTCATAGGTACGTTCCTTGATTTCATCTGAAACCGACCCGTCTTCATTTTGGATTCTCACTTCACGACGTAGAGCAGAGAATTTCAATTCTCCAAAAGTCGTGTCTTTATCTAATACAATGCCATTTGCTAATCTCATCATTTTTCCTCTCTTTCTTTATTCTTTTATCATGTCGTCAGCATGTAAAAGGTAATTTGTAAAACCACGAGTGCCGATTTTGTAGCCCTCTGCGGTAATACGTGGATTGACTAACTTCACACGTTCCTCAAAGCCGAAATGTTTTTCGCCAGCTTCAGCAGGAAGCACCACCACAATATCATCTGCTCTTTGAACATCAGAATAGAGATTATAGCTTCTTGATAAGACAGTTAGCCGTCCGTTGATTCTTCGCTGAACGACTTTATCCTCGCCAGCAAATTCTAAATTGCCGAATGTTTTTTCCATGTTGGGAATCACAAATTTAAGTTCCATATTTTTACCTATCCTTTCTTTTTTATTGGCTGAATGAATGTTTGATGGTCTTAAAGAGTGGGGAACGACCTTTTGATTCTTGATTTTTTGTTTTCATAAGTTCACTTCCTTTCAAAATCGGGTAAAAAAATAGACACCTCATTTTTTGAAGTGTCTACCTATTAAATATTCAAATTTTATTGGAAGTATCTTTATATCTTCACTTTTCAAGGATAAATCGTCGTATCAAAGCTCATTCATAAGTAGTAAATTAGTAGTAAATTGAGTGGTTTTGACCTTGATAAAGTGTGATAAGTCCAGTTTTTATGCGGATAACTAGATTTTTATGCTATTTTTATTAAACAAAAATAGCAAAAATAGCAAGCACAGTAAGTGCATATGCACTTACTAAAAATGAAATAAGAATACTACGATTATATCACTTATTTTTTCCCATTTTACTTGTTGGGGAATATCCCCAAACCCCTAGATTTATAATAATTAAATTCAGCAACAAACGCTTATAATAGCCCCAACGTAAACTTGAATATTCCCTCAAAAAGTGATACAATATGAATGATAAAAATTTAAATCAGGAGATTTCCAGACGAAATATATAGAATAAATTAAACCTGTAAGTCAAGTAATCCTACTTGAATTTACAGGTTTTTCTTTTTTATTTCTATTAATAAATTTATTAGGTAGACGAACTTCAATGAGGTTTACTACGAGCTCTATATATACAATTATTATCCCATAATAAAGAGGGATTGAGAACAAAATGTAGTATTTTATTACTACAACTATAATATACGAGGAGGTTAAATTATGACAAGTAGATTTAGGAATAACGGAATCTATTTAATGTTATCTGATGAGGAGTTAGAATTGTTAAATGAAAAATATAAAGCATCTAAGTGTAAAACTCTTAGGCAATTTATTATGAAATGTATTTTAGAAAAAGATATTTATGTATTAGATATGGATGTCTTTCGTGAAATGTCAACAAATATAAGTCGTACTTCAAATAATATAAATCAAATTACTAAAAGGGTAAATACTACATCAATTATATATAAAGATGATGTAGAAGATTTAAAAATCTTATTAGAAAATCAGGCAAAAGATATTTTCTCTATACGTAAAAAAATATACTCTCTTACTAATTCTAATAGCATAAATACTGAGAAAGAATAATGGCAATTACTAAAATTCATCCTATAAAATCCACTTTAAAAGCAGCACTTGATTATATTATGAATAGTGATAAAACAGATGGAAAAATTCTAATTTCCTCCCTAAACTGTAACCCTATAACTGCTCATTTAGAATTTGAACAAACAAAAATAGAATGTAATTCTAAAGCAAAAGTTTTGGCAAGACATTTAATTCAATCTTTTTTCCCCGGAGAAACTACTGCTGAAGAGGCTCATCAAATAGGAATAGAACTATGCGAAAAAATCTTAAAAGGAAAGTATGAATATGTTCTTACTACCCATATAGATAAGGGACATATTCACAACCATATACTATTTAATAATGTTTCTTTTGAGACTGGTAAAGCATATCAAAGTAACAAAAAAACTTATCACCAAATTAGAAATCATAGTGATAATTTATGTAGAAAGTATAAGCTATCAGTTATAGATGAAGATTATGTAAAATTTAAGGAAAAGTATAAAACCAATGGTAAATCCTACAAAGAATATATTGAATTTAAGAAAGGAAAATCCTGGAAACATAAACTTCAAATCGCTATTGATCATACTATTAATAAAGCAAATAGCTATGAGAATTTCTTAAAGCTTATGGAAGAATATGGCTATGAAATTAAACTTGGAAAATATCTTTCTTTCAGGCATAAAAAACAAGGAGAAAAAGGGCGATTCATTCGTGCGAGAGAAACTACTCTTGGAAAAGATTATACAAAAGAGAAAATAAAAGAGAGAATTGAAAATAAGGTAAATGAAAATTACAAAAATAACAAAATTTGTTATGATAAAAAATCTTATAAGAAATTTGATAATATAATAGACACAGAAAGTAATGAAAAGGTTAAATCTTCTAAAGGTTATGAAATATGGGCAAGAAAGCATAACATGAATACTATGGCGAAGACCTTAAATCAGCTTAGAAAATACGGACTATCATCTAGTATGGATTTGGAAACTAAACTCCAAGAAGAGGCTGTTAATAGGCAAGAAATCCTAAATAAGATTAAAGATGTTGAAAAAGTTATGAGCAAAATTTACGCAGCTATTGAAGACATTAACACTATAAAAATAAATAAGGTTATCTATAAAACCTATAAAGAAAATCCAAATGATAAAGATTTTTATAGTGAATATAAGCCTCAAATTATCGCATATGAAAAAGCAATAAATACTTTAGAAAAGTGTCAATATAAAAATCCAAGTATAAAAGAGTTGTCAAAATTATATGATGAATACAAAAATAAAAAAGATATTCTTATGGATGACTACGCCAACGAGAATATCTTGATAAATGAATTGACTCAATTAAGAAAGAATACTGATAAGTATATTTATAATGAATTGTATAAGTAATTGGATCTATAAAAAAATGATAGGATAGTGTGGAAACTTTTCCACAGCCCCTTTCAAATATGAGCTCTCATTTTGCCTTTGCCAATAAAAATCGAGTAGGACTAAATATAACCCTCTCACACCATCGTACGTGCCATTAGACATACAAGTAGTTCAATGCAAATAATAATCAAAACAGCTTTAAAGTCCTCTCTTTTTGAGGATTTCTTTGTTTATATAGTACAATCCTGTTATGTTAGTTACAACTTAATAATAGTCGCCAAACCCCTAGGACTGTTTTCCATCTACAGTGGGACATTTAATTTTCTTTTAATCTTTTATAATGAATTCTCGTGTTCCCTAGCCTTCCAACTCTCTTTTCTTTTTCAGACTTCAAATCCAAAACATTTTAGCTTTGTTGGTTTAATAACTTTGAATTTTGTTGCATTTATTTTAATCCTAACTTCTTTTCTATACATTGGTTACTAAAACTATTACTCTATTTGCCACTACACTGTTTGCTACTGTTAGTATACTGTAATCTACATATCTAACCAACCTTAATATCATATTCATGTTCATCAAGTCAGGTCGTTCCTCTCTTCCACATATCTCCATGTGAAATTTCAGGATTGCTATGGAATTCGTCGACAAATACGCTATTTAGGAACTTTCACCCCAGTATTGGAACTTGCCCGTTATACAAAAAATTTTGATACTAATAATTTAGTTAATATCAAAATTTTAAATACCATTATATTTTAAAAAAACAATTAATACTAAACTTATAAAAATAGCACTAATAAAAGCTATCCAAAAAATAAATTTATCTACTTTAAACTTAGATTTAAATTTTTTTAAAGCTAAATTATATATTCCCACGCCCAATACACCACCTAATGTATTATTAATTATATCAGTTATATCAAATACTCCAATTGACAATGCGTACTGTAAAAACTCTATAGCTAAACTAAAGAAAAATACAAAAAGAATACTTTTTAAATTGTTTTTACGAAATAAAATAGATCTAATCATAATTCCCAAAGGTAAAAAAATGAGTATATTTGATACCATCTCATCAAAAATAACTTTAATATTAACTGTATTGTCATAATAAAATGGTAGTAAATTTATTTGTCGCTCAATCAATAAATTATTGATTGAAAATGTCATTTTAAATACTACAATAAAGATTAACCAAATTATATAGTATACAGTTAGCACTTTCATCCCAACTGAAATATATTGATTTTTCAATTTCATAATTAATTCCCCTTCAATCTATTAAAGTCACTTAAATTCCTTATTATACATTAACTTATATCTATTACAGTTTTCAATTAAATCATCGTGACTCCCATCACCTACTATTTTTCCATTATCCATCACAATAATTCTATCAGAATTCATCGCACATCTTATCCTATGGGTGATATATATAATAATCTTATCATTCGAATTATTTAAAATATTATCAAATATGATTTTTTCAGAAATTATGTCTAATGACGAGCTTGGCTCATCAAATAACAATAGACTTGATTTTCTATACATAGTTCGTGCTATTGCAATTTTTTGCCATTGTCCGCCTGAAAGTTCCTGCCCATTTTCAAACCAATTACCTACTACTTTATTAATATTATATTTACCATCATTTTTTAAAAATTTTGCATCAGCACTATTTAATGCTGTTAGAATCGAACAGTCGTCTTCATTTCTATCAATTTGCCCTAATATAATATTCTCTTTTATTGTCCCCTCATATTTCAAATAATCTTGAAATAATGAACTAATCTGTGTTCTATAAGATTCTATTTCAATATCATCAAATTTCATCCCATTAATTAAAAACACACCTGAATCTGGACTATACAATCCAGCTAAAATTTTTAGAAGTGTACTTTTTCCTGAACCATTTTCCCCAATTATTGCAATGGATTCTCCTTTTTTTATCTTTAAAGAAATGTCTTGCAGAGCTAAACTATTATCATCATAAGAAAAGTTTATATTAGATAACGATATTACATTAATGTCTTTTATTGATCTTAGTATAGTTTTTGTCTCTACTTTTAAATCGTCAGTTTTAAATTCAAGAAACTCTTTAAGTAAATTTATATATAAATTTGAATTAATAATATTGTATACACTGGTTCCTGTTTCATTTAGAGAACCTTGAAATATAACAATTGTGCTTATGTACACCATAGCAGTTCCAATTAAAAATTCTCCATTATACGTTTTAAATGCAAGTTCTTTAAAAATATATAAATTAATAAGAACTTGAAAAAAATTTATAACAATTATTAATAAAGCTTTCAATTTTTCAATGCTATTATTTTGATTAATAATAGTATCTGTAATTTCTTTATACTTACTAATAAAATAATTTTTTAACCTAAAAGTTTTTATCTCCTTAAAAGCAATATCGTGAGTTAATAAAAAAGAATAATACCAACTTTTCCTCTCTAAAGTACTTCTTCTATTTCTTATATTAAATTCTAATTTACCTATTTTTATTTCTCCAAACACTGATATTATGGTAACTGCAAACAAAAGAATAACCAAAAAATAATTCCATTTAATTAATACATACATAGCTATAATAGTTTGCGTTAAATTAAAAAGCAAATTAATAACTGACATCAATATTTCATATGGCTTTAATGTAGCATCTTGCTCTATTCTGTTCAAAATATCGTAAGTTTTATTATCTTCAAATTTTTTTAAAGGCAAATCAGCACATTTTCCCATTACTTTCCTCATGGAAGAATAAGTAACTTCATTACTTAACCTTTGTAAATAGTAGTTTTTAATATTATCTACTATTACAGATATAAATTGTAAAGATAAATATATAAGTATAAGTATTATAATATTATCAAATCTAGTGGAATGAATTTGAATTATATTAATTATTGTTTGTCCTAATTTAAGAACTAAAAACGGAAAAACACCACTTACAATTGACAATATTATAGTAATCGCAAAAGAATTTTTATCTACTTCATAAATCATCTTGAATGCTATTTTTATACATTCAAGATGATTTATTTTATCCTTACCCATATATTTATCCTCTACTTCCCATTAAAATATTTATTGCTCTATTTTGTTATATGATTTTATACTTAGCAATAAATACAGAGCAATATTAATTAAAGCCATTATTACTAGAAACTTTGGAACCCATAAAATTTTACCTGGCAACTTAACAAATTCAAATTTTTGATACTGTTCAATTAAGCTATTTTCTGCAGTACCTAATCCCAAAGACGGCAAAAAATAAAATATTGATTTAAACTCAGTTTTTCCATACAATAATGATGGAATAAAAAATAAAGCACACGATATGGCTGTTGAAACCATAGAAACTTTTGAATTTATAGCGACAAATATTGACATCATTGAACTTGCAATAGTAAATAATATACTTAACAAAAATACACTTAATATAACTTTACCTATAGTTAAATTAGATATTGACAGTTGATTAAATAGTAACATTTGAAAAGATGAGTCTAAACCACTAGTGTAAATATATTTAATAGTGCCATAATAAATAGATATATTTAATATCAAATAAAGCGATATAATACTTGCTAAGGCAAGTATCTTGCTGCAAATATATTTATTTCTTCCATTTCTAGTTGTTCTAAAAATTGAATCTAGGTAATTTTCTTTATCTTCAACAATGCATTGTGATGAAATCAATATACATATTAATGATAATACTGTTACAAATATATTTACGAAAAATAGTGTATCTTCACTAAAATACCCTGCATAATAATATGGTTTATTAACCTCTTCATATTTTTTTAGAGCAAATTCTGTTATCTTGTCGTTGTTATATTTCTGTTCTATGTCTTTTTTCAACGCATCATTACAACTTTGATAAAAATTTAAATCTTTTTCTGTATCAAGTTCGTTTACATCAAGTAAACTTCCAGATGTTGTAATTGTATATGGGTATGTTATTACTCTTAATATAGGATCAAATTTCGATATATTTTTTTTAGCATCCTCTGATAAGTTTTCTCTACTGTTTACATTTTCATTATTTAATATTTCTTTATAAGATTTTACTACTTTAGTTATTTTTTCTTCTGTCAAATAACCTATAGAATCTTTACTATCCTCATTAAAGTGTTCTATAGCCTCTTTTCCAAAATAGGTAATTGTATCTCCAGAACTTATATCATCATATTGTATACTTACATAAGTTATAAATGATATCAAAAAAGTAAAAACTAAACCCATGCCCAAAAAGACTCTTACCGATTTTTTAAATAAAAATCTTTTAAGTTCCTGTATATATATATTCATAATCTATAAACTATACCTCCCTTACAGCTTTGACAAAGCAAACTAGTCTTATTATTTATAATTAATATAGAAGCCCACAAAATATAGACTAAAATTTCTATATAGTGTGAGCCTCTATAATTCATCATTAATTATGATGCTCTTGGAGTTTTTAAAGCGCGAACTCTGTTACCAGTTCTATATTCTCCTTATTTTATTTTTTTCATCCCACGATAAAATTGAATCATCATAATAATCTTTTAAAATCATTCTTTCTTCATAAGATTGTGGTCTTGTATATATGCTTTCATGTGGTCCATAATCTATGGAAGATGTTAATATGTTTATATTCTTAGGCAACCAATCGCATTCATTTAAATAAACTTGTATCTTATCATACTTATCCTCATAATCAGGTCCTTCGATTACCATGTTTAAGGTAATGTTTTCTTTATTATTATATTTTTCTGCTTCTAGGGTTATTAAGTCCATAATTACCTCCAATTTTTGAATACATCATTACTACTAAACTTGGTAAAATAATAATATATATTACAGCTGATATCATTATAAGACTTGATGAACTCATCCAATTTCCAAAAACATTTACAAAATTAAAATCAGCTATTTGATTTTGTAATGAATTGAGTAGTCCTACTCCTGAAGATGGAAAAATATAGTTTATAGCACTAATCATACCAATAGGAGAAATTATTGTTGGAAATACTGCTAATAAAATTGATTTCATTATGGATTCAACTTTTCTTTTACTTAATACAGAAATAATTAGTGTAGCAAGAATGGTTGAAATCAATATGATACTATTACAAATAAGCATATATTTATTAAACTGTCCAAAGTTCCAATTATGCAAACTTAAAGCACTAAACATCATCTGAACAGAAGTCTTTTTATACTCTGTTCCAAAAGCATAGTCTAATATAGAGCCTTGTATGAAGTTTCCTAAGAGCAAAGTTAATACCGAAATCGTAAGTATTGCTAGGATTTTATAGATGGCAAACTTCCTTCTCCCATATTTAGTTGTTTTAAATATATAATCTAAATCATTCTCACTATCTGACGAGAATATTGGAGCTGCTACTACAACCATTAAAATTATTATTATCGTATTATAAAATCCTCTATAATCATTTGCATCTGTACTATAATATCCATAATATTCATATGGAGTCTTTATTTTACCCAGTTCTTTTTCAGATTTTTCTATAATTTGATTCTGAGCTTTATTAGGATATTCATTTTCAATTACTTTATTTAGATAATCAAATACTTTATTGTAAAAATATTTGGTATCATTGATATCTATGCTTAAAACTGGAGGAAGGTTATTACTTTGAGAATCAGTGAATACTTCATTTACTTTCTTACTTATATGTTCTATAGGCATAAGCTTCTTTGTATTAATTTCAGGTTTTAATTCAGACCTATCAGTAACATTATATTCTCTTAGTATTTCTCTATATTTTTTTGTGCCATTATAAATTAAATCTTCTGTTATCTTTCCTGAATAAGGCTCTTTAGCTTTTTTAATATATTCTATTGCTTCTTTTCCTTTTAAATTTTTTACTTGATCTCCTTCTCCATAGGTAATTTTTGTAAAATTAATTGGAGCTATGGAAAGCAATATAGCAAGTAGTAATGAAAACAATATTATAATTTGATTTGATCTTATTGATAAAATCCTCTTTATCTCATTTAAGTAAATTTTCATTTTAATTCACCTTAAAACTTCTATCTTCTGGAAAGACCCATAAATAGAAGTCTTCTAGATGAGCTTTTGTTAATTTAGAATTATTTAAAACATCATCTTTATCTGATATGTATCTAATGAGTACGTTTCCATCATCTTGTTGTTTTACATTAACAACATTCAATTGTGTTTCTTTTTCTGCATATTCTCTATTTGATATAGATGCTTCGTATACCTTATTCTTAATTTTAGATATCAGTTCATCAGTTGTTCCAGAATATACAAATTTACCATCTTTCATAATTAAATTTGATGTTGATATATATTCAATATCAGAGACTATATGAGTCGAAAGCAAAACTATTTTATTTTTTGATATTTCCGTGATAAAATTTCTTAATTTTATTCTCTCACCAGGATCAAGTCCTGCTGTTGGTTCATCTAAAATTAATATTTTAGGATCATTTAAAATAGCTTGACATATTCCTACTCTCCTTCTCATTCCTCCTGAAAGCTTTACTACTTTTTTGTACTTGACATCAGATAAGTTTAATACTTCTAGGAGTTTATCAATCATTTCTTCTGTTTTGCTCTTGTCTATACCTTTTAAAGCAGCTACATATTGTAAAAATGAATTTACAGTAAACTCTGGAGCACAAATAAATTCTTGAGGTAAAAACCCTAACAAATTCCTATATTCTTCTCCTAATTTGTTGATTCTTTCCCCATTATATAAAATTTCGCCTTGACTCGGTGTACTAATTCCAGTGATCATTTTTATTAAAGTTGTTTTCCCAGCACCATTTGCACCTAAGAGTCCCCAAACACCTGGACATAACGTAGCTGATGCATTATCAACCGCTAATTTATCTTTAAATTTCTTACTTACGTTTTTAATCTCTAATTCCACTAAACTACCTCCCTTATCTTTTATGCTTCCTTATTAAAAAGTAAAAAATACATCTTCATGTTAGTGATAAAAATTTTACTCCTCTATGATTTTATTTTAATTGATACAATAAAAAAGTGTTTTAATATTCTATTGATTAATTCTTAAGATTTCATTAATTTTTAAAAAATAAAAAAACACCTTAATTATGTAGTTTTATACATAATTAAGGTGTAATCCTCATTTATTTTTTAATCTTACAATGACAATAACTTCATTATTAGAACTTTCTACCTCTATCTTACCCTCATGTAATTCAATAATTTCTTTTGCGATAGGTAAACCTAAGCCAGATCCCACTTTTTTTGAATTTCTTGCTAGATTTAATCTAGTAAATTTGTTAAACATATTTCTTATCTGCGCTTCTTCTAGTGTATCGGCCTTGTTAATAATTTTTAATATTACACACTTATACGTTTGATATATTTTAACTTTTATCTCTGTATTTGCATAAGAATATAAGATTGCATTTTTTAAAATATTCTCTAAGGCTCTTTTCATTTTATTTGGATCGACATTTACAAATATTGAGCCTTCACTTGAGATATTTATCTTATGATTATTCTCTTTCATCATAGGATAAAGCTCATCTTTTAATTGTATTAAAAAATATTCTAAATCAATTTTTTCTTTATGAATACTAAATTCACCATTATTTAATCTAGCAATTTCAAAAAATTGGTTTATAAGATCTTCTAATCCTAATGCTATTTCTAATAATTGTCTAATATATTTCTCTCTTTGCTTATTAGGCAAGTCTTTCATTTCATCGAGCATTGATAAATATCCAATGATAGATGTCAAAGGAGTTCTTAAGTCATGTGCTAAGTAGGTGATTAAATCATTATCTTCATTTTCTCTTTTTTTAAGCGTATATTCTATCTCTTTTTGTTTAAATTTTAATCTATTTATGGAATCTTCTAAAGTTTTATAAGGAGTCGGGAAACTAACAATATTCTCATCCAAATCGTCTATTTTTTTGCATAAGTCAATATAATCTTTCTCTAATTTTGAAAATTCTTTTATTATAATAATTAATATCCCCAATAATAAAATAACAAAAAAAATCAGATCCAATCTATTAACAAAAAATTCGTGTATTTCATTATTAAATCTAAAAATATTGCTATCTATTGCAAGCATACAACTCATTAGAATAAATAAAAATACCATAATTTTTATTACTATTTTTTTTAGTATATCTTTAAAATATTGATCTTTATCCAATTTTATACCCAACTCCCCATACAGTTGTTATTATATTGTTTTGCACTCCTAACTTTTCCCTAATATGTCTAATATGAACTGAAACCGTATTATTTTTTATATAATATTCATCCGGATATATTTTATAGAATAAATCTTCGGATCCTAGTACTTCAGATTTTTTCTCTAGTAATGATTTTAAAATAATAAATTCAATAGGAGTTAAATCAATTTCCTGTCCATCAACTAAAACTTCTCTTGATTTGATATTTAAATCCACATTTTGATAAGTTAAAATATTTCCTGTACCTTCTTTAGTTTTTAAATTATAATTATTGTATCTTCTTAATTGAGCCTTTACTCTAGCAACTAACTCTCCAGGTAAAAATGGTTTAGTTACATAATCATCCGCTCCAAAGGTTAAGCCCTTAATTTTACTTGACTCATCATCTTTTGATGTAAGCATAATAATTGGATAATTAAAAGACTCTCTAATCTTTTTGCATAAATAATATCCATCTTTATCAGGTAACATAATATCTAAAATCGCTAAATCAAATTCTTCTTCCTTAATATATCTAATTGCTTCCTCTGAACATGTTGCCTTTTTTATAATATAATTTTCATTTTCTAGATATATCTCTATTAAATCTAAAATACTTTCATCATCTTCTACTACTAATACTGAGTAATTCATAACTAAATTTCCTCCATTTTAAATCTATCACTTTTGTCAAAACAACTTTAAAAAAATAAAGAAATTTTTTAAGTAAAAGAATCAAGAAGAACAATACAACATCCTTTTAATGAATTAAATCTATCTTTCTAAATTTCTTAAATCTATAATTTTTGATTTAATATACATTTCTTTCGTTGTTTATAAATGTCTACTTATAAATAAGTATACCATTATTCTTTATCTCATTTCAATATCTATATCTACTATATTGATAATAGATTGTCTTTGCTGTCATCACATATACTATATCTTTTAAAAAGTTTTCGTCTGTTCTAGCCTTCTAATCGTCTTTTCTTTTTCAGACTTCAAATCCAAAACATTTTAGCTTGGTTGGTTTAATAACTTTGAATTTTGTTGCATTTATTTTAATCCTAACTTCTTTTCTATACATTTGGTTACTAAAACCATTACTCTGTTTGCTACTGTTAGTATACTGTAATCTACATATCTAACCAACCTTAATATCATATTCATGTTCATCAAGTCAGGTCGTTCCTCTCTTCCACATATCTCCATGTGAAATTTCAGGATTGCTATGGAATTCGTCGACAAATACGCTGTTTAGGGACTTTCACCCCAGTATTGGAACTTGCCCCATCATACAATACAGTAAGCAGACTAAAACCTGCCCCCTATAATCTTTTACCTTTCTATGCTATTATCCTTTTTCTTCTTTTCATCCACTTTCATATTCCCTTTAGTCTTAAATTCCTTTAATTTCCCTATTGTTGATGCTTTTGCTTTAGTATGCTCTTTAGCTTTTAATAACTTTGCAGAGTATACTTTTAGACTTGTGTATTCCTTATTATCCTTTCCCATACTTTTCTTTTCTTTTCCAAATAGGTGTACAAAATCTCCTTTTTTCAAATTTTTTACTTGATTGATTTTGTCATTATAGGCGTAGCAGCTGATGAATTTTGCATTTCCTTCCTTGTCATTTTCAGCAATAGAAAAGGAGGCTACTTTAAAGTCCCTTCCATCTTTTGATTTTAAATCTTTAATTTCTATATCAGTTGCTATATTTCCATCTATATTTAATGTATCCTTTTCTTTATTATCTATATCTTTCATTTCTTTATCTCCTTGTTCTTGATTAACTTCTAAATTTTCTTTTAACTCTTCTTCGTCTATATATTCAATAAACTTTTCATCAATAAGCCCCATAACTGAATCGTTCATATAATTATCATAGGCATTATTAAGAACATTTTCATTTTCTACTCCTGTTTCAAGAGATATAATACCTTTTACAAATTCTTTATGATTATATTCTGCTAAAAAATCTATTGTATTTTTCATGCTTTCAAAATTTGTATTTTCCATATTTGCTATTGTTTTTATATCACTTGCGTATCTAACAGAATCCCATTCATACTTTCCACTTTCTTTGTTAAACTCTACTCCTGTGGCTAAAATAAATTGCTTCCCGTCAAATAAGGTAGCTTGATTATCTTTCACATCCAATACCATAGTGTCTCCAAATTCAGTTTCAATTACATTTCCCTTTTTTATATTCATTTTTATTCCTCCATTTCTATTTTTATCTTTCTTATCTGTTAAATCTTTTATTTCTTCTTCCTTTCCATCACTAATAATAAATTGTTTTATTTCTTCAACTGTTGGATCATCGATTGTAGTCTGAATAAATTCAACTAATTTATCTTCTGAATCGGCAAAATTTTTAATTCCATATTCAACTATATTGTTGATTATTCTCTGAGTATTACCATCAAAAGAAAAATTTTCTCGAATAAATTCATTAAATCTATCTCTATCAAATTCCATATTCTTTGTCCTCTAATAATCTCATTTAAAGTTTTATCTGCCACATGGTTCACTATTATTTATTTCTTTTATATTATTATTTACTACTAAATTTCCCTTATATTCCTTTAATTTATCCATAATAGATGTTTTTTCTTTCCTTTCAAAATCTCCTATTTCCTGCACTTTACTATCTCTAAAGTCAGCATCATTTCTATCTATTATTCCATCTAAATCCATATCTTTAGATAATGGATCATAGAAGTTGCCATCATCATCTATTTCAAGTCCCATTACTTCTCTCAGTTTTTCTTCATTTACTGATACAAGCTCACTAAAATTCCAAAAGCCAATAGATGTCTTTATCTGTACTAGCTCTTTTAAATCACTTGCATCTAAGGGATCATAGGTGTATTGAAAGCTGTCAATTAGGTTCTTATCTACATAGGTGTTCATCTTGTAATTTATTAAATCTAAACTTACTTGTATTTCATGTTTTTCATCTGGTGTAGTTGTATAAGCTATTCCTATATCTGTTAAGTCAGGAAATATAGTATCAAAGTCCTCTAACCTGTTTTCTTCATCATATTCTCTGTTAAGGAAGTCTATCAATTCTTCCTTTACTTCTTCTAGTAATGGATTATCTTGGCTTATATTTTCACTTTTTCCCATATCTAGTAAATTATTTACTTCTGCAAGTCTTAGTGTCTTATCCTTTAAAAGTTCAGCTTGTGGAAATGTCTTTTGTATTTCAATTTTGGTTGTTTGAAATTGCTCTTCTGTATCTTTTAGTTTTGAAATTGTATTTTCTAATCTTTCTGGTAATTTATCTAATACATTATCCATTCTTGTTATATTACCTATTCCATCTGTTCCAAACTCTCCTCTATATTCTCCCTTACCTTTTAATATAAAGTTATATTTATTGAAAAAAGAATCATATTTTATGGATAAATCAAAATTTCTATATTCACCTATTTTTTCTCCATCTTTATCCATTTCCCTATATATTTTAACTCCCTTAATTTTGTTCAACAAAAACTCTCCAGCTATTTTCTTATCTATATACTTCTTTCCGTCAATAATTAGAGAGGTAAATTTATTATCTTCTTTTAAATTTTTATCTACTTCTCTATAAGGCTCAACATTTTTAATATCTTCCTTTAAGTTCTCTATCCTTTCTTTTAATCTTTCTATTTCCTTTGGATAAAATTTAACTACTTTATCTTCCAGCTTGTAAAGATTTGATTTAAAATTGGACTCTAGCATTTTAAGTTTAGAAACTTCAACATCAAGGTCCATCTTCTCCTTTATTAATGGATTTCCTGTTGCAAGAGCTTTGATTTCGGCATAGTTTAATGTGGCTTCGTCTACATCTTCTGCAACTCTTACAGGAGTCTTTGACGTCATAATTTGGGAAATATATTTTTGTTTATTCTCTAAGGTTTGGAATAGGTAGGCATCAAAAGTATTTTCTGTTACATATCTAAATATATGGACTTCCTTATTCTCATTTCCCTGCCTAACAATCCTGCCTGCCCTTTGAGAAAGATCAGCAGGTCTCCATGGTATATCAAGATCGTGAATTGCAATTAGTTTGTCTTGGGCATTAGTACCTGCTCCCATTTTCTGTGTTGAACCAAGTAAGACTCTTATTTCTCCTTTTCTTACCTTATCAAAGATAGCGTCTTTTTCCATATTGTTTTTTGCCTTATGAATAAATTCTATTTCATTTTCAGGTACTCCCATATCTATAAGTTTTGTTTTAATATCATCATAGATATTAAAATCATTACTTGGTGTAGACATATCACAAAATATTAATTGAGCAGATTTTTTATCTTTATATTTATCCCAAATGCTAAATACATTTTTTATACAGGTATTCACCTTACTATTAGGATCATCAGAAAGTAAAGGATTGATTAACCTTTGGTCAAGTGCCATTTTCTTTCCGTCATTTGTAATCAAAAGCATATTATCAACACTTGCATCTACCTGCTTATCACGAACCTTATCTGCTCTCTCGGAAAAAGTTTCAAGAATTTCTTTTTGTTCTTCGGTAGGCTTTGTTTTTATAGTTTCATAATGGGCAATTGGTGTAGGAAGATTTAAAACATCAACTGTTTTAATATCCATAAATCCTTTTACAGTATTCATAAGTTCAGGAAGATTATAAAATTTTGCAAATCTGGTTTTGCTCCTATAACCATTACCCTCAGGATTTAATTCTATTGCCGTTATTGTTTCTCCAAAAGTAGACGCCCAAGAATCGAAATGTTGCAATTTCATCTTTTTTAATTCATCATACTGTAAATATCTCTGCATGGTATAAAGTTCAGCCATACTGTTGCTTACTGGTGTACCTGTGGCAAATACTAATCCTTTATTATTAGTTATTTCATCCATATAGCGGCATTTCATAAGCATATCTGATGATTTTTGTGAATCTGTAGAAGTAATTCCTGCTACATTCCTCATTTTAGAAAATAGATAGAGGTTTTTGTATGCGTGGGCTTCATCTACAAATAACTTATCTACTCCCAGTTCCTCAAAGGTTACAACGTCATCTTTCTTATAATCAGCATTTAGTTTTTCTAACTTTGTCTCTAATTTTTTCTTTGTTTTTTCTAATTGCTTTACAGTAAATCTTTGATCCCTTTCTCTCTTATATTCATCTATATAGTCAATGATTTCATCAATTTGACCTTGCAATTCATATTCTTGTCTTTCTTTTGATATAGGAATTTTTTCAAATTGACTGTGCCCTATAATAACAGCATCAAAACTTCCTGTAGCAATACGACTACAAAATCTTTTTCTTCTATCTGGTGTAAAATCTTTTTCTGTAGCACATAATACATTAGCTCCTGGATAAAGTTCATTAAATTCTCTTCCAAATTGCTCTACAATGTGGTTAGGAACAACAAACATTGACTTATTACTCATACCAAGTCTTTTTGACTCCATGGCTATACCTATCATTTCAAAGGTTTTTCCTGCTCCTACTTCATGGGCAAGTAAAGTATTTCCACCAAACAAACCTCTTGCTATGGCATCTTTTTGATGTGCTCTTAATTCTATTTCAGGATTCATTCCTTCAAAAGTAAGATTAGATCCATCATATTCCCTTTGTCTTATGGAATTGAATCTTTCGTTATAATCTTCTACTAATCTATTTCTTCTTTCCACATCATCAAATATCCAGCTTTTAAATTCTTCTTTTATCATCTCTTGCTTACTTCTTGCAAGCATTGTTTCTTTTTGATTAAGCACAGATTTTTTCTTTCCATCACTGTCTTCTACTTGGTCAAATACCTTAGTATCTCTTAAATTTAAAGTATCTTCTATCAATTTGTAGGCATTTACCCTATTTGTACCATAGGTAAAAGAAGCAAGGTCATTGTCCCTATCAGAGCTTTTTCCTTCAACTCTATATTCTCCTGTAAAGTCAGAATACTTAATATCTATATTCCACCTTGATGAAACTGGTGTTTTCAACAAATCAAACATAAATTTTTTGTAATCTTGTTCCGGTATCCATGTTGCACCCATTCTAACTGTAATCTCACTTGCATCTAGTGCTTTAGGCATTACTTCCACTAGCTTTGCTTTTTGAAAATGTAACTCTTCTAATTCTTTTTTTAAGAGTTTACTATCCTCTAGATTTTCTTCCTTTCCTAACTCTTTTTCGATGTTTTTAATATAAGAGTCTACAACTTCAATTTTATCTCTTATATTTCCTGACAAGTATTCATCAGCACTTACGTAAGGTCTTGAAAAATCTCCTAGATCCTTAGCAGACTTAAATGGATTTATATCATTAGGTTCAAAGGAATCTAAATTTAAAAATATTTCTCCCTTTAATTCTTCTATTAATTTATCTCTTGTTTTTCCTGTCAATTCTTCCATATAATCAAAATTTATTTTACCTTTTTGACTAATAGAGAGTACCAGAGCATCTATTGCCCTATCTGTATGATCTATTATTACAGCTTTTTTTATAGTTCTCTTGTTAAAGATATCAGATTTTCCTATAAAGTTGCCTTCTTTATCTAATTTCTCCAAAGTTGAAATTAAAGAAAAATTGGCATCTTCTCTAAATAACTTTTTATTGTTTTTTGAATTTAGTCTTCCATGTTTGCTATTGAAATCATCGTAGAACTTATTTAGATTTTCTTGTTCTTTTTTTATCTCTTCATCTGAATAGTCTTCTTTTTGATAGGTTATAACTTTCCTTAGACTTTCATTTAATCTTAAATATTCTTTTACCTTATCTTTATCCTTTTGGTTTAAGGATATTCTTTGCATAATTGAATTTTCTCTAAAATATATTTCATCATCCACTAAAGCAAAAGAATAGTTTTTAACACTATCATCAGCTGGTATTGTTTCTTCTCCTAAATCATCATTTATTTGAGCTTCTTCATACATACCTTGAATATTTTTAATGGCTTTTTTTAGTCCTTCTTCTAAAGAAATATCTTTATTTTCAATACATGCAAGGCTTGTCCCAAATCTTGACGGTATTTCTTCCATAGTCCCTATTACCATCTGAGGATTATCTACAAAGTATTTATTATATATTAGTCCTTTTGCATCTTTGTCTAGCTTTATCCAGTCTTCATCTATCTTTAATAGCCTATTTCTCTTTTTTAAAAAGATTATATCTGAAGTTACTTCTGTTCCAGCTACCCCTTTAAATGTAGTATTTGGTAGTCTTATTGCTCCTAAGAACTCTGCTCTTTCCGATATATATCTTCTAACATCTTCACTTTTTTTATCCATTGTTCCTGAAGATGTTATAAAGGCAATGATGCCACCATCTCTAACCTTATCTAAAGTTTTAGCAAAAAAATAATCGTGAATTAGAAAGTTATTTCTTTCATACTCACGATCTGCTACTTTAAATTCTCCAAAAGGAATATTTCCTATGGCCACATCAAATAGGTTATTAGAAAAATTGGTTTCTTCAAATCCTTTTATTTGTATATTGGAATTAGGGTAAAGTTCTTTGGCAATTTGTCCACTAATGCTATCTAATTCAACTCCATAAAAGTTTGACTCTTTCATTTCTTCAGGTAGATTTCCTATAAATCTCCCTGTCCCAGCACTTGGTTCTAATATATTTCCTATTTCAAATCCAAGATTAGAAAGACTTTCATAGATAGCGTCTATAACTACTTTCGGCGTATAAAAAGCTGTTAGGGTTGATCCTCTTGCCCTATTATATTCTTCCCCAGTTAGATTTTCTTTTAAAAAGTTTCTTGCATCAAGCCATTGACCTTCCTTTTCTTCATCAAATACATCGGAAAGTCCTCCCCAGCCAATATATTTTGCCAAAATTTCCTGTTCATCTTTTCTTACACTTCTATTTTCTTTTTCTAAAGCCTTTAAGACATTTATAGCTTCAATGTTGTTTTTTAATCTCTGTGAAGGTGGTAGGTTTTCTTCTTCATTAATAATTTTATAGTTTTCTAAAGAAACTTCAGAAACCCCTTCTATATTTTCTCTATCAGTCTTTTTGTCTTTTTTAACTTCTTCTTTGTTATTATTGTCAATATCTTCAAAGCTGATTTGTTCTACCAGTTCCTCTTTATCAATAAATTGTCGTTCTTTTTCACTAGATTTATATACTTCTAAATCAAGATTTCTGTAGTCATTAAAAAGAATTATTTCGCTTCCGGTAATAAAGCCATTCATTAGTCCTGTGCTATCTTCTAGTTCTATAGTTTTAGGACTTGTAGTATCGTTAATGGCAGTTATAGTGTATTCTTTTCCTTTGTATCTAACACTCATACCTTCTTTAAATGGATTTTCTTCTTGCCTTGTTCTATCATTTTCTATTTGCTGATTTAAATATCCATTTAAAAGCACTTCTCTATGTTTGTCATCAAGTAAATAAGGTAAGTTACTTAATATGTCCTTATAACTTTTATATTTTATAGCTTGATTAGAATTTAAAATATATCCATTGTATCGTAAATTTTGTCTTAGAGTTTTTTCTTTTATATCTAAGATTAGCTCTACATCAAAGCCTTCTTTTCCATCGATTGTCTCCTTAATACTATCTGGGATTTTTAATAGTCCTTCTTCTATTTTCTTTGATAGTAGTAAGTATTCTTCATTTTGAGGATCAAAATAGTATTCTCTTTTTTCTTTGATATCCTTATCTATTAACTTGGAAAGAACTTCTTTTTTATCTCTTATTTCTTCAATTTTTGATTTTTCTTCTTGCGATAAATTTATATTAAAAGTAATTTTATTTTCTTCATTTATATGTGCTAAATTTTGATATGCTCCATTGATTTCAAGATTTTTATTAAAAACATATATATCATTATAATAATCTGGAAATTGCTGATTAAAGCTTTGAACATCTATATCATAGCCTTCCTCAAATTTTGTAACTTTATCATCAGTAATTTCAAATAAACCTTCCCTTTCCAATTCTAATACATCATTTAAATTTGTAAGGTTTACTTCTTTCATTTTGGCAGTAATTTCATCAAACAAATTGTCTATTTTTCTGCTATCTTCAAAAGATTTCCCTTTATATAAAGTATAGATCTTTCCTTGTGAGTTTTCATTTCTTGGATAAACTCTAATTCCTGTCTCTTCTAGTTCTATATCCTTTGTTTTCTCTTTATCTACTAAAGCATAATAATATCCTACTTTTACTGCTAATTTATCTTCTACAATCTCTTTTGTTAATTTTTCTTCTACTTCATTTCTTAATACTTCTAAAGCTTTTAAATAGCTTCCTTTAAAGGAATGTGAAAATAGTTTTAAGTCCTTATCAAAATAGGCATCATATGAATAATATGTTATTGGATTATGGTTATTATCATATCCACTGGAAATATCTTTTATTTTTATATATTTATTATCCTCTGTTCTAACTATATCTCCCACTTTTATAGAGAGTATCTCCTTATCATCTTCTATATTGTTTTCAAGTGAATTATATAAATACTGTCTATATCTATTTTGGGTTCTAAGACTTAATTCTTTAACCTTATCTATTGACTTCATATCATCTGGAAGATTTCCTTGCTTATCGGCAACTTCTCTCATGATTTTTGCATATTCTCTTTGGAATACAGAGTTAAAACTTGCTAAGGTATTATTTCCTAAGTTTTCTCTTGCCTTTATAATTTCATTTTCTAAAACTTTATCCTTAACTAATACATCAAAAATTCTATCTTCAATTTGGTCTATGGAAATTATTTTTTCATCTATCTTATTTTCTTCTATAGTTTGATTAAGTTCTATCTGACTTTTTCCTATTTGTTCATAAAGAAATTCAAAGTCTCTTTGGTTGATCTCATTTCCATCACCTATGTCTATCTTATAGTGATCAACTATTTTCCCATCTACTATATGGTTAAAATAGAATTTGGAATACCCCTCCCACTTATCAGTCATCTGCCCATATTCATCTTCTCCTAAGGTCTTATTATGAAGTCTTATCTTTTCATCTATTTCCCTTATTTCATCTAATAATTCTTTAGTCAGCCTTTGTCCTGCATAATCTTTTTCTATTAGACTTGAACCCTCATTAAACTCAATTATCCAATAATCATCTTTTATATGGCTATCTAAATCAAAACCTATATTCTCTTTATTTTTATTAGGATAAAATTCCTTAAATTCTTCAAACCCATTTACTATATCATCATCTATAACTTCTTTGTTAGAATTAACTACAATATTTGGAATATCATCATATCGACTTTGACTTTCTAAAAGGTAATATTCTCTTCCTTCTATTTCTTCCTTTTCTTTAATATAAAAAGTGTCATGTATTCCCTCAAGAATAATTCCATCGTCTAACTGGTCTAATGGTATATCTAATTGTTTTTCAAAGGCTATGGAATATATTTCTTCTTTTAAAAAGTTTGGTATAAATTCATCATAAATGATAAGTTTTCCATCATCACCTATACTTGCTACAGACTGTCCTTGATAATAATATATAGAACTATTATTTGTTCTTTCTATATATACATCATTATCAGTTGGAGGTAAATCATCTTGATAATTTATATACTCCTGGCTTTCTTTTTCTGTTTTATTTATTTCCTGATCTGTTTTTTTCTCCCTATTTTCTTCAAAACTTTCTTCATCTATATATCTATTCTTTTTAATAAGGTCATTAATTTTTCTTGCAACATTGGACCATGATAGTTGTATTTCTTTTGCATTACCTTTATTATATTTTATTCCCTTCGCATCGTGCCACTCACCACTTTCTCTTGCAGCAGATAGTGCATGAGAACTTCCACCTACGCCATATTCATTTTTCAAGAAATCTGCTTGTTCTTTTAAATCATGCTTTTCAGTAAAAAATTCATATATTCTTTTCTTTCCATCAGAAAACCCACTTCCTCTTTTTAAGTTTTCATCTATCTCATCTTGTGTTATAAAACTCTGAATAGGTGCAATATCCTTTAAATTTGACCTATATAATTTTCTTTCTATTTCTAGATCATTGATATCATTGTACATTCTAGATAATTTATAATGATGAAATCTTAAAATATCAGGATTAATCTTATATTCTTCTAAAAATACCTCGTATTCTTTTCTAAGTTTATTTATAAAATTTTTATCTTCAAGTTTTTTCCCGAGATTTTCTTTTTCATCTGGGAAGCCTCTTCCTTTTATATCATTAAGAATCGCTAAATATCTATCCTTAGTTTCATCAGTAAGATCTCTCTTTAAATACAATAATTTTTCTGCTATTTTTTCTCTTTCATATGTCGCACTTTCTACAATCTCAACATTGCTAGCAAATTCTCCTCTATCTAATAAATTATTAATATTATTAGCTAAATCTTTCCAAGAAACTATTTGCCCTTCTCTATATCTTGCCTCATCTCCATCTTTAAAAATTGCTCCTTCCTTTCCAAACCATGCAGATATCTTTCTTCCTTCAATTTCAAGACCATTGGCTCCCCTATATATTTCTTTCAAAAAGTTTGCCTGTTCTTCTAAAGATTTACCCTTAGAAAATTCTGCTATTACTGCTAATCTTCCATCTTCATGATTTCCTCCATGTATTAAAAATGTATCTATTTCTCTTTGACTTATTGGATTTGAGAAGGATATTTGCTCTCCATGATTTTTAGCAGAAAAAAAGGAAGTAGACTCTACTTCCTCATTTTTTAGATTAGGATTATCTCCCTTTCCCCTATTTCTTGTAGGGTCATATCCATGTTCTTCTTCAATCTCAGATATTTCAGATAGTCCTCTTCTTTCAGTTCTTCTGTCAGACCCCAAGTTTCCATCATTTTGACTTCTTCCCTCGTGATAAAGTCCTCTATCTCTTTTTCCTTTGATAGAAGATGATCCATCAATGTCCCTTGCAAATACATTATCTGATAATCCTCTTCTTTGTTCTCCTTGAGAAAGTTCAATCTCATCCTTCCCCATCTGTTGAGTTTCTTTAAATCTATTTCCTTGGGAATTGCCATATTGGGTATTAGGACTTCCATGCCTTCCTCCAATTCTTCCATCTTGTATGTCCCTCCCTGTCTCTCGAAGGAATTCTCCTTGACGATTGGTGTGTAAATCCCCTCCTCCATGAGGTATTCCTTGCCTGCCAATGTTAATTTCTCTTTCATCTTCCAAGCCTCCTTTAAAATTTATTTCACCGTTTATATCAGAACTTAATTTATTATAACGCTCCTTAAGCTCTTTTGTCTGCTCCAAATCTTTTCTTTCTTGAATTTTCTCTAAAATTTCTAATCTTTTTATTTCACTTCCCAAATCAAGTAAGATATTTTTACTTATATTAGCACTTATACTTAATACTTTGTCTATGTCCGAACTTGATATTTTAGACAGTAAAGATAAGTTTTCTTCTTTTAGCTGATATGAGACCTCCATTCTCTCGCTTATAGAAATTTTTACGGATTCTTTTAACAAATTAAAAAGGTCTACCTTTTGAATGCTTTTTAAACTTTCATCAGATAGACTTTCTAAAATTTTATTGAATTTTCCTCTAACATTACTTTCTACTAAGGCAGCAATTTTATCTTCTTGGCTTAATAGAAGCTTACTATCTTTTTCTTTAAACTTATCTATCATTTCATCTAGTAAGTTTAAATGCTTTTTGCTATCATATTTCCATAACTTTACCTCAGAAATATTATGATTAATACTTACTGTTTGCCTTATGTCGAAGATATATTTTATCCTTCCACTATCTATATCTAAAAGTGGTATTCCTTTTTCGCCTCTTTTAACGCTTCTACCTATACTTTTCCAATAATCAAATTCTGCACAGGCTGTTGCTTTTGGATCCATATTGTATATAGATATTTGATGTATATATGGATACTTATAGTTATTGCCTGATACCTTTAAATATTCCTCATATTTTTTTATATCTTTCTTAAATTCTTCTTTTGCAAGATAGATTGTTCTACTTAAATCTACTATATCATATCTTGGCATTTTATCCCTCCTCATTATAGTGATAAAAATGAACTAAATTTTTATATATTTATTTATTAAACTTTATTTCTTTCTATTTTTTAAATTTCTGTAAGCAAAAGATAACTTTAAAATGTCATTTACGCTATCTTTTTATTGCAATAAAAAAACGATTGGAATTTTTTACTTTTCTAATCGCTTTAACTGCCTTTATTCTATTGCTTCCAATCCAACATTGCTTTTTCTAACTTTGAAAAATTACAATTTGCTCTTCTTATAATTCCTGTTTTCTTTTGCTTTCTGTATATTTTTTCCACCTTTATCAAGACCTTTGTTTTTATTTTTAAACAAAAAGCGTATTCTTTTTGAAATAAGTCTTTATATCTAATATCCTCAAGTTCGTTAAAATCAATTCTTTCATAACCATCAGTCGGTACAGGAATCATTTTCTTAATATCCAATATAGATAATATGTGCAATTTTTCTTTATCAGAATAATATTTGTAAATATCTCCATCTATAGTAATACTATCATCGATCACTTCATAAATTAAAAAATGCTCATCAGAAACATTCTTTCATTTTTTGCGTTTTCCTTTGCAGAAGAAATTGGAATAAAAAAATAGAAAGGTTTTAACCTCTCTGTTTGCTTTAATATTTTACCTTTGGGATGTAGGTAGTGATACACCTTCTTTAATGCTCCACCTTTAACGGTAGCGGGACACCATCTTTATCTGATAAGAGTATAACGTATATTTATAGTAATGTCAAATAAGCAAATTTCCTAATACCTACTCTTTTATCACTTATACTATACCCTATTTCTTTCATAAATCATTCCTTTCTTCATTCCTATAATTATATTCAAGTTTTTATAATCAATTTACTTATAATATTTACCTATAGTATTTTTTATTTCTTCTTCAATTTCTTTTAAAAAATTCTCTTTATTTTCCTTACCCTTTGCTATATCACTTAATCTCATTTCCCATTTTGCTGTTGTCTTTGGAGATTTAAACTCATCTATAACTATAGTAACTAGGTTTAATCCCTTCCTAGTTGATATTAGGTTTTTCTTTTCTCTTTTTATATAACCTTTGTATATCAAATTTTCTATTATTCCCGCTCTTGTAGCAGGAGTACCAAGTCCTTTTCTTTCAATTTCAACATCCTTAACTAATTCATCATTTCCAGCTATTTCCATTGCTTTTAAGAGTGTGTCTTCAGTGAAGTGTTTAGGTGGATTTGTATACTTCTCTTTTATATCTTTATTTTCAATATATAAAAAATCTCCTATTTTTACATCAGGAAGTTGTATATCTTCTTTCTTCTTTGATGTATATTCTTCTAAATATTTTGTAAACCCTTCTTCTGCAATTATTTTATAAGTGTTTATAAATTCAAACCCGTCAAATTCAGCCACTATCTTTGTTGTATTTTCTACAAGTGGATATCCAAAACTTGCATAGAGTTTATTTGTTATAAGTCTATATACTTTGGCTTCGCTTTCCGGGAGATTTGAAATATCCTTATTTAATGAACTTATCGTTGGAATTATTGCATGATGATCTGTAACTTTTTCAGAATTAAAAACTACCTTAATTCTTTCTGTGTCAAAATCATTTTTTCCTATAATATTATTTACAGTGCTTTCTATCATGTCTACTGTCAAATATCTTGAATCTGTTCGTGGATAGGTAATATACTTCTTTTCATACAGGCTTTGGGCATAATCTAGGGTTTGTTTTGCACTGTATCCAAAATACTTATTACATTCTCTTTGAAGTGTTGTTAGATCAAAGGGCAGATTAGGCTTTGTAATCTTTTCTTTTTTAATTACATCGGTTATTTCAATTTTTTCTCCGATTAAATTTTTAAGCTGCTCTGCCACTATCTTGTCATCAATTCTATCTGTCGACAGTGTAAATCCATTCATAGAAATCTCCACTGTATAATATTTTTCTTTTTTAAAACTATTTATCTCATCATCTCTATTCACAATCATTGATAAAGTTGGTGTTTGTACTCTGCCTACACTATAATTTTCATTATATAGACAGGAGTAAAGTCTACTTATGTTCATTCCAACAAGCCAATCAGCTATGGCACGAGCCTTAGCTGAATCAAAAAGATTATCATAATTACTTCCATCTTTTAAGTTGCTAAATCCTTCTTTTATGGAAGAGTCTTCCATTGAGGAAATCCAAAGACGTTTCATTTTCTTCTTACAATTTGCCATCATATATACAAGTCTAAAGATAGCTTCTCCTTCTCTACCAGCATCACAAGCATTAATAATGGTGTCAACTTCATTACTATTCATTAGTCTTTTAAGAATATTAAACTGTTTTTTAGTTGTATTCGTTACCTCATACTTGTATTCTTTTGGGATAATAGGTAAATCTTCAATTCTCCACTTCTTATATCTTTCATCATACACATCAGGATTTGCCATTTGTACTAAATGCCCAACACACCATGAAACAATGTATCCATTCCCCTCATAATAACCATTATTTCTATTTTTTGCTCCTATAACTTTTGCTATTGATGCTGCAACACTTGGTTTTTCTGCGATTACTAATTTCATTTTTCCTCCTTTAGTTTTTTAATAAAAAAATGAGAGATTAAATTTTCAATCCCTCATCTTTTTATAGCTCTACTGATTTTTTATTTTTTCTATAATATTTATTCCATTATCTATTACATCTTCAAACTTTATGTCTCTAACATAAAGATTTTTCTTCGAATAAGAATTCCATCTGTATAAAAAAGCTTGATCCGTTTTTAGCATTCTCATTAAATTTATGATTTTATCTATATCAAATTCCGTTTTTCTATAATCAAAAGTTCTAATACATGCTTCTTTTAATATCTTGGTATCAATTTCTTTATCTTTTAATTTATAAATTATATAAAGATCATAGTAATCCTTACTTCTGCTATTTAAAAACCCCCTAGAGTATATTGTTTGAATTTTTTCTGCCACAATTGTTTCAATAGGATAGGCTTTAATTAAAATATCTTCTTGCCCAAAAG
This sequence comes from Peptoniphilus senegalensis JC140, assembly GCF_000321025.1. Taxonomy (GTDB): domain Bacteria; phylum Bacillota; class Clostridia; order Tissierellales; family Peptoniphilaceae; genus Peptoniphilus_A; species Peptoniphilus_A senegalensis. The sequence goes on from NZ_HE610717.1 coordinate 424,920, forward strand.
CACTTATATATTTATAATCTATGGGATGTGGGGTGATAACATCACCTGTTGCAATATCAAGAGGTACAATTTGTCTTATATTCTCCATCCTACAAAGTATACTTACACGAAACCCTCCATACTGGTCATCTTCCTTGATTGTACTTATTCCATTTACTTTATAGGATATATCATCTGAATGACTTGCTTCTAGTAATTCTTGTATTGTTTTTAATACATTTTCTTCTGATAAATGCATATTTCTTAAAAGAAGATCTATATCTACTGTGCTTCTTGAATCTATCCCTACTACATTAGATAAAAGAAAACCTCCTTTAAAAATAAATTTTTCATGATACTTACTCTGTGCTAATTTTTTTAATATGCTTTCCAAAAAATAATATAACATTACTGAATTAAATGGGAGTCCTGATTCTTTGCTTATATTATGACAAATGGCGGTTAACTTTGCTTTATTCATATACCACCTCCATAACTTCCTTTACTTTATCTTCTATTCCCATTTTTCTTGCTATTTTATATAGAGAATGTATATCCTTATCCTTATATTTAAAATAAGAACGAATGAGTTTTACATAAACTTCAGTATCCATTTTTTCTTTGTTGGAAATAAAATCACAAAGTATTCTTTCGTAGGAGTAAACATTCACAGTGTTTCCAAACATTGTCTTTTTCTGTATAATTCCTAGATTATAAATAGATTTTTTTACATAATTGATATTAAGTGTATCTTGCTTCTCATTAAATTTATATCCATTGTATACTGTAACATCTATTCTCCATGGAATTTTGTCCGTTACCCCAAGTAGAAACAAAGCTGTCTCATAGGAAAATATCGCCTTTCTATACTGATATTGGAAAAAATAGTACTCATCGAAATCACCATCTTCAATAATATATATTCCTTTTTGAACTCTAAACAATTTTCCCTCTTTTGCTAGTCTACTTAAATATACTGTAGGTATGTTATTCTCTCTGCAATAAGCAGATGTTATAATACCACCTGATTCTTTTAGATGTATTTCAATTTGCTTTCTATAATTCATTATATTCATCCCCTTGTTGTGTTTACACTTATATTATATATTTTTATAAGTGTGTTTGCAACAAGGCTTTGAATTTCTATCCCAATTTGTTTCAAAAATTATCAAGAAATTTCATATCATCAAATTCTTAATTATACAATCAATCATTTATACTTAGCTTTCCTTTTATATTAAGTTTGGGCTGTCGTTTTGTTCATCGTTTTTTATTAAAGTTCCAGAATTCTAATTATACTTTTTTTATAAATTTACACGATAATTGAGTTTATTGTTGTCCTTAATCTACTGCTTAAATCATTGAGAAGATTAAAATTCATCTTCATCTGGAATAATTTCTGTATCTTCCTTATCTTCAAGATCATAATCCTCCCCTTCAGATTCATAATCATCTTCTAATTCATTATAATCTTGCTCCTCTTCAAAACTTTCCTCTTCATTTTTTTTATAGATTTTGAAGTAATATCCTGCACCCATTACACCAACAATAATTAAACCCATAAATAAATAAAGTCCTATCCCTGATTTCTTTTCTTCTTTCTCCTCTTTCTTCGGTTTTTCCTCCACCGGTTCTTCTTTTTTTACTACTTCTTCTTTTGGCTTTACTTCACTTTCTCCTTCAATCATATTTAGTAGATCTTGTTCTCCAACTTCTGTTAGTAGTTGCACATTTTCTTGATTTTCCGAGTGATCTACAATGAGGTGCATAGTTTTTCCACTCTTTGTTTGAAAGGTTAAAAATTGTCTGACATCTATTGGATTTTCCTTTTTTTCATCTCTTGATGTTTGATCTTCTACTTTCGGTGTAATATCCTGTCCATTTTTATCTACATTTTCTATAACTGTTCCTCTTGCCTTATTTTCTTTTGTGGCTAATGGATTAATTGCTTTAGTATTGCCACCTTTAACAAGCTTAGATGGCTTTTCTTTTTTATCTACTTGCTCATTTTTTATGTTATTTTCTTGTATTTTCGGCACTTCCTGATAAGGAATTTTTTGACTCTCATTGGATGGTTTATATACATCTTCATCAAATAAGCTTTCTAATTCTTTACTTTTTTCTGGCAAATAAATATCATTTGACTGATTTTTTATTTCATTATCATTGCTCTTAGCTATGGATATGCTTGGCATACTTAATAGTAAAAGGAGTAGCACTAAGGCTACCCCTAATCTTTTTTTCTTCATAGTTATCTCCTTTTCTTACTTTATATTCTTAAAGACATAAACTGCCTTTCTGCTATTATCCCATTCTATACTTTGATCTTTTTCATCTCTTATATCCCCACAGCTTGCATTAAAGGCTTTAGCTATATTAGAAATAGATGCGTGAATTCTTCCATTTATAATTACAGGTTTAGTGTCAGAATGATAAATGTTTCCTTGACTATCTTTCATAACACCAGTATCTATATTTAATCTTAGAGTTTTTTTAGGTAAGGCTGTATTTTCTTTATTTGAAAAGATAGCCTCTCTCTTACTATCATCATATTCTACATTAAACCCAAGAGTATAAGCTGCATATCTAACAGGTAGCATAATGCGATTATCCTTAATATATGCTTTTACATCCATATACACAGTAGTTTTCTTTCCATCTTTTATAATGTTATAAAAGTTTTTCTCTACTTGGAAAACTGCAAATTCTTTTTCATCTTTAACTTGTTTTTTATCTTGTTGTTCCTCTTGCTCTTTCATCTTGTTAAGATCAAATTGATTTAGGATATTCTTGTCATCAGCTTTCAAAAGTTCGTCCAACTTTTTATCTTGAGATTTCTTGTCTTCTTTCTTCTCTTTATTTTCTTTTTGGAGTTTTAGAATTTCATCTAATTTCTTGGATAAGTCTTGGTTTAAATTTTTGTCTTTTTCATCTTTAGCTTGTTTCTCAAGTTCTTCTTTTGCTTTTTTATTTGCTTCCTCGATTAACTTCTTTGCTTCTTCAATTTTCTTATCTAACTCTTCTTTTAGCTTTTTAATTTCTTCTTCAGAAGCTTTTTGTTTTTCTTCTAACCCTTTAATCTTCTCTTCTAATTCTTTTTTTGTATTTTCAGAAGATTCTTTTAAACTATCAATAGCCTTTTGAAGCTCTTCAATTTTCTTACAACATTCTGACTTAGAATTTTCTGTTTCTTTCTTTTTAGACTCGAGGTCTTTTATCTTAGTATCTTTTTCATCAAGAGCTTTTTCTAAGTCCTTAATTTTATTATCTTTATCCTCAATTTCTTTAGTCTTCTTTGCTAGTTCTCCTTCTAAAGACTCGAGCTTTTCTTGCATTTCTTTGATTTTATTTTCGTTTTTATCGGTCTTTTCTTTCTCAGCTTCTAACTCCCATTTTGTAGATGAATAATCTTCTTTTAGTTTTGCATTTTCATCTTGTAATCTTTTTAGTTCATCTTTAAGCTGAGTAATTTCTGCTATTAGTTCATCATTGTTAGAATTTTTAAGATCCTCAATTTCTTTATTCAATTGAGCAATCTTATTGTCTTTATCTCTAATTTCTTCTTCTAGCCTAGCTTTTTCTTGTTTTAGTTTCTCTCCATTATCTTTGCAAGATTCTAACTTTTCCTTTAACTCATCTATCTTTGATTGATCTTCTTGTTTCTTATCATTTAAGTCTTTGATCTGATTTTCTAAGTCCTTAATGTTTTTAGTTAAATCATCAATCTTATTGTCCTTTTCATCAATATCTTGTCCTGTCAAATCAGTTTGAGTATCAATGGAATATTTATTTGGATTGTATATAGTCATCTTTCCTTGATACATATCATTGTTATAATCAAATTCAAGTTCTACACTATCTACGTTCTTATCAAAGACAAACTCTCCATTTTCAAACCTTAATCCATTAGGAATAGATTTGAATCCTTGATTTCCGTTGAAACCAAAATGATTTTCGTAAAATGGATTTTGTTTTGGTCTATATTCAACATCTTGATTATGGAATACTCCTTTACTGTTAATGTTTGGATTGCCTAAAACTTTTATAGTGTGCAATTTATTTCTTGAAAAAGCGTATTGTTCAATTGTCTTTACAGACTTCGGTATAGTTATTTCTTGAAGGTTATTTCTTTCAAAAGCATTATGTTCAATATTTACCAAAGTATCAGGTAAAGTCACTTCTCTAAGTCCACAATTAAAAAATGCTAAACCACCAAGATAAGTTAGCCTATTTGATAGTTTTACCTCGTCTATACTTGCATCGTAAAAGGCAGCATAGCCTAAATGCTTAACAGAATCAGGAATAATTACTTTATCCCAATGTTTGCCACGTCCAAATTCTCTTTTATATCTAAGTTCATCGTTTGAATGACTTAAAGAATAATTTCCATTTATAGATTTCGTTCCTTCAGGAAATACTAGAATATTTGTCTTTTCTTTCTTTTCTAAGCCTTTATCACTAAAGGCAATTATATTTCCCTCAGAGGAATACATAAAATCATCTTCCGTCCACTCTACCTTATAATCTGTACTTGCATATACAGGACTTACAGCCAATATATTCACTAAACTTACAAGTAGCATTATCACAGCTAAAATTCCACTGGTTATTTTTTTCATAAATTTTCCTCACTTTCATTTGTATCTTTTCTTTTAAGTTCTTGTCTTTCTCTATTTTCTTCTTCCTTATTTTTTCTAACAATAAATAAAAATTCATCAAGAGATATTTTTCGACTTCGAAATTCCTTGATGACCTCTAAATTTTCTATTTCTTCTTGTTCCTCTACTAATAACTGAAGTTCTATTTCAATTTCTTCTTTTTTCTTTCTTAAATTCTTCTGTTTTTCTATGTTTCTGATTAATTTTTTATTCATAGATTTTTACCCCTTCCCCCTTATTTTGGTCTACCAAAGGAATAAAAGTGATTTTTCCAGTATCTTGAGTTTATACTGGTATATTGGATAGGATCTCCTGCATGGAGCATCATTCCATTTCCGGCATATATCCCTACGTGAGAAATTGGCGTACCGGAATTATATGTGCCTTTAAAGAAAATAATATCCCCAGGTTTTGCCTCTCTTGGAGATATTGGATTACAATAGTTTTTATAAATAAGCCAAGCTGTAGTTCTTGGCATTCTCTTTACACCAGACTTTGTAAATGACCAACATACAAAACCTGAACAGTCAAAGTTAGATGGTCCACTTGCTCCAAACACATATCTTTTACCTATATGTTTTTCTGCTTCATTAAATAAGGCTTTGGCAGTTTCAGAATCAAAAGCAAGACCGGGATTTCCAAAGTTTGGATTGTCTATAATCTCTCCCAAGTTCCCATAGCTTGATCCAAAATATCCACTCATATTTCCCTGACTATCAAGTAATGCTAAATAATGAGCCATATTTGTTTCATAGTTTGCAAATTCTTCTCTTGCTATTTCATCAATACTTTTCTTTTTTATAGTTAAAGTTAGAATTCTATAGGTATATGGATTTCCTTCACTGTCATATTTTGTAATAGACTTTGAAGTATATTTTTTCTCATACATTTGATTAAAGAGTTTTTTTAATTCTTTTTGTATCTCTTCAGCTGACTTAATCTCTCCATATCTTGCTGTTAAATAGCTAAAAAGCTCGTGTAGGTCATGACCAACTGAATCTCCTTTTATATGATATTCATCATAATTTGGATAATTTTCTTTAATACTATCTATTTCATCTTGTAATGCATATTCATAACTTGTAAATTCATTATTAATATCCATTAAAACTTCTTCTTTTGATAGATAGCTTGTAGCTATAACATTACTTGTTAATCCTGAAGTAAGACTGCCAACATTGCTAATTCCTTGAAATAGCATAAAAAAAAGTCCTAAAATACAAAGGGCAATTAAAATTTGCTTATATCCTTTGTTTTTTAAAACTTCCAATGTTTTCTTTCCAATATTAGCGAAAGATTTCTTTATTCTATTTACTAAACCTTCCCCGTGTTTCTTCCTAAAATCTCTCTGAAACTTCTTTTTCATAAAAAATCGATTCAATTTATTAGAGTTTTGATAAGCTTTAGTCTTCTTCAATTCTTCAAAATTTCTTTGAAAGAGGAGTTTACTTTCTTTCTTATAAATTTTTCCTTCTAAAGATTTTATTTTTCTTTGAGTTTTTAAAGGTTTTTTTCTTCTAAAATGGCTAATTTCTCTACCTACAACTTCGGTAGTTCTACTAAGCTTATAAGCAGCGTTAACACCTGCATTATCATCTTTCCCACTATATAGATAGTTTGCCGTCATAGCACTCGCAAAAGTAATAGGTTTTTCTAAACCCGCTTTTTTTGACTTTTTCTTATACTTAATTAACTCTTTTTCTTTTTTATTCTTTTTCTCATATAGTTTTGATATTTTATCTTCCTTTTTATAAAACTTATCTTTTTCACTTTTGTTATCTTTTTTAGAATGGAATTTAGTTTTATTTTTTGTATCTACCTTATTTTCTTCAGATACATTTTTAGAATCCTGTACTTCTTTTTTTGTCCTGGTGTATTCTTTCTTTGGATCAAAGTTGCTTTTCTTTATAGTATTATCAAAAGCGTCTTTTATTTGTCTTTTCTTTCCCTTGTTTTTATTAGAAATTCCACTATGATTTAAATCAAGTTCATCTACTTCAAGATTCTCATTTTTTATTACGTTTTTTTCCTGTTTGAAGATTTCTTTTTTCGTGCCTATTTTTTCTTGATTCTTTTTATTTATATTATATTTATCTTTATTTTTTTCAGATTCACTTTTGAATCCTTCAGATAGGCTATCCTGTCTAAATTTCCCACTAGAAACCTTACCCATTAGCATATCTTTTTCTTCTAAATTTCTAACTTTGCCTTTGAAATATTTGCTATTTTGTTTTTTATTAGTATTCAGGTCTTGAATTATTTTTTTATCTTCTTCATTTGCCTTATATGATAGATATTTTCTTCTAAACTTCCCATTTAAAGATTTTAATTCTACTTTTTCCCCTTTATCCTTAAACTGACTTTGAGATTGATAAAGTTTTTTAAAGGTGTTTTTTTGAAAGCTTTCTTTCCCTTTCTCACCAAGAATAGAATAACCATCCCAATTTTTTCTTTGCACATCAGAAGATGGTAAATACTTATAGTCATCTCTTGTGTCCCTATATGATACATTGCTATCACTAAAGTTCATGTCATAGCGATCTATGACACCATCATTATCTGAGTCCTGCGATAAGGGATCATATGTTGAACTTACCTCTATATTAAAATCCTTATCTTCTTCTTTTCTAAATCTCCTTATTTTTTTCTCTTGCACTCCATTAAAACTTTCACTCTCAACGTTTTTCTTCCATTTTAAATTACTATTCCCCTTGTAATTTTTTTGGGGAGAAGTGCTACTTTTTAAATTAGAGCTAGTTGAATTTGGTCTATCATTAAAATCTTCTTTAAAGTTACTTAGCCTGTATTCTGTTTCTTGCCCGTAATATTCACCATATCTACTTTCCTCATTTTCTTCCATTTTTCTATGCTGCTGTTGCGAATATTCTGGCTGATATTCATTATGATAGGAGGCTTCTGCAAATTTTTCCTCATGGTTTTTTCTTTGTCTTCTTCCTCTATTTGACTTATCTTTTTCGTTGAGTAAATCTTGACTATTTTCTTGCAAATGAGATGAATAATACTTAGAGTTTTCATCATTATTGTCTATGTTATTCCTGCTTTTTACTTTATTAATTTCTTTTTTTGAAAAATCTGATTTTCTCTCTGTACTACTGAATTTTTCATTGCTTTCTTCTTTCTTTTCTGATATAAGTTTGGTCTTTGGTACATCTCTTGGGTTTACTTTCCCTTTCTTTTTCATATATACCTCCTATTTCATATTTTTCTCTATCCTTTCTTTAGCTATTTGACAGTAGTCTTTGTTTATGTCAATTCCAATATATTCTCTGTCCATCCTAATAGCTACCATTCCAACAGTTCCTGAACCCATAAAGGGATCAAGAATTAAGCCTTTTTTAGGACATCCTGCTTTTATACAAAGTTCTACCAGTTTTGGTGGAAATACCGCATAGTGTTTTCCTTTAAACGCACTGGTGTTAATAGTCCAAATATCTCTATTGTTTCTAAACTTAGGGACATTATCTCCTATATATTCTCCATACTCTCTTGCTTCATTTATGCTCTGTCTTTTAGCTCCTGTGCCTTCTTGTAAATACTTATTATCTTTTCCTCTTGCCCTCATATATCTTTTCTTGCTTATTTCTTTTATTGGTTCTTTCATAGCGTCAAAGTTATAGAAATACTTTCTTGCTTTTGATAGTAGGAAGATATGTTCATAAGACCTTGATGGTCTATCCCTACAAGACTCAGGCATGGCATTTTCCTTATGCCAAATAATATCGCTTCTTAAATACCAACCATCCTCTCTTAATTTTAAAGCTAGTTGCCAAGGTATCCCCATTAAGTCTTTTGCCTTGTAGCCACTGAGTTTTTCTGTAATAGACTCTTTTTGACCACTTCTTCCTTCTATGTTTTTAGGATCTTTATATTTTTTTTTGCTTCTTGTACCTGCATAAGAATCTCCAATAACTACCCAAAGTGTTCCTTCTTTTTTTAATACTCTTTTTACTTCTCTAAAGACTTTAATTAATTTATTTAAATATTCCTCCGGACTTTCTTCTCTTCCAATTTGTCCTTCTGCTTTATAATCTCTAAGTCCATAATATGGAGGAGATGTAATACAGCAATCAAATATTTTATCTGGAAATTCCTTTAGAGCAGAAATTGCATCTAAATTAATAATATAGTTAGTTTTTAACTTCTCTCTGTCTATCAATTTCTATCCCTTCCTTTAATTCTTCTGGTTTAGTTGTCATTAACTTATACAATTTTGTATCTTTAGGAAATCTATCTACAAAAGGTACTATTGTGTTTCCATAGAATAGTAATCCCTCTCCCTCATTGGAATTTGTTACGTAGGATAACTGATAAAGAGATATATTTAACTTGTTAGCTAAAATTTCCCTATCACCACTAGCTTGATTAAGCATTAAGATAAAATCTGTATTATCAAATATATTTTCTATTTCGGGACTGGCTAAAAGGTCCTTTACATTTTGTGTTAATCCTGTTGGAATCCCGCCCCATTTTCTAAATCTCTTCCAAATTTCTATGGAATATGAGGCTGTTTGTTCTTCTCTTAAAAGCAAATGGAATTCGTCACAGTAATATCTGGTTTCCTTCTTATTTCTATTAATAGTTACTCTATTCCACACTTGATCTTGAACAATTAACATACCTATTTTTCTAAGTTGCTTTCCTAATTCCTTAATGTCATAACAAAGAATTCTATTTCCTGTATCTACATTAGTCCTATGGTTAAATACATTGAGGCTGCCTTTGACATAAATTTCCATTTCTACCGCTAATTTTTTCCCTACATTTTCTTCTTGTTTTAAAAGTAAATTATATAAATCTTCTAAAATTGGCATATTTTCAGAAATTGGATTGTCGAAGTAATCCTTATATAATATTGGAAGACATCTATCAATTACTGAAGTTTCTTCTGCACTTAACCCTTCCTTTCCTACTACAAGTTCAAACAGTGAAAGAATAAAGTCAGACTTTAAAGATAAGGGATTGTCTTCATCGGCATAGTCTACATTTATATCCAACGGGTTTATATAATCCTTACTTGTTGGCGATATTTTTATAACTTCTCCACCTAGTGCCTTAGTTAAATTTCCATACTCCCCTTCCGGATCACAGATAATGATGTCATCTTGTGTGATTAAAAAAGCATTGGTAATTTCTCTTTTAGCTGAAAAAGATTTACCGCTACCCGGTGTTCCAAGTATTAAACCGTTTGGATTCTTTAAAAGCTTTCTATCTGTCATAATGATATTACGACTTAAAGCATTTAATCCGTAATATAAGCTCTCTCCTTCTAAGCACAACTCTTCTGTTGTAAAAGGAATAAAGACTGCTGTAGAGCTGGTTGTAAGTCCTCTTTTTATTTCTATTTCATTTTTTCCAAGTGGCAGGGAAGAAATTAGTCCTTGTTCCTGTCTATAGTTAAGATTTTTCAATACACAATTATGCCTACCTGCTATTGAATTTAGTTGAAAGATTATATTACTCAATTTCTTTCTACTTTTTTCCATATTTGTAAACAAAATAGTTATGACAAACATTCTCTCATTATGATTTTGAAGTTCTACCAATAGTTTCTTAGCATCATTACCATAGGTAATTAAATCGCTTGGAAGAATATCAATATCATATCCTGATCTTATAGCCTTCTTATTTTCTTCAATTTTCATTTTATCCAAGTCTGTTATTTTTCTTTTAATCATCTTTATAGCTTCTGTTTGATCAATGGAATTTATATGAAATGTTACAATCATATTTTCTTCAACTCCTAAAAATTCTGATAATAATCTATCTGATAATTCAGGTGCTAGAATTTGTAGAAAGTTTACTTCTCCAAAGTATTCTCCAATTTTAAATTGATTGTTAGATGAAAAGTTAAATGATGCTGGTACTATATAATCCTTAGTAGATAGTCCACTATATTTTAGGTCTTCAAATGAAAAAACAAAATTCTTATTTGGATTTAAGATATCGTGAATAACCTTTAACCTTTCATATCCACTTAATACATAAGCTTTTACTCCCATCTGCTTAAAGTTATTTAATATATCCATTTCCATTCTTTCAAGTCTTGTAGTTGCCTCTTTTAAATCTTGTGCTTGTAAGCTAAAGGTGATATACATATATTTAGTAAGTCCATTATTTCCTTTTTGACTCTGATTTTTTAGCATTTCCCTGTACTCTTTTCGTATTTCATTATATGAATCGTTTCTATCCGGAACATTGATGTTTTTTTCTACTTCTTCATTTTTTCCTATGCGATTAATATATGAAAGTTCTATATCAACACTTGGATCAAAATAGTTTAAAAAACTTGAAAATTCATTAAATATACTTTCCTTATCTTCTTCTGTTGAAAGCTGGTAGTTAATATCTAAAAAACGTATCATTTTATTAAATTTGTTCTTCTCAACTTGGCAAATCCCATTTCTCAACATTCTTAAATAAGGGATTGTTTCCTGAACACTCTTTTTCTTCTTCCCACCAAAAAAGGAAAGCTTCTTTTTGGGCTTTCCTTTTTCTTTAGAAATATTTGCTTTTTTCATCTTTTTTTGACTTATACTAATGCTTTTTAAATCTTCTTTTTGTTTTTTAAATTTCTTTTTTCTTGATTTAATTTTTTCTGTTGTTTTTTCTGTATTTGATTCATTTACTCCTTTCCTTTCTTTGTTTCTTTATATCATAAATACATTCTGTCTTGTATATCCTTATACTTGTCTGTCTTTTCTTATCTATAATATACTTTAAATATTTTTCAAAATAGATCCCGTCCTTTTCATAAAGAGTTGCAAATATTATAGGAAAAGACACACCTATCATGATTAACATAGATAGGTCATTAGGCAGCACTTTTTTTACCATTAAATATACTGGAAAGCCTATTAGACCTGCAATTGTAAAGCCAATTAATTGTCTTTTTGTTAGATTTAGAGCTACCTTTGTTTTTACTTTTGTTAAGTCCTTTGGTACATTTACATAAGCCATTATTCTAAACCCTCTAAGTAAAAGCCATATATGTCTTCTCTGTTCAGATCTTCTAATGATTTTCCCATATTCACTGCTATTTCTAATACTTTTTCATTCGTTTCTTCTCTATTATCTAAAACTTCCGATGTTTTTCTTATAATCATTCTATTTTGTATTTCTCTTGTAATATATCCCCCTATTAAAAGTATTGGGAGTCCTATTGTTCCAAGTGTTTTTAAATTAATTTTTTTGTCCTTTTTTCTTCTAATTTTCATCATCTTCTCCTTTTTTATTAATGAGCATTTAAAATTGATTTTGCAATACTTCCTGATTTCATCATAGTTATCCCAAGTATTAATGTGTATCCTAGTAATTCAAAAATACTTTTGTGTATGTCTGATATATTTAAAGTCTTAACAAGTACGGCATAAATTCCTACGCATATAAGTAAGAATAAACCTTGCAAGCCAAGTGCGAAGAGCCCTCTTATATAGTTTGTTCCAATACTTCCCCATTCTTTATTACCCATTGTGGCAAAAGGTATGGCGCAAACTGAAGTATAAATATATATTTCTATCATCCTGCCGTATAGAATAACTGTAATGAGTATTGATATCCCTTGAATTATCATCTTTACAATTGATGTCTCTAGTACTATAGTCATTAATTTTCCTATTGACTCTCCTTTTAGGCTATCTACCATATTAGCTATATCACCCGGAGAAACTTTTGCACTAGCATTTGCCACACCTGCTGCCTTTCCTATTAAATTCTGTGCCACATCAAATACTGCCATAGAAAAGTCAAAAGCATGAGATACAAGCCATACTGCTATCCACATTTTTATCATATATTTAAAAAAACCAAAGGTATCTGTGTCATGCATATTATTTTTGTTCATTACCATTTGAATTAATTCAATACATAGTACAGCCGTTATGATAAGACCTGCTATGGGAAGTATAACATTTTCTGAAATAGACTTTATGAAGTGGAAAACCTCCGAGTTCCATCCACTCGGAGTCTTTCCTACCTCATTTGCTATCGTTGATACTTTGTCATTTATATCAAGGAGCATTCCGCTTAAATTTTCCTTGATCATATCAATAAGTATCTCCGAAAAAAACTCTTTGATCTTATCTACTATATTAAACATTTTATTTTAACACGTTTGCTAATAGCGGTATTAGTTTTAAACCTATGAGTACAATTCCCCCTCCAGCCATAAGCTGCTTAATGCCTTGAGATTTAGCACCAGGGTTGTCATTCCCATAACCTTCCATCAGGTTGATAACACCCCATGCTCCAAGCCCTGCACCAATTGCTGTAACTAATATTTTTAATACATTTACTGCTTGTGTAAAAAATTCCATTTATATTTCCTCCTCTTTTTCTTCTTTTTTAATTTTATTTATGTGCTTTACGATAAAATTTTTAAATGTCTTGTCTTCTTTTTTTGTTTCCTTAAAATATCCAAAAATATGGATGTATTCTCCACTTTTAAATTCCTTCACACTTTTTGCCTTTTCTCCGTAGAGATTACAGTAGATATATTCTTTCTTAACCTTTCCTTCTTCTTTGTTCTTTCTAACTATTGTGAAGTTAGCTACTTCTTTTTCTCCTTCCTTTGTATCTATTGCAGTTGTTTTTATTTCTCCTACTAGATTTCCATTAATATTTAGCATTTCTCTTTCCATTTGTTCTATCTCCTTTATTCCATAAAAAAAGCGATAGTTTTCTCTATCGCTTCTACTTCTAATTAATTAATATTTCATTTTTCTCTGTATCTTATTTTTTCGGCTCATCTCGTATATATTTCATTCTTCCTCCTTTGGGCATAAAAAAACACCGAAATGTTTTTTTCGGTGTAAATTTCTCTATTTAATTTTATGGTTTTAGTAATTCTTTCCAGTTTTCTATAAAGCCAACATGTCTTAATTCAATATTTTCATATCTTGCTATTAGTGCTATTAGATCATGATAAAAATTTTTGTAATTTTCTTCTTCAGAAACTATTTTAAGATTAACTAATGTAGCAAATATTGTATTGTTTGAAATATTATTTTTTAAATATTCTTTATATAGCTTTGGTGATTTTGTAAGCTTTGCTCCATATAGCCTGCCATAATGGGCACATATATTTCTTATATAGGCAAAATTTTCTATCCAAGATTCAAAGTAATGGTAGTCTGTATGAAAGACTTTTGCAATTTTACTTTTATCTTCATTTTTCATATTCTTATACATTTTAGATAAAGTTCCAAAACTTGCTACTTCTATCACTGCATAGAGTGGAATTTCTCCACCTTCATAATTGTCTTTAAAGTTTTTTATAAATGGTGAGCGTCTATTTCTTTTAACTTCCCTTGCTAATTCTTCTAGTACCCTTTCTTGTTCCTTTTGTTTCTCAAAATTATTCATATCTTTATATGAAAAGTTCCCATATCTTAAAGAAAAATAGTTTGTGATAACTGCCCTTAAAGAAACTTCAATATGCTCTATTGTTTCAAATATAAGCTGTCTAAGTTCTCTATCAAATTTATATAAACTTACAATATCTTCAAAACTTATTCCTGATATATATCTTCCATCTTTTTTTAATGTGATACTATAAGCTTTAATCAGCCTGTAATAGGATATTCTTCCAAGAATTTTCTTAGCATAAGTTTTATCTTCTACTAAAAGTCCTAAGTCTATTAAGTTTTTTACTTGATTTTCTATACTAATCGGTTCTTGATGAATTTTTTTCATTTTTTCTCCTAAAATCAAATGACCCGACTTGGTCCGCATTGTTAAGAGGCGTGTCGGGTACTGTTGACATTATTATATGTTATAAAATATTTTTTGTCAAGTATTTCCTTTTAATCTTTCCTAAATAGCTATCTTACTTCTAATTTTAAATTTATTCATCTAATATTTCAACTACCATACTTTCTTTTAACTTAACCTCATCTTTTCTCTGTAGGTATTTCTCTATGTCAAATATATTTCTCTTATCATAATCTTCCAATAACTTGTAATTCTTATGCTTTGTAATATCAAATTTATCAGATAAGAAAGGTCTTACTCCTCTTAACTGATAAATACACTTACCACCATCCATTACAGTTATTTCATCTTGACTCATAAGTTCCTTACCAGTTTTTTGATAATTTAGTCCAAAACTCTTTTGATTCGATCTTGTTTCTGATGTGTTATATAGGTCTATGGTTTCTTTGCCTAGGCTTTCAGATAATTCTTTTAATGTTGTTCTTTCTTTGCCTCCTAAAAATAACGTCGAATCACAATTGCCAACTATGGTATCTGCATTATCTTTATAGATACTTTTTAGTTGTGATTGTGCTTGTAATATTATACAAGCTGATATTTCTCTACTTCTAATAGTTGCTATCAGCTTTTCAAATTTAGGAATTAAGCCGATATTTGCGAATTCATCAAGTAGGCATCTCACATGAACAGGAAGTCTTCCGCCATATTCATCATCTGCTTTATCACATAATAGATTAAATAATTGTGAGTACATTATTGATACTACAAAGTTAAATGTATCATCTGTATCCGATATTATTACGAATAAAGCTGTTTTCTTTTCTCCAAGTGTATCAAGCTCCAGTTCATCTTCTTTCATTAAGTCCCTAAGTTCCTGAATATCAAATGGAGCAAGCCTTACTCCACAGGATATAAGGATTGATTTGGCAGTTTTTCCTGCTGCAAGTTTGTATTTCTTATATTGTTTTACTGCGAAATGATTTGGCTTTTCTTTTTCTAATGCTTCAAACATATAGTCTACTGCATTTTTAAAATTTTCATCTTCTTCTCTTACCTCACTTGCATCTATCATAGCAAGTAAAGTTGTAAAGTTCTGTTCTTCTTTAGGAGCTTCATACCAGATATATCCTATAAGTGCTGTGTAATAGAGTTTTTCAGCTTTCACCCAAAAATCCTCAGTTGATTTTTCTCCTTCTCCCTTAGTATTTGCAATTATTGTTTGTACTAATTTCAAAATATCTTTTTCACTTTTCAAGTATGCAAAGGGATTATATCTCATGGATTTTTTAAAGTTTATTGTGTTTAGTATTTTTATCTCATATCCATTTCTTTCCAACATTTTCCCACATTCCAAGACTAATGTTCCTTTTGGATCGGTTACTACATATGAAGAGTGCATTTGCATGAGATTTGGCTTTACAAAAAACCTTGTTTTACCACTACCAGAACCTCCAATTACCATTACATTTTTATTTCTCGCATATTTTGGATTTTTAGGTCTATTGTTCATAGTAAGTCTTTCAGTTTGAGTTAGTAGCACATTGTTTTCAAACTTCTTGTCAATGTATGGCTCAATGTCTTTTTCATTTCCCCAGGAAGCGTTTTGTCAAGTGCCTTTTTATATTTATGGATGCTTTTTCTACAATGGCATTTTAACTTTTAGACAAAGAAAAACAGTAAACCTTTTTTGATTTACTGTTCTTGTTTTAGTTTCGTATAAATTACTATTTTTATAAATTACGCAAGTAAAATCACTATAACCATGTAAGAACTTCTCTATGATATAGAATAAAGTAAAATACTAAGAAACTTATGATTATAGAAAATAAGTAAACATAGCGATTTTTCACTCTTCTAAAAAATAATACTCCGAAAGCAATAGTTCCTATTCCATCCATTAGTAACTGAAATAGAAAAGTATGTGTCATGTAAAATTTTATTGCTATAGCTACCGTTTCAGAAAATAATGCTCCTACAGGCAACGAATATAAAATAGAGTTATAAAATTTATCTCTATTCCAATAATAAAGTACAAACGCTGCAATCGCACATGGTATAGACAAAATAGTAAACATTATAAATAAAGAAAAACGAAATCCATCCGAAAACATTGGAATAAACATACCAAGAATAGCTTGCAATCCATAAAAGCTCAATGTCATTCCAAACATATATAAGAATGAGCTAATTCCTGCACACTTATTAGATGAACTTTTTACTACTATTACAGTATTTGAAATCATCCAAAATCCTAATAGTGTTTGAACAGAAGACCAACTCCATAAAGTATCTAATGAGCAGTAATCTAATAATCGAGTAATACATCCCACCAATATTCCAATTAAAAATATTTTTATATATGATTTTCTATCATCTCTTAACTCCATTTTCGTTATATTTCATCTCCTCAAAACCAATTTACTTTTTCATCTCTAAATAATGGACTTTTACTCTGTTTATAAGGATTGTAGTTATTGCAATTACAACCAAACTCTTTCAATGTTTTTATCTTATTATCGGCTGTCCAAACAATCAAAGAAATACCGTCAAATTCTTCAACTTTCCCTTCATTCATTTTATTTTTGAAGTGCCATTCTACAATGGTTTGATTATCCTTATGAAAAAATTGCTTTATATCCCACGCAAGCACTGTTCCTCTTGTATTCCATTCATTAAACCAGTGCTTTACAGTTTGACGATTTTCATACTTTGGACACCAACTTTCAACATAAATTACATCATCTGAAAAAATTTCATCTATCCCTAAGTCTTGTTGTTCAAGCCACATATCAAACCATAAACGAATGATTTTTTCTCTTTCATCCATATATTTAGCACCTCCAAAATCAAATATTTATATATTATTATACCATTTTTTCACTTAGTTTTATAGGTCTAACTCGTTCCGCTTTACCTGTGATAGTTGCTTTTCGTGTTCCTGTAACTGCTCTATACAGGTCTTAACTTTTTCTGCTTGTTCTACTTCTTCTCTTATCTCTAATATTTGATTGTAAAGGCTCTTTTTCTCTTTCTTCAAAGTGGCAACTTCTGGTTCCCATTTACTGATGGCTAAGGTCTTGCTTTCTCCTAAATGGTCTTTCAAATATTTCTTAGCACTTTCAAATAAAATAATCTCTGCTGTATGCTCATTATAAAAATCTTCCTGTTTTCTTTTCTTTAATTGTGCATAGACTTTGTAGGTGTCCTTATACTTCAAATATTTTTCTGATTGGTCGATGAGTTGTGTTTTTTCATCAATCTTCTTCTCGGTATCTTTTAAGGCTCGTGTTGTCTTATAATTCTTATCTCTAAGGATAACTATATTTTCTTTAAGCTCGGATAATGAAGTGATGTTTTTCTCTTTGAGTAGCTGATAACTTTCAATATATTTCTCCAAGTCTGCATTATTGTTATCTGCGTTTTTATGAATAAGATTTTCAAAGATTGACAACAGATTTTCTTTGGGTGGGAGGGTGGACTTTGTATTTTCGTTTTCTATTTTTTCTTCTTTTCCTATTCCTCTTATCCAATTTAGTAATGCCTTTATTCTTCTTGAAATTTCTCTTAAAATCATATTTTGATGTTTGATTTCTCGGTTGATATTTCCTCTGTCTGTGGCTATGCCTTTCTTCTCCATTTGGGTTGCTGACACTCCTAAATGAATGGTCGGTATTTGTTCTATCCCTTGTCTTTGATAAGAACGATGATCTACTTTCTCCTGTATGCTGTTTTCTTCAAGATATTTGTTTGTAATATCTGCCCATGCTTTTCGCCATTCTTCTGCCTTGTCTTGCTCGTTCCAATCTGTTGTATTTATCTTTCTTGTTTTGTAATTACCATTTTTAAGTTTTACTTTTTCTCCATTTTCATCAAGGATATATTCCTTTTTTGATTTTGCTCCCCATGTTGTATCTTCGTTTAGTGGTCGCATGGTAAGTAATATATGACAATGTGGGTTTCCATCATTTTTATCATGTAGGGCAATGTCGGCACACATACCTACTTTTACAAAATTTTCTTTTACATATTCTCGTACAAGATTTATTTGTTTCTCTCGGTCTAATTCTTTAGGTAAGGCTACTTCAATTTCTCTTGCAAGCTGTGAGTTTTTACTTTTTTCTATTTTCTCAACACTGTTCCACAATGTCCCTCTATCTAAAAATTCCTGTGGTGCATTTTGTGGTAAAAGAATTTCAGTATGTGCTATTCCGCCTTTTCTTGTAAAGTCATGCAGTTCGCCATCGTATTCATTTTTTATTTTTTCGCCACTTCGATAGGCGGAAGCTGCTACTGCACTTTTGCCTTTACCTCTTGAAATAATCTTTATACAAAGATGATATATCGCCATAAGAGAAAACCTCCTTTCGTTTTTCTGATACTTTGATGTGGCGATAGATAAGACTTCCTAAAGAAATCGGATTGCTTTTTATCCGATTTCTTTTGGTAAGTACACAAGGGGTAGAAAATTTATTTCCGTAGGGGAATGTAGTTCCCCTGTATCAGCGTTAGCTGATATGCCCTCTGCTAAGAGCCTTCGGAGAACGCACACACCTGCTAAGGTGTATATGTGCGCCCTTGTAAACAAGGGACTATTCCTCTATCCCCGTTTCTTCATCTTCTTTTTCTATATTTTCAACTTCGCTTTCTTCTCTGCTTTCTATAATTTTTTGTATTTTGAGATTGGCTTCCTCTTTACGAATTAAAGATGTGATTAACTGATAAAATTCATCTTTGGTTAGATTTTTGCTTTCTGTAAAGATACTTTCAAAGACTGCTCCTTTTTCATATATTCTTTTATCTCTCTTTTTTCTTTCTTCCTGTTTCTGCTGACTGATGAGCTTTTTCCTTTTGTTTTGTAACTGCTTGATTTCTTCATCTGCCATTAAGATTTTTTCTTCTATGTTCTTCATTTTCTCATTTCCTCTCTTTCTAATTTTGAGCAAATAAAAAACAGTAAACCGAATTTGATTTACTGTTTCATATATCTATTTTTTATTTAAAGCTATTTTCTATTAGCATCTGCACTTGCCCTAATGGGATATTAAATATTATACCGTAAATAGACATTCCAAGTAGCAATACTGCAACAACTATGCCTATTCCATAAAGACATCCGTTACTAACTTTAGCTTTTTTAACTTTTATATTTATATAGCTATATATGAGAAATACTGCAAATATAAAAGCCAAAATATAATTTGGTAACATACTCATTATACTTTACCTTTTATTTGCAAAATTTATTCCAAAAATCTACCCAACCACTATGTTCTTCTCTTTGGTCAATATAAGTGAATGTTTCTTCATCATACCAATCATGATTTACTATATCGCCAATAGTCTCAGGAACAAAAAAGTTGAAAAATTCTTTCTTGAATGAGTTTCCGTATTGTAGATAATATGAACCTACCATCTTGGTGAAATTAGTTTTCTTTATATCTTGTGGTCTATAAAGAAGTGCTTCACCAACCTGAGTTAAATCAGGGCTTACCTCAAGGAAAACTAAACTTAAATCACTTTCCTTGTAGCCAAGTATAAAACTTCTATACTTATAGGAAACCGTACGAAGTACCGCAAAATTAGCTCCACCTATATCTTCTGAATAAGCATAGATTATTCTATATTCTGAGCCATTATCTACTTTCCTATCAAAGATTTCTCTCATTAATGCCTTGTTTTTATCGCTTTTTGCTTTATCTAATTCAACTTCTTTTTTTCCTCCAAACAGTCCGAATAACCCCATTTTTTGTTCCTCCGTTCATTTAGTTTTTGAATATAATTATACTTTATTATACCACTTTTTAGTTATTTTTTCTATCATTTTTTATCTGGATTCAATTATTTTTGTCTTTTATATTGTAGGAGTGGTATACCTATTTATTGTTTTTCATTCTTTTTAGAATGTATTACCTTAAACAGTTTATCTTGAAATGTTTCTTTGCTCTTTTTGTCAAAATATATCTCTGTTACAAAGGTCTTTCCATTTATCTTCTTTGTAAGAATGCCATCGGGCTTTTGATGTTGTTCTGCTTGTATTTCTTTAATATCTGTTTTCTCATTTTCTGCCATTTAGTTCCTCCTTTCGACTTGCACAAAAAAAAGATTTCCTGTGATTAGGAAACCTCTTTTGCGATTAATTAATATTTGGTTTTAGGTTGTTGCTTGTAGTTTCTTTTTTGCTCTGTATTCTCTTGCTTTTAATTTTTCATACTCTCGGCACTTTTCAAGATTTTTGGCTCTGTATGCTTTAGAATATGCCCTATGATAAGCTCGTGATTTTTCTCTCTTTGCTTCTTCTATTTCTTCCCTCATCTGTATCATTTCTTCTTTTGTCGGCTCTATCTGTTTTGTAAGTTCATTTTCAAATTTTCCGATATAGTTAAAATAAACCTCTATTCGTTGAACTACATATTTTGCTCTTTTTACATCTCTTTCATGCACTACGATTTTACTGATAAACTCATTGATAATGGTAGGGGTAAGTTCTTCAAAGTTGGAATAGCTTTCTGCAAGTCTGATAAATTTCTTTGCTCTTTGGTTTGCATTTTCACATTCGGATAAGCGTTCTTTGATTTCTTCTTTTTCTGCTTTTAAGGTGTAGTATTCTTCAGCATACTTTCTTGATAACTGTTCATAGCGTTCTGTATCCATATTTCCAAGTGCATTATCTTCATAGAGTTTATTCATCACTCTTTCTATCTGTTCCATTCGATCTGTGATTTGTGGCATACGCTTTTGATTTTTCTTGAATTCTTCGGTCTGTTCTTTATACAGACTCCCTTTTACAAGTTTCTCAAAATCTGCTTTGTTTTCCAAAGAATACTGTGCTATCTTTCGCAAGACTTCTGCAATATTTTCCATAACCTCATCAACATCAATGCGGTGTGGGGAGTTGCATTTGGGGTGCTTTGCTTTCCCTTTGGCATATTCACTGCAATAGGTTACATGCTGTACTCTTCCATTTTTGTGTATGGTGCGAATGTGCATTTTTGTTCCGCAATCTTTACAGTACATCAAGCCTGAAAGTGCGTGAATTTCTCCATCTCCGTTTGGTCTTTTTACAGGTGCATTTTTTAACATACGCTCTACATTTTCAAAGGTAGTTCTATCTATTATTGGCTCATGCACATTTTCTGTTATTTGCCATTTGCTTTTATCTACATAGTGGTTTCTCTTATCTCTGTAATGCTTTTCGGTCTTGAAGTTGACTACATCACCACAATACTCTTGTCTTTTCAGTATGCGTGTTATGGTTGCTTTGTTCCAGTTATATCTATTTTCTTCATTTAGTGGTTTGTTTTTAGCTGTTCCTCTATCTTGTCTTTTCATATAAAAGGTTGGGGTTAGTATTTCCTTTTCTTTCAGGTAAAAAGCTATCTGATTTCTGTTTTTTCCCTCCATAAATAGCCTGAAAATGAGTTTTACAACTTCGGCAGCTTCTTTATCGACTATCCAATAATCTTTGTTATCAGGGTCTTTTATATAGCCGTATGGGGCTTCTGTTGCAACAGGCTTTCCGTCTGCTCCTTTGGTCTTTATTCCTGTCTTTACTTTCTTGCTGATGTCTCTTGCATACCACTCTGACATGATGTTGATAAATGGGGCAAATTCCAATGTATTTTGGTCAATGCTGTCTATACCGTTGTTGATGGCGATAAAGCGTACATTGTTTCTTCTAAATATCTCCATAGCGTTTCCGACTTGAAGATAATCTCTTCCCCATCTCGTCATATCTTTCATAATGACAATGCCGATTTTACCACTTTCCACATCGCTTATCATCTGTGTATAGGCGGAGCGGTCAAAGAACCTACCGCTTTCATCATCGTCGATATAGTGGCGAATGTTTATCAGCTTTTTATCTCTTGCATACCTTTCTAAAAATGCTTTTTGATTGACAATACTATTACTCTCGCCACCGTCTCTATCTTCATCACCAACTGAAAGGCGGGAGTATAGTGCTGTGATTTTGTTATGATATTCTATCATGGCATTATCCTCCTTTTCTCGTGTCTATATATCACTCCTGTTCAGTTAATATTATGCAACCCATCTTGCCGATCCATATTCTCTACCCTCTCTAAACTTTTTTGCTTTTTTCTTTTTCTGTATAATGATTAACTTAATAACTACTGATAGAATTAGACCAGGTATCAGGTTTTTTATTTTTAATGATGGAATATATTTTAAAGTATCTATTTGACTAAAAGCTACTAGAATTCTATCTATTATATCTCCTCCTACATAAGAGTTGACATGGCTTGCAAAGATATTTCCTATATAAAAAAATAAGAGGTAAGGAAGATTTTCTAATACAAATTTCTTCTTATCTCTTATCTTAAAAACATTTTTTATATCTTTTATTATTTCATTTAGTATTTTCGAATTAATCACTTCCTCTCCATAAAAAAGAGTAGATTTCTCTACCCATTAGTATTTTATTTATCTTTTTTATATCTTATTACTGGAACTTGTTTTATTTTTTTACCTATCTTTTTTCTTTCCAAGACAAAAATCATATTTTCATTTCTTTTAAAATATCCTAAATCTTTATGGTAGCTTATACCACACTTGCAATGTAGTAGGCCTATAAATTGTTGTTTCATCTTTCTTTTACATTTTGGGCAAATATTTTTCTTCATTTCATACACTTATACTTTACTTTCAAAGGTAGCTTTTAGTTTCTTTCCTAATACTTCTGCTCTCATTTTTTATCTATAGATAAGAGAAATTCTTCTACTGGATGATTCCAATCTTCTTTTTCATAGTATTCAACAATACAGCTATTCATGCCTTCTCATCATATATATTATATATCTAAGTTCTTTTATTATAAACTTTGTTCCTGATGTTTATGTTTAACCTTATCTCTGTCAATAGTATCTTTGACTTTATCCTTGAAGTTATTAAGCCTTTCTATTAAAGATTTTCTTTTTCTTGACTTATCTTTAGTAAATTTCTGGACTGTCTTTTTAAAAGCTTGTTCCATTACTTTTATATCTTTTGCTTGAAAAAAGATAATGTTGTTTCCATTTTCTAAATCTTTCTTTATGGAAAATTTCACCCCATATCTTTTTAATTCTTTTTTCAATGCTTTTAAGTCTATGTCATTTAATTCTAAGGTTTCTACTTTACCTTTTTTTACAAGGTCTTTTACTTTTACTTTTTTAAATTTTTCTAAGGGTCTTGACTGTTCTGTCTGCGCTTTATGTTTATTTATTTCTAATATTTTCTTCATCAAATTTATAACTTGCTTGGCTGTTACTATACTTGCTTTTTTTACTATGGCTATTGTTCTGCTATTTATATCATCATTTTGCATTCACTCACCTACTTTCATTCTTTTTTTAATATTTCATAGGCTAATTTTGATTTCTCCTTCATTTTTTCTATTCTTCTATTTTCTCCTGTAAATATAATGGGACTGCATATTTCAAGTATCCTTGAGTAAATTCTTTTATCTTTTATAGTTTCAGGATTAGTTAAAGCTGATATATTTAAGTTTGTTGTTATAATTAGAGGTTTCCCACTTCTATATCTACCATCTATTATGTTAAAGATATGCTCAGCTGCAAAATCTGTATCTCTTTCCATTCCAAAATCATCAATAATTAATAGTTCCTTTCGATTTAGATTGTTTATATACTTACTTTTATCAATCTCAAAGTTAGTCATATCATTTAAAATTACAGAAAAATTTGTCATTTTGACTGATATTTCTTTTTCTAGTAAAGCATTTGCTATAGCACTTGCAAGATATGTTTTTCCACATCCCACATTCCCTGTGAGAATTAATCCTATATTATTTTCATATATTTCATCAAATTTTTCCACATAGTTTTTTGCTACTTTTTCATGCTCACTGTCTTTGTCCATATTTTTAAAATTCCAATTTAATAGGATAGGATCAGAAAAACACTCTTTTTTTAAGTGTTCAATTTTCAAAAGCCTTTTATTTTCTTTTCTTTTTTCTTCCTCTAATTTTTGTCTTTCTTTTTTACATTGACATAAAATACCAACTTTTTTTATTTCTCCAAAGAAGTCTATTTCTTTTTCAATTGGTGTTTTACATTTTGCACAATATTTTAATCCTGTTTCTTGATCTATATAACTCCTATTTTCTTCATCTTTTGATGGACTATTTGTTTCTGCATTTTTTATTTTCTGTTCTAGGATTTCTTTTATTAATTCCATATGCTCCTCTCCTATCAAGTATTTAAAATTTCTCTCCATATATCCTCATCGTTACTATAGTCATAGTTTTCTCTTTTCTGATCTTCTCTCTTTATGACTTCTATGTTTCTAATATTTTCATCTGCATTGTATAAGAGAGTCAGTAGATAAGCATTAATGTTTCTAATATCCTTTGGAGCATTTTCTCTTAGGTATTTCAAAACATAGTCTATGTGTTTATAGTTAAGACTTAGAAATTTTTCTTTAAAATTTTCATTGGATATATGCCTCCCTCCTATTTTAATGTTTGTAAAGCTAGTTAAGGCTTTTACAAGTACATTTATCATTACATCTACTTGCTTCTTTTCTTCTATTCTTACTTTTTCAAAGATTTCATAAGATATATTCTTTTTTATAGTTTCTTTTAATTCTTCCTCCTCCAAAGTTTTTTTTGATTTTTCTCCTAGCTTTTCTAAGGGGGATATGGGGGTGGTATTATTAAAATCAGTATTATTAGTTTCAGTATTATTAATATTAGTATTATTAGAGTCCTCTTTTGAAACTTCTTGAGGTTTGTTTTCTAAACTTCCTGAAGTTTGTTTTTTAAACTTCTTGAGGTTTGCTTTTGAAACTTCTGTAGTTTTATTATTTTCTGTGTAAATAAAGTTCTTTACATAGAGTAAATTTGGCTTTCCAAGTCCTAACCTCTTTTTTTCTAATAATCCTATCTCTTCAATTTCTTTCATTACTTTGACCGATTTATTTCTCCCCCAATTTAATACTTCCATAATTTCTTCTATGGTATAGATGATGTATACCTTGTTTTCTTCATCTAACCATTTATTCTTAATTGACAAGCTCATTCTATCGAGTAGAATTCCATAAAGAATTTTTGCTTCTACGGATAGTTTTTTAAAATTTAAGTCGGTAAATAAAGTTTTGGGAATCCTAAAAAATGAATATTGTTCTGCTTCATTGCCATAATAGTATTCAAATTTAACTATTTCTTTCATCATAACCCCCTTTCTTTTCATATAAAAAGAGATAGCTTTGATTTTGCTATCTCTTTTTCATCGTTTTAATCTATTTATTTTTATATTTAAATTGTTTTTATTCTTTCATTCACCCCTTCTATCACTTCTATAATAAAATATCCTAGCACTGGTAAACCATAAGGACTAAAAAGATATGCTATTATAATTGCCTCTATAGCAAGTGCTTTTTCTCCATGATAAACAGATCCTAAAAATCCCATAATAGCGATAAATGAAATCAGTTTGAAAAATATTGTGCTGAGTCCTAATACAAACGTTAAAAATAGAGTGATGATACTTAACGCTATACTAATAGGAAACAATATGATTTTGAAAAAAACTCTAAATATTATCATATTCTCTTCAATCCTTATTACTTATGTTTTCTTTTCTTTTTTGTTAATTTAATAAAAAAGATGACAGACTTAATCCTAAATCGTCTTGTTTAAAAGTTTTGTGGAAGCCTTTAAACTTTGATTTTAATGGATTTATTGTATCTGTCATCATTATATCACTGTCCCCACTTCCACTTTTCCCTGAAATTAAAACAAATTCACCTTTTTTAATTTCAAGATTGATATTTTTTAAAGCAGTTCGTCCATCTTCCCATTCATAAGAAACATTTTTTAACAAAATCATGATTATACCTCGTACTGAGCTTTCCATAATTTTGTGTAGTAACCATCTTTCTCAAGAAGTTCCCCATGCTTTCCTTTTTCAAGTAAATTTCCTTTTTGAAATACGAGAATTTGGTCAGCTTTTTGAATGGTTTTTAAATGATGAGCCACTACAAGTACAGTTCTATTCTTTGCAAGTTCTGTGATAGCATCTTGTATCAAAGATTCATTTACAGGATCAACATTACTTGTCATTTCATCAAGAATTAAAATAGGTGCATCCTTTAGAAAAGCTCTTGCAATAGATATTCTTTGTCTCTGTCCACCTGATAAAATCCCACCATTTTCTCCAATATCAGTTTCATAACCTTTTGGTAAACTCATAATGAAATCATGTATTCTCGCTTTCTTTGCAGCTTCAATGATTTCTTCTTTCATTGCTCCTTTTTTACCTACCTTGATGTTTTCTTCAATGGTATTATCAAACAACTGAACATTTTGCATGACAATACTAATACGATCTAAAAGCTCATCATAAGGAATATCCCTTATATCAGTTCCTCCGAGGGTAATTTTTCCTTTATGCACATCATAAAATCTTAAAAGCAAGTTGGTTATAGTAGTCTTTCCACTACCTGATTCTCCAACTAAGGCTGTCATTGTTTTTTCAGCAATAGAAAAGCTCAATTTTTCCATTTTAAATTCATCTTTTTCATAGGAAAAATCTATGTTTTCAAAAGCTATATCATTATACATCGGAACAATTCCATTCACTTTATCCGGGATTACATCTGCATATAAAATTCTTGAAAGTCTCTCATAACTATCTACCGCCGAAACATAGTACATATAGTGTTGTTCCATAGAAGCGAATGGCTTATAAAACTCTTTTGAAATTACTGCAAAGATAATAAAATTAAGTACATCAAGATTTCCCTTTACAACAAATATTGTTCCTGCAATTAAAAGAACCAAATATCCAATATCCAGTAAAAATCCAAATATAGATAATTGTTTTGCCTTAAATCTTGAAGCTGCTTTACTTGTCTCTCCAAACTTCTTTGTTTTATTCATAAGCTCATTATCCAAGCTCTTATTGTTAGAAAAACTCTTTAATACAGGTATTCCTCTCACATATTCAACAAATAGGCTAACCATATCAAGAAGTGCTGAGTTATTCTGATTCTCTATTTTTTCAGATTGCTTAATAGTCAGATATAGAAAGATAAGTGCAATCGGAACAGATACAGCCATTAGAATAGCAAGTTTTAAATCAATACTTGCAAGACCAATAAATACGACTGCACCTATCAAAAAATCGCCAAACATTCTTGACCACATGTGTCCTACAACAAGGGACATATTATCAACATCTTTGTGTAAAATTGTATTTATTTCCCCAAGTCGTTCATTGGTATAAAATCCCAAACTGAATTTTTTCAATTTAATAATCATGCGTTCTCTTATTTGCTGAACAATATCAAAACCTGCACTATGCTTTTTCATATCTGCGACCATATTACAAATACCTTTGAATACTACAAGTAATCCAATCGAAATAAAATATTTATATAGGCTTGCTAAGCTCGTTCCGTCAAAGATTTGGAACAGTATAGAAAATACGATAACAATCATGGCTATGGAGCTGAGTCCATAAAGGGCAAAGAATACACTTGATATAATCAAATCTCTCTTGCCGATTTTTGTTAGTAGTTTTAACATTTCTCTAAACATTTTCTGTTACCACCTCTTTCAAATTCCATCTATCTACCTTGTTCTGTGCTTCAACCATATCCTTATAAAAATCACATCTTTTCATCAGCTCTTCATGGCTTCCTGCATCAAGAACAACGCCCTTATCCATAACTATAATTTGGTCTGAATCTCTAATCGTATTTAGATGATGAGCAATTGTAATGATAGTTTTATCCTTACTTAAATCATCAATCGCTTCACCGATTAGTCTTTCATTTTCACTATCAACAGCTGCCATTGCCTCATCTAATATTAAAATCGGTGCATTTTTAAGTATCATTCTCGCAATTGATATTCTTTGTTTTTCTCCACCGGATAACTTAACTCCCATTTCACCTACTCGTGTTTCATATCCATTTGGCAACGCTGAAATAAAATCATGGCATCTTGCTTTTTTAGCTGCTTCTATGACTTCTTCTTTTGTTGCATTTAGTTTTCCGATTGCTATATTTTCAGAAATGCTTAAATCAAAAAGGATAACCTCCTGTTGCACACTGCCAATCAGCATTGATATATTTTCTTGACTATATTCTTTTATATCTTTTCCATTTATTAGTATTTGTCCTTCGTCTGCATCCCAAAATCCCATAAGCAAATTAGATACAGTACTTTTCCCGCAACCACTTGCTCCTACAAAGGCATTCAAACTATTTTTCTTAAAAGTTAAATTGATATTTTTAAGCTCAAAACCATCTTTTCCATATGCAAAATTAACATCTTTAAATTCTATATTTCCAAACTCTAAACCTTGTTCTGTATTCTTGGTTGGAAGCGGAACTGTTAAAACTTTTCCTATAGACTTTAATGCTTCCTTAAACACAATAGAAAAATGTTGCAATGTAGCAGTCTTACTTATAGATGCAGTAAAAGCAGACGATAAAATTATTGAAAGAATAAAATTAGGTGTTGTAATATTCCCATGATAAAGAAAGATACTTCCCAAAATCATGACAATTACCACTCCAATTTCCATAAATATGTCAATGAGTCCCATTGGGATTGTAACCATCCCCATGCTCTTTTTAACCCAGTAAACATATTCTCTTGCCGTTTTTAATGTTCTTTCACTTATCTCCTCTTCTTTAGCAAAAGCTTTAATAACAGAAATATTTTTTACATATTCCATTAGTTCTTCTCTCATCTTTTTTTCGTGGTTAAAATAAATAGCAAAGTTTTTATCCATTGTTTTCTGTGAAAGAACTTTTACCAAATACATAAGTGGAACTCCGGCAATCATTCCAAGAGCAAGACGCCAATCCACAAAAATCATAGCTACAAAAATAATGGTAGGTAGAAGTGTAACTGACATTATTTCAGGAAGACCATGGGCAAGGTATACTTCCACTTGTTCCACATCATGCTGAACAATGTTGGTAAGCTCTCCTGTATTATGTTCTTTAAAAAATCCTAAACTTAGTTTTTTTAGATGATCAATAATATCTAACCTAAGTTCTGTTAATTTTTCGTATGCTTTCTCATGAGCAACCTTTGTTGCAAAATAGTAAAACACGCCTTTTAACACAAATGATATAAAGATTCCAATGAATACATACTTTAAATTATCTTCGTTAATATTGTTTGTGATTAAAGAACTAATCAAATATACAAGTAAGATTTGTGGTATCAAATCAAATACTATTTTTAAAGCAAGAAGTGAATTGGATAAACCATTTTTCCCTATCACTTTTTTCCTTAATTCTTTTTCTGGCATGGACAACACTCCTTTCAAAATTGAATAATATTGAATCTTAATTCAGTATTATGGTTTAAAGTAAGACTTTGCTGATTACGCAAAGTCTATTTTTTGATGCTTATTAAAGGGATTCCACTCCCTTGTAATAACACCTTGCAATAAGTTTTAGCATATCTTTTGCCCACTTTTCACTTTGATAGTGTCTTGCTATTTCAAGAAGCCCCTCAGTAAAGTTACTGGCTAAAATATGGGCAAGCATTGGATCATATTCCTCTTTCGATTGTCTCTTTAAACTAACTTCAATATGAGCCTCCATTTGCGATATGAGTTTTTGTTTTGCTTCTATATGCTTTGTACCTGAGCTTTTATCCATTAAAATAATTAACTTCTTACGCTCTTTTAAAAGCTCGTGAATATATTTTTCTCCAACCTCATCAAACCTTTCAGAAGCAGAACCTTTTTCCAAGGATTCTTCCTCATTAAAAGCTGACTCGAAGTTTATATAAACAGAACTTACTACTGCATCAAACAAAACTTCCTTATTTTTAAAATAGGTATAAATTAGTGCCACAGGAATATCTGCTTCTTTTGCAATTTCTGTTAATTTAGCACCTCTATAATCATTTTTATAAAATACTTTTTCTGCTGCATCAAGTATCCTATTTCTAACTTCTTCTTTCAATACTTGTGCCATATCACACCTCTTTCGAATGAAATACTGAATCTCAATTTAATAATAAATCTAAATTCAATATTTGTCAAGTTAACTTTGTTTCCATATTTTTGTACTCGCTTACCGATATCCCTGTTCTTTTCAAAACCTTTAGCTTCTCCTGTTTTTTCTCCTCTTTCCTTGCCTTATATCTTTCCTCATATTCTTTTTGCTTGCCGTTTGCTTTACGCTTGAGGTAGTTTTGATGAAGTCGATCTTTTCTTGCTCGTTCTTTTTCTTCCTTCCTCTTAATTTCTTAAATAAAAAAGAATTAAGAAGTACATGTTTCACTAAAACAGTGATTAAGTGTTCTCCTTAATTCTATTACTCCAGCAGCCAATTTGTACTTTTTATATTGCTTCACCGCAAAGTGTGTCGGTTCTTTCTTCTCCAATGCTTCAAAGAGTCTATCAATCGGATTCATGTAGGTTTCATCATCTTCTCTTACCTCTGAAGCGTCTATCATATCAAGTAGTGTTGCAAAGTTCTTTTCTTCTCTTGGAGCCTCATACCAGATATATCCGATAAGTGCCGTATAGTAGAGCTTCTCAGCTTTCACCCAAAAGTTATCACCTGCTTTTTCTCCCTCGCCCTTCGTGTTTGAGATGATTGTCTGAACCAGTTTTAAAATATCTTTCTCAGAACGGATACATGCGAATGGATTGTACTTCATAGACTTTTGAAGTTTATGGGATTTAGAATTTTAATCTCATATCCATTATCTTCAAGCATCTTACCGCACTAAATCACTATCGTTCCTTTAGGATCGGTTACAAAATAGGACGAGTGCATTTGCATTAAATTCGGTTTTACATAAAATCTCGTCTTGCCGGAGCCTGAACCTCCTATGACAAGTATATTCTTGTTTCTTGCATACTTTGGATTAGCTGGTCTGCCGTTCATAGTTAATCGTTCTGTTTGTGTAAGCAAGATATTGTTCTGGAACTTTTCATCCATATACGGTTCTATATCTTTTCTCGTTCCCCATCTTGCTGAACCATACTCTTTTCCCTGTCTGAACTTTTTTGCATTTTTGCCTTTGCTGTAGACAATGAATTTAATTAAAGCTGCTACTCCTATGCCTATTAGAGGGCAAAGCTTACTCCAATAGAAGCAAGTGCTGCTTCGCCAACGTATTTACCAACGACAGCAGAATCTACTAAAGTATAGACCTGTTGGAAAAATGAACCGTTAATCATAGGCAGGGCAAATTTAATAATCGCCTTATTAGGCTTTTCATCAGTAAGGTAATGATTCATATAAACTTCCTTTCTATTCAATCATTTTGAAGTGTCTCAAGGCATCCATGATAGCTTCTTCTTTTTCAGGTGTACACTGTGGAATAATTTGTTTTTCTTTTTTAGACTTGTTGTAATGTTCTCGTAATTCTATTCCACATTTCTTTTTTATCTGTGCAATATATAATGTCGAAACTTTTAATTCAAATTTATTCCAAACATATTCTTTGATTTGAGCATATGTTGCCTTACTTTCAGCACTGGTCAAATCAAGCTCATCCAGCTCAATTTCAATATTTATATGCTTATCGACATCGAGTTTGGACAAAAGTGCTACCGTCTCACAATGTGTTGTCTGTTGAATAGGAACACAATTTATTAACCTCGTTGCTTGACTGAGAATACAATTTATCGCCATCATTTTCCTCAACAACCTTTGCATTTTTTCTTCTGCTCTTGAATAATCGTCCGTTTTGAGAATCCTTTTTCCCTGTCTTATATATGATAGTAATCATTGCAGGATCAATATCACCATCATCATTTGTCCCACCGATTACAATTTTGTCTACTATACTTTCAAATACTGTCCTATCAAACTCTTCAAGATATTTATTAGACTCCAGTAACTTCTTAAACCCCTCAAGCCTTTTCTTCAATGCTTTTTCATCAGTCAGTGTTACCTCTAAAGTCCTCTTTTCTTCGAGCAATTTTTCCTTGCTTATGGCTATTTCATTATATTTCTCTTGATATATCTCCATACTGATTGCTTCATTAAGTCTTAATTCTACAAGGTCTTTTTCTTTCTTCAGTATTTTATCAAGTTGATTGCTTATTTTCTTCAAGTCCTTTGCTAAGCTATTATCTTTTAGCTCTTCTTCCACAGTTTTCAAGAACTCATTTGTAATTTCTACATTATTGTGGCATACCTGACGATAGCTTTCCATAAATGCTTTTTCTATAGCTTCTTCCTCAATGCCTTTGCTATGTGGACAATATTTCTTTCCGTTTTTTGTTGCATTAACACATTGCCAAATTACCTTTGTATATTCAGAGCTTGAATGCCAATTTCTTCTTGAAAGCATGTGTCCACAAAAACCACATTCAAGCATACTGCTAAAGGCGTATTTTCTTGAATACTTTTCTCTTTTGCCACCATTGTTAGCAACAGTATTTCTATTTTTTGCTCTTCTTAATCTAATCCCCTGCGCCTTTTCAAAATCTTCTTCAGAAATAATAGGTTCGTGATGATTCTCAATATAGAATTTATCTTGTTCTCCGAAGTTATCCAATCTTCTTTTTGAAATAGGATCAACAGTAAATGTTTTGCCCATAAGAAGATCGCCCTTGTATTTTTCATTCTTAATGATTCCTAAAACAGTGGTTTCAGTCCACCTCTTATGCCCTCTTGGTGATAAATAACCTTGTTCTTCAAGCTCTCTGGAAATAACCATCCCACCAACACCTTCAAGGTATCTCCTGAAAATATATCGTACAATCTCAGCTTCTTTTTCATTGACGGAAATACTCTTGGTCTCCGGATCATAGTCATAACCTAAGCAGCCTTGAAACCCGACCATTTCTCCTCTTTCCATCTTCATTCTCAAGCCTTTTTTAACATTGGCTGAAATATTTTCCACTTCCTGTTGAGCGACTGAACTTAAAATAGTCAAAAGCAATTCGCCATCCATCGTTAATGTATTGATATTTTCTTCTTCAAAAAATACTGCAACATTGTATTCCTTCAGCTTTCTAACATATTTCAAGGTGTCTAAAGTATTTCTTGCAAATCTTGATATAGATTTTGTAATTACCATATCTATATCTCCGTTCATACAATCATTGATTAATCTTTGAAAATCAATTCTTCTGTCAACCTGTGTGCCGGTTATCGCTTCATCAGCATATATCCCCGCAAGTGTCCACTCATTATTTTGCTTTATAAAATCTGTGTAGTGTTCTACTTGAGAATTATAGCTGTTAATTTGATCTTCGGTATCCGTGCTGACTCTGCAATAAGCTGCTACCCTCTTTATTGAGCGCTCTACACAGCCTGATGCAGTTCTTTTCAGTGTGGTATCACCTTTAATAACTTTTACATCTCTTTTCACTGCACCTGCCTCCTTTTTTTGTATCTTTCTATGCAGTTTTATTATACCACACTTCCAAGACATTATAAATATAATTCTGTGGGAATGTTATACTTTTTCATCAATTTAATTTTTATCTTTTTATATTCAATATCGCTGAGTAAGTGCTTAGAAAGTAACATAGACAGCATAGATAATTGGAGGCTATATTTTAATAATTCATTATTCATTTCAACTCCTCCTCATTCAAATTTATTTTTAAGTTTAATGACATTGGTAGGTGCTTGGCAGCAACATAGGAATCTCACCTCCGCCCCTTATTCCAGACGAGCCGGCTTAAACTATTGAAGTATCATTATCACCACTTGCTTCATCGAACAGGTTGCCACATCTGTTTTTATGTATTCTTATTTGTCGCTCGCTTTCTTGTTTCCTTAATTTCTCAGTACTCATAAAACTAAAATCCCTTTAAGCAGAAAGGTCATGGCGTAAGTCATAATCCTCCACAAGTAGCTAAAGTCCTACCTTTGGTCTATTCAGTTGTCAAGGAACAAGTGCCTAATGGCATTAAGAGAGATTTTTAACTTTGACTTTTCTCAAAACACTTCTTAAATAAGAAATGAGGACAGTTCTCCCTTCACTTTATAAAGGAAAATCTGCCCTCATGCACAAGGCGATTACTTCATAAATTCTTCCAATAGCACACTTAGTTTTTTAAGAATGCTATTTTTTCGCCATTGTATAGCTTGATAGCTCACTTTCTTACCTCTCGCTATGCTTGATAGCGTTTCATCATTGAAATACAAACGCTCTATGATGTCCCTTTCCTCATCGTTTAGTTTTGATATAGCATTTCTGACTGCCTCAATCATCATCTGTGTTTCAACAATCTTTGCTACATCAACGCTTTCATCAGCGATGTTATCTACAAAATTCCCATCATGATCCAAAGAGGAAAAGAAAAGCAGGTGGTTTTTTCTGTCCACCTGCTCTAAATACTTCTCGTGTTCTTTTTCTCGCCAGTAGACTTTATAAATATCTTCACTGACTTTTACCTTTTGCCCTCTGACATAAAGGTAATACTCTTTTGCCATAAAGTTTCCTCCATTTCTTTTTTGTCTATTTGTTTTTCAGACAAAAAAGGAGGACTCCTGCACATAAGCATAAAAAGTCCTCGAAAACGGAAGAAACCTGTTCTTCCAAAATGTTTTAAATTTAATTGTTTATAATAATTACCGACATCAAAAAGGTCTATTATTATTTTCTATATAAATAACAGACCCTACATAACACATAGCAATTACCTCCACTATTTAATCAAATTTTCCTTACTCGAAAAATATATATTAGAGCATTCTTTTAAAAGATCCTCTATACAACAGTTAAAAACCCAAGATAATATGCCGAAAAAATCTGAGCTATAAATATTAGTAGTAATCCACTGTTTTTGATACTTCTTTCTTTGAAAATTGCATATCCTCCACATAAAATCCCTATAATACTAAAAAACCATCCGGCAATAACAATAATCATAAGTTCATGAGCAAGAATTTCATATATTGAAAACCAATGAACTATTCCGGTAATTCCAGAAACCCCAAGCATAGCTCCACAAATATATAGATACATATGATGCCGCGTACATTTCTTCCGCCTTTGTAGAGTTGAAATGATGCATATAATCAGTAATGTTAAAAATAATAATGTGGTTGATATATAAGTTCCCAAGCTGAACAAAAATGCTATTTTTCCTTGTGTGTTAGTGGCAGGGATATAATCATGAGCTAATCTAAAGCTCATAGAATGTACTTTGCCGTCAGCTATATTAAAAGCAAGTGTTTTTTCTTCAGGACTCGCATCCTTGCAAAAGAAAATGTTAGAATCTATTTGTTCGTAATATTGCTTTTTATCTTCAAATGGCATAGTAAGACAAAGACGATTTCCATCTGTCACCCTAATGGAAATCATTTGCATTTTCCCTTGTATTTTTCCAACATTTTTCAATGCAGAGCGGGCAGGAAGATAATCTCCGCTTAACATCTTAAGATCTAAATTTTCTTTTATCTTTTTTTCATCAGCTTCTGTATATGCAATTTTTTCCATAATCTCCGAGCAAAACTCCGTCTCCATTACATTTGTCAATATTAAAATTGCTCTCTCATTTTTTGGCTCTACCCATATTTGTGTTTTGAACCCGTATGTTCCCCCTTCATGTCCATGTATTTCCGGATTATTCACATATTGCCAGAAGCCATGAGACAAACCGGAATTTGCACCATAGGAGCGATAGGTTTCTGTAAACATATCTTTTTTAGTATGAGGATTATTAAACAACAGATTATCTTTGTCATGATTTTTAGCCAGCTCTTGTGCATAATTCAATAAATCTCCGGCTGAGCCATTCATTCCACCAGCAGGGTACATTCTTAAATACATATTCGGTTCTTTTCGGAATCCCTTTTCAGAAAAAGAATAACCGACTGCCTTTCTTGCCAAAATCGTAGGATTGTCATTCTGAAATGGACCTATCGATGTATTGTTCATATCTAAAGGTTTCAAAATATGTTCATTTACATATTCTTTGTAATTTTGACCGCTCGCTCTCTCTACAATAAATGCAGCTAATGCAGCACCCCAATTAGAATATGCGCTTACCTTGCCCGGTGAAAATACCTGTTCGGGTTGATATGAGGACAAGACTTCGGCTAATGCAAATTCCTTATCACTTTCAAAATAGCGCAGGTTAATAAGCTGATCCTCGAAACCCGCCGTATGATTCATGAGATGGAGCATTGTAATAGGTGTATCATAATGCAAATTTTTCAAAAAACCTTTTGGTAAATAATTGCGGATATCCGCATTCAAATCAATTTTTCCTTCTTCACTTAATTGCATTACACTCACCCATATAAAGGTTTTTGATATTGAGCCCCATTCAAAAACTGTGTTCTCAGGATTCATAGGTATATTTTTTTCTAAATCAGCATATCCGTAGGTTTTTGAAAACACAATTTCTCCGTGTTCAGATACAATAACACATGCACCCGGAACACTTTTACCTATATACGCATCCGCAACTTTATCAATAACAGTTTCGTAATGTTCAGTTTCTTCCGCAGCAAAAATAAAGGAACGCGGAAATAAAACGACAAAGGCAAAAGCAATGAAATAACTCAAAATGAAGATTTTTTTCATGATATTTCGCCAACTTTCACCTTGCTTATTTCCTGTGCAAGCTTAATGAGATGCTTGTATTCACTAATTAGCAATATAATTGCAATCAAAATTATAACGACATCATTCAAAGGCAACGCCAACCATACTCCGAGAACATTTCCGTTCAGAAAACGAGGCAATATCAATACTAAAGGGACTACAAGTACAAGTTGCCTTAGTATAACCAATACTCCTGCCTGTTTTGCTTTCCCGATAGCCTGAAAATAAGTGACTGTCATTATGAGCATGCCATAGGTAGGAAATATGCAGTACATAAGTCTAAAATTAGATAATCCTGAACTTACGATAGCTGAATCGGTAATAAATGCAGATAATATCTGCACTGAAAAAATTTCGATTATGGCAAAGAAAAATCCGGCAAGACAAGTCGAACCTATAATAAATACATTCGTAAGTTTTTTAACCCTTATATATTCTTTTGCTCCGAAATTTGTTCCGACAGCGGGCTGCATCCCTTGACTCATTCCCCATATCGGAACAAATGCAAGCTGCATAACTCTTTGAGCGGCTCCCATAAGAGCTATTTGCTTTTCTCCGCCAAAATGCACTGCCGTATTATATACAACTGTCATTTGAACCAACATCATAATTTGCATGAGCATAGCGCTCATTCCCACGGAAAAAATTTCAGGTAATAAATCTTTTGCAGGTTTTATCCCATGAAAACGAACCACCGGACTTTTTTTCAAGAAGTATATTAAGGTGACCAGAGCTTGACTGATTTGAGAAATTACAGTTGCAATCGCAACGGCTTGCGGTCCCCGAGATGGCATAAGCAGAATGAATATAGGATCTAATATAATATTCAAAATAGCACCGGCCGCCATGATTCCCATTGCAACTCCCATGCGGCCCTCTGCCCTTATTACCATATTTGCACCTTGCATAAAATTTACGAATATGGAGCCGAGATATACTGTTCTTAAATAAGAAACACCC
Source organism: Peptoniphilus senegalensis JC140 (assembly GCF_000321025.1). Taxonomy (GTDB): domain Bacteria; phylum Bacillota; class Clostridia; order Tissierellales; family Peptoniphilaceae; genus Peptoniphilus_A; species Peptoniphilus_A senegalensis. The sequence continues at coordinate 462,771 of NZ_HE610717.1, forward strand.
ATCTCCAGCACTTCACCGTCGGCACCAGATAAGCGTAAAAATTCAGGAGCAAATATGATACCGATAATCATAACTACTGATGATAGAATGATTACCAAGAAAGTCAAATTTCCTATAATCTTATCCACGGTTTCTTTATCTTTTTTCCCGATTGCCCGAGAAAGTACAGAGCCCGAACCTATTCCGAGAAGAACTGCAATCGCATTATTGATCAATACAAACGGAGATGCCGCCGAAACTGCACTCATGGCATCGGTTCCTACCATTTGCCCGACATAAATTGAATCGACAAAGGCATATAATCCTACTATCAGTTGACCCAAAATCGCCGGCAAACTAAGGCTAATCATCAATTTCCAAGGATTTTCCGTAAGCAATTTATCACGAACATCCATTATAAGACCCTCCTTGTCTTTTATTTTTATGTTTTATCTATATTTATTCTGTATTCACAGCAAGCATCCATAAATTCCTCATCATGAGTGATTACAAAAATGGTTTTTTCTTTTTCCGTAGCCTTTTTTAGTTCCCTTGCAACCAAAAACATATTTTCGGCATCCAATCCACTGGTCGGTTCGTCAAGTATCAAAATATTTTTACCTGATAACAGCGCACAGCATACCGCAAGTCTTTGTTTTTGTCCCCCTGACAAGGAAGCAGGATGAGAATCTTTATATTCGTACAGATGCATATCCTTAAGCAATTTTTTTGCATCTTCTAAATTCTCTGCATCATATTTTGTTCCGAGCAAAAGTTCTTTTGAAACGCTTTCTGTAAAAAATTGTGTACCTGTGTCATTTGAACAGTAATAGGTATGTCTGCGAAGATTTCTGTATCTTACCTTTTCACCATGAATATAAACATTACCTTCTGTTGATTTTTCAAGTCCGCTCAAAATTAAAGCTAAACTGGTTTTTCCCGCACCATTGTTGCCTGTGATGGCAGTAACACTTTTTTCATTAGCAAAAATATCCACATTTTTTAATATTTGTTTTTTATTTTTCTTGAGAGCTATCCTTTCTCCCTGTATTGCAATATTGTCCGTTCGGGGTGGGGGAATTTGGTTTGTAAAAGGTTTATTTATAATACGGCGAAGTCCCTTTGAAATGCGTTCCAAGTCATTCATTGTACTAAATTCTAAAGAAGAATATTCATGCTGTATCTGTCCGTCTTTCATATATAAATACCTGTCGGCAAGCTCTTCTGTCCAACTGAGACGATGTTCGGCAATCAGCAATGTGTATCCTGCTTTCTTTAACTGCATAAGGATGTTTTTCATTTGAGTGATGCCGTCTTTGTCCAGATTTGCAGTCGGCTCATCAAACACAAAAACCTCCGGATGCATTGCATATACAGAAGCTACTGCTGCTCGTTGTTTTTCACCACTTGAAAGCAAATCTAAGGAAATCTTTCCTATGTTTTCCAATTTCATCTTATGAATAGCATCCTTTGTTCTTTTTTGAATTTCAAATTTTGAGAAACCGTAATTTTCACATCCAAATGCTATTTCACCCTCAAGCTCTGACGAAAAAAATTGTCTTTGAGGATCTTGAAATATGCTGCCGACAATTTTACCGATATCATAGGACGGCATCATTTCAATATCTTTTCCTGCAATTCGTATACTGCCTTTTTTAGTTCCTTTGTAATATTTTGGAGCAAGACCGTTGATAAGTCTGGTAATGGTCGTTTTCCCACATCCTGATTTTCCTGTCAAAACCACGCATTCACCGGCTTTTATCGCTAAATTTATATTCGTCACACCATGGTTGCTATCAGCATACTGAAAGGAAACATTCCTTAATTCAATCATATTTTGATGCCTCCTATCCATAAATAGCCCGATACCAAAGCGAACCATAAAATCATGGCAAATATATCCGTTATTTCAATCTTGCTCTCATAGTAGCTGCTTCTTTTTCCCGGTGATTCTCCACCTCTTGCAATAGCTGAAACGGAAAGCTGATCTGCTGTCATCAAAATTCTGACGAGCAGGGGAATCAGCACATATTCGCATGTCCTTGCGGGTGCTTGCAATATCTGTTTAATACCTGTCAGGTTTCTGTTTTTCATAGATAGATACACACTCCTTAACTCCGATTTCATGGTAGGAAAGAATCTGAATACTACAAGAACTCCCAAAATAATGGATGTGGGAAGGTGAATACTGCTTAGGAACGCTGAAATCTTTCCGGGTGGTGTTGTAACCAAATCCCATGACATCAAGAAAGCAGGAGAAAGATTCCAAAACATCAGCACATAAAATTCTGAAAAAATCAACATATGAAGTCCGCAGCGTTGTATGGCGCAGAGCAAAATTCCCAATAAGATGTAGAATATGCCATAATTAAATACGATTTTCCATTTTCCCTGTATAATAAGATGCAAAAAAGCGACAATTGTAAGGATACAGCTGAAAATGACATCTTTTCCCATATAAATGGCTATCAGCACACAAATGAATCCCCATATTTTAGTTATGACAGCAAAAGAAATTTTCCTCATTATAGAAGTCCCGTTTTTTTGAAATGCTTTCCCATAATTTTTTTCCCGGCCAGACCACCCGCAAACCCACATATCGTGGTAAAAATCACAATGAATACAATCCATCCGGGAGTCTTATAGTAGCTGATATATGAATCTATATAATTTTGATCCATGCCACTGCTTTTTGCAAAGCTGTAATAGGTTTCCCAAAAGAACCAAATCGGCAGTAAATTGACACCGTTATATAAAAGACTGGCAACAGTCCACGCCGCTATAATTTGTTTTGGATTTCTTTCAGAGCAATTTTTCCACAAGATTACTTCGCATATCATACCAACCGCAACAAAGTACGGTAAAAGATACCAGTTCCCCATCAACAGATAAATCATACCGACGATACTCATATAAACAAGGCTGACAAAGTGCTTCCTTACCCGACACAAAAGCAGATAATAGACAGGTGCACATAAGAACATGGTAAAACCGATTGATAAAACCATGCTGACAAAATGATTGGCCATGCATACCATATTTACAATAAACTGGATGAGAATAAGAAAGAGACTCAACAGAGCAGCCGCAATGACATCTTTAATTTCCCATTTTAATGCTTTATTTTTTTTCATTTATTTTCCTCCGTAAATATTACTTTTGAGCTTTGATGATAAAGGTCGGCATCGTGCGATACCTGCGTGCCATAAAAGGATTCCAATACTTTTCCTGTAACAGTGTCTCTGTTTCAATGTTCTTAAAACCTGTTTCTCTGCATGTTTCCAAATCCCATTCCGGGCGTTTTATATAACTTAAAGGGAGTTTTTTCAATTCGTCCATCATATCTGTATCATGATAATAATCCTGAAATTTGCCGTAGCGTTTTGTTAAAATGTTTTCATCTGACTGAAAGAGCTTTGCCTGTTCCTCTCCCCAAAAAGGGAAAAGCCAATTTGCATCTAAATTCAGCATACAACCGCCGGATTTCAAAATTCTGTACCACTGCGCATAAACTTTTTTCGGATTATTAAATAGCCAAAAGGCATGTCTTGAGACCACTGCATTAAAGGTATTATCGGGAAAATCCACTAACTCTGTGTCTTTAAGCATAAAAGTGATTTTATTTGAAAATCCTAACTCCTCAGATATTTTTTCAGCTTCCTTGAGCATTGCGACATTATTGTCTATTGCAATGACATCACACCCAATTTGTGCAAGAAGCAGTGAAATAAACCCGGTTCCACATCCGACATCTAAAATTTTGTTTTTTTTGACAATCTCCAAGACACCGTTCTAACAAACCTCTCCATTCCAGACCTCTTTCTTCTATTTCTTGAAGAAGAAACATTTTCATTTTTCCGGCATCCCCGGACCATTTTTCCTCAGCCCTATTCATTTAACTTTCCCCTTTCCTATTTATGAAGCAAAAGTCGCATTTTTCACCGTTCATTCCCAGTGTCTGACTTCTTTCAAATACAAATCCCTTTATATTTCCGAATACGATATGATCACACAGACAGAATATCTCACAAAGCTCTGGGCATTCAAAAAAATTGCAGGTATCCGCCCAAAGGCACTTGAGCACATCGACACGGTAGTATTCCCCGTCATCCGACAGGATTCTGCTTTTCCATATTTCATCGCCCGACATCCCTTTTTTCATAAACAAACGAAATATCCTGAAAAACCCGGGGATATGGAAAAATGTTTTCAAAAGCTTATGTGCCTTTTGGGCAACATAAAATGAATACTCCTTTACCAATTCTTTTGCCTCATTTTTTGAAAGCCCTTTATCTATGAAACATCGGTATAGGGCTATATTTGAAATAATGCTTCTTTTTTGCCTTTTTTTCTGTTTTTCCGTCCATGATCCTTGATTGATTTCTTTGATGAGCTGCTTCATTTTTGTTTTATGTTCCGCATCTATTTTTTTTAATATCTGTGCATTTAACTTTCCGAAGTAAAATTTTTTGTATGTCATTCCAGACCTCCTAATTTCCATCCAATTGCATTTCCCCGAATTTCAACAAATCGTCGATAAAGTCCTTCCTGCTGTATCAGCTCCTGATGTTTTCCTCTTTGCACAATTCGTCCATTTTCAAGAACAAGAATTTGATCTGCTTCTCGAACTGTATTCAACCTGTGAGCAATCATCAGAAGCGTTTTATTTTTTGTCAGCTCTGAAATAGCCTGCTGCAATTCCCGTTCGTTTTCAGGATCGACACTTGCCGTAGCCTCATCTAAAATGACAACAGGTGCATCTTTCAAAATCGCTCGTGCGATAGAGATTCGCTGCTTCTCACCGCCGGAAAGGGTTGCACCTCCTTCTCCAATCTTTGTTTGGTATCCATCCGGAAGTGCGGATATGAAATCATGGCAGCATGCTTTCTTTGCCGCTGTAATCATTTCTTCTTTTGTTGCCTGCGGTTTTCCAAAAAGAATGTTATTTTCAATGGTATCTTCAAAAAGGTAAACTCTTTGAAACACGATGGAAAAATTTTTAAGAAGGCTGTCGCAGGTATAGTCTTTGACATTAACGCCGCCTAAAAGAATTTCTCCGTCTTTTACATCCCAAAACCGTGCAATTAAACTGCAAAGGGTCGTCTTTCCTGAGCCTGATGGTCCTACAATGGCACAGCTCGTACCTTGAGGAACAGAAAAGCTTACATCGTGCAGAATTTCCTTTTCCTCATATGCAAAGGAAATGTTTGAAACGGTTATGTCGTATGCTTTCGGGATAAGGTCTGTTCCCTTTTCATCAAGAAGGGGAATATTGGATATTGTTTCCAATCTGTCTAAAGAAGCATCCACAACTCTTGCAACGGCAGCCGTACTTCCTGCAAGCTCCACAGTCGTATAAATCATAAAGCTTGCGACAATAAGGAGCAGGCACTTTTCAGGAGTTATTTCTCCGTTCATAAGCAGGTATGGTGCAACAACAAGGATTGCGAATCTGGCAAATTTGAATATCATTTGAAAGACGGCAGCTAAGCCGGAGAAAACTTTTTCTAAAGCGATGTTTGCCTCTGCGCTTTCATTGATTGCAGCGTCTACGGATTTGTCCGAACGGTCGGCAAGTCCGAATGCCTTTATCACGGACATCCCCTGTATATATTCTAAAATGCCTGTAACAAGTCCGGCCTGTGCAGCTTGCCTGCGCGGAGAATATTTCATACCAGCTTTTTGTGTTTTTGCGTACACACAAAGGGAAAGAAAAAGCCCTATGAACATCAAAACTCCAATTTTCCATTCATAAAACAAAAGCCATATCCCTATCACTGCGGCGTGGATAAATCCTCCGGCTACCGCTTCCATGACGGTAACTGCATTGGTTTCCAGATCTCCAAGTGTTGTAGTAACTGCCGCTGTAATATCTCCAAGGCGATGCTCATTAAAATATCCCATAGGTACGCGTTTTAATTTTTCGCCAAGCTCCATGCGCCATTTGGAACACATGGAAAAGCTTCCAAGGGTTCTTTTTACAGCGGAAAGATTCGTAAATAGAATGCGTCCTGAAATACTTAAAAGCATAATCCCCAAGGCTGCCCATATTGTTTTAATCGACATGAAGCCACTTGAAAGTGATAATAGTATTCCGTTCAAAACTGCAAGCACAGCCATAATGGGAAGCATCTCAAACACGGAATTGCACATATGAAAAATAAACGATAAAATCAATCTTTTTCTTTCCATTCCGGAAAAATCCAAAAGTCGTCTGAACATCTGAATCATGCTGATACCTCCTTCATATCAAGCGTGCTGATATGTGCATTCCAAAGTTCTCTGTAAAGAACACAATTTTGGGTAAGCTCCTCATGTTTTCCTTCCGCTTCTATATTTCCTGCATTCATGACGATAATCTTATCGGCTGATGTGATAGTAGATAATCGATGTGCAATGACAATCAGCGTTTTTCCCGCTACAAGCTCGCTGATGGAGTGCTGAATTATCGACTCATTTTCAGGGTCTGTAAAGGCGGTAGCTTCATCTAAAATAACTACGGGGCTGTCTTTTAATATGGCTCTTGCAATGGCAATGCGCTGCTTTTCTCCGCCGGAAAGATTGCTTCCGCTGTCTCCGACAACGGTATCGTAGCCATTGGGAAGTGATGTAATAAAATCATGGCATGCCGCTTTTTTTGCTGCATTTTCGATTTCGCTGTTTGTAGCATCCGGCTTACCGATTCGTATATTTTCTCGTATAGAAAGATGAAACAAATAATTATCCTGTGAAACATACGCAATATGTTCCATTATCTGCGAAAGCGGTATGTTCTGCACATCGACACCGCCTATTTTCACGGTTCCGCTTCCCGCATTCCAAAAAGACGCAATGAGTCTGGCGACAGTGGATTTGCCCGATCCCGACGGTCCGACCAAAGCCGTCATTTCATTTTCATTCGCTTCAAAGGAAATGCTGTGTAAAACCTCTGTATCCTTGTAAGAGAAAGAGACGTTGGAAAATTCTATTTTTTCTCCTTTAAGCTGTACTCGTTTTTCCGGGCGTTCCATTTCTTCCGTATCCAAAAGGCTTCCGATTTCTTTTACGGTGGCATCTACCATAGCAAGGCTGTCTGTATATCGCAATGCCTGAATAAGCGGAGCAATCAAGCCCAATGATAAAATAATGCAGGATATAAAACTGCCTGCGCTTATGCTTCCGCCTATATAAAACAAACTTCCGACAGGAAGAACTCCGATTAGACTTGAGGGTGCTATTGCAATACCTGCCGCATAGTACGGATTCGTCTTTTTGAACCATTCCGATTTAGAATTTTCATTCTCCTTTACCGCCTCTGCATATTTGCGATAAGAATCGCTACTTTGATTAAAAGCCTTAACCACTTCGATTCCGCCTATATATTCAACCGTAGCGGCATCCATAGCTTTTGCGGCTTTAATAACTCTGTCATAACGCTTCTCATAATCTTTCATCATTCCCATATAACAGAGCATCCCGACAGGAAAGGTTGCAAGAGCAATAAGTGCCAGCCTCCAATCAAGGAACATGAAATAAATCAACATTAAGACAGGAATCATAATATTTGCTGTTAATTCCGGTATCATGTGAGCAAGGGGTAACTCCAGTTTTTCAACCGTATCTACAAGCATCGTTTTGAATTTTCCTGACGGGGTATCCAAGACAAATCCCATGGGCACTCGTGACAACTTTTTCGTAAGTGCAGTACGAATATTTTTTAGTATAGTAAATGCGGCTTTGTGAGACCGCACCGTAGATACAGTTGATAGACCAAGCTGCAAAAGGTACCCCAAAAGAGCAATTACTGCCATCGGCATGATTGATTTCAAGCTGTAATCGCCGGCGCATATTTGAATAATAATGCGTGAAACTGCAATATACGGGACGATTCCAAACCCTGCACCAAGAACGGCAAAAACAACCGAACTTAAAAGCAAGCCTTTACATGATCCGGCAAACTCAAATAAGCGATGCAATGTGTTTTTGTTCTTCTTATTCTTCATTTCGATCTCCTTCTGCTAAAATATATTTTTCGATATTTTTCTTTTCTTCACCTCTCAAATCGGCAATTATTTTACCGCCTGACAAAAGCAAAACTCTGGAACATATTGTTTTTATAAATTCAATGTCGTGTGTAATAATGAGCAGGATTTTTTCCTGTTCAGAAAGTCTCTCTACCATCGTTCCTACTTCCCGCATGCTTTTTAAGTCAAGCCCACTGGTCGGTTCATCGAAAATAAGAATTTCTTTATCACAAAGCAAGCTGATTGCCACTGCCAACCTCTGTTTTTGTCCTCCTGAAAGTGAAAGGGGATGTCTGTTTTTTAATTCGGAAAGAGATAAGGCCGATAAAGTTTCGTCAATAACAGACTCATCTGTTGTTTTTGTTCCGAGTGTGCATTCTGTTTCCACACAATCCGTAAAAAGTTGATGTCCGACATCCTGCATCACCATGTAAGATTTTTTAATACGCGCTTTTGCAGACAAACTCCTGCCGTCTACAAAAATATTTCCCGATTTTTGTTTTATCAGTCCGCATATCGTGCGTGCCAGTGTCGTTTTTCCTGTTCCGTTTGCGCCGGTAATTGCGACGATCTCTCCACCATTTGCGGTAAAAGAGATGTTTTGCAAGATAATCTTTTCACCATATTTGACATGAATATCTTTCAGCTCTAAGGTGTGTTGGGAAAATTTTTTATCATTGGTATTTGTTTTGATTTCAGAAAGATTTCGACACCTGAGCCCCATATTTTGTATTTGTTCAAGCGGGAGCTCGCAAAAATCCTGTATACTCATATCCTTAAAAATCTGACCCTCCTGCATTAAGATGACCCTGTCTGCAACATCTGTTAAATACCACAAGCGATGTTCTGCAATGATAATCGTTTTCCCTTGTTGTTTTATTTTTTCTATCAGTTTTTTCAGTTCAAGCACGGAATGAAAATCCAGATTTGAGGACGGTTCATCCAATACAAAAATATCCGGATTCGTGGCATACACAGACGCAAATGCAATTTTTTGTTTTTCCCCTCCGGAAAGTTCAAAAATGCTGCATCCTTTTAATTTTTCTATATGCAAATCTTTAGTAATCCTTTCAAGCTGCTGTTTTAATTCTTTCGTCTCAAGCATTCTGTTTTCCAGTCCGAAAACAATTTCACTATCTGTATCTGTGTTGAAAAATTGTGTTCTCGGATTTTGAAAAACCGTGCCGACACTATCGGAAAGAGTTGAAATTTCGGTCTCGGCAACATTCATTCCTTTTACAGTTACTTTGCCTGAAAGTTTTCCTTCAAAAAAATGAGGAATCAGCCCGTTTACCAATCTGGTAAGAGTCGTTTTTCCGCATCCTGATGCACCGCACAAGAGAACACATTGTCCTTTTGGAATATTTAAGTGTAATTCCCGTAAAGAAGCTTTTTCCATATCCTTGTAGGAAAAAGAAAGTTTTATAAATTCAATCAAGGGAATACACCTCCTCGTAAAAAATCAAAAAATATCATGCAAATAATCCCTATATAGATTGTTACAATCAGAGCATCATGGATTGAAAAACAAACTTTTTCCATACAGCTGCGCCTTCCGACATGATCTATTCCTCTTGTAATTGCGGCTTGTGTGATTTCATCAGAGATTTTAGAAGCAGATACCAGCATCGGTACATATACATACTCCATTATTTTGACCGGATGGCGTAAAAATCCTGTAAAAGAAGCGGTTATCCCTCGAAGAGCCATGGCGTCCTTAATATAGTTCCATTCCTCAGCCATTGTCGGAAAGTATCGCAATGTAACAGAAAGTGCAATAGTGAAACCTTTAGGCAAATGCAATCGACTGAATGCAGCTAAAAAAGCACTGACCTTTGTAGTTTGTATTAAAAATGTGCCGAGCATAAAACAAGGAATAAGTTTTCTTATATAGACATCAAACATATATATGATGCCTCCGATCGTAACAGGTAATTTTGATATAACAAAAAGCTGTACCATCAATAACACAATAAAGAGAATTCCGTATTTTGAAGCAGTACGGAACTCTTTCGCCTGTAAGAGCAATAATATAGGGATTGCTGTAAAAAGGCATTCTATAACGATACTTTCATTCAGAAACACGGAAATACTTGTTATTGATAAAATCAGCAGCTTTGTTCTGGGATCTAAAGCCATTTATATAATCCCCACTTTTTCAAAATGTTTTTTCAATAATTTTTTACCTATAAGGCCTCCGATTATGGCACAAATAATTGTCCCCAAAATCATTAAGGGGATAACCCACCAATTTATTCTAATAGCATTGATGATTCCTTCAAAAGAAGAAACATCTCCTTTTCTACGCATGAATTCATCAAACTGTGCAGGCATGATAGCCATGGGAATATAGGCTCCCATTGGAGACAGCGCAAACACGCAATAGGCAAGTAAATTTCTTCTGAATGATTTGAAATTTCCTGATTGGCAAATAAAGTCCGCAATAAATCCAAATACGATGAAAAATACCGACATCATCCAAAACATACCGGTAACAAATAACAAGATTCCGGCAAGTATACCAAGTATGGAAAGTGATCCGCGCTTCGGTATTTTAGCGGTGTATAACATAAAAACACTGCCCGCAAATAAAGCTACTATCATCGGCATAAACGGAAAAGTGACAGGTGTCATCTGTGCGATACCGCCTATAACAAATGCAATAACAAAATAAATAAGTGAAAAAATGCCTATGGAAATATAATCTCTTGTTAGTAATATATTTTCTCTATTTTTCATAATAATCATATCCTTTCTAAATATAGTTGTTAGCCTTTGCTAACCTTGCGTGAAAATTTTACGCTTTATTTAAACCTTAAAAGTCCATCCCATCCCGAATTAAAAAAAACTGCAAGCTCTTTAACATATTTAATGGCTTGTTCTCTTGTCATATCATGCACAATCGTTTCAAAAACAGCTGTAAAATATGCACTGGTAATCATGTGATGTAAATCATGACTGACGTTTCCTGCCATTTTGCCTTTTTCTTTAAGAATAGCGTAATATTTTTCCGTACGGGATACTTCCAATTCTACAAGTTCATGAATATAATCTTCGTATTTTGTGCCTTCAGAACAGCAAATTACAAGCTTGAATTCTTCAAAATAATCATAAATATAATTCACAAAATGCAAAAGATATTTTGTAGACAGCTCTCTGCTTTCTAAAGTTTTATTTTCTGGAATTAAATCAAAATGTGTATCTTGTGCAGCTTTGAACTGTTCTATTAACCCATCAGCTACATCAGAAACAATAGCTTCAAATAAGGCCGCTTTATTAGGATAGTAACCATAAAAAGCACCTTTCGTAAATCCTGCTTCCTCGACAATTATTCTAAGTGAAGCATCCTTAAATCCTTTTTTTAAAAATTCTTTCTTGCCGACTGCCAATATTATCTTTTGAGTCTCAGAAATAGTCATTTAAACACCTCCATCAACAATATACCATCGGTATATACCACCAGTATATACCATTGGTATATTGTTGTCAATAGTTTTTTTACATTCATAATAATATTCACATTTTTTCAATTTCCTGTTTGAAATTTACTCTAAAAATTAAATCATACGAGAACAAATTAAACTTATAATGCTAATGTTATCTTTAATCCAGAACTTTTTGAGCCTTAAAACAAAGAAATGTTTATTATGAATGTAAACTATTGCAAAATAATAAAGAATTACAAAAGTCCTTCGATTGGAATTATTCACCATATAAATCAACAAATCTGCGTTCTTCTATGGAGAGAAATATTTTAAAATTAATACAAAACCTATGATATAAATACAGCTAAAGGAATTGATTTATGGTATAATACAAATGTAATACTTAATAAAAGCTTAACGCTTGCTACCCTAATCATTCTTTTGTAGCAAGCACAGTAAGTGTACGGACACTTACGGAAAATTGACGAAGCAGCCCTTGGGGATCTGCTTCTTTTTTTATCAATTTTTAGCTTGTTAGGGAGAACCCTAAGACCCCGAAATACATTCAAAGGAGGAACTAACTATGGCAAATAGAACAAGAAACGAAAGACTTGAAATTAAACTAACTGAAGAAGAAAAGGCTCTTTTTGAAGAGAAAAAAAGACTTGCGAAGTGTAGAAACATGAGCCATTTCATCCGCAAATGCGTTTTGGAAAAGGAAATTTATCAAGTGGATTTAGAGCCTTTCAGAGATTTACAAGGCTTACTTTCTAATGCAACAAACAACATCAATCAGATTGCAAAGCGAGTAAATTCGACAGGTGTAATCTACAAAGAGGACGTCAGTGATATAAAAAAAGAGATTGAACATTTCTCAAAAGAGCTGTGGCAAATTCATTCACTACTTCTGAAAAGAACATCTGAAACGGAAGGTGAATAATAATGGCTATTACAAAAATACACCCAATAAAATCGACTCTTAATCTTGCTATCGACTACATTGTAAATGGAGATAAAACAGACGAGCAGCTTTTAGTAAGCACTCATAAATGCCACGAATCAACTGCTCACACTCAGTTTTTAAGGACACGAAATAACGCAGGAACAAAAGGAACCGTTCTTGCAAGACATCTCATTCAATCCTTTTTACCGGGAGAAACAAGTCCTGAATTAGCACACCAAATAGGTATGGAGCTGTGTAAAAAGATACTCAAAGATGAGTATGAATTTGTCTTATCTACTCACATTGATAAGGGACATATTCACAACCATATTATCTTTAATAATGTAAACATGGTAACAGGCAGGTGCTACCAGTCTAATAAGAAAAGCTATCATAAAATCAGGTATCATAGTGATAAGTTATGCAAAGAAAATAGCCTATCTGTCATTGACGAGTTTTACGAAAGCTATAAGAAAAAATATAAGATTAACGGTAAATCTTGGTATGAAAACGAACAGGCAAAACATGGCACTTCTTGGAAAAGCAGGCTTCAATTTGACATTGACAGAATGATAAAACAGTCAAAGGACTGGGACGAATTTCTAAAGAAAATGGCTGATCTTGGCTATGAAATTAAGTATGGCAAGCACATCGCTTTTAAACCAAAAGATAAGGCGAGATTTACAAGGGCTAAAACAATCGGAGAAGATTATACCGAAGAAAGATTAAAAGAACGTATTGCAGAAAGAGAGTTTATCAAGACTCCCGCCGTCAAAAAACGCATCGGCAATGTTATTGACATGAACACAAATGTTAGAGTAAAAGAAAGCAAAGGCTATGAATATTGGGCAACCAAACATAACCTTAATACAATGGCTGAGTCTGTTATTTATATCAGAGAACATGGCATTAAATCCGTTAAACAGCTTGACGAGTATATTCAAAAAGCAGCCGATGAAAGGCAAAATATACAAGAGAAAATCAAGGCTATTGATAAGGAAATGCAGAAGCTTTCCACCACTATGGAGCAAGTTCATACCGTTAAAAAATATAGAGCGTGCTACAAGGAATATACTGCTAATCCGTCTGACAAGGCATTTTTTGAAGAGTACAAAGCTCAGATTACCCTATATGAAAAAGCTCTCTCAGAGCTTAAAAAATCCTATTCCAAGCTCCCAAATTCAAAGGATATTTTAGCTGAGCTTGATAAATTACAAGAAAAAAAGAACACCCTTATGCAAGAGTATTCTTATTCAAAATCCACTATGGACGAGCTTTATAAGATACGAAAAAATTACGGAATTTATATGGGTAAGGAGATGGAGAGATAATCTTTATCTCCTTTTTTCGCAAATAAAAAAAAGAGTCGGTGCAGTCCCAAGACCACACCGACCATAAGTTTATCTCTCAGCTTCTTTTGATGTTTCTTTCTTTTCTTTAGGCTTTTCCTTATCTTCAGCCTGATATTTTTTGATAGCTCCAAGCACAGATTCTTTCTTTTCATCTCGACCTTTCATCTGTTCCTTTGCCTTTAATAGTTTGGAAGAAAGTATTCTGATATTGCTATGCTCCTTGCCGTTATCATCAATGGATGTTCTGATTTGTCCAAAGAGCTTAACAAAATCTCCCTGCTTAAACTCCTTTGGAATATCACTCTTTTCTCCATAAGCGGAGCAATTATGATATACCTTATGCCCCTCATCGTCTTTGGATACTACGGAGAAGTTCGCCACCTTAAAGGCTTCTCCGTTCTTATTTTCCCTTTCTACTATATCTACCTCTCCGACAATATTTCCTACAACATTGATAAGATTATCCTTTTCTTCCTTAACATAAGGCAGGTCTTTTATCTGCCCCTGTTCCCTTAAATCCTCAATCATATAGTCAAATTCCTCATGTAGCAAATTAACGGTGTCATTGTCCATATAAGCGTCATATAGCTTGTCCAAAGCACTTTCATCATTGATGCCTTTTTCCATGCTTATAATCGCCTTAACAAAGTCCTTGTGATTATCATTTACCATATCTTCTATCTGATTTCTCATTGTTTTGTAATCCATGTTTTTATCTCCTTTCATGGCAAAAGGGAGGTTTCCCTCCCTTATCGTACATATTCCTGTTCTTTTGCAGTTTGTTTTTCTTCTGTTTTACTTTCTTCCTGATAGGCTCTAATTTGTCCTAAAATAGACGGCTTATCCTCTGTTTTCTGTGTTGCTTCCTCTTTGGTATGCAGATTATCTTCAACATCATAGGTTGACTCAAAATAATCGCTGTCCTTAAAGTCATTGTCATATCTGTCAGCAATTCCATCATTATCAAGGTCTTTAGAAAGTGGATCATAGAAGTTACCTTCATCATCAATTTCAAGTCCAAGTGCCACCCTTAAATCTTCCGAATCGACATAGACCAAATCACTAAAAGAAGACAGCTCAATCTCATTTTTCATATTTCGTAGAGCTTCGTTTTCTCCTTTGTTTTCATAATCAAAACTCTCCGTTTTAATCGGTATATCTTCAATATACTGTGTCCATGTCTTATCCTCTAAGTTAAGCTCATATTGGATGCCGTGTCTTTCGTCAGGTGTATTGGTATAGGCGATGCCGATATGCTTTAAGTCAGGATATAGAGTATCAAACTCATCATAACTATGGTTTTCTTCATATTCTCTGTTGCAAAAGTCTATGATAGCTCTTTTTACATCTTCCACAAGAGGATTGTCATTTCTCTTTTCTTCCACTTCTCCCATATCAAGGAGCTTATTTAACTCAGCAAGCCTTAGTATCTTAGACTTTAATTCTTCCGCTTTTTCAAATGGCTTTTTTAATTCTTCTTTAGCATTTTCCAGTTGTTCCTTTGTGCTGAAGAGCTTTTCTTCAAGCCTCTTTAATTTCTCAGGCATTTTCTCAAGAACATTATCAAGCCTTGTAATATTACCGTCCGCACTCGTTCCAAGCTCTCCTGAATGCTTTGCAGCACCGTTTAAGCTGAAGTTATGCTCATTGGTGAAGAAGTTGTAACTTACCTCTAAATCCATGTTTCTATACTTGCCGATAACTTTGCTTTCATTGATCTTTACTTTAGAAATAGCTTCAAGCAGCTTTTCTCCGGCTAATTTCTTATCCGTAATTTTCTCACCTAAAATGGTAATGGAAGTAAACTTTTCCTCTCCTTCTGCTTTAGGTTCAACTTCTGATATATCTCTCTTGACAGCTTCTATGAGTTTTTCCGTTCTTGAAATTTCTTCCGGATAGTTTTTAGCAACCTTATCCTCTAATCTGTAACGGTTGGACTTGTGGTTTGCTTCAAGCATTTTAAGTTTTGTAACCTCATTATCCAAATCCATCTTTTCCTTAATCTTCGGATCACCTGTAGCAAGGGCTTTAATCTCTGCATAGTTTAAGCTGCTTTCGTCCACATCTTCCGCCACTCTTACAGGTGTTTTACTTGTCATAATCTGAGAAATGAACTTCTGTTTATTCTCGATGGTCTGCCAAAGGTACGCATCAAAGGTATTCTCCGTTACATATCTGTATATGCTGACTTCTTTGTTTTCATTTCCCTGTCTTACAATTCTTCCGGCTCTCTGCTCAAGGTCGGCAGGACGCCATGGGACGTCTAAATCATGAAGTGCAATCAGCTTGTTTTGCACATTCGTTCCGGCTCCCATTTTCTGTGTAGAACCCATTAAAACACGAATCTCACCTTTCCTTACCTTTGCAAAGAGTTCATCCTTTTGCTTATCGGAATTTGCTTCATGGATAAAGGCTATTTCTTCTTTCGGTATTCCCATTGCCACAAGTTTTTCTCTAATATCATCGTAAATATTAAACTCTCCATTTCCTTTTGGAGTTGACATATCGGAGAAAAGAAGCTGTGTGGACTTATTTTCTTTTGTCTTATCCCAAATGGAAAAGACATTTTTCACGCACACATTGACCTTGCTGTCAGGATTGTCAGGAAGTAAAGGATTGATTAAACGCTGATCTAAGGCGAGTTTCTTACCGTCATTGGTAATCTTCAGCATATTATCTTCGTCAGGCTCTACTACCCTGTTTCTCACATCATCAGCTCTTTCCGATAAGCTCTTTAGGATTTCCTTTTGCTCCTCACTTGGCAAAGTTTTAATAACTTCATAGTGTGCTTCAGGTGTTGGAAGATTTAGCATATCTGCTGTCTGAATATCCGCAACTTCTTTAAACATAGACATTAGTTCAGGAAGGTTATAGAACTTGGAAAATCTTGTCTTTACTCTATACCCTGTACCTTCAGGAGATAATTCAAATGCTGACTGCGTTTCACCAAAGGTAGAAGCCCAGCTATCAAAATGCTCCAAATTATTCTTTTTAAGGCTTTCATACTGAAGATAACGCTGCATAGTATAAAGCTCTGTCATCGAGTTACTGACAGGCGTTCCTGTGGCAAAGACAATACCTTTTCCACCTGTCATTTCATCCATGTATCTGCACTTCATAAACATATCGGAGGACTTAAAAGCTTCAGACTGCCCAATACCTGCTACATTTCTCATTTTTGTATAAAGGTAGAGATTTTTGTAATTATGTGCCTCGTCAATAAAGAGCTTATCTACACCTAATTCTTCAAAGGTAATGACATCGTCTTTTTTAAAATCATCGTTTAACTTTTCAAGCCTTGTTTCCAGCTTCTTTTTTGTTTTTTCAAGCTGCTTTACCGTAAAGTTCTGATTTCTGTCATGCTTATATTCCTCCACATAGTTTATAATTTCATCAATCTGATCTTGGATATGCTTTTCCTGATATTCCTTACTCATCGGGATCTTTTCAAACTGTGTATGCCCGATTACAACGGCATCATACTCTCCTGTGGCAATTCTTCCGATAAATCTTTTTCTGTTTTTCGGCTCAAAGTCTTTCTTATCTGCAACCATAATGTTAGCTGACGGATATAGCTGCATAAACTCACGACCGATTTGACCTGTTAAGTGATTGGGGACAACAAACAAGGACTTACTGCACATTCCAAGCCTTTTACTTTCCATCGCAGACGCCACCATTTCAAAGGTCTTACCACTACCTACCACATGGGCAAGCAAGGTATTTCCTCCATAAAGGCTTCTTGCTATGGCATTTCTTTGATGAGGTCTTAAATCAATTTCTGTGGTCATTCCCTCAAAGGAGAGCTTGCTTCCGTCATATTCTCTGTTGCGGATAGAGTTAAAACGCTCGTTATATATCTTTACAAGACGGTTTCTTCTTTCCTGATCGTTAAATATCCAGTTCTTAAATTCTTCTTTTAGAAGCTCCTGCTTTTGTCCTGCAAGAAGCGTTTCCTTTTTATTTAATACAGAAGTTTTCGAGCCGTCCGGATTTACAATCTGATCAAATACCTTTGTTTCTTTTAAGTTCAATGCATCTTCAATCAGCTTATAGGCATTTACCCTTGAGGTGCCGTAGGTCATCTCTGCAAGGTCATTTCCTCTGTCCCTGCTCTTTCCTTCAACATTCCATTCACTTGTCAGATTTGAAAATTTAACCTTAATATCCCATTTGGCATATCCTGGAGTTTTCAGCGTTTCAAAGATGAATTTTTCAATATCCTTATTCGGTATCCAAGTAGCTCCGAGTCTTACATTGATTTCACTTGCTTCAAGTTCCTTTGGAAGAACTTTTGTAAGCTCTGCCTTTTGATATTCCAAACGGTTCATCTCATAACTTATCAACTCTTTTTCTTTGCCATCTTCCGCATAGCCAAGATGAGGTAACTCTCTTTCGGTTTGTCTTAACTTTGCAAGGTAGCTGTCTACAATAGCAATCTTATCTCTGATATTTCCGCTTAGATACTCATCCTTTGTTACATAGCCGTACTTATATGAATTACTGCCGTTTGCACAGGCAAAAGGTAGATCTCCATCTTCAAGGTTAAAAGATAATGGTCTATAAAAGTTTTGCTCTTCTCTGATGTTTAGATAGATTTCCCCTCTAAGTTCTTCTATCAAAGTCGGTCTGTCTTTATCTGTAAGGCTTCCCATATACTCAAAATCCACATATCCTTTTTCTGATACCGATAAAACAAGAGCTTCAAGAGAAGTGTCTACATGGTCGATAACCTTCGCCTTTGTGATTGTTCGCTTGGAGAAAATATCTCCCTTTGCTTTGAAGTTTTCTTCTTCGTCAAGGATTTCAATGGAAGAAACAAGCGGGAAGTTGCTATCCTCTTTTAAGGCTCTGGTATTAGAAAGGTTATTGACATATCCATGCTTCTTAGAAAAGCTGTCATAAATTTCATTTAGTTTTTCCTGAGCTTTCTTTACTTCATCATCTGAAAAATCTTCTTTCTGTTTGTAAATAACATCCTTTAAGGCAGCATTTAACTCAAGATAGTCCTTAATCTTTTCCTTGTTTTTATCCGTTACTTCTTTCTTTACAAATAGGGAGTTTTCTCTGTAATAAACATCATCATCAATAATGGTATATGAAAAGTTTTTAACATCATCTGTGGCAGGAATTGAGGTAATTTCATCATCAAGTAGCTCTATTTCTTCATAATTAGCATTTTTAGAGATTTCTTCGCTTGCTTTTGTCAGTAGCTCCTTTAAGTCTGTGTTTTCTTTTGGCAGGCAAGCTATTGTATTCCCAAATCTTCCGGATATTTCTTCCATAGAACCAAGCACCTGTTCAGGATGATCAACAAAGTATTTGTTATATAAAAGCCCGTTTTCATCTTCATCAAGGTGAATCCAGTCCTCATCCCTTTCTCTGATACTGTCCCTTTTCTTTAGGAAAATAATATCTGAGGTTACTTCTGTTCCTGCTATGCCCTTAAAGGTATCGTTCGGAAGTCTTATCGCCCCTAAAAACTCTGCTCTTGCTGCAAGGTAGCGTCTTACACTTTCGTCCTTTTTATCCATCGTTCCGCTTGATGTAATAAAGGCAATAACACCGCCATTTCTTACTTTATCAATGGACTTGGCAAAGAAATAATCATGGATAAGGAAGTTATTTTTGTTATACTCCCTGTCATTTACCTTGTATTCTCCAAAGGGTACATTGCCGATAATCGCATCAAAGAAGTTATTTGAGAAAGAAGTTTCTTCAAGCCCCTTAATCTGTATATCACTTTCAGGGTATAAGAGTTTTCCAATTCGACCGCTTACTGAGTCAAGCTCTACACCATAAAACTTAGACTTGTTCATTTCATCAGGGATATTGCCTATAAAGTTCCCTATTCCCATACTTGGCTCTAAAATGTTTCCCTGTTTAAATCCCATATCCGAAAGCGTCTTATACACTCCGTCAATCACTGTTTTCGGTGTGTAAAAACTCGTTAAAGTAGATTCTCTTGCAGCTTCATATTCTGCCTGAGATAAGTTCTCTTTTAGAAAGCTCCTCGCTTCTTTCCACTGTCCGCCTTTTTCTTCATCGAATACATCAGCAAGTCCTCCCCAGCCTACATACCTTGCTAAAACTTCCTGAGCGGTAATATCTAAATCTCTCTCACCTCTTTCAATTCGATTTAACATCGAGATTGCTTCAAGGTTATTGTTTAATCTCTCACTTGGAGATAACTTGTCAGGTAGCGTTTCTTCTTTAATTTTGAAGTTATGAGCCTCAGCTTTCTTTATCTCAATTTCTTCAGTTGTCTTTTCAGGACTCTGATATGTCAGATTTTCAAATGTCCTCTCAAGGTCGCTTTCAAGACGATAAGGAATCACATCGGAGCCTGTTATCATACCGCCAAGATATTCTGTATTATCTTTAACTGTTACCGTCTTTAGGTTATTTCCCATATCATCAAAGCGTGTGATGGTATAGTCTTTAGCCTTGTATTTGACTTCATCTCCAACGATAAAGTTTGGTCTTTCAAGGCTTATATGCTTCAGAAGATCCTCATTATCTGTAAAGGCTACAATCGGAATTTGATGATTGCCTTGTCTTACAGGATCAAGCCACAAGTCAATTTTTCCTGTGATTTCATTTTTAGAAATTTCTCTGATCTTGTACTCTTCATGATGAAAGTAGACGGTATCACCTGCTTTAACTGCAAAATCCTCTAAATGGTTTCCCTCTTTTTCATTAAGCTCTACTTCTTCTCTATCCTTTAGGTAATCAAATAAGGTAGCTTGAACTGCATCAGCCCTTCTAACTTCTTCTGTTTCTTCAGGTGCTTCAAGTTCTTCTTCAAAGCTAAGTTCTCCATTAAAGACATACTGAAACTCCTGCTCGTCCATCTGCTTTTTAAGTTCACTGTCTTTAAGCTCTCTAAAGGTCTTTGGGAAATCCTCTAAAATAAGCCTTTGTGCGTTTAGTTCTTCCAGCTCCTTAAGATTAAAATATCCCCATTCAGGCTCAATCCCAAGAACAAGTCCAAAGGCATCACCGCTTTCCCTGTCATATTCCGTCATATACCAAGTCCAATTTGAACGGAAAGGAATGATATATGCAGCATGAACCTCTTTATCCGCTAAAGCTACATCCTCCTGTGCGTAAAGCTCCGGCACTCTTTCAAGCATTTCATCTGTCATTAAGTTTTCAGGATCATCTTTGGAATAATATTGTGGTTCTTTAATCTCTGACTTGTTTTCTGTTTCCTTTTCTTCAAGATAAAGATTTTTAGAAAACAACTCGTCGATATGCTTTGCAACACTTGTCCAAGTAAGAAACACATCATTACAATCATTTTTCTGTAATTTAAGTCCCTTAGCATCGTGCCATTCATCACTTCCCATTGCTCCGGAAACAGCATGGGAATGTCCTCCAATTCCATATTCGTCTTTTAAGAAATTCGCTTTTTCCTGAAGCGTATGATTTTCTTTAAAAAACTTGGTGATTCGTTCTTTTCCTCTATCAACGCCACTTCCTCTTGAAAGGCTTTCAAGGACTTCATCTTCTGTAATAAAGGACTTTACCTTCGGAAGTTCTGCCAAATTGGTGCTATATTCCTTTCGTGGCAGCTCAAGCTCCTGTAATTTCTGATAAAGGCTATCTACCTTGTGATAGTGAAACCTTAGTACATTCCTATTTTCTTTGTATCCTTCTAAAAATCTGTCATATTCTCTGATTGTTTCTTTCAGATACTCAGGATTTTTTAATGCTTCAGATAATCTTTTTGTTTCTTCCGGAAAGCCCCCGCCTCTTTCAAAAAGTTCAAAATATCCTTGCCCTTTTCCTTCTTCACTTAAATCATGCGATAGATACCATAGAGATTCTGAAATCCGATTTCTTTCATAATCAAGAGCTTCTAAAAGCTCTACATTTGTAGCAAATTCCCCACTATTAAGAAGTTCGTTTATCCTCTTTGCAGCATCACTCCAACTTAAAACCTGCGTATCATCTTCTCTTGCCGATGTTCCGTAAGCTAAATGAATGCCTTTATCCGAATACCAGGAAGATACTTCTCTTTCATCAATGTAAAACCCGTTTCCGCCTTTAAAGGTATCTTTGAGGTATTCTCCCAATTCTTCATTACTTTTTCCTTTAGAAAACTCAGCAATAACAGGAAGTCTGCCGCCATCGTGATTTCCTCCGTTAATAAGGACGGTATCTATATCATTCTCAGTTAGCGGAATCGTAAGGCGTATCTGTCCATAGGAATTTTCTGGTAAAGAAAAAGAAGCATTTTCAGCTTCTCTTATCTCTGCCTCAGTATTTTCTTTTAGATTTCCACTACTTCCTTGATGGTCATTTCTTTGAGAGCTGAAATCATCGCCCCATACTGCGGGTTGTTTTCGTCCTCTATCTTCCAAGCTGCCATCAGTTTCGGTTTCTCTGTTCTCATAAATTCTATCGCCTGTTTCTGAATATCCATCAGGTGTCCTGTCAACTTCTTCTCCTTGTATAGATCTACTAACATCTCGAAGTGGCTCTGCTCCTCGCTCTGTGATAGATAATCCAGCCTCATCACTGCGTAAGTCGGATTCGGGAATTCTTTCATGAAGTCCGTCTCTTCCTCCAAGCTGTTTAGCGTATTCTCCCTGATTTTCTCTATTATCTCGTCTGTACTCTCCATTTCGGAGAACTCGCTCGTTTTCATTTCTTCCCTGATCATCTCGTCGAAGTACATATTCTTCTACCTCCTCCAATTCTTCTTTAATCTTATTATATCCCGCTTCTTTTCCTCTTAAAACTTCTTTTTGAAGCTCAAGTTCTTTGCTTTTTTGAATGGTCGCATCAATAATCTTTCCGCTAATATCCGATACGCTTTCACCAAGACTCATTAGAGATATGCTGTCAAGTCTTTGAAAATTCTCTCTTAAAAGCTCATAATCTATCGAATAATCTAACTTAAATCTTGACGCTACCGCATAGCTTACCGAGTCCCTTACAAACTTTGTAAAGGATATTCTATCTTCATCCGCTACTCTAAGTTCATTCATTAAGGTATCTATTTTTTCATCACCATAGAGTCTGCTTAAAGAAAAGATGTTTTCAAGTGTGCTTTTACTTTCCTCATAGCCCTCGCTTTTAATCATTTCCTTTAACACATCTTGATGATTTTCTTTGTCAAACTTCCAAAGATTTACTTCGTTGACATCTCTGTTTCTTGAAACTGTCTGACCTATATCAAAAATATAGTCCACTTTTTTGAATGTGCCATAGTTCTCTAAAATGGGGATACCTTTCTGTCCTCGCATTACTGTTCGATTAAAACGTTCCCTCCAGTAGTCAAACTTGGCACAAGCTATTGCTTCAGGATTTTTATCATAGATACTTAATTGACTTCTAAAGTCATATCTTTGATTGTTTCCGACAACCTTTAAGAGCTTCAGATACTCTGCTTCACTATGAAGCACATCTTGTTTTATAAGCTCCAAAATGTTATGAAAATCATTTATTCGCATTTTTACCTCCTTCGTTTTTCCAAACAAAAAAAGGCGGTTAGATTTTACTCTAATCACCTTTTAATTCTGTGTATTGCAACTTAATTTTACTCATTAAGTTCCCAATGACCATTATTTCCACTACCTACATACTTCAGGTTATCTATTTCTTTTATAGCCCTTTCAATAGTCTTTACGCTAACTCCAGCTTCATCTGCAATAGCTTTTCTTGTAATCCTATCATTGCTTCTTACTTTTTCTTTGATGAACTCTACGAGGACTACCTTATCGTGAGCGACACCCTGAGCGACATCGTGAGCGACACCCTGAGCGACATTGTCGCCTCCAACTTTCTGCGTTGCTATCTTCTTCAAAGGAATAATCGTTCTGAATATATCTCCCTCCTCAAACAACGGATTTTGTCCTGAATAAAGCTGTGTGTACTTATAGGTATTTCTCATTCCTGAGCCTAATTCATCAGCAAGACCTATTTCTCTAAATACCTTTGATATAGCAGGGTTTTTAGGAAATGGCTCAAATTTCTGCAAGTCTAATGCTCCCATACCATGAGCCAAGTTGCTGTTTTCAACAGTAATTTTCTCATCATCAATAATCATCTTTGCAGGATACCCACTTGAATAATCCCTATGAGCCAATGTATTGGAAACTATCTCTCTAAGTATCCTATCTCTTGCATTGACATTGACAATTCCGTCCAATACAAATAAATCATTCAAATGCTTTTGCCCAAACTCAATAAGCCTGTCATAACTATCAATCAGATTTGTTATGACAACATCTCTATCATCATATCTATCCTTATTTTCAACCCTGAATATTGCATCTGTTTTGTGCTGCGGAAGGACAGACATAATAGAGTTGTCTTTTCCAAATAAAAGAATGGCTGCTAATGTAATTCCCTCACGCTTTGTTTCCGGATCGGTCAGTATCAAATTGGCACTTCTAAGAAGTTCTTCATTGCTCATATTCTCCCAAATATGATTTTTATTTCGGGAAACAGCCATTTTCTTAGCTTTATCAATGACAGAAGCATCAAGAAAATCAATATCAAGATTCGGATATACTTTATTAACAAAATAGCTTCCTTGCTTTCTTGCATATAGCTTATATACAAGTTCGGAATGGTCTGTTATATTGATGTCTCCCTCGTAAGACCTATCCCAAATTCTTCCGTTATGCCTGCACACCTGATAGCCTTCCGGAACTCTGATGTAAATTACTTTTTTCTCATCTATATCAAAGACTTCAGGTAATAAATAAAGTGGCGGATACATCTTTTGCGGATTATTGATTGCCGTAGTAAATTCCTTAATCACTTTATCAACTTTGTCTTTACTAACACCAACAATCTCTCTTTTATCATTTACACCAAGTAAAATATGTCCACCATTTCTATTATTGAAAGAGCATACTGTATCAAAGACATCTTTGGTTAAAGCATTTTTGGATTCTTTAAACTCGACATCTATCTTCTCTCCATTTTGAATTAACTTCTTTATTTCATCTATCATCATCTGCTTTTTCACCACCTTTATTTCCCAATGTTTTCTTCAATAAAAACTTTGGAATTTTGAATTTCAACTCTATCTTTATTGACTACAAAAGTAACATAATCTCCATTTTCTAAATTCAAAAGTTCTCTTATCCTTTTCGGGATAGTAACCTGTCCTTTTGCCATAACTTTTGCAGTATCCATAAATATATCTTTCATACTTACTTCCTTTCGCCCTACTTTTCCTACAAGAAATTATAGCATTTTTAGAGGGTTTTTTCTACTCTGAAATTAGTGCTGTCTTACTTGCGATATGTCAAAACAGCCTCTTTTATCTCATTTTCAATCGCATCTAAAAATTCTTTCTTAGACGATTTGCCTTGGGCAATATCCGCTAATTCCATTTCCCACTTTGCAGTTGTTTCCGCTGACTTGAAGGTATCTGCTACAATCGTTACAAGGCTGATCCCTTTATGTGTTGCAATTAGATTTTTCTTATCCCTTTCAACAAATCCCTTAAATATTAGATTTTCAATAATTCCTGCCCTTGTTGCAGGTGTTCCAAGTCCCTTTCTTTCCACTTCTACACCTTTTTCTAAGGCTTCATTTCCTGCAATCTCCATAGACTTTAGAAGCGTATCTTCAGTAAAGTGTTTCGGTGGTTGAGTAAATTTTTCTTTAATCTCTTTATTTTCAATACTTAAAACATCACAAATACTTACATCAGGAAGCTCTATGAACTCATTCTTCTTGGACTTGTATTCTTTAAGGTATTTGCTAAAGCCCTCGTCTCTAATTACCCTTCCTGAACTTGTAAATTCAAATCCGTCAAATTCAGCTACAATCTTTGTTGTGTTTTCCACTAATGGATAGCCTACACTTGCGTGAAGCTTATTAGAAATAAGCCTATATACCTTCGCTTCACTCTCAGGAATGCCTGATAAATCTTCACTCAGTGAGCTTACTGTCGGAATAATAGCATGATGGTCTGTAACCTTTTTAGAGTTAAATACCGTCTTGATACGCTCTGTATCAAAATCATTTTTTCCTAAAATGTTATTGACCGTACTTACAATCATATCTTCCGTTAAGCATCTGCTGTCTGTTCTTGGATAGGTAATTAGTTTCTTTTCATACAGGCTTTGAGCATAATCAAGCGTCTGCTTTGCTGAATATCCAAAATATTTATTACACTCTCTTTGAAGTGTTGTTAGATCAAAGGGTAAATCCGGCTTTGTAATCTTTTCTTTTTGAATGACATCAGTTATTTCAATATTATCGCCTATTAAATTAATAAGCTGCTCTGCGGTTATTTCATCACCAATTTTGTCTGTCGATAATGTAAAGCCGTTCACAGAAAGCTCTACGGTGTAGTATTTTTCTTTCTTAAAATTACTTATTTCTTCATCTCTTTTTACAATCATGTAAAGTGTTGGGGTTTGTACTCTCCCGACACTGTAATTTTGCTTATACAGGCAAGAATAGAGCCTACTGATATTCATTCCGACAAGCCAGTCTGCAATAGCTCTTGCCTGTGCCGATTCAAAGAGCTTATCGTAATCTTTGCCATTCTTTAGATTGGAAAATCCCTCTTTGATAGCACTATCTTCCATTGACGAAATCCAAAGACGCTGCATTTTCTTTTTGCATTTAGCTTCGTTATATACCAGTCGAAAAATACTTTCTCCTTCTCTTCCCGCATCGCACGCATTGATAACTGTATCAATCTCCTTATCATTCATCAGCTTTTTAAGGATATTGAACTGCTTTTTTGTAGCCTTTGCCACTTCAAATTTGTACTGCTTTGGAATAATTGGTAAATCCGATATATTCCACTTAGCGTATTTTTCATCATAAGCGTCCGGATTTGCCATCTGAATTAGGTGACCTACACACCAAGATACCTTATATCCATTTCCCTCATAGTATCCATCTTTCTTTTTTGTAGCTCCTATTACCTTTGCAATTGATATAGCTACACTCGGTTTTTCTGCTATCACAAGTATATGTTCCATGTATATTTTTCCTCCTGCTTTCATTGTAAAAGGGCGAAAGATTTTACTCTCCCGCCCTGCGTTTGCACCCATAACAATATATTTTAAGATGCATTTATTCTTCATCATAAACTTCTGTTTCTTCTGCTTCTCCTATTTCTTCCTCACTTTCTGCTTCCGAAAAG
Source organism: Peptoniphilus senegalensis JC140 (assembly GCF_000321025.1). GTDB lineage: Bacteria > Bacillota > Clostridia > Tissierellales > Peptoniphilaceae > Peptoniphilus_A > Peptoniphilus_A senegalensis. The sequence goes on from NZ_HE610717.1 coordinate 489,608, forward strand.
AAATCATCATCTTCTTCCTCTAATGATTCAAGCTCCTTGTCCTCTTTCTTTTTTACGACCTTAAAGTAATAACCTGCTCCTAATGCTCCGCCTATAACAAGAAGCAGAATAATGTATGTTCCTAAATTACTCTTTTCTTCTTTTTTCTCAGGCTTTACTTCTTCCTTAGTTGGCTCCTCTTTGCTAATCTCCTGCTTCGGAGCCTCTTTCTTTTCAACCATATTTAGAAGATCATCTTCAGATACTTCCGTTAAAAGCATTACATTTTCTTGTGTCTCATCGTGGTTGATGATGAGATGGAAGGTCTTACCGTTTTCCGTTTGAAAGGTAATAAACTGTCTTGCATCAGCAGAATACAGATCTGTTTCTTTGTTATCACCGCTATCCCCATGATGAATTGGATAGTCCTTATTCGCATTGTCCTTATTTTCCGTAACGGTTCCTCTTGCCTTTGACGGAGCAGAAGCTACTCCCTTATTGGTATTTACAGTCTTACTTGTCCCGTCCATAGATGAATCCTGATTGTTATTGGCAGGAGCTTTCGGTGTCAGCTTATTAGGATAGCGAATATCTTTCTCTTTCGTTTCAGAATTGCTTGTATCTTTTACAGTATTTTCTGAACTCGCCTGTGTAGTTGTGCTTTTTCCTGTGTTGTTTACAGGTGTTTGATTTGAAATGCCTGAGTTTGTCTTAATTTCGGAAATAGGGCTGTTCGGTGCAGACTGATTAGATATTACGTGAGCCTTGTTTGCTTCGTTTGCCTTTTCCTCAAGCTCTTTCATCTTTTTATTCAGCTTATCCATTTCCTTCTTCATGTCTTCTGATAAGCCCTTATTTTCCTTATCTTTTTTCATTTTTTCTTTCAAGCTTTCAATCTGGGCTTCAAGTTCTTTGATTTTTTCTTTCTGATTATCGCTTAATTTGTCTTTATCCTTCATTTCGCTATTTAACTTATCAAGTTTTTCCTGAAGCTCCTTAGTATCTTTTTCCATTTTGGAAATATCATTTTTAGAAAGCTCTGTCTGCGTTGACTTATCTTCCGTCTTTGGAGTTTTCGTCTGCGAGCTTTCATCCTGTTTCGGCTTTTCGTCTTCTGTCTGAGTCTCTTTATTTTTAGCCTCAGTCTTTGCTACCTTTCGGATAATTTCATCATTTCCATCGCCTTTTACTTCATAAAATAGAAACTCATCAATAAATTTCATATCATCAGGAAGCATCGGCAGATCTCCGCTGTCAAGAAGCTGTCCTTTCTCAGCCTTTATCTTTTCTTCCTTATAAACTTTTTCATCTTCAAAGATATACTTTACATTTACTTCCACTTGTGTTTGGACAGCTTTATCGCTTGTAGGTGCTCCCGCTAAGTTTTGCTCATGAGCATAAACAACTGTCCAAAGGCCCAAAAGGCAGCTTATACTTACAACGACTGCAAGTGCTGCTGTCCAAAACTTCTTATTCTTTTTCCAACTGGTTTTCATTTGACTTCTCCTTTTTCATTTCTACTCTTTGTCTGTTTACCTTTGCCATCAAATCACTGATTGTAATGTTGTTCTTTCTGCAAATGGCAATGATTTCTTCGTTTTCAAGTTCTTCTTCACGAATAAATAAAGGCTCCAATTCTTCATCAATCAGAGCCTTTTTATCCTTCAACTTCTTTATTTTGTTTTTCACTACCGTTAATTCTCGTTTCACATTGTTACCTCCTATTTCTTTACGTTTGGTGGGAATCCAAATCCTACGGGATGATGCTTGCAGAAAGACGCAATCCAATTGTCTAAAGTGGTTACTCTTATTCGTCCAATATTATCCATAACTTTACCATCTCCAATATAAATTCCTACATGACCATAGGTAAGTCCTGCTGTGCTTCCACTACTACTGCTTTCCACCGCTACAAGCATTCCCACCTTGAGTTTTGACCTGTCTGATGTAAAAGTATAGTTTCTGTACATATCGCAGGCATTTCCGCCAATATATCCAAGACCTGCATTTTGATAGACCTGTGAAACCCACATGGCACACCAGCCTGCACCCGGAGATGGCGTGATATATGCAGCATTAACAATCTTCTTTTGAACTTCACTTGATGCTTCATACTCAACTCCACCACCTACGCCACCATTTGCACTGATAAGGTCAGAATTTCCAAAGGCTTCTCCCATATTTCCTTGTGCAAGGAATAAGGCTTCATAGTGCTTTAAGTTATCGGGATAGTTTGCAAATACCTTTCGGATAATGCTGTCCATCTCTTTTTTATGCAGCGTTACAATGAGCTTTTTATACTCATAAGGTTCTTCATGACTTTCGGTATATTCATTGCCATCTTCATCGGTATAGGTTTCTGTAACTGTCCTGTATCTGATTTCAACTTCTTCCCTATATTCAAGGTCATACATGGACTCAAACAATTCTTTTAATATGGATTCTACTTCCGATACACTCTTTACCTCTCCACATCTTGATGTAATATAGGATAAAAGCTCATGGACATTATGACCAATATACTCTGTATTATTTAAGATGTATTCGTCATAGCCGGGATAGTTATTTTTGACATGATCAACCTCGTTTTGAAGCTCACTCTCCATAGCGGAAAAGTTCTGATTGATTTCATTTAGGACATTTGGCTTTGACAAATAGCTTGTTGTAAGAACAGAACTTGTGGAGTTCATAAAGCCTGTCATTCCCGTTCCCGCAAAGTTGATAAAGAAAGTTCCCAAAATAATAAGACCTATGAAAATAATCATAAGTCCCTTTGCTTTTCTTACTATAAATCTCTTTGAAGCTTTCAACGAGCCAATGAGGTTTTCTTTAATCCGATCTCTGAGTCTTGACTTATTCTCACGACGAATGGCTGCCTTTACCTGATTTTTCTTTTGAAATCTTTTATAGGCATTTGCTCTTTTATATTCATTCGTCTTTTTCAGGTTCTCTTTGGCATCACGAAATTCAAGCTTCGATTTTCGCTTCCTGATTTTATAATCCTTATTTGTAAGATCGTATCCTTTCTTCGCCTTTTTCTTATCAGAATATTTCTTTATGCCATGAATGAGTTTAGAGCTTGCGTCCGCCGTCTTTTCTCCTGCTTCCACCCCTTTATTTTCATCACTTCCATGAGAAAGATAATCCCTTACGGTTTCACTTCCTTTGGCAAGTCCTGAAAGGGCAGATACCTTTACCATATCTTTCTTTAGCTTTTTCCTCTGCTCTTTAGAAAGGCTACTATGAACTTTTTCGCTTGTAGCATCTTTTCCAGTCTTTTTACCTTCAGATTTATTTTCCTTTGACGCATCTTCTTTTTTTCTTGTATAAAGGCTTTCGGTGTAGTTTTTCCTCTTATACTTTCTCTTTTTAGCCTCATAACTTTTAGGGGAACTTCCAATAAACTCATCTTTTTTATGGAGATTATCATCCACATCATAAGTTGACTCAAAATAGTCGCTATCCCTAAAGTCATTATCGTATCTGTCTATAATCCCGTCATTATCAAGGTCTTTTCCTAAAGGATCATAGATTTTTCCATCCTTTACCTCCGTAATATAATCCGATCTTCCTGTTTCACTTACATCAGCTACACTATCCTTATCAGAAGCTCTATATCTTGCGTTTCTCTTGGATGTTCCATAAGCCTTTTCATTATCAGAACTTACCTTGTTTATTTTCTTATGAACCTTGTCCTGAAATCTGTCTTTGTCATGGACGATTTTTCCTCTGTAATCATCGTTGTGCTTTAGCTTACTTTCTTCAGATGTAGTGAATGTTTCACTATGGATCATTTCTCTTTCAAGACTTGCCTTATGCCTTTCCCTAAAATCCTTTTTCAGCTTTTTTCCCATAGGCTACCTCACTTCTTCAGGCTTGGTAGTCATCTTCTGATAGAGAATTGTATCTTTCGGGAACTTATCAAGGAAAGGAACAATGGTATTTCCAAAGAACAGTAGTCCCTCGCCCTCATTTGAGTTGGTAACATATCTAAGCTGAGGAAGTGAGATTTTAAGTTTTCTTGCTAAAATTTCTCTGTCTCCTGACGCTTGATTTAGCATTAAGACAAAGTCGGTATTATCAAAGATATTTTCAATTTCCTTACTCATAAGTAGGTCTTTGACATTTTGCGTAATACCTGTTGGAATACCTCCCCATTTTCTAAAACGCTTCCATATTTCCACAGAATAAGATGCTGTCTGCTCATCTTTTAATAGCAAGTGAAACTCATCTATATAGTACCTTGTAGCCTTGCTTCCTCTATTTTGAGATACTTTATTCCACACCTGATCCTGTATAACAAGCATTCCTATTTTCTTTAGCTGACTTCCAAGCTCTTTAATATCAAAGCACAGGAGTTTCTTATTTAAGTCCACATTTGACCTGTGATTAAAAACATTAAGGGAACCTGATACATAGATTTCCATCTCCGTTGCCAGCTTTTTACCGACCTTTTCTTCCTGTCCTTTTAACATATCGTATAGGTCTTGCAGTATTGGCATATTGTCAGGAGTTGGATTATCAAAATACTTTTCGTAAATCTTAGGTAAGCACCTGTCTATAACGGACTTTTCTTCTGCAGTAAGTCCACTGCCACCAACTACAAGTTCAAGCATACTCATAATGAAGTTTGCTTTGTCTTTCAGTGGTGCATCCCCATCGCCATAGTTCATATTTATATCAAGGGGATTCAGATAGTCTTTCGACTTACTGCTGACCTTGATTACTTCACCATTAAACTGCCTTACAAGGTTCCCGTACTCGCCCTCCGGATCGCAGATAATCACATCATCATCTGTTACAAGAATCGCATTTGCCATTTCACGCTTTGCAGAAAATGACTTTCCGCTACCCGGAGTTCCAAGAATTAGACCATTCGGGTTCTTGAGCTTCTTTCTGTCTGCCATAATCAGGTTATGGCTTAAGGCATTTAGCCCGTAGTAAAGACTGTTACTTGAATTGATGAAAAGCTCCTCTGTAGTAAAGGGCATAAAGACCGCCGTAGATGAACTCGTCAGTCCTCTGTCTATTTCAATCTTATTTACGCCAAGAGGCAACACACTCACTAAACCTTGCTCCTGCGTATGGTCAAGTCTTTTTATTTTACAATTGTGCTTATTGGCAATAGAGCTTATTTGAGAAATGGTGTTATCGAGCTTTTGCAGCGTCCTTGCAAAGTTCATAAAGACGATACTCACCACAAACATTCGCTCATCTCTTGTCTGTAAGTCCTTTAGGAGGCTTTTTACATCTTCTCCATAGGTGATTAAGTCCGATGGAAGAATGTCCATATCATAACCGCTTCTTACCGCTTTCTTATTTTCCTCAATCTTCATCTTGTCAATATCGGTATTTTTTCTCTTTACCATTTTAATAGCTTCCGATTGGTCGATTGCCTTAATATGAAAGGAAATATTGATGTTATCATCAATATCCAAAAACTCGGCAAGCATACGGTCTGAAAGCTCGCTTGCAAGAATTTGAAAATGACTTACTGCCCCGATAAATTTTCCAAACTTAAAGTACCTTGAAGGCGTGAAGTTAAATTCATCAGGTACAATGTATGTTTTAGTGCTTTCCCTTTTCCTCAGATTTTTGTATGAAAACTCAAAGGTCTTATTGGGATTTAATATATCGTGAAGTATCTTTAATCTTTCTTCTCCTGTAAGACTTTCAGCACGAACCCCCATACTCTTTAGATTAGATAATATATCTATCTCCAGTCTTTCCAGTTTTGATGTTGCCTGCTCTAAATTATCCGCTTCCACCGTAAAGGTTACATACTTTGATTTTTTCAGTCCGTTATTTCCCTTTACAATCTGACTTTTCAGCATTTCTCTAAACTCAAGGCGAATATCGTCAAACCCGTCCTTTTTATCCGGTATTTGAATAGCTGATTTCATTTCTTCATTTCTGCCAAGCTGATTAATATATGAAAACTCTATGCTGACACTTGGATCAAAGGAATTAAGAAAATTTGCAAACTGATTAAAAATCAAATCTCTATCTTCTTCTAAGGCAAGCTGATAGTTTATATCCTCAAAAGCGATACTCTTATTAAAATGCTTTTCATCAATCTGACATATCCCGCTTTTTAAAAGTCTAAGGTAGGGAATGGTATCTTCAACAGTGTATCTTTTCGGTTCTTTTCTAAAAATAAGGTCAAGTAGCCCGCCTTTATCTTTTTTAGATTTTCCCTTATTTTGCTTTAAGTCCTGTTTTTGACTTCTTAACTTCTTTTTGTTTTGTTCTAACTTTACCTGCTGAATCTTTCTTTTGTCTTTCAAGGTAAACCTCCTTTCTCACCCTTTTTTGTGGCTGATAAAACTTATGAAGGTAAATATATTTAAAATATTTCTCAAATGTCAGTCCGTCCTTTTCAAAAAGAGTGATGAAAAATATAGGGAGTGTGGACACAATGAGAAATATGATGGCTATATCATTTGGAACAACCTTTCGCATAAATAAATAGACTGGTAGTCCTACCAGTCCTGCGAGTGTGAAGCCTATCATCTGCCTTTTGGTTAAGTTAAAAGCTACCTTTGTCTTTACCTTCTTTAGGTCTTTTGGGATTGGTACATACGCCATAACTTACCTCCCATCTTCTTTTTCTTTTGAAAGCTCCGCCATGTGTTCATATACAGAGCCGATTTCTTCCTGAATGCTTTCTATCTGTTTATCTGTATTTTTGTTATATCTTTCCTGCAAAATACAAAAGTCATTATGGCAGCGACCGATGTCTTTTGTTCTTTCTTCCAAGTCATTAATCTTGCTAAAAAGTTTGATTCTATCAATCACCGCTATAACACCTGCTCCGATTACTACTGCTGTAAATACTGTTTTTCTTTTGATCATCCTATCCTTCCTTTCTGTTAGTGTGCATTTAATACGCTTTTGGCCAGAGTTCCGCTCTTTAGCATCATTAACCCCAGCAAAACCGCATATCCAAGTATCGTCATGGTACTTGTGTGTATATCTGTTATCTTTATTGTCTTAACTAATACTGCGTATATTCCAAGACAAACCATTAAAAAGAGTCCTTGTAGCCCAAGTGCAAATAGTCCTTTGATATAGTTTGTTCCAATTTGTCCCCACTCTTTGTTTCCCATTGTGGCAAATGGAATGGCTGAAACCGATGAGTAAACATAAATCTCAAACATTCTTCCGTAAACCACAAGCATGATTACAATGGAAATTACCTCTATGGCAACCTTTATGAGTGAGGTTTCAAAGAGTATCATGACAAGCTCTCCAAGACCTTTTTCCTTTAAGCCTTCTACCATCGTTACAATCTGATCTCCGGAGATAACGGCAGAGGTATTGATAACCCCTGCCGCTTTATTTACCATGTGCTGTGCCACATCAAAGACTGCCATAGAAAACTGAAAAGCATGAGACACTAACCATACGGCAATCCACATCTTTATGATGTATTTGAAAAATTCAAAGGTATCCGTATCGTGCATATTGTTCTTTTGCATTACCATATTGATAAGCTCAATACAAAGGACTGCTGTGATGATTAGTCCCGCTATGGGAATAATGACGGAATCGTTAATGCTTTTGATAAAGGCAAATACATCTCCGTTCCATCCCATGGGAGTTTTTCCTACATCTGTTGCAACTGCACCAACTTTATCGTTGATGTCAAGAAACATGGACTCTAAGTTTGCTTGGATACCGCCCAGTAGAAGATCTTTGAAAAACTCCTCTATCTTGTCGAATATCCCAAACATTTAATTTCTCCTTTTCTTCTTACTTGAGTACATTTGCAAGAAGCGGAATCAGCTTTAATCCGATTAAGACGATACCACCTCCAGCCATAAGCTGCTTGATGCCTTGACTCTTGGCACCGGGATTGTCATTACCATAACCTTCCATCAGGTTAATTACGCCCCATGCTCCAAGTCCTGCACCTACTGCCATAACTAAAATCTTTAATACATTTACTGCCTGTGTAAAAAATTCCATAATTTATTCCTCCTCGTTTTCTTCTTTCTTTTCAATCTTGTTGTATGACTTCACAACAAAGTTTTTGTAAGTCTTTCCGTCTTTTTCACGCTTCTTGAAGTAGCCAAAGATATGAATCAAATCGCCCTTTTCAAAGACTTTTGCTTTCTCCGCTTTTTCTCCATAAGCGGCACAGTTGATATATTCCTTGCCTTTCCCATACTTTTTTACAAGCGTAAAGTTTACAACTTCAACAGCTTCTCCCTCTTTGTCAAAACTCGAAAAAGTTGGTTCTGCCAATAAATTGGCATTGATGTTAATCATTTCTTGCTTCATTAAAAATTTCTCCTTTTCTTTTCAATAAAAAAGCGATCGGAGTTTTTCTTTTCCAATCGCTGATACTCTTGCTATTTAGTTTTCCTTAGTGGGACTTCTTATCCTTACCATCTTTCCTCCTGATTTTGAGTAATAAAAAAGCAGCAAATCTATGTTCTTTAGACTTACTGCACTCTTGTAATAACCGTTTCTCTATTTAATTTTGCTTTCCCTTTTCGCTTCATATAGCTTTCAATATCAAACACATTCTTCTTGTCATAGTCCTCCAAAAGTTTGTAATTCTTATGCTTTGTAATATCAAATTTATCTGATAAAAACGGTCTTACACCTCGAAGCTGAAAAATACATTTACTGCCATCCATAACCGTTATCTCATCTTGACTCATCAGCTCTTTTCCTGTCTTTTGGTAATTCAGTCCATAGCTATTGGCATTGGAGCGTGTTTCAGAAGTGTTATACAGATCTATGGTTTCTTTACCAAGTGTTTCAGATAGCTCCTTTAGTGTGGTCTTTTCCTTTCCACCAAGAAACAAAGTGCTATCGCAGTTGCCCACGATTGTGTCAGCATTATCTTTATAGATTGCCTTTAGCTGAGATTGTGCTTGAAGAATTATACTCGCTGATATTTCTCTGGAACGGATTGTCGCTATCAGTTTTTCAAACTTTGGAATTAAGCCGATGTTTGCAAACTCGTCAAGTAGGCATCTTACATGAACAGGTAATCTTCCTCCATACACATCATCTGCCTTATCACATAACAAGTTAAATAGCTGAGAATACATAATAGATACCACAAAGTTAAAAGTATCATCTGTATCGGAGATGATAACAAAGAGTGCTGTCTTTCTATCTCCCAGTGTATCAAGCTCAAGTTCATCTTCACTCATTAGTTCTCTTAGCTCTCTTATGTCAAAAGGGGCAAGTCTTGCTCCACAAGATATTAGAATTGACTTGGCAGTTTTTCCAGCAGCCAATTTGTACTTTTTATATTGCTTCACCGCAAAGTGTGTCGGTTCTTTCTTTTCCAATGCTTCAAAGAGTCTATCAATCGGATTCATGTAGGTTTCATCATCTTCTCTTACCTCTGAAGCGTCTATCATATCAAGTAGTGTTGCAAAGTTCTTTTCTTCTCTTGGAGCCTCATACCAGATGTAGCCGATAAGTGCCGTATAGTAGAGCTTCTCAGCTTTCACCCAAAAGTCCTCACCTGCTTTTTCTCCCTCGCCCTTCGTGTTTGCGATGATTGTCTGAACAAGCTTTAGAATATCTTTTTCAGAACGGATATATGCGAATGGATTGTACTTCATAGACTTTTTGAAGTTTATGGTATTTAGAATTTTAATCTCATAGCCATTATCTTCAAGCATCTTGCCACACTCAATCACTATCGTTCCTTTAGGATCGGTTACACAATAGCTACTGTTCATTTGCATTAAGTTCGGTTTTACATAAAATCTTGTCTTTCCGGAGCCTGAACCACCTATAACCAAAACATTTTTATTTCTTGCATACTTTGGATTAGCTGGTCTGCCGTTCATAGTTAATCGTTCTGTTTGTGTAAGCAAGATATTGTTCTGGAACTTTTCATCCATGTATGGTTCTATATCTTTTCTCGTTCCCCATCTTGCTGAACCATACTCTTTTCCCTGTCTGAACTTTTTTGCATTTTTGCCTTTGCTGTAGACAATGAATTTAATTAAAGCGGCTACTCCTATGCCTATTAGAATGTCAGTTGGATGAATGCTTGGAATAAAGCTCATGGTGTTAAGCTCTAATATCCCTTGAAAGATTTTGTCTATAATATCTCCACCTACATAGTTTCTTACATGATGAGAAAAAATATTGCCTAAATAAAAAAATGCAAGATAGGGAATGTTCTGCTTTAGAAACTTTGCCTTATCCTGCACCTTAAACAAGCCTTTGATGTCCTTTAGTATTTTCTCTATCATAGGCTCTGCTCCTTTTGCTTGTTCTTGATTTTATCTTTAGAAACAGAATTTTTAGCCATCTCCTTAAACTTCTCAATGTTTTTATGAATAGATTCTTTCCTTTCCGTTTTCTTTTCTGATTCTGAAAGGGCGTGCTTAAATGCTTTGTCCATCACTTTCATATCTTTTGCTTGAAAGAACACTGAGTATTTACCTGATTCTTTATCTTTCATTACCGAAAACTTAACTCCATATCTGTTCAGTTCTTTTTTCAGTTCCTTCAATTCTGTTTCTTCTACTGGTATCTCTTCAAGCTGTCCCTTTTTAACCATATCTTTTAGTTTTACTTCATTCCCTTTACTCCCAACGAGCTTTTCAAGTCCACCGATTTTTTCTGATTCTTTCAGTAACTTCCTTATCAAATCCAAAAGTATCTTGCCTGTTACTTTGCCGGCTCTCACTTCCATGTTGAGCGTTTTTCTTGCAATTTCTTCATTGATCAAGTCCTTTCACCTCCGTTCAGTAATCTATCTTTATTGCGAGTTAGCTTATCTCTTTGAATAAACTTTCTGAAATCCTCGCCTACAACCATAACGGGAATACACATTTCAATAATTCTTGAATAGATTCTTTGATATTCAACACTGTCCTTGCAGTTTTGAATTGTGTCGTAGGAAAGATTTGTTGTGAAAATTGTTGGTTTCTGTTTTAGGTACCTGCTATTGACAATGTTATATACCTGCTCTTTAGCATAGCTTGTATCCCTTTCAATTCCCAAGTCATCTAAGATAAGAACAGAAGTATTTACAAGGGATTCAATATATGCGTTTTTATCAAAGTCAAAGCTGCTTTTTTGAAGTTCATTGATAATCTGTGCGAAATTTCTAATCTTAACACCTATTTGATACTGTTCAATAAGGCTATTTGCAATGGAGCATGCAAGATAGGTCTTTCCGCTTCCTACCGAGCCATAAAAGAGAAGTCCGATATTTTCTTTTTTCATTTTCTCATAATCTTCTACAAAATTCTTTGCAATCATGAGGCTTTGGTTTTCTTCTCCCTGATAATTTTCAAAGGTATATGACCACTCCCTCATGGAATTGAAGCAGGTTCTTTTTAACCTTTCAATTTCCATCTGTTTTTCTCTTCGTTTCTTTTGTTTCTCTATTTCTCTATCGCATTTACAAGCTACCCTTAATATCATTTTGTTTCCGAAAAATTCCATTACATCACCGTCTTTTCTTTCGTGGCAGACTTTACAATAGGCGTGTCCGTCTTTGATATACTCTTTTTCAGAATCATAGGCAAATTCTACATCCTCTATCATTATTTTTTCCAATTCTCTTTTCATAAATGTTCTCCTTTGTTATATTCTTCCCATGTCGGGACATTTGATGTTTTCGCCTGCTTGCTTTTGCCCTGATCTTTATAAAACCAAGAAAGGATCGTCGCTTTATGGTCTTTATAGCTCTTTCCGGTACTCTTGATATATGCAGATAAGCGTTCAATGTAATTATCAAGCTGTGCATTTAGTTTGATTTGTAAATCAGAAATATCTTCATCAGTTAAAAATACATTTTGAAATGTTCCAAGTCCGTTTTCGCAAAAACTATATTCTCTCTTACTATACTTACTCTTATTATTCTCTATATAGTTAGAGTCAACATTTTTAACTTCCTGAAGTTCATTTTCTTTACTTCTGAGGTCAACATCTTTTACTTCTGAGGTAAAGTTTTTTGACTTCTGAAAGTCATTTCCTTTTACCTGAAATACACTCATAAAGTCTTTCACATAAATGATATTAGGTTTTCCAAGTCCAAGCCTTACTCTTTCAATCAGTCCGATTCCTTTTTTACTGTCTAACTCATCCAATGTTTTTATGGCTGTCGGCTTTGAGATATTTCTTCTTCTCATAATTTCTTCAACGGTAAAATAGATAAATACTCTATTTTCTTTGTCTATCCAGTTATTCTTAAAAGATATTCCCGTTCGTTTTAGAAGCATGGAATAAAGGATAATTGCCTCTGCTGACAACCCCTTAAATTCTTCTCCATCAACTAATATCTCCGGTACTTTAAGAAAATTAAATCTCTCTGCTTCTCTGTTATAGAAATAGTCAAAGTCCATCGCTTCACCTCCTCTCCAAAAAATTTGCAAAGAAAAAGACGATAGTTTTTCTTCTATCGCCTTTGGTAACCATTTTTATGAAATTTTTTAGATTGATTTTATTACCTCATTGATACCTTGTAAAAAAGCTATAACTGTTGCTCCAACCATTGGTATTCCATATGGACTAACTAAGAATCCAATAATCAATGCTTCAATACCAAGTGATACATCTTTCTGCATAAACGAACCTATTGCAGCAACTATACACATAAGCATTAAGAAATACAGAATAGTTGTTCCTATGCCAAGTATAAATGTCAAAAAGGCAGTAAGGATACTCAGCAGCAAGCTGATTGGAAACAAGATTATTTTTATTATCCATCTCATCATTTCTTATTCCTCACTTCCCAATTCACCCTTTGTATCTCCACACACCATATCAATGCAAACATAAACATCAATATAATTTTTTAGGACTTTTTTTCTTCCTCCATCGCCATCTTCATTAAAGACATAATGCTTGTAAAACTGCTTAAAATGCAGGATTTTCACGATTTCACTCTTTGTATCAACGCTATGCACTCCACATGAGCTGTGTTTGGAAAGAGATTTACTAATGCTACTTTTTCCACCCTATATACTTCTTTTAAAGATTTTAAATCCCTTGCTTGGGTTGCTGGGTTGCAGGAAATATAAACTATTCTTTCTACTGGGTTTTCCTTTAAGAAGTTTACCATTTTTTCGTCAAGTCCCTTTCTAGGTGGGTCAACTATTATTTTATTTGGCGAAATTTTTTCTTCTTCCCAAAGTTTTTCTATGGCTTCCTCTGCCGCTCCCTTTATAAATCTTGCCTCAATACTATTATTTTCTGCATTTATCCTTGCATCATCGACGGCACTATCTACTATTTCTATTCCAATTACCTGAGCTTTACTTTTCGCTACAGAAAGTGATATTGATCCAACTCCACAATATAAATCGTAAATTATATCCTCTTCTTTGGGCTCTAAAAACTCAATAGCTTTTTGGTATAATTTTTCTGTAGAAAGTCTATTTATTTGAAAAAAAGATTCTGGAGAAATTTTATAATTTATGTCTAATAATTTTTCTCCTATGGCGTCCTCTCCATAAATTTTTTCAAATTCTCGTGAATAATGAAACTTGTCTCCTGCATTGTAATTTAGATAAATTGATTTTACTCCTGCATCAATTAAATCAGGAAGGACATCCTTTATTTCCACTTCTCCATCTCTTGTTACAAGTATTAATAGGACTTCTCCCTTGTAGTTTGTCCTTATTCCAATTCGTTTTAAGTCCTTTAGTTTTCTAAACCTCCACATTATTTTCAAGACTTCATTAGCTATATCTCTTTGCATTATGCAGTTTTTTATTGCCACAATATCCTTTGAATTTTTGCCATAAAGTCCAATTAGGCCATCTTGCACTTGGAACTGCATATTGTTTCTGTAATGTGTTTTTTCCAGCGAGTCAAAAACTTCTTCTACTTTGATGTCGAGACCTGCAATTTTTTCTAAATTCTTATTTACATCTTCTTCCTTCCACTTTAATTCCATCTCATCAGAATAATTTAGAAAGTCGCAACCTCCACACTCTTTAAAATAAGGACAGGGGCTTTTCACTCTGTCCTTAGATTTTTTTCTTATATTTAGAATTTTTCCCTTGCAAAAATTTTTCTTTTTCTTAGTTATGAGAAATTCAACTTCATCTCCAATTACTCCACCATCTAAAAATACTGGCAGCCCATCTACTTTTGTCATGCCAAGTCCCTTGAAATCAAAGTCAATTATTTCTCTTGTAAATTTATTTTCTTCCATGTCTCAACTCTATTTTAGTATCATAAATATTTATGCTTCTATTTTTATAAAGATGTCCAACTGCTCTCTTATAGGCTTTTTTGCTAAGTCCTGTCAAGTCCTTAATGATTTCTGGATCAGACTTATCGCCAATTTCAAGAACACCACCATTGTCTTCAAGTAGTTCTAAAATTAAATCAGCATCGGCATCTATTTGCTTATAAGCCTTTTCTCTAAGAGTCAAAGTTATAAATCCAGTTTGTAAAATTCTTTGCACTCTTGCCTCAACTTCATCTCCAATTTTATAAATTCCCTTTATTTCTTCAGCAGGAATCATTCCATCATACTTGTTATCAATGGCAACAAAGGCACCAGGTCTTCCAATGCTATAAATAGTTCCTTTAACTATTTCATTGACCTTATATTTGTCATTTACTAAAAGTTTGTCCTTTATATTCATTGTAAGGGCAAGTCTGTCACTCTTATCATGGTATAAATACAAAAGATATCCTTCCCCAACAGTTAATCTTCCATAACTTTCTTTAAAAGGTAAGAAAATGTCCTTTCCAATTCCATTATCAACAAAGTAACCAACCTTCGCCTTGTCAACGACCTTTAATTTTTTTAAGTCGCCAACTTGTGCATAAGGTCTCTTTAGTGTCGCTTCAAATTCTTCATGAATGTTGTAGACAAAGGCTTCAACTTCGTCTCCTACCTTTAAATCCTCTCCCTCGCCCTTTGCAAGAAGAACTTTATTATTTTCATCATCGGCTAAAAAAACTTTCTTGCCATTTTTTGATTCTACTTTTAATTTTTGTATTTTTCCTAATTCCATGCCTTCTCCTCAATTATTTCTTTTCCAATTTCCGTAGTTTTATCGTGCAAATCATCTATTATCCCATAATCTATATTCTTCAAAATATCTATTCCGTAATATATAAAAGCTGGATGCCTTAATAAACTTAAAAAAATTTCATAAGCTCTTCTTACTTCTTGAAGATTGTAATATTTTGTCAGTAACATTCCAAATTTCACACACTCTTCAACTTTTGAGTCTCTCATAAGTAAAATCGAAAGCCCTACTAATTTCGATTCGTCAAATTCAATTTTTTGCAGTAAAAATGTTAGAAAATTTCTCTCGGCTTCCACTGCTCTGTTGTCCTTAAAAAATTTTTCAAATTCATCTATTGCCTGGCTATCTCTCAAATAATAATCATCAACAGCCTTATTTATCTCTCTTGTGTTAATATGATTTAATTTTATTTCGCCCTTTGCAAGAGAAAGTTCGTAGCTCCCATCAGATAAATGAAAATCTTTTATTTCTTTTAATTTCTCTAAATCAAAATTACTTTCCCAAAGAACTTTATATATCGACTTTTCCTTTTTAAATCTCTTAAATAACTTCATGTCTCTATTTTATCACAAGAGCCTAGATTTTTATATTGTCAAAAAAATAAGAGCCTAGGCCCTTATTAATCTTCATCATTATCTTCTTTATCACTTGGACTTCCTGTTCCAACTACAACAACTTTGTCCTTTGGAAGGTAATAGGATTTTGAAATTTCTTTTTTGTCTACTACTTCGCCATTTTTAATTATTTCTTTATAAGTCTTATAAGAATAACCCTTTGCTCCACTTTCTTTCACAGTTGATTCTCCTTCAGGCAAAGCGTCTGAATAAACTGTGTCAACTCCTGGACTAACTGTGTCTAAAAGTTCTGGTACAATTTTTATTTCATAGTCTCTGTCGCTGCTGTTTCCCAAAATTTTAAAATTTAATTTTTCTCCATTTGCCTCTGCTAATATTAAAATAGGATTATTGGTATTATTTTTAAATTTTAAATCCTTGTAACCTCTTGCCACAGCAGCATCTGTACCAAGGTCAACATAATGAATTGGTCTTGAGTGATTGTGTCTTTCTGTAATTTCTAAGTCAGATAAAACTAAAGAATTATAGAGGGTTGTGGAAACTTGACAAATTCCTCCGCCAATTCCATCTTCATATTCTCCTCCTACGATTACAGTTGCATTTTTAAAACCAGTTTCTTCAGAAATTTCGCCCACAACATCATTAAAGGAAATTTCATCGTCTGGATTTAACTTCATGTTGTTAAACTTTGATGCGGCAAGTCTTATGTTTTCCTTGCGATTTTTAATGGAAGATGAATAGTCTGTCTCAAAATCCCCAAGTTTTTTGTTTATTCCTTCATAATAATTAGAATAAATTTTTGGCTCAGTCTTATAGACTGGAAGTTCGATTTTTTCCTCATGCAAAATATCTAAATTGATTAATTCCTTTGCCTCATTTAAGTCCATATATCTACCAATCTCAGAGTCCTTTATAGTTACACTTCCATCAGATTTTATAATAGGATGAGCATCAAGAGGCTTCTTAAAAATTTTATTTCCAATATTTAAAATTACTTCTTCTCTTTTAGAATTATTTATGTCCGCTTTTGCGAGAAAATTCTTTTTAAAAATTGCAGCTTTTAAAATATCAATGTAATTATAAAAAACATTGTCAGACCTACCATAACTATAAGCACTATTTACAACATCTTCCAAGTTTAACTTATAGCCAAAGTCCTTTAAAGGCACAGGCACAGTGATATCTTCATAGGTAAAATTAACTATTTTATTTTTTATCATCTCATCTGTAATGGTCTTTACTTCCCTTAAAGCATCTTCCTTTGATAATCTTGATACATCTATGCCCTCAATTTTTACACCTCTGTGCATATAAGGATTAGTGTACTCTTTAGTGAAATACATTACAGAAATAAAAATTATCATCAAAATAAGCGCAAGGGTAATTAAAATTTTTTTATTAATATCTAAAAATTTATTGCCTAAATTTTCCATAATCATCAAACCTCATAATATCTGCAAATATTATTAATAGTACAACCTTCACAGTTGGGATTTCTTGCAGTGCAGCATCTTCTGCCGTGAAAAATAAATAAATGATGTGCATTTGTCCATCTACTTTTATCAATTTTATTTTGAAGTGCTTTTTCTGTATCTAATACATTTTTTTCATGGACAAAACCAATTCTATTGCTAACTCTAAAAACATGAGTGTCAACTGCAATAGCGGGTACTCCAAAAGCAGTAGACGCTACTACATTGGCTGTCTTTTTGCCAACTCCAGGTAACTTCATAAGTTCAGAGATTGTATTTGGTACTTCGCCATTATAATCTTCTAAGATTACACTAGAACTTGCCTTAATATTTTTTGCCTTATTTCTAAAAAGACCACATTCCTTAATTAGTCCCTCTAATTTCTTTATGTCCATATAGGCAAAGTCTTCTGGCTCCTTATATTTTTTAAACATCTCAGAAGTAACTTTATTTACTCTGACATCAGTACATTGTGCCGATAAAATTGTTGCGACTAAAAGTTCAAAGGGGCTTTCATGTTCCAGTTCACAGTGGGCATCTGGGTAAGTTTTCTCCAATATATCAAGGCATAAATCTGCCTCTTCATGAGTTAAAATATCCTTCATATTATCCTCTATAAAATTTCTTTTTCTATATTCATAATTTCAATTTCGCTGTAAGCGTTAAAAAATTGTATTACTCTTTCAAGGGTTTCATCTACAATTTTTTTGTCATTGGAAACTGTGGTAAATCCAATAATACTTTTCTGCCATTTATCATTTTCTCCAACTTCAGCTATTGAAATATTAAATCTATTTTTTGACTTCTCAATAATACTTTTTACGACGGATCTCTTTGACTTTAAAGAGTTTGCATCATAAATAAATATTTCACAAGTGCATATTCCTATTATCATAAGTCTTATTATAACATGTTTACAAAAATCTTTTTATGAATAATTATTTTTTATTAGTATTTTACTTATTTTTATTCTATATAAATGGAAATTATATTAATTTTATGTTATATTTTAATCGCAGTAGTTACTGCAAATAAAATATTTTAGGAGGAATCATGAAAAGGATTACTTTAGTCTTAACTTTTTTTCTAGGAGTACTACTTCTAGCAGGATGTTCTAACTCAAAGGACAAGGCAGGAGATAGTGATAAAAAAAGTGAAGAAAACACACTAAGAGTAGCGATGGCTACAGAAATTGATTCGTTAGATCCCTTTAAGATGACAGCTGGCGACACAGAAACTATTATGGATCAAGTTTTCGACGGATTATTTGATGTAGACACAGATGGAAGTCTGATTCCTGATTTAGCAGAGAGTTATTCTGTCTCAGAAGACGGAAAAACCTATGACTTTAAGTTAAAGAAGGATGTATATTTCCACGACGGAAAGAAGTTTGGTGCTGAGGATGTTTTATATACCTACGATGCTATGGCAGGTTTAACATCAAAGGAACCCCTATCATCAAAATTTGCAATTATTGACAAAATTGAAGTTATTGATGATTTAAGTGTCAGAGTTCATTTAAAAGAAAGACAAAATGGTTTTATTTATTTGACACTTAGACCAATAGTGGAAAAAGATTATAAAGATAATGGAACTAAACCAATTGGAACAGGACCTTATCAATTTGTTTCATACACTCCAGGTGAGGGTTTAAAACTTAAAAAATTTGAAGATTATCACAAAAAAGATCATATAGCTCACTTTGAAAATCTTGAAGTAATAAGAATTACTGACAGACAAACCATGATTATGGCTTTAAAAAATAAGGATTTAGATTTAGCCGATCGTATTTCTGCTGAAGAAGCCGATCAACTTGGCGATGCTTGTACAATTAATAATTTCCCACAAAACTTAGTACAAGTTATGGGCTTAAACAATGACTTCAAGCCTTTCCAAGACAAAAATGTAAGACTAGCTCTTAACTATGCAATTGATAGAGATGAAATTATTGAAAGTGCAGCTGAAGGTAAAGCAACAAAATTGTTCTCATCTTTTTCTCCAGCTTTAAAGGAATATTTTGAGGATTTAGGAGAATATTATCCTCATGATGTTGAAAAAGCAAAGGCTCTATTAAAAGAAGCTGGCTATGAAAAGGGACTTAGCTTTAAATTAACTGTGCCAAGTGATTATAAGTACCATATGAACACAGCTGAACTTATTCAATCTCAACTTCAAAAAGTTGGCGTAGAAGTTACAATTGACCCTATTGAATTTTCATCTTGGCTAACTAAAGTTTATAAGGATAGAGATTATGAAGCAACAGTAGTAGGTTTTATTGGTTATCTTGATCCAGTTCAAATTTTAGGAAGATACACTTCTGAAAATGAAAAGAACTATATAAACTTTAAGTCTAAGAATTTTGATGCAGCCATTTTAAATGCAGAAAAAGCTTCAACAAAAGATGAAGAAATAAAAAATATTAAAGAATCTCAAAGAATTCTAGCAGAAGAAGCTGCTTCAGTATTTATTGCAGATCCTGACAACAATCAAGCCCTAAGTAAGGGTTTAACTGGCTTAAATCAATATCCTATTCAAAAATTAAATCTTGAGGATGTAAAATTAGAAAATGAGTAAAATTATTTTTAAAAAGCTCATCTCCCTCTTTCTTACACTATTTTTTGTAAGTCTAATAATTTTCTTTGTATTTCAAGTCCTTCCTGGAAATCCAGCAGAAATTATTTTAGGAACAGAGGCAGATGAAGCTCAAGTTCTAGCTCTTGAAAAAGAGCTGGGACTTGATAAACCAATTTTAGTAAGATATGGAAATTGGATAAAGGACATCTTAAAACTAGATATGGGCACTTCTTTAAAATACCAAGTTCCTGTTAAGGATCTTTTTTTAAGGAAACTTCCTGTAACTTTATATTTGACATTTTTTTCCTTGTTTTTATCACTTATAATTGCAATTCCTTTGTCAATTCAAATTACAGCAAAATCAGATAAATGGTATTCATCAATTATTACAGCTATTACACAGCTTGGCATTTCAATACCATCTTTTTGGCTTGCCTTTTTACTAATCTATGTATTTGCAGTAAAGCTTGGATGGTTTAATACCCTTTCCTACAATGCAATGAGCGGAAACTTTTTGCAGAAACTTTCTAAGTTTTTCTTGCCCTCACTTGCTATTGCAATACCAAATATTGCTACAATAATTAGATATATGCAGTCAGCTATTTTAGATGAAATAAACAAGGACTATGTGAGGACTGCAAGGATGAAGGGACTACTATTAAAGGATATTTTGTATAAACATGTGCTTAGAAATGCTTTAATTCCAGTTATAACAATTATTGGCATTAGTATTACTTCGAGCGTTGGAGGAAGTTTAATAGTTGAAAATGTATTTTCACTTCCCGGCATTGGTTCACTTATTGTGCAGTCAATATCTTCAAGGGATTTTCCTCTCATTCAATCAGTAGTGCTTGCCGTTGCCTTTATGGTAATTTTCATAAATTTAATCGTAGACATACTTTACAGAATTGTAGATCCAAGAATAAGAGGTTAATATGATTAGAGAAAATAAACTTTCAATTAAAATCGGAAAAATTATTTTAATCCTATATCTTTTAGTTTTTATAATCTCAATTTTTTGGACTCCCTATAATCCCAATGAAATTGTAACAGCTGACAAATTTTTATCTCCTTCCCTTGAACATCTCTTTGGAACAGACAATATGGGAAGAGATATTTTGTCAAGAATCATGGAAGGAACGAAAATTACAGTCTTACTTTCTTTTGGCACTGTATTTTTTGCCTTGGTCTTTGGTTCAATAATTGGAGCATCTGCTGGTTATTTTGGTGGAAATGTTGACGAAATTTTGATGCGATTTATTGATTCACTAATGGCCTTTCCTGGAATTTTATTTGCCATGATGCTTGTCTTTGTCTTTGGAGCAGGAATTCTAAACACAATTATAGCAATAGGCACTATGTCCATCCCCTACTTTGCAAGAGTTGTTAGGAGTGGTTTCTTGCAAGTGAAGGAATCAGTTTTTGTTAAGTCTGCTATTGTAAAAGGTGCTAGTCCCTTTTATATTGCAAAAAATCATATTTTCCCAAATATAAAAAATCAACTTATGGTTGCAATTATACTTTCTATTTCATCTGCAATTTTATCTGAAGCAGGACTCTCCTACTTAGGCTTGGGAGTTAGACCTCCTCATCCTTCTTGGGGAAGAATGTTAAAGGAATCTCAGGCTTATTTTACTCAAGCACCTTGGTATTTTATATTTTCAGGTCTAAACCTTTCTCTTTTAGTGCTTGGCTTTACTTTGTTTGGCGAAAATTTCAGAAATAAGAGACTAAAGGAGAAAAAAGGATGAATAAATTATTAGAAGTCAAGGACTTGACGGTTGCCTTTGAATTAAATGGAGAGTTAAAAAATGCTGTAAACCACATAAGTTTTGACCTCTACGAAAAAGATTTTGTAGGTCTTGTTGGCGAAAGTGGCTGCGGCAAAACTGTTGCCACACAAACTATTTTGGGAATACAAAGTCTTGACGCTCACATTTTGTCTGGCTCCTGTAAATTAAAAGATGTGGAAGTTTTAAATTTTTCAGAAAAAGAGTGGCAAAAGTATAGAGCTAGATCTATTTCTACAATTTTTCAAGAACCAGGATCAGCTCTTAATCCACTTCAAAAAGTTGGCAAACAAATAGAAGAAATATTGCAAATTCACTACAACTTTCCCAAGGAAAAAAATAAAAAATTAGTTATAGAAACTATGAAAAAATGTGGTTTAAGAGATGCAGAAGCAGTTTACAATAAGTATCCTCACGAATTATCTGGAGGAATGCAACAGAGAATTGTAATTGCAATGAGTCTTATTGCTAACCCCTATGTCTTAATAGCTGATGAACCAACTACGGCACTAGATGCAAATATTGGAAAGCAAATTATTGAACTTTTTGAAGACATCAGCAAACTTTATAATGGTGCAATCCTTTTTATTTCTCACGATTTGAATTTAATTGAAAGAATTTCTAAGAGAGTTTTAGTTATGTATGCTGGAAGAATTGTAGAAAGTGCAGATACCTCTGAACTTATAAAAAATCCTCTGCACCCTTATACAAAGGCTTTAATAAAAGCTGTGCCTTCTTATAAAAAAAGAGGCGAAAAACTTTTCAACATCAGAGGAAAAGTACCTGCCCTTAAAAATAGAAGCAATGTTGCTTGTCCTTTCTGGGATAGGTGTGACTTTACAAAGGACATTTGCAAGGAGAAATTCCCTGAAAGTTCTAATTTCAATGGTCATATTGTGCATTGTCATTTATTTGGAGATGAAAATGGAAAAAATATTAAAGATTGAAAATGTAGGAAAAATTTATAAATCTTCTTCTCTTTTATTTAGAAAAAAAGAAAATATTGCCTTAAAAGACATTAATTTTTCCATCTACAAAGGCGAAATTTTTGGTCTAGTTGGAGAAAGTGGATCAGGTAAAACCACCCTTGCAAATATTATTTTAAGGCTTATAAAAGCTAATCAAGGCAAAATATTTTTTAATGGAAAAGATATTTCAACTTTCTCTAAAGATGAACTATTTAACTACAGAAAAGAGCTGCAAGTAGTATTTCAAAACCCCTATTCAGCTCTAAATCCAAAGAAGACAATAGGCTTTGCCTTAAAGGAAATTTTAAATATTCACAATCTATACAGTGAAGAAGAAAAAAACCAAAGAGTATCAAAAGTTTTAAGAGATATTGAACTAGAAGAAGATATTTTAAATCAATACCCTGGCAGTTTGTCTGGTGGTCAAAAGCAAAGAATTGCCATAGGTCAAGCTCTTATAATTAATCCAGAGTTTTTAATTATTGACGAGGGCGTATCGGCACTAGATGTTAGCATCCAAGCACAAATTTTAAATTTAATAAAATCTTTGCAGAAAGAATATAACTTTACTTGTCTATTTATTTCTCACGACTTAAATGTTATCTCTTACTTGTGCGATAGAATTGGCGTCCTCTACAAGGGCGAACTTGTGGACTTATTTAAGACAGAAGAACTGAGAAATCCAGAAAGAGATGAATACACAAAAAAATTATTTTCTTCAATAAAACTTGATTAAGATTATAAAAAATAAGCTGTAAATAACATTTGTTACTTACAGCTTTCCTTTATTTTAAAATTTCACTTAAATCTTTATTATTTTTTTGTCTTATTTTATTTATCTCTCTTCTACTTTCGTAGCCTGCTATTATTTTTTTCTCTTCAAAACTTTCTCCTATAATTGCAGGAATTTTTCCTGGCTCACTTCCCTTACACTTAAAAGTCAAAAAGCAAAAGGCAGCTACTTCTCTTTCCCCTGTCATTGGAGCTTCCTTGGTAAATTTTGTAAAAACTTCAACAGAAGAATTTCCAACTCCAGAAATAAATGTTGTTGCAGTTAAAAAGTCTCCTTGATTTATTGGCTTTAAAAAAGTAAAACTGTCGCATGAAATTGTTGCAACTCTTCCCCTAGTGTGTCTAATGGCACAGGTTCCAGAGCTATGATCAGCAATTTCAAAGAGCCTTGGTCCATACATTGTGCCACCCGTGTTTAAATCTGTTGGCATTACTCCATAGGTAAAAATTACCTTTGACTCAGAAACTTTTTTTGAATTAGTATAAATATTTTGCAACTTCAGCACCCAATCTCGCATTATTTTTCACAAGAGCAATATTTGCTTCAAGAGACTTACCTTCAGTTACTTCAAGAACTTTTGATAGCAAGAAAGGAGTAGTTTCTTTACCATGAATTCCCTTTTCTTCTGCTTCAACTAAAGCTTTTTCTATAGCTGAATTTATTTTTTCTTCATCCATTGAATCACTTTCAGGAATAGGATTTGTAAGAAGAATACCACCTTGAAGTCCTAATTCCCATTGAGCCTTTGCCGCATCTGCTGCTTCTTTTGGATTTTTAATATTGTAGTCAACCTTAAATTCGCTCTTTCTTGTAAAAAAGGCTGGCATATAATCTGTTTGATAGCCAAATACTGGCACTCCCTTAGTTTCAAGATATTCAAGTGTAAGTCCAATGTCAAGGATTGACTTACATCCTGCACAAACAATCATTATGTCATTTGCTGCAAGTTCTTCAAGGTCTCTTGATATGTCAAATGTAACTTCTGCATTTCTGTGAACGCCACCAAGTCCTCCAGTTACGAAGATTTTAATTCCAGCAAGTCTTGATGCAATAATTGTAGAAGCAACTGTTGTAGCACCATTTAAACCACGAGAAACTATATAGGCAAAGTCCCTTCTTGATGCTTTAATAATATCTTTTGATGTTGCCATAAATTCTAATTCATCATCGCTTAAACCAATTTTAATTTTTCCCCCGATAATTGCAGTTGTTGCAGGAACAGCACCATTTTCTCTAATAATTTCTTCACAAGCCTTAGCTGTTTCAATATTTTGTGGATAAGGCATGCCATGAGATATAATTGTAGACTCAAGAGCAACTACTGGCTTACCTTCTTCCATTGCTTTTTTAACTTCGTCGCTATATTCAACATACTTCTTTAACATTTCATTACTAATCATAAAATTTCTCCTTTTAAATTATTTTCATTCATGTGCTTGGAACATGAATCAGCACTTTTTAGTGTAATCCTTGCAGCAGCTTCAGCTGCCTTCATTCTCTTATCTATATCTAAGTTATTGTAAAGACCATAGGCATAGCCAGCCATGAAGGCATCTCCTGCTCCACTTGCATTTACAATTTCAACCTCTTTTGGCTTTCTCATCATCTTAAAATCTTTTTCAAAATAAAATGCACCATTTTCTCCAGCAGTAATGACAAGACTATTTAAACCCTTTGCTATTAAATATTCCCCAAGTCTATCAATGTTTTCTGTTTCAAGACCTGTTAGAGCTTGAGCTTCATAAAGATTAACTTTTAAGAAATGAATTTTATCCAATAGATTTTTTATTTTCATTACTTTTTTTGTGGAAACTCCGTCAATTAAAAACCTTCCCTTTAAATTTTTTAGTACATAATCCAAAGTTTCCTCTTGAAGATTTGTATCCATTATTGTAAATTCAGAATTTTCAATAATTCTTTTGTTCTTATCAATGTATTCCCTATCAATATTTTTTAACAAATCCATATCAGAAATTGCAATATACATATCCTTTGTCTCATCTAAAATTGCAAGATAGTGAGGAGTTATTCCATCAGCCAATAAAATTTTGGAGCTGTCGACATTAATTCTATTTAACTCATCCAAAATATTTTTCCCAGCATCATCCTTACCAAGAACTGATAGAAAAGTTGTGTTAACATCAAGCCTTGCTAAATTTTCGCAAATATTCCTGCCTACACCACCACTAGAATATTTTATTTTCCCTGGATTTGAATCTCTGCTTTTCAAATTATCAAAAGAATATCCTGTAATATCCATATTAGATCCACCAAGAACTGCTACATAAGAATCTTCTCTAAGAATATATCCTCTACCTAAAATATATCCAGAAGTCATTAAATTATTTATATGTGTAGATACACCAGACCTTGTAATATCTAATTCATCAGCAATCTCTTGTTGTGATATTCTCGGATTTTTCTTCAAAAGATTTATAATTTCCTTTTCTCTTGGAGTCAAAAAAATCACCTCTAATCATTTACTTGTATTTTAATCAAATGATTAGAGGTTGTCAATCCTTTATAAAAATTTTTCTTGATTTTCTTTTAATTTGTCTTCTTCAATAGCAACTCTATAACATGACCTACATAGTGGCTCATACTCTTCCACTGCTCCAAGTTCCACCCTCTTGTCACTCTTAATCTTTCTATGAGAAACCCAAGCATCACTTCCACATCTCTTGCAAACTGCATGATGCTTGTTAAGATAATCTACCTTAGGCATAACTTCTTTTACAATTTCAAAAGGCTTTGCCATATAGTCCATATCAAGACCTGCCATTACAATTGTGATTCCCATTTCAAGAATTTTCTCTAAATTAGCTTCAATTTCATTAGGCTCATCCTTTAAAAACTGAACTTCATCAATTCCTATTACTTCAGGAGAATTTTTTTCTGCGTAATCCAAAATTTCAGCACTGGATTCTATTTCTATTGCCTTTAAAGAAATTTTATCGTGAGTTACAATTTCTTCTCGTGAATATCTTTTGTCAATCAATGGCTTAAAGGCAACAACTTTATAATTAGCAATAGAAAATCTCTTTAAATCTTTCTCTAAAGAGCTAGTCTTCCCTGAAAACATAGAGCCAGTGTGTAAAATCATTCTTCCTCTGTATTGATGCATTATTTTATCCCTTGTACTCTTCCATAAAAGCTTCTTCAATTACAATGTCAAATACAGGTTTATCCATAAATCCAACCTTGGACTTTGCAATGTCATCAACTACATCCATTCCTTCAAAAACTTGTCCGAAGACAGTGTGCTTACCATCTAGCCAAAAAGCACCCCCAACTTTTTCATAAGCATCTACAATGTCTTTAGGATAGCCGCTCTCTTCTCCAGCTTCTTTCATTTGACCAATTAAATCAGATGAAATTTTATCCCCTTGAACAATAAAAAATTGAGATCCATTTGTGTTAGGGCCAGCATTAGCCATAGAAAGTGCCCCTCTAAAATTCCTAAAGTTTACATCAAATTCATCTTTAAAAGCCTTTTTCCACTTGCTTTCGCCCCCGCGACCTGTTCCAGATGGGTCTCCACCTTGAATCATAAAGTTCTCTATAACTCTATGGAAAATTATTCCGTCATAATATTTATCTTCTATAAGTGAAGTAAAGTTTTCTACAGCTAGAGGTGCTGCTTCTTCAAATAATCTTATTTTAATTTCGCCTTTATTAGTTTTTAGCACTGCAATTTTTTCTCCAAGTGCAGGTTTTTCAAATTGTTTTAACATTTTATCTCCTTTCAAATATAAGTCCTCATGTTTATTTTAAAGCCATCTGTCTTATTACGCAAATAATAATAAATTAAAGTTAAAAATATTCCCTTTAAGATAGAGGACAAGCTCATAGCAATCCAAATACCATTGGCTTCTAAAATTGGCATCAAAATTATGGCAAGAGGAATCCTTGATACATTTAATATCATTGCATTTATTGCAGAATACTTTGTAAGACCAAGACCATTTAACATTCCCGTAGTTCCAATTTCAAGTGCCATAAAGTATTGTGATATTGATACAATTTTTAAATAATCAATTCCCTTTATAATTGCCTCAGGATCTCTTGGTATAAAAAGTGTAAATAAATTTTTTGCAAAGAAAAATAATAAAAGTGACGCAAAAATTCCTATCATATTTACAATTTTCATTGCTTCTCTCCTACCATCTCGAAGTCTTTCATAATTTTTGGCCCCAAAATTTTGTCCAAAAAAGGCAGAAAAGGCAACAGAAAATCCGTCAGATGTCATCCAAGAAATAGATTCTATTTGTGAACCAATTGAATATACTGCAATATAAATTGCTCCAAAACTTGCAATGTATTTATTTAAGACCATACCCACCATGGCATGAATCACTGATTGGAGTGATGCTGGACATCCTAGTTTTAAAATTGACTTAAAATAATTTTTTTCAGGAATTTTAAAATAATTAGTTTTAACAAAAATTTCCCTGTTTGTAAATCCAACATATAAATATAGGAGTGTGGAAACCATTTGTGCAAAAACAGTTGCAAGAGCCGCACCTTTTATTCCAAGCTCTGGAAAAATTGAAATCCCAAAAATTAAAAAAGGATCAAGAATTAAATTAATAACTAGAGAAATTATTGAAATTTTAAAAGGTGTAATTGAGTTTCCTTTTGCAAAAAAAGCTGCTGATAAAATTGGGTTTAAAAAAGTAAAAATTAATCCTAAACTAATTATTACAAGATAATTTACTGCCAATTGATGAACAAGATCATCAAGTTTGTAAAAACCAATTATTTTATTTCTTAAAGTGATATATAAAATTGTTAAACTTATACAAAATATTAAATTTAAAATAAAGCCTGCTACCCAAACTTTTTTTGCACTTTCATTATCTCCCTTTCCATAAGACTGTGAAAGTCCAACAGAAATTCCTGTTTTTGCAACAAGAGTAATAGATTGTGCAATCCATACCAAAAAAGAACAAGTTCCAACAGCAGCAACAGCTCCAGTAGATAATCTACCAAGCCACATTAAATCGACAAGCGAGTATGCCATCTGCACAAAAGCCGTTCCCATTAAGGGCATTGCCATCTTTAACAATGCAGAAAATATATCTCCCTTTAATAAATTGACTTCCCTCATTTATTAACAATCGCCCTGGTCAGTAATAATTATTGGACCATCCTTAGTTATTGCAAGTTGGTGTTCATATTGCGCAGAAAGTGAACCATCAGCAGTCCTTGCCGTCCAACCATTGTCATCTATTGTAAGTTCCTTTTTGCCCATGTTAATCATTGGTTCAATAGTAAATACCATTCCCTCTTGAAGTCTTAGTCCTCTGCCAGCCTTTCCATAATGAAGAACTTGTGGGTCTTCGTGCATTTCTTGACCTATTCCATGACCAACAAATTCTCTGACAACAGAATAACCATTTTCTTCTGCGTGTTTTTGAACAGCTGCAGCAATATCTCCAAGCCTATTGCCAATAACAGCTTTTTCAATTCCCTTATACATACATTCACGAGTTACTCTCAAAAGTTTTTTTGCCTCTTCTGAAACTTCTCCAACTTCATAGGACCATGCAGAGTCTGCAAGCCATCCATCTACATTTACAACCATATCAACAGTTATAATATCGCCATCTTTAAGGGCATATTCAGATGGAAATCCGTGACATATTTCATCATTTACTGATGCACAAATTGAATAAGGATAGCCTTCGTAACCCTTTTGTTCAGGATAAGCTCCTCTTTCCTTTAAATAATTTTCCACAAACCTATCTATTTCAATAGTTTTTACACCAGGTTTAATAAAATCTCTAAGTTTGTGATGCACATCAGATAAAACTTTACCTGCAACTTGCATCTTTTTTATTTCGTCTTCTGTTTTAATAATAATCATTTTAACTCCTTTACAATCTCACACAAATCATCGTCTGTCTTAGCCCATTCATAGGCTTCCCTGTTTATTTTTATTGCTTTTTTTATTTCATCTTTTGCCCTTTTAATATCTCCCAAAAGAGAGAAAGAACAAGCCTTATTATAATGTAAATTAACAGAATTTGGAAAATCTAAAAGTCCTCTATCTAAAATATTTATAGCAGATTTGTAATCTTTTTCTTCAATATATACGGCAGACATATTTAAAAATAAAAATGGGTCTTCAAATTTACCAATCGCCTCATAATAATATTTTAGAGCCAAAGCGTTGTCGCCCTTCTTTTTTGAGAGAACACCCATATTATATAGAGCTCTCCCATAGTCTGGCTTTATCTCAAGAGATTTTTTCACAAATTTTTCAGCCAAGTCATTTTTATTTTCTATTTCATAAATTGAGCCTAAATCATTATATGCTACAAAGTCATAATCATCTATTGCAAGAACTTTTTCAAATTCTTTTATTGCAAGCTCTGTCTTTCCAATCTTGTCATAGGCATGAGCCAGATAATAATGGGCTCTGTCATAATTTTCATCAAGTTTAATAGCCAATTTATAATTTTTAATAGAATAATTTATATCCCCATTGCAAAAATCATTTGTTATGGCAAGACCATAATAGGCACCTGCCATTTCTCTTAGGCTCAAAATTTTTTCAAAATAAAGTTTTGCCTCATCATAATTTTCTTTTTTTAGATATATATCAGTTAATTCAAAGTAGACAGAAATTTTTTCATCGACATCTGCTTCTCTTGTGAATTTTAAAGATTTTAACAGTAAATCTTCAGCTTTATCTAAGTCCCCATCTATCAAAAATTCTTCTGCTAAAATTAAATAATTTTTAAATTTTAAGTCCATATAAACCTCAATTCTTATTATATTATATAGCATTTTTTATAATTTCAAAGTCATGGAAATAATTTTTAAAAAAATATATAATGTACTAGGTGATTTGATGAGACGATTTTTATCCTTTAATGATTTTTTTCGTGAGTATTTTTCTGGCAAGAGCGTAAAACTTTCTCTTGATGCTGGCTTTTCTTGCCCCAATAGAGATGGTAGGCTTTCCAATATTGGCTGTATCTTTTGCTCTGATGAAGGCAGTGGAGAATTCGCTGGGTCTAAAAATCTTTCTATTAGCGAGCAAATTGAATCCCAAAAAATATTTCTAGAAAAGAAGTGGAAGGCAAAAAATTATATTTCCTACTTCCAAAATTTTACCAATACCTATGGGTCTCTCCAGTCTTTAAAAAATATTTACGATGAAGTTACAAGTAGAGATGACATAGTTGGAATATCTATTGCAACTAGATGCGACTGCCTCGATGATGAAAAAATAGATTATTTAAGAGAAATTTCACGCAAGAAAACACTTTGGCTAGAACTTGGCATGCAAAGTGTAAATGAAAACACAATTAAGCTCATAAATCGAGGTTACACTCATGAAATTTTTGATGAAACTGTAAAAAAATTAAAAGACGCAAATATATTATTTTTAATTCACGCAATATTTGGACTTCCCTTTGAAGACCAAAATGATTTTAAAAATACAATCAAATACATAAGAGAAGTTGCCCCCTTTGGTGTAAAATTTCACAACTTATATATTTTAAAGGGCTCGCCTATTTATGAACTCTACAAAAATAAAAAATTTAGACTTTTATCAAGGGAAGAATACACTCAAACAATTCTTTATGCTTTGGAAAATATCAACGAGAAGACCGTAGTTCACAGAATCACTGGCGATCCACCAAAGAAAAATCTCTTTGAACCAAAATGGTGTGCCGACAAACTTTCTGTCATTTCCGAAATTGACAAAAGATTAAAGGAATTAGATAAAGATATACTAAAAGATGAACAAATAAAAAACATTTCAACATATTGGAAAGAAATAGACTTAGCCTTTAGCCATAAAACTTAAAAAATGTCTAAATCTATTGTATAATATTACTTAATGTTTAAAATAAATTTATATAATTAGCTTGCAAAGGAGAAACATGAAAAATATTTCTAAAGATATATTAAATAAATTGAAAGTAAAGTTTGTAATTCTTGGCTCTGACGAAAATGCCTATGGAATTGCTCGCATATTAAACGATAATTACGATTTGATCTCCACAGTTTTTTGTCAAAAACCACTTCCTGCCACAGATAATTCACGCATCTTAGACAGAAAGATAATAAAAAATTTCTCCAATGATGATGTCTTTGTCTCTGAAATGATAAAATTTGCAGATGCAAATAAAGATGCAACTCTTATTACAATTCCTTGTGGTGACGAGTATTCAAAACTCCTTTCAAATAACAAAGAAAAAATAAAAAAATATTATAAGTTCAACACGCCTTCAAGTGATTTAAACGCAAGACTAGAAAATAAAATCGACTTCTATAATTCTTGCCAAGAACTTGGCATTCCTTATCCCAAATTTGCAATAATTAATAATTCTAAGGAAATTGAAGACCTTGATCTACAGTTTCCGCTAATATTAAAACCTAATGATTCAATTTCTTATGTGAAATTATCCTTCCCCAATAAGTACAAAGTCTACACAATTTACAGCTACGAAGAGCTAGAATCTGTTGTAAAAACAATTTACGATGACAATCATTATGAGGGCACAATGCTAGTGCAAGAATACATTCCTGGCCCTGCATCAAATCAAGCATCTTTTAATG
The DNA here is from genome assembly GCF_000321025.1 of Peptoniphilus senegalensis JC140. GTDB lineage: Bacteria > Bacillota > Clostridia > Tissierellales > Peptoniphilaceae > Peptoniphilus_A > Peptoniphilus_A senegalensis. Next base: position 521,329 of record NZ_HE610717.1, read on the forward strand.
TCTACTGCGACAAAACTGGCAAGGTTCGAATGATGGTTTACGGACAAATTCTTCTTGCAGATCCACTTCCACTTAGAATCGGAAATAATGATGCAATATACACAAAATATATGCCCGAACTATTTGAGTTTTATAAAGAAAAACTTGAATCAATTGGCTACACTGGCTACTCAAATATAGATTTAAAATACGATCCTCGAGATAACACTTATAAGGCCTTTGAAATGAACTTGAGACTTCCACAAAGTCATTACTTTATGGCAGCAGGAGGAGTTAATGTATTAGACTTTTATATAAGAGACCTTTTAGATTTAGGCTTTGAAGAAGAAGTTTACTATCACAAAGAAACATCAAAAATTTGGATGAACGCTCATCCAAAACTTTTAAAAGAATACACTGACAAAAAATATCACAAGACAATTGATGAGCTTTTAAAAAATGGTTACGAGTTCACAATTAACAACAAAAAAGACTTTAGCTTTAGTCGAAAAAAAACTTATTTAAAGAGAAAATACGGCTCAATAAAACATTACAAGATGTACTATAAATTAGAAAAGTAATTTAACAAATGAGATATAACCATTCTTCGTGACTGATTCTTTCATATTTTAAGAATAAAAAAAGTTGTGAATAAACACAACTTTAATTTTATTTAATCTTTAATTAAATTTTATAATTAATTTAGAATTGTTCTTGTTAATTTTTTTTCAAAAAAATATTGTATCAAAAAAACGAGGATTTAGGGGCTTTTATTTTAGGATATTAAGTATTTTGTCACAGGATTTTTTAATATCTTCATTAAAAACTTTATAAAAAATTTTGTCCTTTTTTATAGAGTAATTGGTGTCATAGTATTTTATTATCAAGTCTTTAATTATAAGAAGACTTATGTAAAGTATAATCCTTGCTGGGTAAGGTAAAAGCTTAGATAAATGCTAATTTAGGACTAAAAGGAAATAGATTAAGCCTTATTAAAAGTTCTATTTTATATTAAAGGGGATAGAGGCAAACCTAAATACTTGCGTCTATCCCCTTTAACAAGTTCCCCAAAAACAAAGCAGGTCTTTAATTATTTTTATCTTTTGCCTCCTCTATTTTCGTAGTCTTCAGTAATTTCGTCCTTCCAGTGTTTGTCGATTCTTCCTTTGTTTCTTCTTACATAGCTTATGGCATCGCCTATGACTCTGTAGTTTAGTTCTGTGCCTTTTTCGTCGCTGTGATAGTTTACCGCCATTTCTCTTCTTATGCCAAATTTTTCTCCTTCTCCTTCTGCGTCTATGTTTGCACCTAAGAAGATAAATTCCCAGCCATACTTCTCTCTTTGCTTGGTGATTAGTCTTTTTACTTCTCTGTAACCGTACCTTCTGCTGGCATTTTCCATACCGTCTGTGGTGATTACAAATAATGTCTTATCTGGCACATCTTCTTTGCGAGCATACTTATGAATATTTCCAATGTGTTTTATGGCTCCTCCCACTGCATCAAGTAGTGCGGTGCAGCCTTCTACATAGTATTCTTCCTCTGTCAGCTTTGCTACGTCTTTTATGGACACTCTGTCGTGTATCACTTTACTTTCTTCGTTAAATAATATTGTGGAGACATAGGCTTCTCCCGCTTCTTTTTTTTGCCTTTCGATCATTGAGTTAAATCCACCTATTGTGTCCTTTTCCAAGCCTTCCATTGAGCCACTCTTATCTAATATAAATACAAGTTCTATCATTTTTATCCCCTCTTTCTTTTACTATATTGTAAAAAAACAAGAAGACATTTAGGTCACTTCCAAGGCGACATTTATCCTCCAATTAAAGCTTGGTCAAAGGCAAACAAGACTTCGTTTATTTCAAAGATGTTGTAATTTTTTCTTTCGATAAAATACTCAATTATTACGTCAAATTTGCTGCTTCTTGTGAGGGCATAGCCTGCTTTTCCTATTAAATCTTCCATCTCATCCTTGTTCAATTCCAATGCCAAGGCAAAGGCTATTGCTGTGTTCTTTGAGGGGCGATAGTCGGGATTGTTTTTGATTTTGGAAAAAAGCTTCCTGTCAATATTTGCCTTTTTATAAACTTCAGGGTCCGTCTTGCCGGACTTGTCTATGAGTCTTAATAAGGTCTTGGAGAATCCTTCATCCAAATTTTTTAAAATGTCCTCTATACTTTCACTGTCTTGTATAAAAGTTGCCATCTTGTCAGCCTCAAAATTATATTTTCTATAAAATGAGCCTATGTATTCTTCATTTATTTTTTCTTCTACGTAGTTTTCTGAAATATATTCTTTTACCGACTGAAAGAGTTTTTTTGACAATGAAAAGGCGTCCTTTGAAAAGACTACAAGGTAGATGTGCATTTCGTTTTTTAATAAAAATTCGCTCACTTCTTTAATGACACTTTGAAGCGCCAAGTCATTTGGATATCCACAGGTTCCTGTTCCGATCAAAGGCATGGCTATGGAGTCGCAGCCCTTTTCTTTTGCCAAGTTTAAAGAGTTTTTAATGCAGGCTGAAAGTATTTCTCCTTCTCCCTTATATCCACCTTCCCAAGATGGAGTTGAAGTGTGGATTACATATTTTGCCTTTAAATTATATGCAGACGTAATAAAGGCTTTGCCAAAGGGTATGTCGCCGATCTTCTTTCTTGCAATGAGAAGTTTCGACCCTGCACCTTTGTAGATCTCACTATCTACTCCACCACCTATTATAGGCTTAGGGTTTGCCGTATTTACAATTGCATCCACTTTTATATTCACTATGTTGTTCCTCACTATTTCAAATGGCATTACTAACTCCTTTCTATATTTCATAAAAGTGTGTGAATTTTTGGTGTGCCTAGACAATATAGAAGATACTTAAGCTCCCTCTTGGGTATTCATAATTAGACCGAGGTGCGTGTATCTATCACTTAAAAATATTCCCAATATCAACAACACTCCCAAATAAAAAAGCCTATGAATTTAAACTCATAGACTTTTTTCACTTAAAGACTCCCTAAATCAGTTTTCTAAAATCCCTAATTCAATAAGCCTTTTTCCTCGTCTTTTTTTATAAATCATTAAATTCAGTCTTCTTTTAAAAGATTATCTTCTTTTACATCGGAATGCTTGTCTTTTTTGTTGATTAGTTTTTGATATAGTACAATTAGTACAAGAGCACCTATACCTACCAAGTCTGTTAATGTTGCACTGTCAATTAGAAGAAATGCCGCAACAAAAGCTATCAATCTTAATATAATAGGAAGAGGTTTTAATAAATACCCTTCTACAGCCGCAGCAATTAAAGTTACTCCTATTGAAGCTGTTAATACAACTTGTATCCCATCTAAAAATCCAGTACCTTCAAGTAAGAGTTTTCCATTGAAAACAAACATAAATGGAATAATGAATCCACCCAATGCCAATTTTACCGAAGCAATACCTGTCTTCATAGGATTTCCGCCGGAAAGACCTGCAGCCGCAAAAGACGCCAAGGCAACAGGTGGAGTTAAATTAGCAAACATTGCGAAGTAAAAGCAGAATAGGTGGGCTGACAATGCAGGAACTCCCAATTCCACCAAAGCAGGAGCTGCAATAGTTGCCGTAATCAAGTATGAAGGAATAGAAGGTAATCCCATTCCAAGAATCATACAAGTAACCATTGTAAATAGCAATGTTAAGAAAATACTTTGTTGACCTATTCTAATAATTGTTGAGGCAACATTAAGAGCAAATCCAGTTTGAGCAGCCACACCAACAATAATGCCTACACAGGCACAGGCAATAGCCACACTGACAGTGGACTTAGCTCCTGCAGCAAAGGCTTCTGCCAAATCTTTTAAGCTCATACGACTGATTGGTCTTAATTGAGCGATGATAATAGTTACCACAATTGTCCAGAATGCACTTACAATAACTGTTTTACCACTAAAAATAAGCATGTACAATAGAAATATTATAGGAATCAACAAATGACCCCTCTCTCTCATAACTTGACCTGCTTTAGGTAACTCCTCTTTTGGGATACCCTTTAAGTTTAGTTTTTGTGCTCTCATTTGAACTTGAATAATTATACCTAAATAATAAATAAGAGCAGGAAGCACTGCCGCCCTAATAATTACAGGATATTTAACTCCCAAAGTTTCTGCCATAACAAAGGCAGCCGCTCCCATAATTGGAGGTAACAACTGTCCTCCAACAGAGGCAGTAGCTTCAACAGCACCAGCAAACTCTTTGGAATAACCGGTTTTTTTCATTAAAGGTATGGTAAAAGTACCAGTTGTAACAACATTAGCTACAGCAGAACCGTTAATTGAACCTAAAAATCCTGATGCTAATACTGCAACCTTGGCAGGACCTCCCATAGTATGTCCAGCTAAAGCGTTGGCAATGTCATTAAAAAATTGACCCATTCCACATTTATTCATTACTTCTCCAAAAATAATAAATAAAACAATAAATGTAGAAGATACTTTTACTGACGTTCCATAAATCCCTGAAATGTCCATAGTTAAATACTGTGCTATTCTTTCCCAACTATAGCCTCTATGTCTGAAAACTCCTGGAAACTGTCTTCCAAAAAGTCCGTACAATAAAAATAGAATAGCTAAAATTGTCAAAGCTGGTCCACTAATTCTTCGTGAACATTCTAATACTAAAAAAATTAAAATTGTTCCCATAACCATATCTAAAGTTGTGGGCATAAATCCTGTAGCTGTCCATGGTAAATATCTAATAAAAACATAAATCGGCATGGCAGCTGATAATATAATCAAAATCCAATCATAAATCGGTATCGATTTACGCGTTGAATTCTTTGTTGTAGGATATAAACTAAATCCCAAAATTAAAACCAAACCAACATGAATAGCATGGTGTTTAATATTAACCATTTGCAAAAAGCGAACTCCCGATGCATAACCCATATGATATAAAGTAAAGAAAATACTCAAATAAAAAATAATTTTAGTTAAACTTTTTGCATCAAAGTTTCTTGTTCGAGACTCTTTATCAAATTTTTCCATAATCTCTGCACCTTTTTTTTCATCAATTGGTGCAACTGATTCATAGCCCTGATTTTTATTTAATTCTTCATACAATTCCAAACACCTCTTTTCTCTTCAATTACAGCACCTACTAAACTAGCATTTGGCAAAGATCTAAAATCAAAAATAACTCTCTTGTTCAAGGTTAAATTTTTCATATATACATTATGTGTAAGCCATTTCAATTCGTCAAATCGTGAATCAATATCTTCCATCCAAACAAGCCCGTTTTCAATTTTCGTAGGTACATCCATTTCAGCAGGAATTCCGGCTCCATATCCTGCAACTGCAATTTTTTTTAATAAAAAATAGTCATCTGTAACTCGATAATATTCAAACCACGGAATATGTTCAAAGGAATGTTCAATTTCCAAACATAACATATCACCTTCTTGAACTTCTTCACTTAAAAATACGACCTCACTTCTGCGGTCATAAATTTTCAAATACTTTTTTTTTGGATATCCAAAAAAAATACTTAAAAAAATAATTAAAATAATTCCATAGATTATTTTTCTTTTTGACTTTATTTTAAATATTTTCATGTTTTTTGCCTTTTTAAAGATCCATAATTTATAAAAAGGCGAAAACTCGCCTTTTTATAAGCTGTAATTTTATTTAATATATCCGTTATCTTTCCAGAATTGTTCAGCACCTGGATGTAATGGTAACTGAATATCATCTACACCAAAGGTAATATCTATATTCTTATCTGCCGCATTATGTGAACTCTTAATAGTGCTGATATTTTCAAAAACACCCTTCAACATATCGTAAACTACATTGTCAGGTAAATCTCCTCTAACAAGCATAATGTTATATACAAATACACCTTCAACATCTTCTTTATTGTTATATGTGTCTGCAGGTATAACCGTCTTTGCATAATAAGGATATTCTTCTACTAACTTGTCACGACCTTCTCCATCAATTGGAACAACTACCATGTCATATTGTACTCCAAGTTCCATAACTGTAGCATTAGGTAAGCCAGAAGTTACAAATACGGCATCACATTGTTTGTTTTTCATGTTTTCAATTGCTTCGCCATAAGCTAAATAATCTGGTGTAATATCATCATAAGTAATTCCATAGGCTTCAAGAATCATACGAGCGTTAATTTCAACTCCAGAATTTGGAGCACCTACTCCAACACGTTTACCTACCAAATCTTTAACAGATTTAATTCCAGTATCGGATGTTGTTACTAATTGAACATAATTTGGCCACAATCTCATCATAGCTCTCAAATCTTTTGCTGGTTCTTTATCTTTATAAGCTTGAGTTCCTTGATAAGCTTGCATAACAGCGTCTTGCATAGCAATTGCAATTTCAGCATCGCCATCCAACATCAATTGAATGTTTGCTCCTGTTGCATTTGTAGCTTCTGCCGAAGTATCATAACCATAATCTTTAAGAGCCGTTGCAAAAGCACCGCCTATAGGATAATAAATACCTGATGTTGGACCAGTTGCAACTGTAATAAATTCTTTAGCTCTTTCCTCTGCTGTTAACCCTTTGTTATCTTTTGCTTGCTCAGTTTCTACCTTATTAGCATTTTTTTCACCTTCAGCTGACTTTTTGTCTCCTCCACAAGCTGTTACTGAAAACAATGTTACAGTTAACATAACTAATAACAAAATTCTTTTCATATATGCCTCCTTTAAAAAATTTCGGTTTTCGAAAAGCTATGAATAAGCATTCCATACACCAATTAAGCTTACTGAGTGCTTTTTAAAGGTAATCCTTTTCCCTTGGCGTACTATTTTAATTGTTAGATTCGAAATACCGATGCTTAAACAGATTTTTCCTTACCCATCTTTCTTGTAGAAATGTCGGAAATACTCCGTTTAAAAAATGTAATTTAGCATATTAATTTTATCATTTTTAACACATTAAATCAATACAAATTTACTTTTGTATCTCCTTATTATTTTGGTTAATTGTAATAAAAAACGAGGATTTTTTTTCCTCGCCTTTTTTAGACTATTTTAAACAGTCTCTTTTTTTTATTAAATTGTGTTTAGTCCTTAGATTTAATTATAAAGGCTGCACCAAAATTTATTTTTATTTTTGCCTTGTCGCCAAGCATTTCATTGCTTACAGCTCTACTTGGATTCATAACATTTATTTCAAGGTTCTCAACTTCATAGTAAAGTCCTTTAGTTGTGAAACTCATTTTATCGCCAGCATTTATTAGTGAAAAATATTTTTTGTCTGAACTTTCAAATTCGTACTCGCCCTCTTCGACATAAATGACTTCATTGTTATCGTCAACAATTTTTGCAGAAACTCCCAATTTATAAAGCATTTTTAGCTTGTAAATATTTGCAAGTTCGTGATCAAGCCTTGTGCCCAAAGCACCTAATATTACAATGTCTTTGTAGTCTTCCTCTAAAAGATAGTCAATGCAAAGTGCTGTATCCGTAAAATCTTTTTTTGCAGGAAATTTTTTTATTTCTATCTTATTTTCCTTTATATAACAAAGAGTCTCTCTATCAATAGAATCTAAATCTCCAAGGAGAAGGTCAGCTTTTAGCTCGTACTTTTTTAGAAGTTTTGCCCCTCCGTCAGCCACTATAATAAACCTATTTATATATTTTTTGATTAATTCTTTTGAGACTTGTCTTCCACCTGAAATTAAAAGTGCCTTTTTCATAAAATTTCTTTAAATGCCCTAATATTTTCTCTCGTCTTATCTTTTTCAAAAATAGCTGAACCTGCAACTAAAATATCCGCACCTGCATCTAAGATTTCTCTTGCATTATCAAGCTTAACTCCACCATCCACTTCAATTAATGTTTTTAGATTTCTCTCTCTAATTAATTTTTTTACTTCTCTAATTTTTCTAAGTACAGATGGAATAAATTTTTGTCCACCAAAACCAGGGTTTACACTCATTATTAATACTAAATCTAATTTCTCTAAATTATAATCTAATACATCTAGGCTGTCTCCAGGGTTTAATGCAAGACCTACTTTTTTACCATAAGATTTTATCAGCGAAAGAGTTCTGTCAAGGTGCTTTGTTGTGCTTGGATGAATAGTAATTATATCTGATCCTGCCTCTACAAACTTTTCAATAAAATTTTCTGGTCTCTCGATCATAAGATGAGTATCAAATGGAATTTCAGTAAGCTCTCTTAGGCTCTTTACAATCCCTGGTCCATAAGAAATATTTGGAACATAGTTGCCATCCATTATGTCAAGATGAATGTAATCAACTTTCTCTTCATTTAAAATTTTTATTTCTTTTTCTAAATTTGTGAAATCTGCTGAAAGTAATGACGGTGAAATCATTAGTATTCTCCTTTTTCTTTTAATTCATTGTAAATGTATAAATAATTATCGTACCTTGTCTTTTCTATATCGCCAATTTCTACTGCATCTTTGACAGTGCACTTTGGCTCTTTTATGTGATTGCAATTATTAAACTTGCAAGGACTTAAATCTTTAAATTCTCGAAAATAATTTTTTAAATCATCTTCCTCTATCTTGAGAGTTAAAGATGAGAAGCCAGGAGTATCAAAAATATAAATATCGTTATTATAGAGTATTTCTGTGTGTCTAGTGGTGTGTTTTCCCCTCTTAGTCTTTTCAGAGACTCTTCCTACCTCCACATCTTTATTTAAAATTCTCGATGTGATAGTAGATTTACCTGCTCCAGAAACTCCACATAGAGCAACAGTTTTACCTTTTAAAAAATCCCTAAGTGAGTCTATGTTTTCATCCTTGTCTGAAACTCTAAAAGTTTCAAATCCTGAATTTTCATAAATTCTTGCCAAATTTTTTCCAGCCTTAGCATCTAAATCACACTTGCTAATTACTATAGCTATGTCAACTCCTTCAAATTCAGCTTGAATTATAGTTTTATCAATTATAACAAGATTATACTTAGGTTCCATAACTGGTATAACTATTAGAACTAAGTCAACATTGCTAACCTTTGGTCTTGTGAGCATATTTTTTCTGGGATATACTTTTTCAATATATCCCAGAGTTTTTTCTTCATACTTAAATTCTACATCATCCCCGACAATTGGCTCTACCTTTGTGTGTCTGAAATTTCCCCTAGCTCTTGTTTCGAGAACTACATCTCCAGACTTTATATAGTAAAATCCACCTGTCAGTTTTATAATTTTTCCGCGCATTATTTTATTTTCTCAGTTTTTACAAGGTTTCCGTCAACATAAATATTGTATTCGCCAGGACCAATTAATTCAACATTTGCAACATCTCCAGCCTCAACATTGTAATTCCAAACTGAAGTTGCACCAATTTTATTTCCATTTGCGTCCTTTACTCTATCTGCAGTTACCCTATGACTTTCTCCATCATCAGGAACTTTAACTTTCACATGATTTATTCTGTTATAATTATCTTGATTTTCAGTGTCCTGAATTTCACTTTCAGTTTCTTCTTCCTCAATCTTTGGTCCTTTGGAAATGTAAAGAGTTACAGTTGAGCCTTTTTCTACACTTTGATTTGGCTTTGGATCCATATCATAAACTTGACCTTCGCCAACCTTGTTGCTGTTTCCATTTTCAATTACGACTGTAAAGCCTAAACTCTTTAGTTGGTTTACGACTACATCTTGGTCTATTCCCTTGTAATCACTTAAAACAACTGGCGTTTTGTCAATGCCCTTGGATACTATAACCTTAACAGCTGTACCTCTCTTTACAGAATAACCACCATCAGGATTTGAATAAATAACTTTCCCTTCTTCAACTTCTTCATTAAAAGTTTCTTCCACAGAGCCAAGTTTTAGTGAATTATCCTCCAAAGTCTTCTGGGCTTCTTCCTTAGTTAATCCCTTTAGAGGAGGAACAGGAACTGAATCAGGTAGCTCATTTATTTCAAGAGTTACAGTTGAGCCCTTATCCACTGAAGTTCCTTCTTCAGGTTTTTGACCAAGAACAAGGCCATCAGGTTCATTTTCATCTTCTACTGTATTTACATCGAGTATTAAACCTTGAGCTTCAATTAACTCCTTAGCTTCATCTCTAGTCTTGCCAATATAATTTTCTACAGCAATTTTTTCAACTACATCGCCACTCTTCATACCCTTTATAGCTTTTGGCACTACATAAATTAGTAAGGCAATAATTACTATTGCAGAAAAAATCCCTAGTATAGCTGGTGCAGCAGATTTTTTCTTTTTCACAACTTTTTTTGGCTTTTGTCTGTCATTATCTAAATTATTTGAGTGGTTTCTATTTGTTCTTCTTTTAACATTTGGAGTGATAACTGTGCTATTATCATCTTCTTCATAATCTCTCTTTACAGTAAAAGTTTTTGCCCCAATAGTATAATCTTTTATATCTTTAATTAAGTCAAAGACATCTCTATATCTTTCATCAGGGTCCTTTTCTGTCATCTTTAAAACTAAAGCATCAACTGATGGGTCTATACTCTTAATAAAATCAGAAGGCCTTGGCATTTGTGATTGAACTTGCATAAGGGCAACGGAAACTGGATTATCTGCATCAAAAGGAAGTCTTCCCGTTAACATTTCAAAAAGAACAATTCCAAGAGAATAAATATCAGACCTATTGTCCACCTTTGCACCTCTTGCTTGCTCTGGCGAAAAATAGTGAACTGAACCCATTACAGCATTAGTAGCAGTAACAGTTGTGTTATCAGCAACCCTTGCAATGCCAAAATCTGTAACCTTAATTCTGTCGTCACGAGTAACCATTATATTTTGAGATTTAATATCTCTGTGAACAATATGCTTTGAATGAGCTACTTTTAAAGCCTCTGCAATTTGGATACAGTAATTTAAAGCTCTCTTTTCTGAAAGCCTACCCTCATCATTTATTAAATCTTTTAAGGTTTTTCCGTCAATATATTCCATTACAATGTAGTGAACTTCCTTGTCTTCAACCTTTTCAGTTCCTACATCATATATGCTAACAATATTTGGATGAGAAATACTTGCAGCTGCAAGGGATTCTCTCTTAAACTTTCTAATAAAATTATTGTCTTCATTATATTCTAACTTTAAAACTTTAATGGCAACAATTCTATCAAGCTTTCTATCATGAGCCTTGAAGACATTGCCCATGCCGCCTGTGCCAATTTTTTCTAATATTTCATATCTATTTGCTAAAATTTTATTTATCATTGTGCACCTACTCATTAAATACTAAAATAAAAGTGATATTATCCATGCCGCCATTTTCTAAGGCTAAAGCAATAAGTTTATCTCTTGCATCTTCTGGACTATTTTCCTTTATGACTTTGAATATTTCTTCATCAGAAACCATATTGGTAAGTCCATCAGAACAAAATAAAAATATATCTCCCTTTTCCATCTTTAAGGTGTTTACGGATACATCTAAATCGGCAGTAGTACCCATTGCCTTAGTTAGCACATTCTTTTTTGGATGGACCTTAGCTTCCTCTTCAGTGATTTCTCCAATTTCAATCAAATAATTAACAAAGGAATCATCTATGGTAATTTGCTCCATATCTCTATTTATTTTATAAATTCTCGAATCCCCGACATTAGAATAAACTAAGACATCTCCCAAAATCACTCCAGCTGATACAGTAGTACCCATACCTCTGTAATCTTCATTTTCTTCTGAGCTTTTGAAAATCTCTCTGTTGGCATCTCTAATAGAAGAAGACAAAATCTCAATTGCATCTTCAATACTTTCTATTTCTTTTGACTTTTCAAAATCAGAAGCAATAATATCAGTTGCCATCTTTGATGCTCTTTCCCCAGCTAGATGTCCGCCCATTCCATCAGCCAATATATATAATTTTTTTGATTCATTTACAAAATAAAAATCTTCATTGTTTTTCCTGTAGTTGCCTACATTTGTTGCTGACACAACTTTCATTTATTTCACCTCAATTTTGCGCCTTAGTTGTCCACATGAAGCGCTGATGTCTCTTCCAAGTTCTCGCCTAATAGTCACGTTAAATCCCTTTTTCTCAAGTAGATTTTTAAATTCATTAATCTCATCTTTGGAAGGTCTCTTTTCGTCAAATTCATCAATTGGATTTAGTGGTATTAAATTTATGTGACATTTAATATGCTTTGCAAAATTATATAGCTCATCAACATTTTTTTTGCCATCATTTTGATTCTTAATTAAAGTATATTCAAAGGTAATTCTATTTTTTGTTTTGTTGCAATAATATTCCAAAGCCTTTTTTAATTCCCCCAAATTAAACTTTCTATTAATTGGCATAAGATTTGACCTATCAATATCATTAGTCTGATGGAGACTAACAGCAAGATTTATTGGAATATTTGTATCTGCAAGTTCATAAATTTTATCTGCGACCCCACAAGTGGAAATTGTTATATTTCTATAACTTGTATTATGTCCTTTCTCGTCATGAAGTAACTTAATAAACCTAATAACCTCAGAAAAGTTATCTAGTGGCTCTCCGCTTCCCATTAAAATAAAATTTGAAACTTTTATATCTAACTTGTTTTCAATTTCATAAACCTCACTTAACATTTCTGCAGCTGTAAGATTTCTCACAAGTCCAGACTTTGTAGAAGCACAAAAATCGCATCCCATTCTGCATCCAACTTGCGTTGATATACATTGAGAATAGCCATGTTTGTATTCCATAAGAACTCCTTCTATTAAGTTCTCATCCTTTAGTTTAAAGAGAAATTTTTTCGTCTCATCTAATTTTGAATCAAAAATTTTAAAAATTTCTACTTTATTTATATCTTCACTATTAATTATGTTGATGGACTTAGATGAAAGATTTGAATTTTCTACATCACATCTCTTCTTGTCATGAAAAAATGTAAAAAGTTGAGAACCTCTAAAAGCCTTCTCACCTTTCTCTTCAAAAAACTGTCGCAGTTCATCTTCATACATTGAATTTAATTCCATTAAACCACCTATTCATCTTTTCATTATACCATTAGACTTGCACAAATAAAAATATATTTAAAGAAATTACTTTATTATTCTTTTTTCTCCTATGCAAAAGAAAAAGACTGCGATTAGATCACAGTCAATTTTTTTCTAAAAGAGTGATAGAAAACCCATCACTTCCATCAACTGATGGAAATAATTTTAAAATCTCTCTACCTCTTAATTTTTTAATTTTAAAATTTTTATTTTTCTCTAAAAATTTTTTTATTACATCTTCATTTTCTATTTTTGAAAGAGAGCAAGTTGAGTATAAAAGATTTCCACCATCTTTAACATATTCTTTTGCATTTTCTAATATCTCAAATTGAATTTCCGCAAGTCCCTTTATATCTTCTAAATCTTTATTCCACTTTATATCAGGCTTTTTTCTATAAAGACCAGTACCTGAACAAGGTGCATCAACTAATACGTAGTCAAACTTATTTATAAAATTTTCATTTAAAATTCTAGCATCATTAACAAGAGCTTTTATATTTTTTGCTCCAAGTCTATTAGCATTTTCTTCGATTAGTTTTATTTTTCCAGTTGATTTGTCACAAGCAATAATTTCTCCAGTATTATCCATAAGTTCCGATATATGAGTTGTTTTTCCACCTGGCGCTGCACATAAGTCCAAGACTTTCGAATTTTCCACTGGCTTTAAAAAGCTGGAGACTAAAATTGAGCCCAAGTCTTGCACATAAAAATGTCCCTCATCAAAATATTTTGTATCAATTATTCCCTTGGGATTTAAAATATTTATAGCATTATCATAAACTGTCTCTTCTATTTCAAAGCTAAGTTCTTTTAAATTATTAATCAAGTCAATTTTATTTGTCTTTAAAGTATTAACTCTAATAGTAAAAAGTGGTTTCTCGTTATTTGCCTTCAAAAGTTTTTTTGTAAAATCTTCTCCATAATTATTATAGAAGTATTCCGTATAAAATTTTGGATGAGAGTAGTATGTTGAAAGATTTTCAATACTGTCATTAATCCTAACTTGTGCCTTTTCTTTTTTTGAAATACTTCTTAAAATTCCATTAGTAAAGGAAATAGATCCCCTATTGCCATAAATTTTCGCTAAATTCACTGACTCATCAACTATAGAATAATCTGGAACTTTATCCAAAAAATACATTTGATAAATTGCCATCTCAAGTATTGTCAAAATAATTTTATGAATTTTGTTAAATTTAACTCTTGAATTAATCTTAATGACATAGTCAAGATAGCTCCTATTTCTAATTACTCCTGTACTAATTTCTTTTATAAAATTGTAATCTCTTTCTTCAATGTTTGATTTCTTTAAAATTTCAAGACTTTCTTCTAAAAATGCCCCCTTATAGAGGACATCATTAATAATCTGTAGTGTTTTTTCTCTTGCGTTTTTCATTAATCTCTTCTTCCAAAAATGCTAAGTAATCTCAAAAATTGTCCTATTGCAACAATTGTTGATGCTACATAAGTAAGTGCTGCTGCATTTAATACTTCTCTCGTTCCACTTAAATCTTCTTCAGAAATAATTCCATTTGCAAGTTCTTTTTTTGCCCTATTAGAGGCATTAAACTCAACAGGAAGTGTGACTATTTGAAATAAAACTGCAAAGAAAAATAAGGCAATGCCAAGTTTAGTAAAAAATACTGAGAAGAAAAATCCAAGTATAATTAAAAAGAAACTAAGCTGTGTTCCCAAGTTTGCAAGGGGTACTAATGCTGCTCTTATTCTTAAAGGTGCATACTCAACTGAATCTTGAATTGCATGACCAACTTCGTGAGCAGCTATTGATACTGATGCAATGGAATTTTTGTAATAAACATCTCGTGATAAATTTAATGTCTTATCTCTTGGGTCATAATGGTCTGAAAGTTTTCCATTTACTAAATTTATAGTTACATTGTTTAAACCATTCCTATCTAATATTTGTCTTGCAACTTCAGCTCCACTTAAATTAGTAGATGAAGCAATTTTATTGTATTTCTCATAGGCAGAACTAATCTTTGCTTGTGCGTAAAATGCCAAAATAATTCCAGGCAAAATATAAATTAAATAACTATAATCATAAGTATAAAAATATGGTCCAAACATTATTTTCCTCCAATCAAATAATTTTCCTCAAATTTATTTCCCCTAAGAAAATCATCAATTTTCATGGCACGCTTTCCTGGTGCTTGAATTTCTTTTACAGAAATTGCACCATCTCCTGATTTTATAAGTAGCTCACTATCTGATTTTAAAATTGTTCCTGCTACTTTATCAGATGAACATTCAACCACTTCTGCATCAAAAATTTTGTAGATTTTATCTTCATAAGAAAATTTAGCACCATAATGTGGACTAAGTCCTCGAATTATATTTACAAGTTTCTTTGAATTGTCCCTAAAATCTAAAATCAAATCATCTTTTAAAATTTTATTTGCATAAGTTTTTTTTGATTCATCTTGAGAAACAAATTTAACTTTATCCTCTTCAACTTCTTTTATAAACTCTTCCAAAAGATCAGCTCCCATTAAAGAAAGTTTATCTTCTAGATCTCCTGCATTCATTTCTCCTATTTTGATTTCTTTTACAGCAGAAACTGCACCAGAGTCAAGTCCTTCTTCCACTCTCATTAAACTAACTCCAGTAACTTCTTTTCCTTCCATAATCACTCTATTGATTGGAGCTGCTCCCCTAAATTCTGGAAGTAGAGATGCGTGAACATTCACAATATATTTTTTTGGAAGATCAATTATTTCTCTTTTTAAAATTTGTCCATAGGCAACCACAACTATAATATCTGCCCCAATCTCTTTTAAAATTTCTATTGAATCAGATGAATTTATATCCTGTGGTTGGTAGACTTCAAGACCAAGTTCTTCAGCTTTAATTTTTACTGGAGTTTTTGTAACTTTTTTGCCCCTTCCCTTTCTCTTATCTTCTTGAGAAACTACAAGGGCAACTTCCCCTAAGCTATTGAGTCTATCTAATATAGGAACTGAAAATTCTGGAGTCCCCATAAAAATAAATTTCACTACTCTTCACTCTCCGCTTCATACATTTCAATTGCCTTATCTGTGTATAAAATTCCATCTAAATGGTCTATCTCATGCTGAATAATTCTCGCCAAAAAGTCTTCAGCATACATGATTTTTTCTTCGCCGCTTAAATCATTATATCTAACCTTTATATCTTTTGCTCTCTCGACAGTTCCTTGTTTTCCTGGAACTGAAAGACAACCCTCCATAGAAATTTCTTCCCCTTCTCTTTCAATAATGTCAGGGTTAATCATATAAAATCTCTTGCCATTTTCTTCATCTCTATTATCTATTACGATTACCCTCTTTAAAATTCCAACTTGAGGTGCAGCAAGCCCAACGCCATAAGCCACATCCATTGTTTCATACATATCTTCAACCAATACTTTTAATCTGTCATTGTAATTTGAAACCACTTTTGATTTTTTTCTAAGTATTGGATCTTCATCAATTCTAATTTTTCTTATTGCCATTTAATCACCTAAACTCTATATTTAAAAATATTTTATTATCTTCTTCTATCTTGCTATTATTAATTACCCTATTTAAAGCATCTATTAACATTGGAAGGTCCCTAGGTATTATTTTTAGAGAAAACTTTGTCCTATTAATATTCTGTATTTTTGGCAACTTTATAAATTTTGTCACCATTAGATCTAAATTCTTTATATCAAGAGACATTTGTCTTAAAAATTTTTCTGCCCAGACTTGTGTTAAATTTTCATCATAAGAAGAAAATTCAAACTCAATAAGTTTCCTATAAGGTGGATACAAAAATAGTTTTCTATCTTCTATTTCATAATTATAAAAATCCTCATAATTTCCACTTGCAGAATATTTAATAATTTCACTATCTGGACTATATGTTTGAATAATAACTTCGCCCCTTTTTGAGGCACGACCAGCCCTACCAGCAACTTGTGTTATAAGTTGAAAAGTTCTTTCTTTTGCCTTGTAATCGGAAATATATAAAGACATATCTGCAGCTACAATTCCAACTAAGGTTACATTTTCAAAATCAAAGCCCTTGGAAACCATTTGAGTTCCAATAATTATATCTACTTCTTTATTTTTTACAATTTCATAAAATTTTTCAAAGGAATCTTTTTTAGTAGTTGTGTCTCTATCCATGCGAAGAACATTTGCCTCTGGGAATAATTTATTTACTTCCTCTTCTACTTTTTGTGTGCCAACTCCAAACTGCTTAATAAACTTTGAACCACAGCTTGGACAGACTTTGGGAAGTGGTTTTGTCTTTCCACAATAATGACAAATAAGTCTATTTTTCGCCTTGTGATAAGTCATTGAAATATCACAATCCTCACATTTTATTACTTCTCCACAAGACCTGCAGGAGATAAAATTTGAAAAACCACGGCGGTTTAAAAACAAAATTATCTGCTCTTTCTTCTTTAATTTTTCCTCAATTGCTGCTTTAAGCTCCCTACTAAAAATGGAAATATTGCCCATTATTAGTTCATCTCTCATGTCCACAATTTTTGTTTCTGGTAAGAAAGCCCCTTTTTTCGCTCTGTTTTTTAACTCACATAGATTATAAAAATCATTTTTTGCATAAAAATAAGATTCAATGGAAGGAGTTGCAGATCCTAATACAACTTTTCCCCTATTCTTCATTCTGTTAATTGCAACTTCAATTGTGTCATATTTCAAATTATCATGAAATTCATAGGAAGAATCGTGAGATTCATCTATAATAATCATCTTTAAATTTTTAAATGGAACAAAAACCGCACTTCTAACCCCAACAACGACTTTTACTTCTCCATTTAAAACTTTTCTATACTCATCATATCTCTCCCCAGAAGAAAGTTTTGAATGTATAATTGCCACACTGTCGCCAAATCTTCCCTTAAATCTTTCAATCATTTGAGGAGTAAGACCAATTTCAGGAACAAGGACAATAACCTCTCCACCTTTTTCTATTACTTTTGACGCCAGATTCAAATATACTTCAGTCTTTCCACTTCCTGTAAGACCATGCAAGAGTGAAACAACCTTATCCCTTTTAATAATACTTTCGAGAGCTTTTTGTTGTTCCTCATTTAAAGCCAACTTTTCTGACACAAATTTTTTTTCCACTGGCTCTCTATTTACTTCTTTTTTGTACTCAAGAATTAAATCTTTATTGATTAAGGTTTTTATAGGAGAATAAGAAACACCAATAGTAGACATTACTTCAACCCTAGATACATCCTTTTTATTTTTTATAAAATCAAAAACTTGAGCTTGTTTTTCATTAATATTTTCTAATTTTTTTGCATCAAAATTTTCTGAAATTTTAAGATAATTAATAAGCTTTGGCTTTACCGCAATTAGTGGTTCATAATTATATTTTATAAATCCCTTTGCCCTAAGTTTTTTTATAATTTTCTTCTCATCAAAACTTAAATCTTCAAAATATTTATTAATATCTACAGAATTTAATTCTTCAAGTTCTCTTCCTTGAGGATATTTTTCCACAATAATTTTCTTTTTAATTTTTTGCAAATTTCCTGGAGGTAAAATTGGTGCAAAAGCTTTTGAATATCCAATTAAATACCTATTTCTCATCCAAAGTCCAAGTTCAATTAAATCTTTTGAAATAATTGGCTCATCATCTAAGACAGAATTAATTTCTTTAAGTTTTTCTAAATGTTTCCCAGAATAACTTGCATGCAAAAAAAGGACGATTCCAACTCGGTAACTTTTGCCAAAATTCACAAGAACACGCATACCTGGTTTAACATCATCTTTTACTATATATGTATAAAGTTTATCTATTTTTTGAAAATTATTTTCTATAAAAATATCTGCAAACATTCTTCACCTATAAAAGAGCTAGATTTCTCTAGCTCATAAGATTTTTTACTCTATCTAAAATTTCTTTTGCAAGTTCAGCTTTACTCATGATTTCTAAATCGTCAATGTTATCTTTACTTATAATAGAGACAATATTAGTGTCACTTCCAAAACCTGCACCCTTTTTCTTAATATTATTGGCAACAATCATGTCAAAATTCTTTTTTACAAGCTTTTCTTTAGCATACTCATAAACATTTGTGGATTCAGCTGCAAAACCAACTATAATTTGATTTTTTTTCAAACTTCCATAATGAGCAGCTATGTCTGGATTTTTTTCCATTTCAATTAAATTCATTTGACTGTCATTGCCCTTTTTAATCTTTTCTTCACTGTAAGATTTAGGTCTATAATCACTTGGTGCTGCAGCTTTTATTAAAACATCACAGTCATCAAAATATTTTCCAACAGCATCAAACATATCCCTTGTAGTTTTTACCCTAACAAAGTTATCAACCTTTGGAATATCTATTTTTGTCGGACCGGATATAAGAGTGACCTTTGCTCCCCTCTTATTTGCATTGTCTGCCAAAGCATAACCCATCTTTCCTGACGAATAATTTGAAATAAATCTTACTGGGTCGAGAGGTTCCACAGTTGGACCAGCTGTTATAAGAACATGCTTTCCTCCCAAATCCTTTTCCATTAGAGCCCTATCAATTTCATCAACTATTTCACTTGGCTCCAGCATTTTTCCACTTCCATAGTCATTGCAAGCCAATAAGTCTTCTTTAGTCTCTAAAATAATTACTCCTCTATTTTTTAGAGTTTCCATATTTTTTTGATTGGCTTCTGAATTTAACATAACAGTATTCATGCCTGGTGCAAGCATAACTTTTGACCTTGATGCCATTAAAACTGTAGTAAGCATATCATCAGCAATACCATTTGCAAATTTGCCAATTAAATTAGCAGATGTTGGTGCTATAACTATTATATCAGCCCATTTAGCTAGAGAAATATGCTCCACATCCATGTTAAATAATTGATTGAACATTTCGCAGTGCACAACATTATTTGACATAGTTTGAAAAGTTAAAGGCCTTACAAATTCAGTTGCATTTTTAGTCATAACAACCTTAACTTCAGCTCCTAACTTTCTTAACAAACTACAAATCCCTGGAGATTTATAAGATGCAATGCCACCAGTAACTCCAAGAAGAATTTTTTTTCCTTTTAACATTTTATTCCTCTTCTAGGTCTTCTGAGCTCAACTTTTCTATTTTTTCTTGTTTAATTTTTTCGATTAATTCTTCTTTTTCTTCTGCTACCTTCTTTTCATATTGAGAATCAGATAATCTTTCGCCAAACTTAATTTTTCCAGCCATAATTTCTTCAATAGCAATTGTAACTGGATTTTCACTTTTTGTATCCACAAGTGGTGGGTTTCCTTCAATTAATTTTCTTGATCTCTTTGAAACCAAAATTGCAAGTTCGTATCTTGAATTTGCAACTTCTCTTAACTCTTTAAAAGATGGTATAATCATTTATTTCTCTCCTCTTCTGCTTGAACTTCTTTCTTAATATCTTTGTGCCTTTTAACTCTCAATTTTTCTGCAGCTATAATAGTTTCAATGTCCCTAACAGCATTGTCTATTACGTCATTTATAACAAAATAATCATATTCTCCAACAAAATCAAGTTCTTTAAAAGCATTCTTATATCTTGTTTCTATTTCATCTTCAGTTTCTGTGTCCCTCTTAACAAGGCGAGATTTCAGTTCATCCATAGTAGGAGGAATTAAGAAAATAAAGACTGCTTCTTTGTATTTCTTTTTTACTTGTAAGGCTCCTTGTACATCAATTTCTAAAAGTACAATTTCTCCTTTTTCAATTTCATCAAAAACAAATTGTTTTGGAGTTCCATAATAATTAGTATGAACAAAGGCATGCTCCAAAAGCTCATCATTTTCTACCATTTTTTCAAATTCTTCTCTTGTAGCAAAAAAATAATTTTCTCCATTTACTTCGCCTGGTCTAGGCGTTCTAGTAGTAACTGAAGTAGAAAAAATTATATCATCGTTGTTTTTCATAAGAGCCTCACTGACAGTTCCCTTTCCAGAACCAGAAGGACCTGACAAAACTAATAAAAATCCGCCGTCCAAATCATCACCATCCTAATTTATATTATTCAACATTTTGTACTTGTTCACGCAATTTTTCAATCTCAGATTTAAGGAGTACAACCTTACTTGTAATTTCGATATCATTTGATTTTGAGCCAATTGTATTAGATTCCCTATTCATCTCTTGAATTAAAAAATCTAATTTTCTTCCAATCGCTCCCTCTGACTTTATTATATCATTAAAATTATCTATATGTATTTTCAATCTAGTAATTTCTTCGTCAATTGAGAGTTTGTCCAGCATAATTGCAATTTCAGTCAAAATTCTATCTTCATCTATTTTACTTAATTCTAAATATTCAGAAATCCTATCTCTAAGCTTTTTCTCATTTTCCCTAAGAGAAATTGGGGCTCTCTTTTCAATAAATGAAGTAATATTTCTTATTTCTTCTAACTTTATAAGAAAATCTTCCTTAATTTTCTCCCCTTCAATATTTCTTGCTTCGACAAAATCTTTAGATGCTAATTCCACTATATTTATAAGTTCATCTTTAATGTAGTCTCCATCAAACTCTGCCTTTTGAGGTTTAAGAATATTTCCAACTTCTATTAATTTTGAAAAAGAAAGATCTTCAACTACTCCATATTTTTCCTGTAAATCTTTACTTATACTAATATACTTATTTAGAAGCTCATAGTCAACATCAATTTTGACTTCACTAGAGTCCAAATATTCAAAATTAATGAATACATCAACTTTACCTCTTTTGATTTTACTTTTAATAAAAGATTTTACCGCTTCCTCAGTATACATAATAGACGATGGCATCCTTACGTTGATGTCAAGATATCTATTGTTAACTGATTTCATCTCAACTTTTATATAAAAGTTATCGCTTCTCTTCTCAAAAAGGCCGTAGCCAGTCATGCTATTCATAAAAACTCCTCATAAAGAAACAAAAAGCACTAAAAAGTGCTTTTCATTTTATTTTACAACAATATTTACTATCTTATTTGGAATATAAATTTTCTTAACAACTTTCTTTGATTCAATATTTTTGGCAAAAAGTTCATCCTTTTCTGCCACTTCAAATACTTCATCTTGTGAAGCATCTCTTTCAATTTTAATTGTGTATCTAACTTTACCATTAAATTGAACAGGAATTTCTATTTCATCATCAATTGTCATTTTTTCATCAAATTTAGGCCAAACTTGTTCTGAAAGAACTCCACCCAAGTCGCATACTTGCCACAATTCTTCTGTTATATGTGGGGCAACTGGATTTAATAAAATTAAGAAAGTTCTAAAATCTTCTTTTGTAATTTTACCCTTAGAATTGAAACTATTTGAAAGTGTCATAAGTTGTGCAATGGCAGTATTTGCTTTTAAGCTTGCATAATCTTCAGTAACTTTTTTAATAGTTTTGTGAATTTCAGCTGCCAAATCTTCACTGTATTCATCGCCATCAACAACTATAGCTTGTAAATTCCAAACTCTTTCCAAAAATCTTCTGCAGCCTTTAACTCCATTTTCTGACCATGGAACTGGTTTTTCAAAATCGCCAATAAACATTTCATAACATCTAAGTGTATCAGCTCCATAATCTCTTACAATGTCGTCTGGATTTACAACATTTCCTCTTGATTTAGACATTTTTTCATTGTTGCCACCAAGAATCATACCATGAGAAGTTCTCTTTTGGTATGGCTCTTTAGTAGGTACAGCTCCAATATCATACAAGAATTTGTGCCAAAATCTTGAATAAAGTAAGTGAAGTGTTGTATGTTCCATTCCACCATTATACCAGTCTACTGGAGTCCAATATTCAAGTGCTTCTTTACTTGCAAGTTCTTTATCATTATGTGGATCAGTATATCTCAAGAAATACCATGATGAACCAGCCCATTGTGGCATTGTATCTGTTTCTCTTTTTGCAGGTCCGCCACACTTTGGACATCTTGTATTTACCCAATCAGTCATCTTAGCAAGTGGTGATTCCCCTGAATCAGTTGGCTCATAATTTTCAACTTCTGGGAGTAAAAGTGGAAGTTCTTCTTCTGGAAGAGCTACATGACCACATTTTTCACAGTGAACTATAGGTATTGGTTCTCCCCAATATCTTTGTCTAGAAAATACCCAGTCTCTAAGCTTGTAATTTATTTTTCTGTCGCCAAGTTTATTTTCTTCTAAATATTCAATCATCTTGGCAATAGCTTCTTTTACTTCAAGACCATTCAATATCCCTGAATTTATCATTTTTCCGCTTGAAGTTTCTGTATTTGCATGTTCGCTAACGTCAGAACCTTCAATAACTGGAATTATATCAAGTCCAAATTTCTTTGCAAAGTCATAGTCACGATCATCGTGAGCTGGAACAGCCATAATAGCTCCTGTTCCATAAGTCATTAATACATAATCAGAAATCCAAATTGGTATTTCTTTATTTGTAAGTGGATTAATTGCCTTAATCCCCTTAATTTCAACACCAGTTTTATCTTTTTCTAATTCAGTTCTTTCAAATTCACTTTTCTTTGCACACTCTACTTTATAAGCATTTATTTCATCTGAATTTTCAATTTTATCTGAATACTTTTCGATTAAAGGATGTTCTGGCGCTATTACCATGTATGTTGCTCCATAAATTGTGTCAGGTCTAGTGGTAAAAACTTCTAGTTTTTCATCAAAATCTTTAAGTGAAAAGTTTATACTTGCCCCTTCACTTCTCCCAATCCAATTTTTTTGTTGAGTCACAACTCTATCTATAAAATCAAGGTCGTCTAGATCTGAAATCAATCTATCTGCATATTCTGTTATTTTTAGCATCCATTGACTTTTTACTCGTCTAACAACTTCTTCTCCACATCTTTCGCATTTTCCGCCAACAACTTCTTCGTTGGAAAGTCCAACTTTACATGAAGGACACCAGTTTATTGGCATCTCTTTTTTGTAAGCTAGGCCATGTTTATATAATTGTAGAAAAATCCATTGTGTCCACTTGTAATATTCTGGGTCTGTTGTATTAATTTCTCTAGTCCAGTCAAAAGAAAATCCAATAGATTTTAATTGTTCTTTAAAATGTGCAATATTATTTTTTGTAACTATAGCTGGATGAATTTTATTTTTTATTGCAAAATTTTCAGTTGGAAGACCAAAAGCATCCCAACCCATTGGGAAAAGTACATTATATCCTTGCATTCTCTTCATTCTTGAAACAATATCAAGAGCTGTGTAGGGTCTTGGATGACCTACGTGAAGTCCTTGTCCTGATGGATAAGGAAATTCTACAAGTGCATAGAATTTTTCTTTATCAGAATTATTTTCACAGACAAAAGATTCATGTTCATCCCAAAAGTCTTGCCATTTTTTTTCTATTTCGTTTGGTGTATATTTATTCATATTAACTCCTAAAATTCAGCATTTCCAACAGTTCTTGGGAATGGTATTACATCTCTTATATTTTTCATTCCTGTTATATACATTACAGCTCTTTCAAATCCAAGTCCATAACCTGAGTGAACAACAGAGCCATATCTTCTTAAATCAAGGTACCAGTCATAAGTTTCCATATTCATTCCAATATTCTTCATCTTTTCTTCTAGAATATCAAGTCTGTGTTCTCTTTGGCTTCCTCCAATGATTTCGCCAACTCCTGGTACTAATAAATCCATTGCCGCTACAGTTTTTTTGTCATCATTTTCATACATATAGAATGCTTTGATTTCCTTAGGATAATTTGTTACAAATACTGGTTTTTTATAAACTTCTTCAGTTATATATCTTTCGTGTTCAGTTTGAAGGTCTATTCCCCAACTAACTGGATAGTTAAATTCTCTATCAGCTTTTTCTAGAATTTTAATAGCTTCTGTATAAGTTATTCTTGCAAATTCATTTTCAACAACATTTTGTAGTCTTTCAAGAAGACCCTTGTCAATAAAATTGTTAAAGAATTCCATTTCTTGTGGCGCATTTTCTAAAACATAAGAGATAATGTATTTTAACATTTCTTCAGAAATGTCCATATTAACATTTAAGTCTGCAAATGCCATTTCAGGTTCAATCATCCAAAATTCAGCAGCATGTCTTTGCGTATTTGAATTTTCTGCTCTAAATGTTGGTCCAAAAGTGTATATATTCTTGAAAGCTTCTGCAAAGGCTTCAGCTTCAAGTTGACCTGATACTGTTAAATGAGTTTTTTTGTTAAAAAAGTCTTTTGAGTAATCAACTTCTGTTGGCTCAGATTTTGCAATACTATCAATATCAAGAGTTGTAACTTGGAACATTTCTCCAGCACCTTCGGCATCTGATGTTGTAATTATTGGAGCGTGAACATATACAAATCCTTTTTCTTGGAAGAATTTGTGAATTGCATAAGCAATTAGTGACCTAACTCTAAAAATAGCATTAAATGTATTTGCTCTTGGACGAAGATGAGCTATTGTTCTTAAATATTCCATTGTATGTCTCTTCTTTTGAAGAGGATAAGAAGGATCAGATGAACAAATGGCAACAATTTTATTTGCTTGAAGTTCAAAAGATTGATTTTTCCCTGGAGATTTAACAATTTTCCCAGTAACTTCAAGAGAAGAAGATATTGGATATTTTTCCACTTCATCAAAATTATAAAGGTCCTTACCATAAACTACTTGAATAGGCTTAAAAACTGTTCCATCAGTAAGTTCAATAAAACCAAAATTCTTTGAAGCTCTGCTAGTTTTTATCCAACCACTTAATACTATTTCTTTATCTAAAAAATCTTCTGGATTTTTAAAAATATCTCTAATGCTAATTGACATAATTCCTCCTAATTTGTTTTCCTTACATAATGTTTAAGTATATAATTAAATCCCTTATTTGTCAATTTTACTCACTTCAAAGAGTCAAGATGTTTTTTTATATTAATTTCATGTCCAACATCTTTTGGCTCGTAATACTTTTTGCCGATAAAATTGTCTGGCATATACTTTTGCTCAACATAAGATCCTTCATAATTGTGTGGGTACAAATATTTTTCATCAGTTTCATTTTGTGGATTGTGCTTGTCCCTAATAATTTTTGGAATATTTATATTATTTGATTTTTTTACATCTTCCATCGCCTTATTTATTCCAAGATAAGATGCATTTGATTTTTCAGACGTTGCAAGGTAAGTCACCATCTGTGCCAAAATAATTCTCGCTTCTGGCATACCCACAGCATTTATGCTGTTAAAACAAGCTGAAGCCATTACCATTGCCTGTGGATTTGCATTTCCAACATCTTCTGATGCAAAAATTATAAGTCTTCTTGCGATAAACTTTATATCTTCTCCGCCTTCAAGCATCTTTGCAAGATAAATCAATGCCGCATCAGGATCAGATCCTCTCATAGACTTAATAAATGCAGAAATTGTATCATAATGCTCATTATTATTTTTGTCATACTTAACATTTTTTATTAAAAGAGAATTTTCTATTACATTCTCATCTACAAAAATTTTCCCATCTATTTCATCAGTTGATAGAATAGCAATTTCTAAGCTATTTAATAAAAATCTTCCATCACCATTTGAATTCTTAACTAGAATTTCTTTTGCAAGTTCTGTGATTTCAACATTTTTGTTCCCAAAGCCTCTTTCTTTATCACTTAATGCAGTTTCAAGCATTTTATATAGGTCTTTATCTTCAAGTGGTAGTAAATTTATAATTTGCATCCTAGATAATAGAGCTCTGTTGACTTCGAAATAGGGATTTTCAGTAGTAGCACCAATTAAAGTTATAATTCCTCTTTCTACAAAAGGTAAAAGAGCGTCCTGTTGCGTCTTATTAAATCTGTGAATCTCATCAATAAAAACTATAGTAGATATATTGTGAAACTTCATAGAATCTTCAGCTTTTTTTAAAACTTCGCGAAGTTCCTTTAGGTTTGAAGTTACAGCTGAAAGTTTTATAAAATTTTTATTTGTAGTTTTTGCAATAATCTCTGCTAAAGTTGTTTTGCCTACTCCAGGAGGCCCGTAAAATAAAATAGAAGAAAGTCTGTCGCTCTTTATAAGCCTTGACAGGTATTTTCCCTCGCCAATCACATGATCTTGACCCACAAATTCATCTAGACTTCTTGGTCTCATCTTATCTGCAAGAGGTGCCCCATTCATTAAGTTTTTCTGCATACTAAGTTCAAATAAATCCATTTTAATTCTTCTTTTTTACAAAATTCTCAAGCTCGTCAACAAAAGACTGTAAGTCTTTAAATTCCCTATAAACTGATGCAAATCTTACATAAGAAACTTCATCTAAATCCTTTAATTCATCCATTACCATTTCTCCCACTTCGAGAGAAGTAATTTCTCTTCTCATTGAGTTTTCAATTTTCTTTTCAATATTATTTACAGCTTCTTCTATTTCGTCAGCAGAAACTGGTCTCTTTTCGCAGGACTTAATCATACCCCTAATAATTTTTTCTCTATCAAAGGCTTGTCTATTTCCATCTTTTTTTATTACCATTACTGGCGATTTTTCTATTTTTTCATAAGTAGTAAATCTTTTTTGACATTTCAAACACTCACGTCTTCTTCTAATTGTATATCCTTCATCAGTAGGTCTTGTATCTAAAACCTTAGAATCATCGTATCCGCAAAATGGACATTTCATTATCTTCACCTCATTTATATAAGCCAATAAACTTTTAAACCTATAATATCACTTAAATTTTTATTAATCAATGTAGTCAAATAAACTAAAAAAAGGACATTGTTTCCAATGTCCACTAATGTTATATTATGAAAATACTAAAATTATTTTCTGTTAATTCTCAAGAAAGAAGGAATTTTAAGTTCTCCATTATCTTCTTCATCATCTTCGCCAATTGTTCCAATAGGAGTGCCTGTCATTTCAACTTTATTTTCTTTCTTTTCTTTTTTGTCGTCTTTATATTGGTCAAATTCAGTTGCAATAACTGTGATTTTAACTTCATCTTTAAGTGATTCATCAATTCCTGCACCAAAGATTATATTTGCATCTTCAGATACGCAATCTCTAATTAAATCAGCCGCTTCATTAACTTCAAAGATACCAAGATCTGATCCTGCAGTGATATTTAATAGAACAGATTTTGCTCCTTCGATAGAAGTTTCTAGTAGAGGAGAATTAATTGCAAGTTTAGCAGCTTCAGTAGCTCTATCATCGCCTGATGCACGACCAATACCCATGTGTGCAACACCCTTGTCATACATAATTGTCTTAACATCAGCAAAGTCAAGGTTAATTAAGTTTGGTACAGAAATTAAATCTGAAATACCTTGGATACCTTGTTTTAATATGTCATCAGCCATTTCAAAAGCTTGTGAGAAGCTAGTTTTCTTATCTGCAATACTTAGAAGTCTGTCATTTGGAATTATAACTAATGTATCAACTTTTCCCTTTAGAGCATTTATTCCTTGTTCAGCAGATTTTGCTCTTTTTCTACCTTCAAATGTAAATGGTTTTGTAACAACGCCAACTGTAAGTAGACCTAATTCTTTAGCAACATCAGCAATAACAGGAGCTGCACCAGTACCAGTACCTCCGCCCATTCCTGCAGTTATGAATACCATGTCAGCACCTTCAAGAGACTCTCTAATTTCATCAATTGATTCTTCTGCTGCTTGTTCTCCTACTTCAGGATTTGCACCTGCACCAAGTCCCTTAGTTATTTTTTCACCAAGTTGAATCTTAGTTTCAGCAAGTGAACTCTTTAATGCTTGCTTATCAGTGTTAAATACTAAAAATTCTACACCCTTTACACCAGCATTAATCATTCTATTAACAGCGTTATTTCCTCCGCCACCAACGCCAACTACTTTAATTTTGGCAAATTCGTCTTGGTCCATATCGAATTCCAACATAAACATCCTCCTCGTATACTAATTAATTGTTTTTATATTCATTACTATTATTTTATAGAAATACTTGTAAATAGTCAATATATAAAGGTCAATTGCTAATTTTTATTTGTATAATACTAATTTTTTTCTACTTCTCTATATGATTTGTCATTTTTTTCTTTTCTATCATTATCATCTTTTTGATTTTTTTCATTATTGTTACCATCTTTTTCGCCATCCGTTATGAGAATTGGACTCTCTCCCTTTTCCATTTGAATAATGATAGCATTTTTATTTGTTTTTTTAATGTCGTCTAAGATAAGAGAGAGCATTTTTAATTTATAAGATGTGTTACTATAAGAACCAAACTCAATTTTTATTCCCCCGACAGTTGTAAATGTAGCAATTGAATCTAATAGCTCAATTTCTCTAATATTTCCACGAAGAGAATATTCCTCTTTCTTTAATTCAAGAAGAAGGTTCCTTTTTTCTTCATCCTCTTTGTTTACTAAAATATAATTTCCTGCCTTTGGATTATCTACATTAAATCCTGTCAAATTAACAAGATTATCGGATTTTTTCTTTGAATTTTTTAAAATTCTAAAGTCTTCATCAATAATTAAGTAGTCACTTGACTCCATTTGATAATATGGCGTTCTCTCACTTACATTAACCTTTACTTTTCCAGTTATGGAATAAGATATTTTAGCATCATTTATGTAAGGAATAGACTTAATCTTCTTTAGTCTATCCTTTTTTGAAACTATAAAATACTTATTACCTTTTTTAAGAGCCGAAACATTTTTAATTGTAGTAGCACTTACATTTTTATTGCCTTCAATCAAAACATTTTTTATAGTAAATAAATTAGAATTTTTAATGGCAAAAATCAACAAAAAAATAAAGGAAAAAAATATAAAAAACCTAGTGAAAATTCTAAAATATTTTCTTTTCTTATTCAGTTTTCTTTTTTTCTTTTCCGTCTTTTTCATAAAATCACTTTAAAAGTATTTCAACTATTTTTGAAACTGCATCTGGACTTGCTAACTTCTTTGAGTTATCTGCCATTAGTTTTCTATCTTCGTCCTTATTTAAAATTTTTTCTATTCCATCTAATAGAGTATCCCCATTTAGATTTTCTTCTTCTATAACTGAACTCGCACCCATGTTACTATAGCTCATTGCATTGTAATATTGATGATTTCCTGCAGTATATGCCTTCGGAATTAATATTGAAGCTATACCAATTGCAGAAATCTCTGCCAAAGTCATAGCTGATGATGATGCTATTACAAGGTCAGCACTTGAAAGATAATCATAGACTTTATGAGTGTAATCTAATATTTCCACATTTTCAGGAACTTCTCCAAGTTTTCCCATAAAGTAATCGTAGTGGTCTCTACCAGTTACATGAGTAAGCTTAAAGGATAATTTTTCCTTTTTGCTTAAAATTTCTAAAATTGCATCATTTGTTGACTCTTGACCGCCAGAGCCACCAAAGGAAAATACAAATTTTTCATCTTTTTTTATCTTTAAGGAATCTCTAGACTTTTGTCTGTCTAAATGAGAAAATACTTCTCTAATTGGATTTCCTGTAAAAATAATATTATCATTATTCAAATATTTTTTTGCTTCCATAAAATTTATAAAGACATAGTCAGCTTTCTTTGCCAAAATTTTATTTGTCTTTCCAGGATAAGCATTTTGCTCTTGTATTGCTGTTTTTATCTTTTTTTGTTGTGCTTTAAATACTATTGGCGCACAAACATATCCTCCAGTACCAATTACAATATCTGGTTTAAAATTATCTAAAATCTTTGTGCACTCTTTCAAGCCCTTCATCAAATTAAAGAAAGTTATAACAGTATCTTTATTAATTTTTTTCCTTGGTAGACCAGAAACATCTATTCCTTGGAAGTCAAAACCATATTTTTTCGCAAGTTCTTCTTCCAAAGAATTCTTCTTGCCTACATATAAAATTTTAGCTTCTTTATCTTGTTTTTTTATTTCTTCTCCAATGGCTAGAGCAGGATATATGTGGCCTCCAGTTCCTCCACCAGATAAAATATACTTCATACAGTTCCTTCTTTCGAAATTTTTAATAATACAGCAGTAGATGCAATTGCCATTACCAGTGCCGTACCTCCATAAGATATGAAGGGAAGAGTAATTCCTGTAACTGGCAAGAGCTTTGCACAAACTCCCATGTTGAAAAATGCTTGAATACCTATATAGCTTGTTATGCCAATAGCTGTAAATTTATCAAAATAATTTGTCGCTTTAAAGGCAATCATATAACCCCTATAAATATAAATTATAAAAAGTAAAATGATTATAAAAGTCCCAATAAATCCAAATTCTTCAGCTAGTACAGAAAAAATAAAATCCGTGTAAGCCTCCGGAAGATTTGTGTACTTTTGGCGAGACCTAAAAAGTCCAACTCCAGAATAACCACCAAGGGCAAAAGCATATAATGACTGTCTAGCTTGATACTTATCAGATGTTTGATAATTAGTCGAATCTGATACAAAACCTAAAATTCTCTGTATCCTAAACTTATTTTCTGGATCCTTTAAAATAATATATATTAGAATAATACCCAAGACTAGGAGGAATAAAAACTGTTTCTTATCTATACCTGCCGCAAGTAATATAGAAGATAATGCAACTCCTATAACTACTGCTGTAGAAAAGTCCTTTATCATTATTGGGCCAACAGATATACCTATTATAGCTACCGCTATTAAAAAAGTTTTTGGCTCTCTAAGTGTGTAAATATTTCTAGAAAGATATTTTGATAAGAAAACTATTGATGTTAATTTTAAAAGGTCTGAAGGTTGAAACTTAAGTGGAATAACTTTAAAGTCCAACCACCTGCTTTGACCATTTTTGTTATATCCAAGAGGTGTCCACAATAATAGTATTAATATTACACTTAATATAAATAGCCAAGTTATGTTTTTATATATTACTCCTCTTGGTACTCTAATAATAAAGATCATTGATATAATCCCTAAAATTAGGAATACTCCCTGCCTTATTAGATAATGAAAACTATTCAAATTGTATTTTTTTGCAGTGGGAAAAGACGCTGATGTTACCGCTATTAAACCAATTACTATTAAAAGTATCATGGTAATTAAAAGCACTAAATCGACATCTTTCATCTCCCTTTTTAGTTTCATCTATACCAACTCTCTAACTAAATCCTTAAAATGTCTTCCTCTAACTTCATAATCACTATACATATCCCAAGATGCACATGCAGGAGATAAAAGTACATCATCTCCATCTTTTGACAATTTCTTTGCAAGTTCAACAGCCTTATTTAAGTCCTTTACAATATAAAATTCAACTGCAGATTTTTTGCATGAATTTGAAAACTTTTCAGCAGTCTCTCCAAATAGAATTACGTTTTTTAGTTTGTCCTTGGACTTTTCTATTAAGTCATCAAAGTCTGCTCCCTTGTCATATCCACCTGCAATAAGAACTACATCTCCATCCATAGCTGCAACTGCAACTTCTGTAGAGTCAGGATTAGTTCCCTTAGAGTCATTATAATATTTTACTCCATCTAATTCTCTTACAAATTCAATTCTGTGCTCAACACCCGTAAAGGATATTATGCTATTTTTTATTATTTCTGTATCAATACTTAGAAGTTTACTAGCAATAATCGCAGCCATAATATTTTTTATATTATGAACTCCAGGAATTTTTATATCTTTTACTTCTAAAACTTCTTCTGTATCTTTGCCATCATTGAAATAAATTTTTCCATTTTCAAGGAAAGCTCCTTTTTCTGAAATCTTATTCATTGAAAAATAATACTTTTCAGCCCTTAAATTATATTTTTCAGCAAGTTTTTTGTTTTCGTAATTTAAAATTGCAAAATCATCTTTATCTTGGTTTGCAAAAATTTTAAATTTTGCATCAACATAATTTTCAGTAGTCTTGTGCCAATCTAGGTGATCACTTGTTACATAAGTTAATATGGCAATATGTGGCTTAAATAATTTTGTATCCTCTAGTTGGAATGATGAAGCTTCTATTACAACATAATCATCATTTTTTGCTTCTTTAGTAATCTCTAATATGCCTTTTCCAATATTTCCAACAACAAAAGTCTTTGCCTTTCGCCTCAAAATATCTCCAATTATTGTAGTAGTTGTTGTTTTTCCATTAGTACCTGTAACTGCAACTACATTATTAGTTTTTAAGTTCCTATAGCTAAGTTCAATATCAGAAATAATTTCTATATTTTTTTCTCTAGCTTTTTCTAATAGTTCATGAAAAGGATATATTCCTGGACTTTTTACTATTAAGTCAATTTTATCTAAATCTTCATCTTTAAAAATCACAAAATCATCATCAATTTTTAACTTTTGAAGATCAATATTGCTATCATAAATATAAATCTTACATGGGAATTCCCTTAAAAATTTCAAAGCTGCTTTTCCTGTAACTCCAAAACCCATAATAAGAATGTTTTTATTTTCTATCATTTTTATCCCCTAAAATAAAATTAAATAAGAAATTATACAAAGTATAAGTTCAGCTAATGAAAATACAGCAACAACTTTTTTCTCATGCCATCCTTTTTGCTCATAATGATGATGAAGTGGAGACATTAGAAATACTCTCTTTCCTCTTGTCTTAAAGCTTACAACTTGAATAATTACAGAAAGAGTTTCTATAAAATATATTCCGCCTGCAATAGGTAAAATAAGAGGTACATTTAAAAGTAGTGCAATTGCAGAAATTGCTCCGCCAAGTGCCAAGGAACCTGTGTCTCCCATAAATACCTTAGCTGGATATTTATTAAAAAATAAAAATCCAATTAATGCACCGGCTAGTGCAAGGCAAAATGCTGCAATCTCATATCTTTGAAACTTTATTGCAACTACATTAAAAAATAAAAGACATATAATAGTAACACTTGTTGAAAGTCCATCTAAACCATCAGTTAAATTAACTGAATTTACTGTACCTACAATTACAAAAATTATAAAAGGAACATATAAAAATCCAATTGACCTATAATCTTTTAAAAATGGAATGTATAAATCTGTTCCCATATTTTTAGAATTATATTGATAAATAATTAGTATTACAGCTGTTAAAATCTGTAAAAATAATTTTTGATAAGCACGAAGTCCTAGATTTCTCTTTTTAACAACTTTAATATAATCATCAATAAAGCCCACTGCTCCAAAGGCAAGGGTAGAAAAGAGTATCATAAAAACAGAAGTTTTAAAATTTCCAGTTATTAAAGTTGTCACTATAGCTGAAGATAAAAATATTAATCCACCAATCGTTGGCGTTCCACTTTTTACCATGTGGTTTTGTGGTCCATCTTCTCTTATACTTTGCCCAGCGTGCAATCTTTTTAATATTGGAATTAATATCTTGCCAAATATTAAAGATAGAATTAATCCCAATCCTATATTTACTATATAATTCATTTTACTTTTGTCCTAGTCCTCTTTGTTACTTTCTTTATTTATACTTTTAATATTATCTGATTTTTTCTTTTTTGTTGATTTTTTCTTATTATAAAAATTATTATCTTTTGAGCTACTATTATTTTCTGTGTCTAGATTCCTATTTACTTTATTCTCATTATTATTTACTTCAGAATTTTCTTCATCATTTGTCTTAGAATAATTAATAGTAATAGTCTCTTCGCCACTTAATTTTTTGCCAGCTCTTGGGCTTTGTGATATAAAATCGCCATTTCCTTTGATATTATACTCTATATTCATTGAATTTAAAATAGATTCAGTTTCTTTTCTAGTCTTCTTAGATAAGTCAGGCATTATGAGAATACCACTGTCTCTATCATTAACAGCAAGGTCAACTATAGTATCTTTTATTACATAAGAACCCTGTGAAGGGCTTTGATTAGTAACTACTGAATAATTTTCTACTCCTTCAGCCTTTGTATTAAACCTCAAACCTGATTTTAAAAGAATTTTACCTGCATCTTCTAATAATAAACCTTCGACATCTGGCACTGAAACAAAGTCTTCCTTTTCATCAACTTCTTCTGTCTTTTGAATTTTCATGTAATTTAGTGATTTACTTAAAATTTCTTGAACTACTGGTGCTGCAACAGCTCCACCAAGAATACCACCCTTTGGATTATTTACAACAACAAGCACAGTCAATCTTGGATCATTAAGTGGTGCAACTCCAACAAAAGAAGAGTTATAAGCTTCTAAATATCCAGTAGGTGTAGCAATATTTGCAGTACCAGACTTTCCTCCAACTTTATATCCTGGCACTTGTGCAAGCTTTCCTGTTCCACTGTCAACTACTCTCTTCATCATATACTTCATCTTTTCTGAAGTTTCTTCTGAAATAACCCTTCTTCTAAGTTCAGCTTTCTTTTTCTCGATTACATTTCCATTAGCGTCCACTACCTCTTTTACAAGAGTGGGCTTATTAAGAAAACCACCATTAGAAATTGCACTAACTGCATTTATAAGTTGAATTGGAGAAACAGCAATTGAGTGACCATAAGACATAGTGGCTAATTTTACCTTACTTATTTCATCTGCAGATGCAGGAATAATGCCTGTGGATTCCCCATAAAGTTCCACTCCAGTTTTTCTTCCAAAGCCAAAAGCTTTGATGTATTTCAAAAACTTTTCTGGACCCAAAGCTTGACCAACTTGTATCATAGTCATATTACAAGATTCTTCTATTGCCTTTGCTAAACTTTTCATTCCTCTTGTATGACTTGTGCAAGTTAATCTTCTATCTCCTACTTTCATTACTCCTTGACAATTATACTGAGAATCTGGTTGAGATTTATTTTCCTCAATTGCAGCTGCTGCTGTTATAAGCTTGAAGGTAGAACCAGGCTCATATTGGTCATTTACATTGAAGTCTCTCCAATTGTCATAGAGAACTTGCATTTTTTCATCATCTTCTAACTTGTCCCATTCCTTTTCTTGTTTTTCGCCTATTGGAGCTCTAGGATCATTTAGATTATAGTCATCTTTAGTTGTCATTGCTAAAATTTCGCCAGTCATAGTGTCTTGCACTATTACAGAAACCTTGTCAGCGTTATTTTCCTTTTTTGCATTCATTGCTGCAGTTTCTGCAAACTGTTGAATATTTGAATCAATGGAAAGAACAATTGAATACCCCTCTTTAGGTGCATAAGTTTCTTCATCAGTTAAAGGTATTTTATTTGATGCATTGTCCTTTAAAGAAACATTTTTCCCAGAAATACCAGAAAGTTCTTCATCGTAGCTTGCTTCAATCCCATATTGACCAACATTTTCATCATTTGTAAAACCAATTATATAAGAAGCAAGATTATTAAAAGGATAAAGTCTTCTAGTTACATCATCAATAGATATTGCCATTAAATTATATTTTTTATTTTTCTTATTATTTTGATTTTCCTTGGCAATTTTACTTCTTATTTCTTTTAACTCACTTGCCTTAGTTCTGTCAATGTTTGTAGCAACTCTAACGACTTTGTCGCCCTTCATTTTATCTCTTATTTCATCGTATTCTAAACCTGTTACATCTGAAATAATCTTTGCATCTTCATCATACAGCTTTTCTCTTCTTTCTTTAAAATCACTGTTAGATTCATCTTTACCTTGATTTAAAAAATCCATATTATAAAAGACGTTACATTTTGTTATGTTAATTGCCATTTCTTTTTTATTTCTATCATAAATAATTCCACGATTAGAATTTATTACTTCAGTTCTTGTAAGTTGATTTAAAGCAGAAATAGTAAGTTCCTCTGATTGGACAATTTGAATAAATAAAAGTTTTATTATTAATGCTACAAATAAAAAAGCTAGAAAGATAAA
Source organism: Peptoniphilus senegalensis JC140 (assembly GCF_000321025.1). Lineage (GTDB taxonomy): Bacteria > Bacillota > Clostridia > Tissierellales > Peptoniphilaceae > Peptoniphilus_A > Peptoniphilus_A senegalensis. Next base: position 557,856 of record NZ_HE610717.1, read on the forward strand.
AAATATAAATATGAATTTATTGGCATTATTTGCCTGCCTTTTAAATCCACCTTTCTTACTTTTATCTCTAGCTTTAAAATTACTATTTTTCAATTATATCCCCCTAATCTCTTGTAAAGGATCTAAGGACAGAAACAATTGGACTCAAGAATACGTTATAGTTAATATCTCCAACATTTTCTTCTTCCTCTGAATCAATATAAACTATTTGGTCTTCGGAAGGATATACCATTCCTAACTTATACATAGCTTCTTCAGCAATTTGTGCTGAAGATTTAACAGCTTTTATCTCGCCTACAAGAGTAATCTTAGTTTTATTTAATTCATCAATTTCAGCCTTTTGTTTTAAAATTTCTCTGTCGAGTCCAGCTATTTGTGAATACAAAATTAAAATTGCTGTAAAAATAATTATAACAATTGCCATAGTAAAAATAAAAGGCCTATTGCTTAAAAGTTGATTCTTATATCTATTATAACTTTTATTTGAAATTTTAGTTAAATTTTTTGCCATTTTACACCTCTAATTTTTCGGCAATTCTTAGTTTGGCAGAGTGAGCCCTATTATTTTCTTTTAACTCTTCTTCACTTGCAGTAATCGGTTTTCTCGTTATTATTTTAATTTCTCTTTTTTTGTCACAAGTACATATTGGCGAACTTGCTGGACATATACAGTCCTTTTCTAAATATTTAAAAGAATTTTTTACAATTCTATCTTCAAGAGAATGAAAAGTAATTATGGCTATTCGTCCTCCAGGATTTAATCTATTAACAAATTTATCTATGGACTTTTTTAAGACATCAAGTTCTTTATTGACTTCAATCCTTAAAGCTTGAAATGTCCTTTTTGCTGGATGAGGTCCATTTCTCCTAGCATTGATAGGGATGGCATTTTTTATAATCTCAACTAGCTCAAAAGTCCTTTCAATTTTTTTATTTTTTCTCTCTTGGACAATAAATTTAGAAATTCTTGATGCCCACTTTTCTTCGCCATAATCTTTTATAATTCTAGTGATTTCATCTTCACTATATGTATTTACAATATCCTTTGCAGAAATTTCTAAGTCCTTATCCATTCTCATATCCAGTGGTGCATCAAATCTATATGAAAACCCTCTCTCTGGATTGTCAAATTGATAAGAAGAGACTCCTATATCAAGTAGAACGCCATCAATTTTATCTATTCCAAGTTCCTCTAAAGCTTTATCAAAATTCATGTAATTAAAATTAAAAAATTCCACATTTTTAAATTCAGAAAGTCTTTTTTTTGCAGCCTCTAGAGCTTCAATATCTTGGTCAATTCCTATCAAAAGTCCTGTGCCATTAAGTTTTTTTAGAATTTCATAACTGTGACCTGCGCCTCCAAGTGTGCCGTCGAGATAAATTTTCTCTTTTCTAACATTTAATCCTTCAATTGTTTCCTCTAATAGAACGCTTTTATGTGAAAAATCCATTATATTCCCAACTCCGACATCTTTTCAGCAAGTTCTTCATAAGAAAGTGCTTCCTCTTCATTGTATTTATTCCAATTTTCTTCAGACCAAACTTCTGCGCGATTAGAAAGTCCTATTATCACACATTTATCTTCTAGATTAGCATAATCTCTTAAATTTTCAGAAATTAAAACTCTTCCCTGCTTATCTAATACACAATCAATTGCGCCAGAAAAAAAAGTTCTAACAAAGGAGCGTACAGCTTTATTTGTCATTGGAAGTTCTTTTAACTTATTTTCGATTTTCTCCCATTGCTCTTTTGGATATAAAAATAGGCAATCATCTAAACCCTTCGTCATTACAAAAACAGAAAGGTCGTCTCTAAATTTTGATGGAATTGTAATTCTGCCCTTTGGGTCAAGATTGTGTCTGAATTCACCTATTAACATAATATTCTCCACTTTATCCCATTTATATGATATTTTAAACCACTTTGCTCCACCTAAGACAATTTTACTACATAAAGTCGCTATTTTCTAGTATATTAATTAGTTTTTTAAAAATAGGACTAACGGCCCCTTTTATTTCTTTTATGTTAAATTTTGTTTTATTTTTGATACAAAAAAACTAAAAATTTAAGGGTTCATAAAAATTTTTTAATTTTTAAATCGATTAGAAAATGTGAATACGAAAATAAGGTTTAAAAATCCCCATAATAAAAATCCACCGGC
>NZ_HE610717.1:560949-617238 GCF_000321025.1 Peptoniphilus senegalensis JC140
TCGACTATTGCTAGTCGACCTTAAAAATAATAAATTTTTTAATTTTATTTATTTCCTACAAAATAAAAATCAGAACCTTCATTTATTTTTGAATATACACCATATTCAAAACCGTGGAGTTCCATAATTGTCTTTACAATATAAAGACCAAGACCTGTTCCAATTTCTGGTCTAGTGTGATTATTTCTAACTCTATAGAATCTATCCCAAATTCCTTTAATATCTTCTTCCTTTATCCCTATTCCTTTGTCAATGCAATGAAATTCAGTTTTATTTTCATCGCTCTTTATTACTAACTTAATTTCCTTGTTTACTGGAGAATAGTTTATGGCATTATTAATCAAATTATAAATGACTTGATTTATTTTTGACCTATCGCCCAAAATTCTTGTATCCCCTTGTGAATCAATTTCAAATTTATAGTCAGAATAATTTTTATTGATTTTAAATCTATCTAGTACCTCATAAACTGAATCCTTTAAATCAAATTCTTCTTTCTTAATTTCTTCAAGGTTTGATTCAATTTTTGAAAGATCCAATAGATCATTTACAAGAGCAGTTAAATTGTCTGCCTCACTAATTATTGTCTCTAGGTGTTTATTCCTCAAAGTCTCATTTGAACCAGAAATATCTCTTATCATCTCTCCATAAGATTTTATAACTGTAAGAGGTGTCTTTAAATCGTGACTTACATTTGCCACCAAGTCTTTTCTCATTTCAATAGTCTTTGTGAGTTCATTTTTTGCGTAGTTAAGTGTGTTGGAAAGGTCATCAATTTCTGTATATTCGCCCTTCCTAAACTGAACTTTATAATCTCCTTTGGCAAGTTCCTTTGCTGTATTTGACATTCTAACAAGTGGTCTGGATAGTCTTCTTGAAACAAAATATGCAGTTATAGATGCAAAAAAAAGTGCCAAGAAAGAAATTATTATAAGCATTCTTCTTATTACATCAACCGTTGCATCTACCGGCTTTAAAACTGAATTGATGTAGAGATAATAATCTTCTCCATCAGTATTGCCAAGATACCCTGCATAAATAATTGATGGATCTTTCAAATTTTCGTATCTAACTGTATAAATTTTATAAGTCCTGTTATCCCTTTTTAGAGAGCCGAAAAACTTGTCGAAATTTTCCCAAATCATTCTTGGTCTTTCAACAAATTCATCAAATAACCTTAAAGGAAAGACCCAAGCTCCATTTTCATCAAGAACTTTTATCTCAAGACCCTTTGTGTTTGCATAATTTGAAAGCTTTGTCTCGAAGTCTTCAGAATTGTAATCACTTCTAAGTTCATTGCCAACTTTTGTAACCTCACGAATTTTCATAGTTTCATAAAAGCTTGACAAAAAAACTGTTTGAAAAAGCCAAATAGAAATTAATATAAGCCCAGCAAAAAAGACAAAGGATTTCCACAATTTAAAGAGGATGCTATTCTTGTCAATTTTAACTCTTCTTATTTCTTTAATTTCTTGTATCAAACTTGTATCCTACTCCTCTTACAGTAATAATAAATTTTCTGTAATTTTTAATTGAATTTCTAAGCATTTTTATGTGAGTATCAACTGTCCTGTCTTCTCCGTAAAAATCATAACCCCACACTTGATTTAAAAGTTTGTCTCTAGAAAGTGCTATATTTTTATTTTTTACCATATAAACCAAAAGGTCATATTCCTTAGGAGTTAATTCAACAATTTCATCATCAACAAATACAACTCTTCCATCTAAATCAATTTTCAAACCTTCAAATTCCATAGTATTATTTTCTTCAATTTTATTATTTCTATTTACAATTACATTTAGCCTTGCCATAAGTTCTTTTGGAGAAAATGGTTTTGTAACATAGTCATCAATCCCTATTTCAAAGCCAAATAATTTGTCATATTCCTCATCCCTAGCAGAAAGCATTAGCACTGGAATATCTTTTATCTTTTTAATTTCCTTGTAGGAAGAGAAACCATCGAGCTTAGGCATCATAATATCCATTACAATAACATCAAAATCTTCCTCGCGAACTTTATCTATTGCTTCGAGACCATCTCCTGCCTCTACTACTTCATGACCTTCAAACTCTGCATAAGTTCTTATAACTTCCCTTATACTCTTTTCATCGTCAACTACTAATATCTTAAACATTTAATCACCTGCTTTATTATAATAAAAATTTGTGAATTTTTAATGACAACTTTGTTAAGAGTGTCCATATAAAATTTAATTTTTTATTTGACTTCATTATATCAATACTAATAAATTTTTGTAAAAATCTTTTTATGGATTTTCAAATAATTTTTGAATTTCAAAAATTTGCAAAAGAAAAAGGTGCCATAAGCGACACCTTAAAATCAAATTTATTAAATTATCTTTCCTTTAATTTTTTTACTAGCATTTCATTTGCAACTTTTGGATTGGCCTTTCCTCTTGACTTTTTCATAACTTGTCCCATTAAGAAACCAAGAGCTCTGTCCTTTCCTTCTTTAAAGTCAACAATTGACTGCTCATTTTCATTTAAAACTTCATCTACGATTTTTTCAATTTCAGAAAAGTCCGTCATTTGAACAAGACCAAGTCTCTCAATAATTTCTTTTGCACCGTCGCCTGTCTCAAACATTTGACGAAGAACTTTTTTTGCCGGCATTGTTACTAATTTTTTCACTCTTAATTGAATTTAAAAGTTCAATAAATTCTTTATTTTCAAAAGGAAGTCTAAATTCTTCATCATCAGAAATTTCTACTCTCCTTAAAATTTCTGTTTGAATCCAATTAGAAAGAAGCGTGTAGTCTTTAAAATCACTTGCCACTTCTTCAAAGAACTTGGCAAGCTCTCTTGATGATGAAAGAACTTCAGCATCCTCTATTGTGATGCCATATTCATTTACAAATCTTTCAATCATTTGTCCTGGTAGTTCTGGCATTTTGCCCACAATTTCTTTTATCTCTTCATCAGTGATGTGAACTATTGGAAGGTCTCCTTCAGGCGCAAATCTGTAGTCGCTTGCTGTATACTTTACTCTCATAAGGACTGTTTCGTTTTTTGCATCGTCCCATCTTCTTGTAGTTCTAATTTCTTCCTCATGATTTTCAAGAAGTTTTATATGTCTTTCAACTTCAAAGTCAATTGCCTTTTCCACTCCTCTGAAGGAGTTAAGATTTTTAACTTCGGTTATTGCAGTTTTTTCTCCTGTCTCCATATCTTTAATGTTGACATTGACGTCACATCTAAGTGAGCCTTCTTCCATCTTGCAGTCAGAAATATTTAAAAATCTTAAAGTAGACTTTAATTTTTCAAGGAATATACGTGCTTCTTTACCACTTGAGATATCTGGTTTAGTAACAATTTCAATTAGAGGGACACCACATCTGTTATAATCCATAAGGGTTTCATTTTCTTCAGTGTGAAGACTCTTTGCAGTATCTTCTTCCATTTGAATTTGGAAAAGTCCAATTTTTTTATTTCCTTCATCAGTTTCAATTTCAAGATAACCATCAGTGCAAATTGCATTGTCATTTTGTGTTATTTGAAATCCCTTTGTTAAGTCTGGATAAAAATAATTTTTCCTGTCAAATTTTGATTGGTTGTTAATCTTGCAGTTAAAAGCAGTACCAGCCATTACTGTATAATTTATTACATTTCTATTTAAAACTGGCATCCCACCAGGAAGTGCCAAACATACTGGACACACATTTGTATTAGGTTCATCTCCAAAGGAGTTCTTGCATGAACAAAAAGCCTTTGTTTCTGTGGAAAGTTCAACGTGAATTTCCAAACCTACAATTGTTTTATATTTCATTTGTTTAAACTCCTTTCAAAAGCAAGTGATGTTTGAAGTAAATCTTTATCCTTAAACCTCTTTGCTGTAAATTCAATTCCAACAGAAAGTCCATCTTCAGCTTCTGGCATTGGAAGAGATATTGATGGGGAGCCAACCATATTAGCAGGAATTGTAAATAAATCAGCTTGATACATTTCAATCGGGCTCATTTCTTCATCAATTTTAAAAGGTAAAACTGGAAATGTTGGACAAATCATAAAGTCATAGTCCTTAAACATTCTATCCATATCTCTTTTTATAAGTCCCCTAACTTTAAGAGCTTTATAATAAAATTCATCGGCATTTTCCATCGAAAGAATATTAGTCCCAATCATTATTCTTCTCTTAACTTCTTCGCCAAAGCCTTCTCTTCTTGATGCACGATACATTTCTTCTATTGTTTCGAATTTTTTATCTGTTCTGTGACCATAACGAATAGAGTCAAAACGAGCTAAATTAGATGCAATTTCGCCATTTACTAAAATATTATAAGTTTCAATTGTATGATTAAGTGAGTCAATATCATACGCTTCAACTTTTGCACCATTGTCCTTTAAAATTTCAATGGCTTTATCAAGTTCTGCTCGAACCCTCTTGTTTAAATCCATTTCTAAATAAGTTTTTGGAATTGCAAATTTTTTGCCCTCAAGATTTTTTATCACATCATCAGAAAAATCAAAGTCGTATTTAAGTCCAGGATTTCCTACAGAAGTTGCGTCCCTTTCGTCTCGTCCTTCAATTACATTAAACATCATAGTTAAGTCTCTTACATCCTTAGCAATAACGCCTGCTTGGTCAAAAGTGTTAGCCATTGAAGCCATTCCAAATCTCGAAATAGAACCATAAGTAGGTTTCATTCCCACAGTTTTGCAAAAACTTGAAGGCTGTCTTACAGAGCCGCCAGTATCTGAACCAATAGAAATAGCTGCCATATTGGCACTAACAGATGCAGCTGAGCCACCTGATGAACCACCAGAAACTCTTGTTGTATCAAGAGGATTTTTAGTAACTCCAAAATAAGAAGTCTTAGTTGAAGCTCCCATAGCAAATTCGTCTAAGTTTACCTTACCAAGAATTACGCCATCATTTTCTTTTATTTTTTTCACAAGACTTGCGTCATAGGGAGCAGTATAGTTTTCTAGCATCCTTGATGCACAAGTCATTTTTACACCTTTTACAGAAATATTGTCTTTAATAGAAATTGGAATTCCTGCTAGAGGAGACACTTCTTCTCTATTGTGGAACTTTTCATCAACTTCCTTTGCCTTTTTCATTGCCATGTCTTCTGTAACAGTGATGTAGGCATTTATTTCGCCGTCTTTTTCCTTTATATTTTCTAAAAATTCTCTTGTAACTTCCTCACAAGAAAAGTCTTTATTCCTATACCCTTGGGCAATCTCCCAGGCCTTTAAATTGCTAAAAGTCATGAGTCCCTCCTAATCTACAAACTTAATAAGTTTAAAATAACCGTATTTTTTAGTAGCGGCATTTTCAAGTGCCTCTTCTTGTGAAAGAGACTCTCCAGTTTTATCTTCACGAATATTATTTTCAGTTCCATTTACTTGAAAAACTTTTTCCACACCTTCTGTGTCAATTTCCTTGATTTTATTTACAAGTTCAATATTTTCTTCAAAGGTTGGTGCAAATTTGTCAAGTTCTTCATCAGTAAAATCAATTTGAGCAATATCTGCAATATGCCTTATATCTTCTTTATTCATTTAAACCTCCTACTAATTTATCAAGTTCCTCTAAACTTAAAATTTTTATATTTAAAGACTCTGCCTTGTCATACTTTGATCCTGGATTTTCTCCAGCAATTACATAATCTGTCTTTTTGCTAACTGAACCAGTGACCTTTGCCCCTAGAGAAATTAATTTCTCTTCAAGTTCCTTTCTTGGCAAATCAAGTGTACCTGTAATTACTATTGTCTTATTAAGAAGTGGCTTTGGAATATCAGCTTCATCTTCATAAACTGGCTTTACTCCAAGCTCAAATAATTCATCAATGGCTGCTAAAATTCTCTTGTCATTAAAAAATTCTACAATTTCTCTTGCAGTAATATTTCCAATATCGCCAATGGATATAAGCTCATCTTCCTTAGAATTCTTTAGTTTTTCAAAACTTTTAAAGTGATTAGCCAAATCTCTTGCAGTTTTTATGCCAACATTAGGAATTCCAAGTGCATAAATAAAGTTTGAAAGATGTGGTTTCTTGGAATTTTCAATAGCCTGTAAAAGATTGTTTGTCCTCTTTTCCTTAAAACCCTCTATTTTTATAATGTCATCATACTTTAATTTGTAAATGTCAGGAATTTCTTTCAAATCAACTGTTTCCATTAATTTTTCAATTGTCTTTTCGCTGAAACCTTCTATATTCATTGCATCTCTTGATGAAAAATGAGTAAGTCTTGAAACAAGCTGTGGCACACAAGAAAGCGTATTAGGACAAAAAATGTGGACTCCATCTTGATACAAGTGTGACCCACAATATGGGCAAGTCTCTGGCTTTTCAATTTCTCTAGTTTCATTAGTTGATGGTAAAGTTCCAAGTATTTCTGGAATTACATCGTTTGACCTTCTTATTAAAACTCTTGAGCCAATCTTAACTTTCTTTCTTAAAATGTCATCATAATTATTTAATGTCGCTCTCTTAACTGTAACTCCACCAATATCAACAGGCTCGAGTATTGCTGAAGGTGTAACTTTAGCAGTTCTACCAACATTCCAAACTACATCAAGTAGAGTTGTTGAAATTTCTTCTGCCTCAAATTTATAGGCAACTGCCCAGCGAGGAAACTTATTTGTGTAACCTAAAGCCTTTCTAGTTGCCATATCATTAACTTTAATAGTAACTCCGTCAATTAAAATATCAAGCTTATCTCTATTATCTCCTATTTCACGAATCTTATCTATAATTTCAGAAAACTTTTTTACTTTAAAATTATATTTTGAAACTTTAAAGTTGTTTTCTTTCAAAAATTCTTTTATGTCATCATCTGACTTAAAAATTTCTTCTTCAGTGTAACCAACATTATAAAAAAAAGCTGTTAGATTTCTTTTTTTTGTAACTTTAGAATCTAAATTCCTAAGAGCGCCTGCCGCAGCATTTCTGGCATTTTTTAATTTTTCGTCATTATTTTCATTGTACTTTTCAAGCTCAGAAAGAGGCATTAGACCTTCCCCTTGAACTTCAATTTTTCCAGGATAAGATATTCTAAGTGGAACAGAATAAATTGTCTTGACCTGTTCTAAAATTTCTTCGCCAATTATTCCATTTCCTCTAGTTGATGCCATAATAAGATTTTTATTATCATAAGTTAGGTTAATTGTAAGACCATCAAATTTTAATTCAATAATAAATTCTGGCTCTGGTAGTTTATTTATGTTTTCAGAGTTGTAATCTTTCACAAACTTTACAATTCGATTGTACCAAGCAAGAAGTGCGTCATCTCCTTGAGCCTTATCCATAGAGTAAAGCCTTGCAAGATGAGTGTGCTTTACAAATTTATCTAGAATTGCACCACCGACTCTGCTTGTTGGAGAATAGGACAAAACTGTCCCACTTTCATTTTCTAAGTTTACAAGTCTGTCATAGAGTTTGTCATATTCTGCATCAGATAAAAGTGGCTCATCTAAAGTATAGTAATGGTAATTTAATTTATCAATTTCAGAAATTAATTCATCCATCTCTTTTATTTTATCATCCATGATTTTCCCCTAGTCAACTAATTTTATTGGAGCAACAGAGAGCATGAGTCTCTTTAGACCCTTTTTATCAAAGGAAATTACAACTTCATAGTCGCCATTTTTTTCCTTCTTTTGGACTACCATTCCCTTACCAAAAATTTTATGTTTAACTTTGTCACCAACATTAATATTTTTTCCATCACTAGAATTTTTATTTGTCTCAACTTTTTTGTCCATACCAAAGAATTTTTTAGGTCTAGTAACTGAAGTATTTTCCTCATTGTAATCGCGGATTTCAAGTAATTCTCTCTTTTTATCTTCAATAATTTCTATTTTGCCTTCCATCTCTTCTATAAATCTGCTTCTCTTGGCAGGAGTGAGCTTTCCATACATGGAGCGAGTCCTTGAAGATGAAATAAATAAATTATTGCAGGCACGAGTTACGCCAACATAGCAGAGTCTTCTTTCCTCTTCTACTTCTTCTTCACTTTCAAGAGCCCTACTTGTTGGGAAAAGTCCCTCTTCAAGACCAACTAAGAATACAGTCCCAAATTCTAGTCCTTTGGCTGCGTGAAGTGTCATTAGGTTAACCCCAGTGTCTTCAGAAGTTTTATCAACATCAGATAAAAGAGAAAGTGTATTCAAATATTCAGCTAGTTCAACTCCCTCTCTGTCATATTCCATAATATTTGAGTGAAGTTCTTCTATATTTTCAAGTCTAGTCTTTGCCTCGATTGTATTTTGATTTTTTAAGTCATTTACATAGCCACTTTCATAAAGAACTTCTTCAAAAAGTTTCCCTATAGAAAGATTTTCTGCTCTATCTTTTAAAATCTTTAAGATGCTTCCAAATTCCTTAATATTTTTTCTCGCTCTTAAATTTAAGTCTTCAAAGTCGTCTATATTTGTAATTACATCATAAAGTGAAAGCCTATTTTCATCTGCATAGTCTAATAAATCAGAAAGAGAAGTGTCCCCAATTCCCCTCTTTGGTCTATTAATAATCCTAGCAAGACTTACATTGTCATCAGTGTTATTTAATATCCTTAAATAAGCAAGAACATCCTTTACTTCCATTCTGTCATAGAACTTTAATCCTCCAACAATTTTATAGGGAATTCTTTCCCTCACAAGGGCTTCTTCAAAACCTCTTGATTGGGCATTTGTTCTATATAAAATTGCCATATCTTTAAATTCTTCGCCCTTGTAATTTAGGGCAATAATTTTATTGACAACTCCATACTCTTCTTCATTTGAATGAGGGAATTCCCTATAAACTACATCCTTTCCTTCATCTCTTGAAGTCCAAAGATTTTTTTCAATTCTACTTGTATTGTGCTCAATAACCTGATTTGCCACATCAAGAATTTTTTGACTTGAACGATAATTTTGCTCAAGCTTTACAATTTTTGCACCAGGAAAATCCTTATGGAAATTTAAAATATTATTTATATCAGCACCACGCCACTTGTAAATAGATTGGTCATTGTCGCCAACTACAGTTAAATTAGGTTTTGTTCCTGCAATTAATTTTATAAGTTCATACTGAATTTTATTTGTATCCTGATACTCGTCTACAAAAATATACTCAAACTTATCTCTATAAAAATCTCTAATATCTTCTTCGGATTTTAAAATATCAACAGTCTTAATCAAAAGATCATCAAAATCTAAGGCGTTATTCTTTCTAAGTTTCTTTTCGTATAAATCATAAATTTTCCCAAGATTTTCTTTGAAAAAATTGTCCTTATTAGCTTCTATGTATTCTATAGGACTTATGCCTTCTGATTTAATGTTAGAAATATCATTTATAATTGCTCTAGGTTTATAAATATCTCTATCAATAGATAGCTCAGCAATAGCTTCCTTTACAACAGTTATTTGGTCATCCCTGTCATAAATAGTAAAATTTCCATTATAGCCAATTCTTTCAATATTTCTTCTTAAGATTCTCACACAAATTGAGTGAAAAGTTCCTATCCACATTGAGGAGATGTCCCTATCAATTAACTTTTGAACTCTGTCCTTCATTTCTTTGGCTGCCTTGTTTGTAAAAGTTATAGCTAAAATTTTCCATGATGGCACATTTAATTCTTCAATTAAGTATGCAATTTTTGAAGTTACAACTTTTGTCTTGCCAGATCCTGCCCCTGCTAAAATGAGTAGTGGACCCTCTGTCTCCAAAAGTGCTTCTCTTTGTTTATCATTTAGTGTATTTATATCCATGACTTCTCCTTACTGCTAAATATTATATGTTTTTTTAACTATCATTTCAACTTTTTAAGATATCAGAGACTACATAAGATGCCATAACCATACCACAAACAGGTGGCACAAAAGAAATTGAACCAGGAGTCCTATCTCCTGTCTTTATTGGAAGTTCTTCTGAACAAACTACCTTTAGCTTCTTTATATTCATATCTTTTAATTTTTTCCTCATAATTCTTGCCACTGGGTCACTTTTTGTCTTTTCTATGTCTAAAACCTTAAATTTTGTTGGGTCAAGGCGATTTCCAGCTCCCATAGCAGAAATAATTTTAATATTTTTATCGTAAGCTTCTTTTATTATTAATAGTTTTGATGTAATTGTGTCAATTGCATCAACTATATAATCATATTTTTCAAAATCAATATCCTTTATATTATCTTCAGTCACAAATAAATCATATTTATCTACTATAAGTTCTGGATTTATATCTAAAAGTCTCTCTTGACAAGCATCTACTTTTCGCATACCAAGAGTTTTTCTTGTTGCAAAAATTTGTCTATTCACATTTGTTATTTCATACTCATCGCCATCAACTATGCCAACTTTTCCTATTCCAGCACGGACAAGTGACTCGACACAGGAACCACCAACTCCACCAAGTCCAAAAACCAAAACAGATTTTGAATTTATCTTTTTTATTTCATCTGCTGATAGCATTCTTTCTGTTCTACTTAAAAATTCCAATTTTCCTCCAAATTTGAAAGGGCCGTCATAAAACAGCCCTTAATTATTATTTTAAATTAATATTTGTCAAAGAGTTTTCGCCAAAAATACCACTACCTTCTACAAGATCATTTACCTTGTGATTTCTAAAAGTATTAACTGTAATAATATTTCCCGGCATAAATTTACTTGAGTCACTTTCTGTAACTTTTACTCTTATATATTTAACACTACCACCATCTATAACTTCTGTAACCTCTCCCTTAAAATTAACAGGAGTAGAAGCTTCAGCTGCTGTCAAATCATCTGTATTTTGAACATCCTTATTACTTGTCTTATTTCCTAAAATAGAATTATTATCCTTTGTGCTATTATTCTTATCATTAACTTTATTTCCATCAGGAATCTTGTTTTCGGCATTATTTACCAAAAGATTTTCGCCTTCAATTACATTTTCCTGATTTTTAATTTTATCAATATTTCCATTCACATAAGATAGAGACTTTGAAGTAATAACTGCCATTTCACTTCTTCTTATGGCAAGATTTCCATTAAAATTTCCTTCAGAGCCTGTGCTAGTAAAGATATTTGCCTTTACAAGATTTGACAGATATTCAAGAGTTAGCGGATTTATTTTATTAGCATCCTTATAACTTAGATTTGAGCGTTCAGAAGTCTTCTCAATCTTAAAAGCTCTCGCAAAGTAAACTGCAATTGTATTTCTATTTGGATAAACTTTATTTTCCAAAAATCCTCTATCACGAGCACTTGTAAGCGTCTTTTCAGTAATTGTGCCTTGGTAGAGATTGTAGCAAACAGCATCCTTTGCCCAGTCCACAATTCCATTTGCATTTACAAACTCTAGATGAGCATTTTTTGCCTTTTGTAATTCATCTTCACTTGGATTTAGAACTGTCTTTAAAATTTGCATTGTTTCTAAGAAGCTCACTGGATTATTTGGCTTAAAACTTCCATCTTCATATCCATTTAATATGCCTTTATTTGACAATTCGTCAACATATTTATATGCCCAAGCAGTTTTGCCCTCTTTGCTCAAATCTGTAAAAGATTTTGCAAAAATACTTGCTGGTGCTAATAAAAGTAGAAGGCTTAAATTTATTGCTATAATTTTTTTCTTCATCTCATCACTCCGTCCTAAATTATATCATAATTTTAGGCAAAAAAATAGAAACCACTATGGGTTTCTATTTTGCTATTAAAATTGAGGAAAGTTATTGTATCCGCTATTGTATCTATTATTGTAGTTTCCATTGTAATAGCGATTACTGTCTAAGAAATAAGTGTAGTCCTTAAAATCACTCTTTCTAGTAGTTCTGTTGGCAACATTTAGATATTCTCTAGGATTTCCAAGAATTCTATTATTTGAATCTGAGATTATTTCCCCGTCATAATTCATATATCCATCAAAAGTTAAAACATCATAAAGTTCTAATTTTTGATTTGTTTGGAAATAAAGCGTCTTACCTGGACTCAATTTATCATTATCTGATTGTATAACTCTAATTCCTATCTTGTTGTAATTATATCCAACATCTCTATTACTTACAACTTGGAACATTCCGCTAAATTGTAAACTTGAATCAATTATAGTAATTGTTTCAACTTCATTATAATTATTAAAGGATAAATTTACGCTCTTACCTCTAAGGTAACTTTCAGTTACTTGTGATAAGCCATAACCCCTAAAATCTTTTATTTCAAATCTATTAGCAAGATAATACTTTTTAGTATATCCATCATTTGTTTTTATATCAATGTAACGATTTCTGTTTGAGAAAGATGATTCATCTCCGCTATATCCAACAACTTCTCCCATTACATTGCCATCTTTATTATAATTTGATGCAAGACCCATTACTACTTTATAGTTTATATAAAGATTTACATCGTCATTCAATGTTATTTTATCTAAATCTTTAGTTTCATTTGTAATATAAAGTTCATAATCTTTGTTGTCCTTTAGTCTAATTTTTAATCCTGCCTTATCCCTATTTGAAGTATCAATTGAAATAATTCTTCCTTTAATTTGAGCTTCCTTAGGATAAACTGTCATTTCAGTAATATTATTGTCTGCATTTGTCTTAAATTCTACTAAGTCATCAACTCTTATGTCATCAAGTTTTAAATCTTTTCCATAAGCCTTAATCTTTGCGTTTGAATCAAGTTTAAAAGTCTTTGTATCAGAAGTTGAAATTTTTGAAGTTGTTCTAAAGTTCAATGTGTCTGAATAGTCTCTATATCTAAGTGTAATTTCGTTAATTCCTTTAGAGTTTACATAGCCAACCATATCAAGCATAGCGTTTGTAACAGTGATTGTCTTTGCTACGCCTTCTCTGTCATTAGAATTACTCTTTAAATATTCAATTTCTACTTCTTGACCAGCTTTTATGTCTTCAAGCTTGATGTCTTTGTCTTTTATTTTGTATTTTGTGTTGTTGTCGATATCAAAGGAGAATTTTTGCTTATTTGATTCTATAATAATTACATTGACATTGTTTAACTTAGAAGAAAGAATTACAGTTCCTTTTTTCTTTTCAACTTTATTGCTTAGAGTGTTCTTAGAAGCATAGTCAAAGGATGCCTTAGTAATTATTGCAGTTTCAGCACGAGTTATAGCTCTATCTCCTTCAAAGTTTCCATCAGAACCAGTTGAAGAGAAAATTCCTGCTTCAACAAGTGATGCAAGATATCCCTTTAAAGTATTGCTCATTTTATTTTGGTCACTGTGTCTTAATAAACTTGTATTTCCATTTGCATTTAAGTTAAGAGCTCTAGCAAAGAAAATTGCAATATCGCCCCTGCTTGGATATTCTCTTGCACTTAATTTAAAAAATCCTCTTTCAGAAGCTTTCTTTAGTGCGCTTTCGTCAAGATAACCTCTGTGAAGAGCTAAGCAAATTGCTTCTTCAGCCCAAGAATTTACTCCATTTTGTTTTGCTACTTTTTCATATTTTTCGCGGGCAGTTTTTAATTCATCTGAAGATGGATTTAAAACTTGTTTGATTAATTGTAGCAGTTCCTCAAGAGAAACAGAATCTCCTGGTTTAAACTCTCCGTCTGGATGTCCATTTATTACACCCCTATCACTTAGTAGGTCAATTGCATTGTAAGCCCAAGAATATTTATTATCTTTTTTTACATCTTTAAACTCTTTTGCAAAAGTTACACTTGGCACTAACATAATAGTCGCAAGTCCAAGAACAGCTGCTCTTTTTAAATTATTAGATTTCATTATAAAACCTCCATTTTTATATAGCCTGTTTTCTTTATTATAACACATAATATACCCATAATAATTTTTAAATATTAAAATTTTATTAAATTAATAGCGAAAAGTTGTAATTAATTTAATAATTTGCTTAAATTAAACTTTTATTTGGTATAATTAAGCTAAGACTTACATATTATTGTAAATTTATTTTATTTTTTATTAAAGGAGTGATACAATGCGTTACCTTCCAGTGAGTTTAGATACTTACGAGAAAAAGATTTTGATTTTAGGTGGAGGCTATCTTGCACTTTCTGCACTTAAATCTGTAATTGACACTGAAGCAGAAATATATATGATTGCAGACACTTTCACAAAAGATATAGTAAAAAAATCTGAAGAATCATATGGTAAAATTAAGTTAAAAGAACATGAACTCGAAAAAGATTTTAAATTCATGGGCTTTGACTATGTGCTAATTGCCACTGAAGATTTTGAATTAAATGAAGCACTTGAAAAGAGAGCAAGCTCAAGAAATATGATTTATCAAAGATTTGATATTTTTTCAAAATCTTTAATGTCCATTAACAAATCTCTTGAACATGGTCCTTTGACTTTTTCACTAAATTCTTCGAGACTTAATCCAACTATTACAGATATAGTTTTTGAAGACTTGAAAAATTTTGTGAAAAAATACAATTTAGAAAAATTAAATATATTAAGTGAAATAAGGTCTGAACTTGTCCGCAAAAATTCACAAAACATTGATGAAATTATAAGAAATCTATATGAAAGTGAGACTATAAATCTTTCAACTTTCTTGGAAGAAATGCCTGAATACAAAATTGAAGATTTAAAATCTTCTGAAGAGCTTATCAATAGTATTGAAAATGGCTCAAACATAAAAGTTGAAAAAGAAAGCACTTTAGAAGATGAACAAATCATCAAAAAGAATTTAGATGATGCGAAAAGTTTATCGAGAGATAAAGATCTTAATAAAGATGATTTACATTTAGAGTCCTTCAAGGACTTAAATAAATTTGAAAAATAATTAAAATTTTGGAAATATAATTGAAATAGTTGTAGAAATGAGGTAAAAAATGATTGGTTATGTAGGAAGTATGCCTGGAAAAGTTTTTAATGAAAAGGAATTTGCTCTTGTAAAAAAAGTTTTGGCATCTGGCGAAACTATTGACAAGCACAATCACCCTGGCTTTACTGTACTTATAACTATAGTTAAAGGTCATATTAAAGTTATATTAAATGCTGATGAGGATAGAGAATTTGAGCCAGGCAAAGTTTTAAAATTTGATGGAGAAAATTTTGTCGAAATAGAAGCTTTGGAGAAAAGTGAGTTTTTTGTAACTCTAATTAAAAAGGTTGATTAAATTGAAAGTAAAATTTACAGAGGATGCACTTAATTTTTTACGGGATAAAAATGCAAGTGAAATTACTATTGATTTGGTTAATTCAAAGCAATGTTGTGGAAGTGGTCTGCCCTCTTCTGACACTTATCTTGGAGCACCCAAAAATTCTACAAGAGATTATGATGTGCTAAATCAAAATGACATAAAAATAAATATTGACAAGTCGCTAAAATTTAAGGATGACACTTGTAGTATTAATTTAGTAAAACTTGTCTTTACAAAAAGTCTTGTAGCAAACTTTTTAGATTATGACAAATTAATATAATGCTAATTTTTTTAAGTCTGTTGGGATTAATTTCTCTACAGACTTTTTTTGGTTTGTAATTTTCATACTTATTTTGAAAGTGAAAAAGGCCTCACGAAATTAATCATGAGACCCTCTTTAAAAGAAAGTTTTATAAATTTTTAATCTTTTTGAGATTACATTTGTCTAAGTTTTTTTAATATAATTTTTTGTTCCACACTTGCAACAAGTCTTCTTGTGTATTCAACTGTATCAGGGTTTACTGACATTGAAGTGATTCCACATTCAACCAAAAATTCTGCAAGTTCTGGATATTGGCTTGGTCCTTGTCCACAGATTGAGCAAGTGATTCCCTTTTTGTTAGCTGCATCAATGATAGTCTTTAGGGCGATTTTTACTGCGTCATTTCTTTCATCAAAGTAACCCATGTTATTTAGAATTCCAGAATCTCTATCTGCTCCCATTACAAGTTGAGTTAAGTCATTTGAGCCAATAGAGAATCCATCAACTAATTCTGCAAATTCTTCTGCTTGAAGAACTACTGCTGGTACTTCTGCCATTATCCAAATCTTAAAGTTTTTAGATTGTACAAGTCCTTCTTCAGCCATAATTCCTTTAACAACTTTAAGTTCCTCAGGAGTTCTTACAAATGGAAGCATAACAATTACATTTGTAAGTCCATATTCTTCTCTAACTTTTTTAATAGCTTGACATTCTAGTCTAAAACCTTGTTCATATTCAGGAGAAATGTATCTTGAAACTCCTCTCCAACCTATCATTGGGTTAGCTTCAATTGGCTCAACTTCATCCCCGCCCTTAAGGCCCCTAAATTCATTTGTTCTAAAGTCAGAAGTTCTTACAACTAAATTTTTTGGATAAATTGCTTGAGCAACTTTAGAAATACCTTCTGCAAGTTTTTCTACCATTAAGTCTCCTTGACCAGTTTTAACTAGATACATTGGGTGAGCGCCAATCATATTTGTGAAGATAAATTCTGTTCTCATAAGTCCAATGCCGTCCATTGGCAAGTTTTTATATCTTTCAATTAATTCTGGTTCGCCAAGATTCATGTAAATCTTAGTAGCTGTAGTTGGTGCAAAAAGATTTCTTAATTCATCTAAATTTGCAATGCTTGAAACATTTCCTTCAACTTTTTCAGATTTCTTTTCTTCTTTTTCCTTTAAAACTTCGCCTTCATAGACGATTCCTCTTACAGCATCAACTGTTACAGAGTCGCCAGTTTTTAAAGTTTTAGTTGCAGTCTTTGCTCCAACTATACATGGAATTTGTAACTCTCTTGAAACAATAGCTGCGTGACAAGTTCTTCCACCTTCATCAGTTACAACGCCAGCACACTTTCTCATAGCAGGAACCATGTCTGGATTAGTCATTGCAGTTACAAGTACATCGCCTTCTTCAACAAGATTGATTTCAGAAATGTCCTTTATTAGTTTTACTTTACCTCTGCCAATTCCTGGAGAAGCAGGAAGTCCCTTTACAAGAGTAATTAATTTTTCTTCTTTTTCTTCTTTATCGCCAAGAGTTGTTATAGGTCTTGATTGTAAGAAGTAAAATTCTTTAGTATCTCTGTCAAATCCCCACTCAGTATCTTGAACTGAACCGTAAAGTTTTTCTACCTTTAGTCCTCTTTCTATAAGAGTATTTAATTCTTTTTCTGAAAGTGCTTCTGCTTTAATTGCATCTTCGCCAAGTACATCCTTAACATTCACTACTCTAGTTCCAACACCATTTTCGTTCTTGATAACCATGTATTCTTTTTCGGCAATATTTTTTTCAATGACTTTTTTAGTTTTTTTGTCGATAATATATTCGTCAGGAGTAACAATTCCAGATACAACTGCTTCTCCAAGACCATAGCTTGCGTTTATCATCATTTCGTCAGAGCTATTGTTAATAGGATTTGCTGTAAACATTACTCCAGATTTTTCTGAATTAACCATCTTTTGAATAACTACTGAAAGAGCAACATCGAAGTGGTCATAATTTTGTTTTTCTCTGTAGTAAATTGCTCTTGAAGTCCAAAGTGATGCAAAGCAATCTCTTATGTGATTTAATAATTCTTCTTCCCCAGAAATGTGTAAATAAGTATCTTGTTGTCCTGCAAAAGATGCGTCAGGAAGGTCTTCTGCAGTTGCTGAAGATCTAACTGCAACTTCTGGATCTTTTACTCCAATATTTTCAGAAAATTCTCTGTAAGCAGATAAAATTTCTTCTTTAAGTTCTGGGTCAAACTCTTTTTCTTTAATCTTAGTTTGAATTTCCTTTGAAGCATTAGTAAGTTCATCAACATCTTCTACGTCAACAGCTTCCATTAAAAGTTTTACAACTTCGTCAAGCTCTGCGTATTTAATAAATTTTGTATAACCAGTAGCTGTAACACAAAATCCTGGAGGCACAGGTAGACCAAAACTTGTCAACTCGCCTAAATTTGCTCCCTTTCCTCCAACAATTCCTACATCGCCTTTACCAATTTCATCAAACCATTTAATATAATTATACTTAGACATGACTTCCTCCTTAATTTTCTAAAATTATTATAACACATAAATTATATATGTCACACTATTTTTTTAGAGATTTTCTAAGTTCATCTATGGACATAGTTGATACGTGCTCTCTGTCTATTTCTAACTCATCCACAAGTGAATAAATCTCTTCCATACTAGGTGCCTCTATCTCTACATAAGGTTTTGGATATGTGTCTTTATCCCAAGTATCTATGTCAATTACAAGACCCTTGTAGCTATATTTTTTTCTGTTTTTAAATCCCTTATGGAATTTATCATAACCTAGACACTTTAAAATATTTATTAAATCTTCCACACTATTTATTTCAGTAGTATGCTCTATATTGTCTCTAACTTTGATGTCAGAAATATTTTCTTTAAAAGTAAAATATTTTTTCTCAATTCCATCTGATTTTGCAACTCTTATTCTAAGGTAACCATGTTTCTTGTAAATTTTATGAGCTGTTGAATTAATTGTAATATTAATTTGGTCTTCTTCCTTTACAAAGTCAGCACCAATTTTCTTAATTTTTTCTTCAAAATCATCTATATCAATGTCAAGAAGTTTTACTTCAATTTCTCTTTCCATTAGTCCTCCAATATTTTTTTAGTTTAAAATCTAAATAATCGCTCGCTACAAATGAATAATTCACGCCCAATAAATCTCCCTCATAGGAATACTTGTGTCCCTTGCCATGTAAATGTCCGTAAACACATTTCTCAACATTATATTCCCCAAGAGTTTTAGAAAATTCATTAGCATCCAAATCTTGATTAAAGGGCGGATAGTGAATCATTGCAATTATTTTTTTGTTTTTGCATGAATCCAGGGAATTTTTAAGTCTCTGGACTTCTCTCAAATATATTTTTTCATCATCTTTCGAAAATTCAAAAGAATCACGAGATGCCCAACCTCTAGTACCACAAATTGAATAATCCTTGTATTCAAAGGAATTGTTGTGCAAAAAATGAATAGTCTTTAGACCCAAGTTATTCATCTTATTAAGAGAAGACCACCAATAATCGTGATTTCCCTTAGAAATTATTTTTGTTCCTGGAAGTTCATCAATCCTTTTTAAGTCAAAGAGAGCTGTCTCAAGTTTTAATGCCCAAGAAATATCCCCAGGCAATAAAACTAAGTCATCATCACTTACAACTTCATTCCAGTCTTCAATTATTTTTTCTTCATGATTTTCCCAGTTATCTCCAAATATATCCATAGGCTTTTCTTCTGAATAATCGAAGTGAAGATCTCCTATTGCGAATATCATATACACCTCAAAGTTTTATTAAATTATATTTCATATTGTATTTATCTAAAATTTTCATTTCCCTATCTGTACTTGTAAAAATTAAAACTTGTTTTTCATCCTTTAGAAGTTCAAGAGTATTTTTAAGCCTCTTTTCATCATAGGAATCGAAGTGACTATCAAGAACAAGAGGAATATTTTTATCTGTAATTATTTTTGAAATAGAAAGTCTAAAAGCAAGATAAATTTGCTCCATTGTGCCAAGACTCAAGCTTTTTAATTCAGCATAATCGCCAATAAATTTATCATATACCTTTATGTCAAATCTGTCATCAACTAAAATTTCACTGTATTTATGATTAGTCATACCCTCTAAATATTTTGAAATAATATTTTTTAAGATAGGAAGAGTGTCATTTCTTTTCACTTTTATAAAGTTTTCAAGTTTTTCAATTGATATTTCAAGCAAATCCCTCTTGTATTCTAGGCTTTTTAATTTGTCCCTTTCTTCAAAGGTCTTTTCTTCCAAAATCCTTAGCCTTTCAAGAGAATCTTCCTGAGTTTTTAAAATTCCACCGAAATTGGAAATTTTTAGCCTTGTTTCCTTAATGTTATTTGAAATACTTTCAATGGACTCCTCAGAATAAACTTCGCCAGACAAGTTTTCCTTTTCTAGTTCTTCAATCCTATACTTATATTCGCTGGACTTGTCACTTTGAGAATCTTTAATATCATGAAATAAATTCTTTAAATCTTTAATATTTTTTACTCCATATTTATCAAAGAGTTTATCTAATTCATCTTCTAGCTTCTTTATTTTTTCTTTTGTATCTTCAATTTCAATATTATTTTTTTCTTTCCAGCTTTCATTGTATTCATTTTTTGAAATATTTTTTAAATTTTCTTCTTTTTTCTCGTCTAAAACTTCTGTCAAACTTCTCAAATCTTTTACTCCATACTTTTCAAAAAGTTCAGCAAAATCTTTGTCATAATTTCTCTTCTTTATAGTTTTATCCAAAGATTTTTTCTTAAAATCAAGGAGCTTACTCTCTAATCTATTTAAAAGATCCTTATTTTCTCTAAATTTTACAACTCTAAAATAGGAATATGTAAAAAATATTAGGGAAAAAATAATTATAAAATACTTTTTAAGATAAATTGATAAAAGAATTATTCCAACACCAGCAATAAATGAGAAGAGTACTTTCAAAAAATATCTCAAGCCCTTTTTTTCTATATTTTTTATATCGACAGAAATTATTTCAATCTCCTTAGAAAAATTATTTTCATTTAAAATTGCAATTTCTTCTTTAATATCCTTTAGTCTCTTATAATCTACTTCAACTTCGTCATCAACTTCATAATTATATTCTCTCTGAGATAGTAAATCGTCAAGCTTACTCGAATAAAGTCCTATACTTCTATTTATTTCAATCGCTCTTTCAAAGTCAGAAAATTTAAAATCTTCATCTTTATTAGACTTTTCCTTTTGAATTTCCATTAGCTTCTTATTTAATTCTTGAAGCTCAAAAAGCTTTCTGCCCCTTAAATTATCTTCTAAAATTTTTAATTTCTCCTTAGCTTCTTTATAATCATTGGCAGATTTTCTATAATCATCTTTAAGACTTGCAAAATTTATTTTCTCTGAAGTTAATTTATCTAGCTCTTGGTAAATCTTTCCAATTTCAGAAGTTTTTCTCCTATTTGTTCCCAAAGTGTATAAATCATCCTTCATCCTATCTAAAACTTTTTTCAAATCAATATTTTCATCTTGAGAGACAGAGAAGTTGTCAATTTTATTTTTTAACTCTTCTGCAGCATCTTCCTCCACTTGTGCTAGTCTTTGGGAAATAAAAAAAGTGGACTGATAAATTTTTCTACTAATTTCAAAAAACAAGAGACCAGGTTGTGGGATTCGTGAATTTAAAAAGTTTCTTTCATCCTCTGAATAGTCTTCGCCCTTATCCAAATTTAATATAGAAATTTCATCACTATCAAAATCTCGGCTAATTCTAAAATTTTCTCCCCCATCACTTAAAATTACATAACCCTTATATAAATTTGAAGACCACGGTCTCGATTTTTCAAAAACTTCGTCGCGAACTTTTCTAGCTAAGGAATCTTTGCTAAATCCATAAAAAATTCCATCAATAAAATTTACGACAGTAGACTTACCTGCTTCATTATCTCCAATTATTAAATTAATTCCATCTTCAAGCTTTATTATTTTATTTTCAAATTTTCCAAAATTTAAAATTCCAAGTTCTTTAAATATCATAATATTGCTCCAAAATGTAATTCTTTGACATTTCCATAGCATCTCTCTCGAGCTTGCTATCAGAAAAACTATGAAGAAAATCTAAAATATACTTATCCTTAATTTCAAAATCATGAAGAGAACCCTCAACAATTTCGTTAATAATTTCAAAATAAAAGGCTGATAAGTTTTCCCTCAAAAAACTTTCAATCTCCATTTTGTGAATACTTCTTCCCCTTAGAGTAATCCTATATAAATTGTCCTCTTCTATTTTATCTTGAATATTTTTTAAAATTTCGTAAAAAGTCATATCATCCTCAATTTTTACTTCAAGATTTACAAATTTTCTCTTGGAAAAATTTTTATATTCAAAGATTTTTTCTCATCATCTAAAAAAATTATTCCTCTGTCTCCCTCATCTTTAAAGGAAAGTGGAATGAGCGAGCCACAATAGTAGGCATTGTCTAAAACTTTTCCTCTCTTGTGAATGTGCCCAAGTGCAAGGTAATTAAAGTCTCTCATAAAACTTTCATCAAGTGGCAGATACCTCTCGTCCTTTAAATCTGAATGAAAAAGTCCAATATTTATAAACTTCTTATCTAATTTGACATTATAAAAATCTCTTTTGAAACTGTAATTGTCGTAGGAAATACCATAAATTCTAGTATTAAGTTCCTTTAACTCAAAAAAATCCAGCTCACTCTTAAATATATATAAATTTTCTGGCAAATCTACTTTTAAAAATAAATTGTCACTTGAAAGATAATCATGATTTCCAAAAACTATAAAAACTTTTGCTGTTATATCTTTTATTAAATCTAAAAATCTCTCTAAATCCTTTAGATTAAAAAATTCTCTCTCAAATAAATCTCCTGCAATTAAAAAAATATCTGCATTAACTTCATTTGAAAAGTCAGCGACATCTTTAAAAGCACGCCAAGTATCCTCTAAAAGTTTATTCGAAACATCAAGTGGAAGACTTCCTTTATAAAATTTTTTTAAATGTAAATCTCCTGTATGAATTATCTTCATCTTATCACCAAAACAATTATAACACAGTTTAAAGGCAAAAAAAGAGCTCCTCCAAGGGAACCCTTTATCAAATAATTAATTTTTGTAAAGTTTTAAATTCGTCTGTGCCTGCAATTCCTGCAAGGTCAAATAAAACTGTTTCTGTATTTGTAACAACTGAACCCATTTCACGAAGAAGTTCCAATCCATTTTTATAATTTTTTTCTGCCCTTGAACCTATTGCATCTTCTACTACAAAAACTTCAAAGCCTGCTTCAAGTAATGACCTAACTGTTTGGAATACACAAATATGTGTCTCCATGCCACAAAGAACTACTTGTTTCTTGCCAAGTCTATCAAATTCCTTTTTAATTTCTTCGTCTCCATAGGAATTAAAAGTAACTTTCCCAAACTCTTCTTTATCCTTTAGCGGAGCCTTTACTTCATCATTTGTATATCCAAGTCCCTTTGGATATTGCACTGTATAAATTGCTTCTGCACCAATTATGTTTGCAACTTTTGCCAAAATTGTTGAGTTTTTTACAATTTCATCTCTGTTATACATTGCCTTTAAAAGTTTATCTTGTATATCTATAAAAGCAAAAACTACATCTTCTCTATTTAATTGAAAATTCTTCATTTATCCTCCTTTTAAATTTCCTCAACTTCAACGCTATTCATAATTTTTTTAATAGCACTCATTTCAATCTTATCTTTATCAACAAAATTTTCCCACACTCCACAGGATATTGCAAGTTTTATAGAAGTGATAAAATCATAGTCTCTATCAATTGCCATGGCAAGACCAGCAAGAGACAAACCTGTGTCAAATTTTTCTGTTATCTCATTTCTTTCAAGCTTCTTTTTATTTACATAAGCCCTATAATTTTTATCCTCTGTTGAAATTATTGTAGCTCTTTTACTATTTACAAAAACTATCTTTGTTCCAGCTTGAATAAATCTTTTGTTGTATTCAATTACTTCACCAGTATAATTAATTTTTCTTTCTCTTTCAATGTCATCTTTGTCAAACATTAAAATATAGGGATTAGTTTTTTCTATTACATCAAGATTTTTGGGATTGACAGCAACTTTTATATTATTTTTGTAACAAATTCTAATTAATTTTTCGTAAATGTCATCTTCAAGTCCAAATAAATCAATTTTGGGAATTACTGCAATTTTTTTGTTGTAAAGAGCTCTTTCAAAGGAATTTAAAATATCATTCCTGTCTTCCATGGTAATTCTTGGGTCTTGGGTCTTATATTTTTTTTCAAATTCATCGCCCATTATAAAAATTTCTTCAACATTTTCATCTTTAAGAGCAGTATAATTTACATCAATTCCAAGTCTACTTAGAGTAAGAGCAATTTCTCTACCTCTGCTGCTTCCCTTTAGCATAAAAACTTCGGAATCAATGCCAAGTTTTTTCGCAAAAAGCGCCATATAAATTCCCTTGCCACTTGGATAAATTTTTGAGCTTTCGATTATATTTTCTGTCTCATTATTTAATTTATATTCTCTGACAATTTTGGGGTTAAAATCACAAAATAGTATCATTAAATCACCTACTTGTCTCAATTTTTTTAATTATTTCTTCTTTCATTACATTTATTTTTTCCCTTGCCTCATCTTCATCCTTTGAAACTGCATATGCATAAATTTTTAACTTTGGCTCGGTTCCAGAAGGCCTAAGTGCAAACCAAGTTTCTTCGTCAAAATAAAATTTTAATAAATCTTGAGGATTTTCTTCATCATTTATAAAGTCAACTTTTCTTTTTAATTTTCCAATTTTTTCGAAACTATCAATTTTTCTAAAGTTATCCATGATTTTTTTCATAATTTCATTTCCATCTTTACCCTCAAAGTAAACTGAGTCTAAAAACTCCTCATAATAACCATATTTTTTATAAATTTCTTCAATGTAGTCTTTTATTTTTAAATTTCTCTTTTTTAAATATCCTGCCAACTCTACTACAATCATTGATGTAACAATGGCATCCTTATCTCTTATATGGTCACCAATTACATAACCGATGGACTCTTCATATCCAAATATAAAATTCTTTTCATGATTTTCTTCCCAAATATTTGGAAGATTACAAATATTTTTAAAGCCAGTTAGCGTTTCAAAAACTTCTACGCCATAATCTTTGGCAATTTTTTTAATCAAGTCAGCAGTTACAACTGACTTCACAATTGCACCATTTTTTATATTTTTATCCTTAATTATTTCCAAAATAAAGCTTCCAAGGATAAAACCCATTTGATTACCACTTATTCTTAAAATTTCATCGCCCATTTCCATTACAGCAAGCCTATCTGAATCTGGGTCTGTTGCAATAATTATATCTGCATTTTCTTTTTTTGCAAGATCTATTGCCTTGTCAAATGCCCTTATATCTTCTGGATTTGGATTTGTTACATTTGTAAAATCTCCATCAGGATTTTCTTGCTCAGGAACAACACTTACATTTTCAAAGCCACGAAAAGCTAAAATATTTCTTACAAATTTATTGCCACAACCACTAAGTGGTGTGTAAATAATTTTTATTTCCTTGTCAACATCATCAGTGAGTGTATTTTTTAATGTATTTCTATAAAAAGATTTTGTTACTTTATCTCCAATAAATTTTATATTTTCGTACTCTCCCAATTTCTTTAAACTTGTAAAATCAAAATCTAATATGTTTACTTTTTGTGTTTCAGCTTCCATTTTGTCTGCTATATCAGATAAAATTTGTGAACCCTTTTCCCAGTAAAGTTTAAATCCATTATAATTTTTTGGATTGTGAGAAGCTGTGATCATAATGCCAGAAATTGTCTTCAAATATCTAATTGAGTATGCAAGAAGTGGAGTTGGAGTAATTCCAGGGAACAAGTAAACCCTAATTCCCTTTTCAGCCAAAATTTTTGCAGTCAAAATAGAAAATTCGTAGGAGAAATGTCTTATGTCTCTGCCAATGACAACTCCTCTTTTCTTTGCATCTTCTCCAAGGCTTTCGATTAAATTTGATAGAGCTATTGCAGTTCTTCCTACAGTTAAATAATTCATTCTATTTGTTCCTGCACCTAAAATCCCGCGAAGTCCTGCAGTTCCAAATTCTAAATCCTTATAAAATCTATCTTCTATTTCTTCTTCATTATCTTTAATATCTAAAAGTTCACATTTTAAATTTTTATCTAAGTTTTCACTTGCTAGCCATTTTTCATAAATATCCTTATACATACTTACTCCTTTTTAATATCAGAAAATTCTCCATCAATTGCAGAAATTAATTCCCTTGGATTTACTTTTATTTGCATACCAACTTTTCCTCCACTTACATAAAAGAAGTCAAGCTCTTCCGCTGATGAGTCTATAAAAGTTTTAAAAGATTTTTTCATCCCAACTGGAGAGCAACCTCCATGAACATAACCTGTTAGTGGAAGTAATTTTTTTTGTGGAATCATTTCAATTTTTTTAGAATCTGATGCCTTTGCAGCTTTTTTTAAATCAAGTTCACTTGAAACTGGAACTACAAAAACAAAATGCTCGCCGTCCTTTGCTTCTGTTACAAGTGTTTTAAAAACTCTATTTTTATCTTCTCCAAGCTTTTCTGCAACATCAAGTCCACCAATTCCGTCCTTAGTTGAGTATTCGATTATTTCAAAATTTATGTTTTCGCTTTCAAGAATTCTCATTGCATTTGTTTTTTTCATATAATCACCTTTTTACCTACTTTAATTTTACAACAAAAAAGAATTTTCTTCATCTATTTAATCTTCTTCTTTAGCAAATTAAAAAAGACTGTATAGCCAGTCTCTTAAAATCCATAAATTTTTAATTTTTCTTGAATGGTCCTTGTCTTTTCAGTGCCACAAAATTTTACATCGTCGATTGATGTGACATTCCTCACACCCATTAGTGAATTAGAAATAAAACATTCATCAAACTTATCTAAGTCTTTTGCATAAATTTTTTCTTCAGTGATTTCAAAGTTTTCAAGGAGAAAATCTCTCATAGTTCCCCTTAAAAGACCAGAAGAAAATTCTGGTGTAATAATTTTATTATCCCTCACGAAAAAAATATTTGCAAAAGAAGTTTCACAAACTTCATCCCTTTCATTTAAGAAAAGAGCAGATCCATAACCATTCTCAATAGCCCATCTATGCTCTAAAATATTTTCGTAGTAACAAAGGCTCTTGTGATAAATAATTTTTGATGTACTATTTCTCTTTACATTAGAAATTTTTAAACTAAAACTATCATTTTTACCTATGTAATTATCTGCACGACTTGTCAAAATAAAATTCTCATCGGAAACTATTATCTTTAAGGCAAAATTTTTTTCTTCTGAATTATTTATGTAGTCATAAATTTTTTCTTCGCTGATTTCTTTTTCTATTCCAAAAAATTTTAAGCTGTTTTTCAATCTATCCAAATGTTTATTCAAAAATAGAGGAGCCCCATCCACTACTTTTATAGTTTCAAAGGCGCCCTTTCCAAAGGAAAGTCCATCATCAAATTCTATTTTCATTAAATTCTCCTACAAACTTTGCAATTTTTTCATAGCTTTTATAGTCAATAGTTTGCTGTCCATCACTTTTTGCCTGGTCAGGATTTGGATGAACTTCAATCATTACTCCATCGAGACCAAGAGCAAGTGTGGCTCTAACCATTGGTTCAATTAACTCTCTCTTGCCTGTGCCGTGACTAGGGTCAACAATAACTGGATAACCAGCTTTTTCTTTTATATAATAAGCTCCTGCAAAGTCGAGAGTATTTCTAAGTTCTGTCTCGAAAGTCCTAATACCTCTCTCACAAAAAATTATATTGTGATTGCCCTCTACTTCAATATATTTTGCAGCCATTTCCCACTCTTTAAGAGTCGCAGAAAATCCTCTCTTTAAAATAACTGGCTTGTTAGTTCTACCAATTTTTTTTAGGAGGGCATAATTATACATATTTCGCGAGCCAATTTGAAAGGCATCTACATAATCTTTCATGATATCAACAAAATCTTCACTCAAAACTTCTGTAACTATTGGTAGATTTGTTTCCTCTGATGCTTCTTTTAAATACTCTACTCCTTCAAATCCAAGGCCTTGAAAATCAAAGGGACTTGTCCTTGGTTTAAAAGCACCTCCACGAAGAATATCTACGCCCATTGTTTTTAATGCCCTTGCTTCTTCAATAATATGCTCTCGAGACTCAATAGAGCATGGTCCAGCAATAATAATTGCTTTGCCAGAACCCACACTCACATCTCTAATTTTTACAATTTTTTCTTTTCCTAATTCTCTCATTTAATCTTTTTTTCCCTCAATATCTATTTCATCAAAATTATTGTAATAAGCTTGCAGAGCAAGAAGAGACCCCCTTGCCTTTAAGACAATTTCGTCAAACTCTTCTTCTGCATCTGATAAAAGAATTATTGCTCCGCCTACTCCAAGAGTTGCCCTATTTTCTTCTATTAGGGCAGTTCTTATTACAATATTAAAATCCATTGTAGAATTGTTTGATATATATCCAAGAGTGCCTGAATAAACTCCGCGAGGATAATCTTCTAGCTCATCAATTATTTCCAGTGTGCGTTTTTTTGGTGCACCAGTCATAGATCCTCCTGGAAAAGTTTTTTTCAGTACATCTATTATATCGACATCATCCTTAATTTTTCCAGAAACTGTAGTTACAAGTTGATGTAGAGTTTTATAAGTCTCAACATCCATTAACTTTGGCACAGTTACAGAGCCAATCTCACAAAATTTACCCAAATCATTTCTCAGTAAATCTACAATCATTAAATTTTCTGATTTAGTCTTTTCTTCATTTCTTAGTGCATCAATTAGTTTTTGATCTTCTTCTAATGAATTTCCTCTTCTAATAGTACCCTTAATAGGTTTTGTTGTCACAATTTTATTTTTATCGACTTTTAAAAATCTTTCCATAGAAGATGATGCAATTTTTATTTCATCTAAGGGCAAGAGGGCAGAATATTGTCCAGGACTTTTTTCTCTAAGCTTCATGTAATATTTTTTACCATCAATTTTATCAAAAATATCCAGCCTATTTGTTAGGCAAACTTCGTAAGTTTCTCCCTGGCAAATTAATTCTTTAATTTTCTTTATGTCATTTATGTAAGTTTTTTTGTCCTTCATAAATTTTAATTCTGGAAAGTCTTTTTTGCTTGTATCCTCTATTTTTTCCTTAAAATCTTCTTCCAAAATATTTTTTATCTCTTTAATCCAATCTTTATCATCTTCACAAGTTAAAATATAAAGTTTTTTTCTTTGTGGTCGTAAACAAGAGCTCTATCACAATATTTAAAATAAGCGTCAGGATAGTCGTAGGAATAATTGTTAATTACATTTTCTGTATCTTTTTTTAATTCATAACCTAAGTATCCAATATAACCCAATTGAAAATCAAAGGGAAGAGATTCATTGTAAATCCATCTCTTGCGATTTTCTTTTAAGAAATCAAAAATATTTACCTTATAAATTTCATTTCCTCTTCCATCTACAAAAGATTTTTCTAAAAGATTTTTGTCCACGTCATACTTTATTGTGTGAGCCTTTGGACTTTGTAGCCCAAAAATTGAAAACCTTGAAAGTCCATCTTCCACCTTACTAGAGTCTAGCCAAAGAGTTTTCTCGTCATAATTATAAAATTTTTCATAAATATTTTTTGTATCAAAACTCTTATCTATTATTTCATAATAAAGTTTATCTTCTTTATAAAAATCTTTGCAAATATTTATAAAATTTTCAATTAATTTTTCTCCGCATTCACTTGCAATTGATTCTGGATGAAATTGAAGTCCGTAAATTGGTTTAGTTTTGTGAGAAATTGCCATGACAACTCCATCTTCAGTTCTCGCATCAATATTTATATTTTCAAGTTCCTTGTCTTGGCAAGTCAGTGAGTGATACCTTGTAACAACAAAATTATTTTTAATTCCCTTAAATAAATTTTTGCCATTGTGAATTACTTGGCTAAGTCTGCCATGCATTGGCTCTTTAGCTCTTAAAACTTCGCCACCATTATAATGATAAATTCCTTGGTGTCCTAAACAAATCCCCAAAATTGGTTTGTCTAATTTTTCTATAATGTCTTTACAAACCCCAAAGTCTTTTTCCTTCTCTGGGCTTCCTGGACCGGGAGACAAAATTACATTGTCAAAGTCTAAATTTAAAACTTCTTCATAAGTCATCTCATCATTTTTAATCACAAGAGGTTCTATGCCACTGACTTTTCCAATTAACTGGAAAAGATTGTAAGTGTAAGAATCGTAATTGTCAATTATAAGTGATTTCATTTTTGCTCCTTTAAATAATTTTTTAGATATATAATTGCCATTTTGTAGCCATCAATTCCATAACCTTCAAAAGATTTTATGGCATAGTTCCTAATAAAATTAATTTGTCTAAAATCCTCACGCTCTGAAACTTTTGAAATGTGAACTTCAACTGTTGGAATGCTCACTGCCTTTAGGGAATCTAAAATTGCAAGGCTCGTGTGAGTATAGGCAGCAGGATTTATAACTATACCGTCAATTTTTTTGTAGGATTTTTGAATTATATCCACGATTGCCCCTTCGTGGTTTGATTGAAATTCCTCAATTTCAATATTTTCTTCAGCAGCAACTTCATCTAATAATTTTAATAATTTATCGTAACTTTCACTGCCATAAATATTAACTTCACGAATTCCAAGCATATTTATATTGGGACCATTAATTACTAAAATTTTCATAATTTTTGATTCCCTCCAAAATCTTCTCCAAGGTCTTTTCTTTATCTTCAATAACTTTTATTTTTATATGAGAAATTTCTTCGTAAATTTTATTTCTATCTTCATACATTTTTTCTAAAGCTTCTAAATTTTTTGAGAGAGGTCTTCCTTCTGTTTCAAGATTTTTTAAGTCCCTATCCAAATATATTATAAGAGAATTTTGCAAAATGAGATCTCTATTGATTTCACTTAGGGGCGTGCCGCCACCACTTGAAATAATTACTCCAGTTTTTTTAGAAACCTCTTCTAACACTTTTGTCTCTATATCTCTAAAATATTTTTCGCCCTTAGTTTCAAAAATTTCTTGAATGTTCCCTTCTCTTTTTTCAATTAATTTATCTGTGTCAAAAAATTCTATCTTTAGTTTTTCTGACAAGAGCCTTGCCATTGTAGTCTTGCCACAGGAAGGCATACCCACAAAGGCAATATTTTCCATATCATTTTTTATTTTAAAGTAAACTTTTTCAATTAAAGATTCATCTAATTTCTCGTCTAAAAAAAGTTCTCCTGCAAAAAAGGCTTGAGCAACTAACATCAAAAGTCCTGACATAGTTTTTATGCCAAGCTTTTTGGCATCTAAAATTAATTTTGTATTTAGCGGGTTGTAAATTAAATCTATTACAGTCTCCAAGTCATTAAATTTACTTAAATCAACCTTACAATCCATATTATTTGGATACATACCTACTGGACTTGCGTTAATAATAATATTAAAGTCACTAAATTTATCCAAGTTGTCGTAATTATTTTCGCCACTTCTACTTATTACAACTACTCTTTTTGCACCCTTGTCAGCTGCAAGTTTTTGGAGCATCTTACTTGCACCACCAGAACCAAGAATTAAAATCTTTTTATCCATAAAATCAATGCCAAAATATTTTAAGGAATAATCAAATCCAAGATAGTCTGTGTTATAGCCAAATAATTCTCCACCTTTATTTACAATTGTGTTTACTGCACCAATTTCGCTTGCAAAAGGGTCAACTTGGTCTAAATATTTTAAAGAAAGTTCCTTATAAGGAATAGTAACATTTATTCCCCTAAAATTTTTCTTTTTAAAAAAGTCCTCAATTTCATTTTCTTTTAAATTTTTTAGATTATAGTCATATTTTCCAAATAATTCGTGAATTTCCTTGGATTTGCTGTGAGATAAACTTTCGCCAATAAGTCCAAATTTAAAATTCTCGTCCTTCACTTTTGAGATTATCTTTTTGCTCTCTCTAAAAATATCACTATAAATTGATCCAATTATGCTTTTAAATTCTGGAGCAATTTTATTTTCTAGTTTTTTTATAATTTCATCTTCACGATTTGAATCTTCTGTCTCTAAATTGCTATTTAATTTAATAATTCCAATTTCCTCGGAGATCTTCATTCTATTTTCCAAAAGATAGACAATTTGTGAATCAATTTCGTCCAACATTTTTCTTGATTCATCTAAATTTTTCATCTTTCACCTTCCATAAGTAAATCTAAAATTGCAATGGCAGTAATCATTTCAATGGCAACGAGAGCTCTTGGCACAATTGAAGGATCATGCCTTCCTACAACTTTTAAATCAACATCTTTTTTGTCTTTTAAGGATATAGTGCTTTGAGTTTTTGAAATTGAACTCGTCGGCTTAACTGCAGTCCTAAAAATTATTGGCATAGAAGTTGAAAGTCCTCCAATTATTCCACCATTATTGTTGCTCTTTGTCTTAACTTCTCCATTTTCGTAATAATATTCATCATTATGAAGGCTTCCACGCATTTTGGAGGCTGCAAATCCACTTCCAAATTCAATTCCCTTTATGCCTGGAACAGAAAAAACTGCGTGAGAAATAACTGATTCAATGGAATCAAAAAAGGGCTCTCCAATTCCTACTGGCATATTTAAAATAAAAGTTTCCACAATTCCACCAATGGAATCTCCATCTTCCTTTGCCTTTAAAATTTCTCCCTCCATTTTTTCTCTTACTTCATGGTCAAAAACTGGGAAGTCTTCATTTTTTAGATTAGAAAGTTTATCTTCATTAATGTCCCTTAATTCTAATTTAACATCTTCTTCATCGCCTATGCTTTTTATCCTGGTGTAAATTTTTATGTCCCTCTTTAAAAGTAAATCTTCAGCAATTGAGCCTGCTATAACTATAGGAGCAGTCATTCTGCCAGAAAACTGTCCACCACCTCTCATGTCATTAAAGCCTTTGAATTTAACATAGGCAGGATAATCTGCGTGAGATGGACGAGGTCTATCCTTTAAATTATCGTAGTCCCTGCTTCTTTGGTCCTTGTTCTCGATAATTGCACATATTGGTGTCCCACAAGTTAGACCATCAACTTCTCCACTTACAATTTTAAAATCATCATCTTCTTTTCTCGCAGTAGAAAATTTATTTTTGCCAGGTCTTCTCCTATCAAGATTTTTTCTTATTAAATCTTTATTTATTTTATATCCAGCACTTATTCCATCAATAATAATTCCAATTTCTTCAGAATGTGATTGACCAAATAAAGTTACTTTAAAATTTTTGCCAAAACTATATGACATTTGTCTTACCTCCTAAAGATTTAAAATCACAAAAAAAGTTTTTGTAAGATTTTTCCACGCACTGACAATCATTAATCCTTATAGGACCATCTGCAAAAGTAGCCGCAATAGATGCAGACATAGCAATTCTATGATCATTATAAGTGTTTATTTTACAAGACTTGAATTTTTCCACTCCCCTAAAGGAAAAGGAGTCTTCAAATAATTTTACCTGAACTCCCAAATTTTCTAGCATGTCAATAGTGCTTTTTACCCTGTCGCTTTCCTTTAGTCTCAACCTTTTTATATTTATAACTTCTGTCTCTGTATTTGAATGTGCTGCAACTATTGATAAAATTGGGACAGCATCAGGCATATTTTTTGCATCTAAGGTTACTTTTTTCTTAGCATCATTTATTTTTTTTAGATGAAAGTCTTCTTTAGAAATATTATAATACCCCAGGTCTTTTAAAAATTCTAAGGCTTTTCTATCTCCTTGAACTGAATTTTTATTAAGTCCCAGCACTTTTACACCAGCTACCAAGAAAAATAGAGCATTGCTCCAGTCTTTTTCAACAACATAATTTACCGGAGAAAATTTTCCCTTACAAGTATAAAAATTTTCATTTTCTATAACGTCCACTCCAAAATTTTTCATGACATCAATAGTCATGTCAATATAGGGTTTTGATTCCGTTTCATTTGTTAGCCTTATATTAAAATCTTCCTGACAGTATCCTGATGCAAGCATAAGACCAGAAATAAATTGAGAGCTTATATTTCCTGGAAGAGTAAAATTAAAATCTCTTAGCTTTCCCCTTAAATAAATTGAATCTCCAACTTCTTTAATTTCTACTCCATGATTGGGAAATTCATGGAAGTAGACAGAATTAGTTCTTCCAACAAGACTTCCCCTCCTAATGATTTTTGCCTCAAGGCCAAGGGCGGCAATGACTGGCAACAAAAACCTAAGTGTACTTCCACTTTCAAATACATCCACAGTAACTGGCCCAAGGAATTTTTTTGGTGGATTGATATAGAATTTATTTCCTATTTTTTTTATCCTTACTCCAAGAGATTTTGCAGCATTAAGAGATGCTTCAATGTCCTTTGAAAGCTCATCTATCTCAATTACCGACTCTCCCTTTGCAAGTGCTGCACAAAAAATAGCTCTGTGGGCATAGGATTTTGATGTAATTGCAGAAATTTCTCCAGATAATTTTTTGTTTTCAATAATTCTATTCATTTTCCTTACCTAAATCAATTATTTTTTTAAACTCATCAAAAGTAATTTTTTTACTTATAACCTCGCCTATTTTTACTGGAAGAATTACATTTATAAGATTTTTATTTATTTTTTTGTCGTGCTTTAAAATCCCTAAAATTTCTTCTGTCTCAAAGTCATAAGAAGTTGGAAGATTGTGATTTTTAAAAGCAGAAATTATTTCGCCGGAAAAATCTTCTTCCGCAAGACCCATCTTATAAGCTGCCCTTGCCATATAAATTAGTCCAATTCCAATACTTTCGCCGTGGTTTAATTTATATTTTGAAAGAGATTCTATGCCGTGACCAATAGTGTGACCAAGATTTAACTTTTGTCTCTTCCCCTTGTCCCTTTCATCATCTCTTACAAAGTCCAGCTTAATATTTAAAGATTTGTAAATAATTTTTTCGTAGTCAAGTTTTTTTGCAGACTTTAAATAATCAAAAAATCCCCTATCCCTTAAGACGGAATATTTAAAAATTTCTGCAAGTCCATTGTTAATATTTCTATCGTCAAGACTTTCCAAAAAGCTGTAATCAATGTGGACATATTTAGGAAAATAAAAGGCGCCAATTTGATTTTTTAAGTTCATAAAATTTATGCCATTTTTTCCGCCAACGGAAGAGTCGATCATTGAAAGAAGAGTTGTAGGCACAGAGATAAAATCTATCCCCCTTAAATAAGTTGCTGCCACAAAGCCAGATATGTCTCCCACAACACCGCCGCCAAAGGCGATTATTATGTCCCCTCTATTAAAATTATTTTCCAGCAAAAATTTATTTATACTTATGTAAGATTCCATGGACTTGGATTTTTCTCCAGCAGGAAATTTATAAATAAAATAATTTAAGCCATCCATAATATTTTTTAATCTCTCGCTATAAATACCGAAGACATTTTCGTCTGTTATGACTAAAAATTTTGCTTCCTTATTTTTAAATAAATAATCTCTTAACTTTTTATCACTTATATAGTCAATATCTATTGTATAATTATTTTCTTTAACTTGAATTTTCATAAAACACTCCTATGCCTTGCTCTCTCTATCATAAAACAAAGATGCCTATAAATAAAGAATCTTCTTAGTTTTAAGCTAAAATATTTTTACTTTATCTAAATATCATTGAAAAGTTTCAATCTTTATATTAAAATTTATTTGAGTTAATTAGATCATCGATTATTTTAATTATTTGTTTAGACATTCTTTAATTATTTTATCGTCCCTTTTTACCGTCATCCTTGTAAAAATTGGGTTTTATGATTTTAAAAATTCCTTTAAGAAAGAGTATTATATTCTTAAATACCTCTATTTTTTATTTGATAGCTTAATTTTAATTAAGATTATTTATTTTTTAGGAGGGCTGTCATGAATTTATTTAAAAAATTCTTACTTTTAAGCTTATTACTTTTCGTATCTCTTCTACTTATATTTGCTAATTCAGATAAATTAAATATTCAAAAGGAAACTATAGATATTAATCCTTCTGAAAACAAATTATTAACCTATGATGAAATGTTCAATACCATG
Organism: Peptoniphilus senegalensis JC140; assembly: GCF_000321025.1. Classification (GTDB taxonomy): domain Bacteria; phylum Bacillota; class Clostridia; order Tissierellales; family Peptoniphilaceae; genus Peptoniphilus_A; species Peptoniphilus_A senegalensis. Next base: position 596,404 of record NZ_HE610717.1, read on the forward strand.
CTAGAAGATGGATATACTGAAAGTGAAATATATTCTATTCTTAGCAGAGATTTTTCAAATAATAATGAAGCTGAATTAAGAGATTTTTCTTATACTACATTATCGAAACCATTAAGCGTAAGTCCAGACTATAAACCTACATTAAAATTTTATATTCAAGTTGATTCTAGTAATGGTGCTTATTATATTTATAAAATCTTAAAGGTTGATATGAATAGACAGTATAATTCAAAATCAAAAAATTTTACAGGTAACATATACTATAACTTAGAAACTAACACAAGAATTTATTACTCAATTAATGGAGACTTCTATAATAAGGGTACAATTAGCACTACTGGTGGCGGAAGTGTTGGTATTGGCGAAGGTGGTGAATTGTATTTTTCCCTAATAGGAGCATCTTCTCATTTTAAATATTTCTATGAAGAAGATTATGTTCACTATTAGTTGAAAATTTAAACTTAACATATTAATAAAGAGTGGGGACATATGGCGTCCTCACTCTTATTTTTTCTTTATTAAAAGTATAAGAGTTAAAAATAAAACTCCAATTAATACAATTGCCCCGCCTGGTTTTAGTCCAATATAAAAGGATGACACGAGCCCTGTTATTGTGAAAATAAAACCAAAGACTGATGCAAGTATAGTCGTCTTTAAATAGCCCAGCTTAAACTGCATGGCTGATGCCACTGGCACTACCATAAGGGATGAAATAATTAAAATCCCAACAGTTCTTGCAGATACAGAAATTGTTACTGCAATTAAAATCATAAAAATTAGATTTACCCTATCAACATTTACTCCTGATAGTCTCGCCGATGACTCGTCAAAAGATATATACATGAGGTCAGTAAAAAGATAGAAAAATAAAATAAATACAACAAGAGAAACTATTAAAATCAAATAAAAATCAAATTTTGGTATGGCAATTATAGACCCAAAGAGATATTCTTCGAAGTTGGCACTTGTCTTTACAAAACCAGAAAAAAGTGATGCAAGACCAATACCTGTGCTCATTAAAATTGCAGATGAAATTTCTTGGTAACCTGGGAACTTCGTCCTCACATATTCCAAAAATAAAGAGCCGAAAACACACAAAACTAATGCTCCAAGGACTGGAGAAGTTGAGGTTATTAATCCAAGCATTACACCAGCAAGGGACACATGTGATAGAGCATCTCCTATTACAGAAATCTTTTTATTGACAACTACAACTCCCATGCAGGGGATGATTATTGACAAGAAGGCTCCAACTATTAGCGCCTTTATCATGTATGAATATTGAAAGATTTCCATTATTTCACTTCCCTAATTTTTTCATCTTTTATCTCAAAAACTTTATTTACATTCTCTTCCACTTCTTCAAGGTTGTGGGTAATCATTAAAATTGTAATATTATGCTCTCTGTTAATGTGGCTTAAAAGATTAAAAAGTGATTCCTTAGACTCTCTGTCCACTCCAGTCATTGGTTCGTCTAAGATTAAAAATTCAGGCGTGGCAACAAGAGTCTTGGCAATTAAAACTCTCTGCCTTTGACCTCCAGACAGCTCTGTATAAAGTCTATCCCTATATTTTTCCATACCAACAAGATTTAGGGCACTTGTAATTTTTTCCCTGTCATAGGATTTTAATTTTCTAAAGCCCTTGTTCCTTGGATAAAGTGCCAGAGACAATAATTCCCCCACTGTTATTGGAAATTCCAAAGAAGATGGGACAGATAGTTGAGGCACATATCCTATATCCTTTAATCCATTTTTTGTATAAAAAGAAACAGTGCCGGTAAGTGGTTTAAGTTGATTTAAAATCAGCTTAACTAAAGTCGACTTTCCGGCACCGTTAGAACCTATAAGGGCGATGTAGTCGCCCCTATAGACATCAAAATTTATATCATCTAAAACTAATTCATCACTGTATTTAAAGCTTAGATTTTTGATTTCTAACAATTTTTCCTTCACTATTTTAAAGCACCTACTAAATTTTCTAAATTTTCTTCCATGATGCTAAAATAATCTTCCTTATTTTTTATTTGTTCTTCGCTTAATCCTTCAATTGGAGAAAGAACTTTCACAACGCATCCCGTTTCATCGGCAATAATTTTTGAAACCTTTGGATCAATTAACTCTTCTGTGAAAATAGTTGTGATTTTATTTTCTTTTACATAGTTAATTATCTCAGCCATTTTCTTTGCATCTGGTTCAGTTTCTGCGTTTACACCCTTTATACCAATTTGAGTTAGATTGTAGTCCTTGCATAAGTATCCATAAGCTTCGTGACTAACTACAATAGTCTTATTTGGAAGAGCACTTAATTGTTCAGAATATTTTGCATCAAGTTCATCTAACATTTTAGCATATTTTTCGTAATTTGACTCATAATAATCTGCATTTTCTTTATCAAGTTCCACTAAAGCATTCTTGATATTTTCCATTTCAATTTTTGCATTCTTTGGCGAAATCCAAACATGAGGATCCATTGGTCCATGATGATGACCTTCATGTTCATCTTCATGAGCTTCATGATTATGATTATTTTCATTTGCTTCATGATTATGATTGTTTTCAGCTACTTCATGATTGTGGTTGTTATTGTGATTTTCTTCTGAATTCTCATGTTCATGATCATGATCGTGCTCTTCATCTTCATGGTCATGACTGTGAGTAGACTTAATAAGTTCCACACCCTTTGATGCTTCAACAACTTTTAAATCTTTATTTGATAGAGAATCTATAACCTTATCAGCCCAAGATTCAAGACCTGCTCCATTGTAGATAAACAAATCAGCATTCTCTAAATTTTTAATGGCATTAGAATCTGGCTCCCAACCATGAGGCTCTGTACCTTGTGGCATAATCATTTCTACATTAATTTTATCTCCAGCAATTTTTTTTGCAAAGTCATACATTGGATAAACTGAAGCATAGACCTTTAGTCCTTCTTTATTTTCAGACTCTTTTAAAGCATCTTTTGTTTCTGCTGACTTAGAACAAGCAGAGAGTAAAAGTATCCCAACCAATAAAAACAAAATCTTTTTAATGTTTTTCATCTTAATAATTTCCTCCTAAACAATAATGATTTCTATTAGTTATTATAACACTTACAAATAAATATTAAAGGAAATTTTTAAATTAAATAAATTTTGATATAATACTTATAAGATTGAAAGTAGGTGAATTTTTGAAAAATTTTGAAGATGTATTAAAGAAAAATAATTTAAAAGTAACTAAAGGTAGACTTGCCCTTTTAGATTTACTTTACAAGTCTCACGTTCCAATGAATACAGAAGAAATTTTTGAAGCTGTAGATAAAAAGTCACTACCTAGCTTCACTTCACTTTATAGAATGTTAAATGAACTTACTGATAAAAATATTTTAAAGAAAAACTTGTATCACAATGGGCTATACTATTTTGAATTTGCAAATATGGGGCACAGACATTACATAGTTTGCGACAAGTGTGGAAAAATTTCTGCCATAGAAAATTGTCCAATATCAGATTTTGAAAAAATTGCTGAAGAAGAAACAGGTTACACTGTAACAAACCACATAGTAGAACTTCGTGGCATCTGTCCTGACTGTCAAAAAAATAGTTAAACCGTATTGTGGAATGCTATTCACATTACAAAATTTTTCTTTACTTTTACATTCTTAGAGTTATAATAAATATGTAAAATAGAAATAATTATTTTACGAACTTTACTTATATTTTGACAAATAAAAGAGACTTCTGTACACCCCGCAGAAGTCTCTTTTATTTTTTGATTTTTATTTTAAACTAAGGTTGTTACAAAACCACCTATTAAAATTAAAGGTATTCCATAAAAAATAAATTGTGGAACACAAGTATCCTTTATGTGTTCATGTTGACCATCTACTGAAAGTCCAGACGTTGGTCCAAGAGTTGTATCTGATGCTGGAGAACCTGCATCACCACAAACTGCTGCAATTGTAACAAGCAAAATTGTTGCTGGAATTGAATATCCAAGGCTAACTGCTATTGGTACATAAATTGCAGAAATAATTGGAACTGTTCCAAAAGATGTTCCAATTCCTAGAGTAATCATAAGTCCTAATAGGATCATTACATAAGATGCTACAAGTTTTGATCCTCCAAGTAGAGATGTTGCAAATTGAACTAAATCATTAACTGCTCCAGTTTTTATGAGTACATTTGCATATCCTGCTGCAATTAACATTACAAAGGCTATAAAGCCCATCATATTTATTCCGCCATCTAGCATTTTTTGTATGTCTTGCCATTTTATAACTCTAGTAACTACTATAAATATTAGACCTACCAAGGCTCCTAATGGAAGTGATTCAGTGAATATTTGAACTACAACAGTTATAATTCCTGATAAAAGAACAAGTATGTGCTTTTTCTCCAACTTGTTTGGAATCTCTTTCACATCTTGCTCCTTAACATCTTTTTGAGCATATTCCCTATCTCTTGAGAAAAATATCAAGCCTGCCACAAGTCCTATAAGCATTATCACTGCAACCATCCAATTTGTTGCAATAACATCTTTTCTCACAATAGAAAGTCCTGATCTATTGAATGAATCAACTATTAATCCTTGGAATATTGCACCATACCCAACAGGTATAGCTATATAAGGTGCCTTTAAACCAAAACCGAAGGAAACAGAAAGCATTTTTCTATTCATCTTCATCTTATTCATATGAGAAATTAGTGGAGGTATTAAAATTGGTATAAAAGCTATATGAATCGGAATTATTGTTTCTGCCGCCATAGCAATAACAATTATAATTGCACAGAGCAAAATTTTATTATCCTTAACAAGTGAACCAATCTTCTTAGCCATTATATCTGCTGCTCCTGTTTCCTGCATACAATAAGCAAGAGATCCTAAAAGAATATAACTAAGAGCTGTTTCTGCATTGTTTCCCATTCCTCCTATGAGAAGTTCCATCGTATCTGTAATTCCTACTCCAGAAATAAGTCCTGCGCATACTGCTGAAATCATAAGCGAAAAAAACACAGGTACTTTTGCTAAACATAGTGCCGCCAAAATAATTACAGACAACACAACTGCATTTGTAAAAATCATTTTTTCTCCCCTTTTCTTTTTTTCTTAATTACCTTATACCCTATTTATATATAATAATCCAAAATTTCACTAAAAAAAAAGACTTTTCTTTAATTTGTGAAAAATCTTTTTCTTAATTTCTATTTAATTTGACTTAACTTTATATTGATAATATTCTCAAAATTTTAATTTTCTTCCTTAATTTCTGTAATTTCTTTTTCATGATCTTTATCATACTTTTCTTCATATTCTTTTAAAATATCCATAAATTCTTCGCCAGTAATTGTCTCTTGGCGGAGAAGATATTCCGCAATGGCATGAAGTGCCCTTATATTTTCTTTTAATATTTCCCTTGCCTTATTGTGAGCATCCTCAATAATTTTTTGAACAGCCTCGTCAATTTCATATTGAGTTTGTGGTGAACATTGTAATGAAGTATCTCCGCCAAGATAAGCATTTGTCATTGATTCAAGGGCGACAAAACCAAATTCATCTGTCATCCCAAATCTCGTTACCATTGCCTTGGCAATTTTTGTCGCTTTTTCAATATCATTTGACGCTCCACTTGTCCTTATATTAAAAATAAGTTCTTCTGCTGACCTTCCTCCTGTAAGTGTTACAATATTATTTATTGCATCTTCCTTTGACATTAAGAATTTTTCCTCTTCATCAACTTGCATAGTGTAACCAAGAGCTCCTGAAGTTCTTGGAATAATAGTAATTTTATGAACTGGTGCAGAATCTTTTTGTTTTGCAGCTACAAGAGCATGACCAACTTCATGATAGGCGATAATTCTCTTTTCCTTTTGAGAAATAACTGCATTTTTCTTTTCATAACCCGCAAGGACAACTTCTACAGATTCTTCCAAATCTCTTTCACTCATTTTATCTCTACCTTCTCGAACTGCACGAAGAGCTGCTTCATTTATCATGTTAGCTAAATCTGCACCAGATGCACCTGCTGTTGCACGAGCAATCTTTTCAAAGTCAATAGCATCTTCTTTTTTTATATCTTTTGCGTGAACCTTTAATATTGCTGTCCTTCCGCTTAAATCTGGAAGTTCCACAGGAATTCTCCTGTCAAATCTTCCTGGTCTTAGAAGTGCTGGATCAAGTGAATCAGGTCTATTTGTTGCAGCGAGAATTACAACCCCTGCCTTAGCATCAAAACCATCCATTTCAGAAAGAAGTTGATTTAAAGTTTGTTCTCTTTCATCATTGCCTGATATTCCAGCTCCATCTCTCTTCTTTCCGATTGTGTCAATTTCGTCGATAAAAATTATACATGGAGCTTTTTCAACTGCTTGCTTAAATAAGTCTCTTACCTTTGCAGCTCCAAGACCTACAAACATTTCAACGAAGGCTGAGCCAGAAATTGAAAAGAAAGGCACTTCAGCTTCACTAGCTACTGCCTTTGCAAGAAGAGTCTTACCAGTACCTGGAGGACCTACTAAAAGTGCACCTTTAGGTAGCTTTGCACCAATTTCTGTGTACTTCTTTGGATTGTGCAAGAAATCTACAAGTTCTGATAAAGCCTCTTTAGCTTCATCTTGCCCTGCGACATTTTCAAATTTAATACCATCAGTAGATTCAACATAAATTTTTGCTCCACTTTTGCCAAAGTTCATTGGACCTACATCGCCCATTCTCTTAAAAATAAATTTTGACAAAAATAACCAAAAGGCAATAAAAATCGCAAAAGTTGCAACTGTTGAAATTATAAAAGAAAGCACAGGATTCATCTCAGCCTTATAGACTTGAGCTGATTTCACATTTTTATTTACTAATCTATCCACTAGATTAGGGTCATACATCCTATTAGTTTCGTATTTAACATTTTTCCCATCTTTTTCTACTTCAAAGGCAATAGTCCGATCTCTAACCTCTGCCTTTTTCACTTCTCCTCTATTTACCATATTTACAAAGGAAACATAGTCGATTTCTTTTATGTTGGTATCCTTATTAAGTCTCGGCACAAGGATAATAGCAACTACATAAAAAATTACTATCGCCAAAATTACATAGAGAATTGTGGGAATATATTTATTAAAATTATTTTTGTTGTTAGACAAAATTTTACCCCTTCCAAAAGTCTAAAAAGAAAAAATTTGGGAACAAGTCCCAAAATTAATCTAATCTTCTTCTATTTTCTATGGCAGTCTGAATTGTAATCTCGTCATAAAACTCGAGATCTCCTCCAACTGGCAAACCATAACCTATTCTAGAAACTTCCACATCAAAGTCAGCTAAAACATTTTTTATATAAGTGGCAGTTGCATCGCCATCCACAGTTGGATTTGTTGCAACAATTACCTCTTTAATATTATCTTTTTTCACTCTTTCAATTAATTCTTTTACACTTACATCTTCTGGCGATTTTCCTTTTAATGGCGAAATTACACCATGAAGAACGTGGTATTTACCGTGAAAACTGTTAGACCTCTCCATTGCGTCTACATCCTTTGGCATCTCTACTACACAAATGACAGCATCATCTCTTCCCTTGTTTGAGCAAATTTCACAAGGGTCACTGTCAGCATAATTCATGCAAATTGAACACTTGACAGTATTTCTCTTTGCAGAAATTATAGCGTCAGTCAAATTAGTAACCTCAGTTTCATCAAGACCAATGATATGATAGGCAAGCCTTTGAGCTGTTTTAGAGCCAATACCAGGGAGTCTATTTAGCTTTTTGATTAAGTCTTCAATAGGACCAATTTCTTTATTCATCTTATAGTCCTGGAATATTTAATCCACCAGTAAACTTACCCATTTGAGAGCTCATCTTGCTCTCAGCACTTTTCATAGCTTCATTTACAGCAGCCACGATTAAATCCTCAAGCATTTCCACATCCTCAGGATCAACAGCTTCTTTATCTAGTTTAATAGAAATAAGCTCCTTATTTCCATTTACAGTTGCACAAACTGCACCGCCACCTGAACTAGCAGAAATTTCTTCATTTGCTAAATTTTCTTGCATCTCTTCCATTTGTTTTTGAAGCTTTTCAATTTGCTTCATCATATTATTTCTTCCGCCTCCACCAGGGAAGCCACTAAATCCACCTCTAGCCATATTTCCTCCTAAATTTCTTCTATATTATTTTTCCCAAAAATTTCTTCTAACTTATCTATTCCACTCTTTTTTAATTCTATCCTTACATCAATATCTCTGCTGTAAATATTTTTTAATAAATCAGGCAAAATATTTTTTCTGTCAGGATTTGAGCAATATTCATAGTAGAAATTATACTCCTCTTGAAAAACTATCTCTAAAATTCCATCGTGAAATTTTTCTAGTTCAGCAAATTCTATAAATCCTCCAAAACCAGAATACTTTTGTGATTTTAGTTCATTTACAATTTTTTGCCAATCACTTTTTATTTTTTCAAGAGAAAGTGAAGTATCTCCTTTTTCATTAACCTCACCATTATTCTTTATTATAGCAGATTGATTTGATTTTTCAATTGACTCATTGCCTTTTTCATCAGGCTTTTCTTCATAACTATTTTCTTTTTGATTTGTAATTTCTTTGCTCTTACTTTTTATATTATTAAAATTATTTTGACTTGTTATAGTTTCGTTATCCCTAAAATTATTTTGTAGATAATTATTATTTGATAAATTACTTACCTTATCTTCCAAAGCCTTGACCCTTAAAATCAAATCATCTTTTAGAACTCTGTTACAAATTTTTATTGCATTCATCTCAAAGACAACACGTTTATTGTCTGCATATTTTATTTCTACAGAAAGATTTTTTAAAATATCAATGATAATCAAAAGGTCTTCCAAATTTACTCTTCCAGCAATTTCTTGAAATTCACTTAAATGAGAAGTGTAAATAATCTTTTGAGCTTCTTCCATAGTTTTCACGAGCAAGAGGTCTCTAAAGTGGCTTAAAATTTGTGAAGAAAGAGTATTAAAGTCCACACCCTCTTTGTAAATCTCATCTATTGTGAAAAGTGTCTGGCTCGTATTTTTTTCTACAAGAGCTTTTGAAAGTGAAAATAAAAGCTCTGAAGAAGAAATACCAAGGACTTCCATTGCGTCATCTATATTTATGTGTTCTTTATTTTTAGTAAGAAGCTGATCTAAAACTGAAAGTGCATCTCTCATTGCTCCATCAGCTGATTTGCTTATAAGTGTAAAAACTTCATCATCGCAAGATTTTCCTTCAAGTTCAGTTACTCTTTTCAAATTCTCTTTTATTTCATCAATGGAAATTCTCTTAAAATTATATTTTTGAGACCTTGAAAGAATTGTTGTAGGAATTTTTTGTATTTCAGTAGTTGCAAGTATAAAAATTAAATGTCTTGGCGGCTCTTCCAAAATTTTTAAAAGTGCATTAAAAGCCCCCTTAGAGAGCATATGAACTTCGTCAATTATGTAGACTTTGTATTTTAATGATTGAGGGGGATAAATTACTTTTTCCTTTAATTCTCTTATATCGTCCACACCGTTGTTACTAGCCGCATCCATTTCAACTACGTCTAAAACTGATTCATTTAAAATTTGTTTGCAGTTTTCACATTCGTTACATGGATTCCCATCAACTGGATGAAGACAATTAACAGCACGAGATAAAATTTTTGCTGCAGACGTCTTTCCTGTTCCCCTTGTTCCTTGAAATATATATGCGTGACTTATTTCATTATTTTTCACTTGATTTTTTAAAGAAGCTGTAACTGCTTCTTGACCACAAATTTCATCAAAAGTTTTTGGTCTGTATTTTCTATATAATGCTTTGTACATTTTCTCACCTAAAATAATTATACATGAAAAAATATTTTATTAAATTAGTTTTAAAATTTTTATAATTCTTTTATTTTCTTATTTCCAAAATCTTTAACATCATCTTCACATAATTTTCACATGGCAAGTATATTATGTAAACAAATCAAAGAAACAATGTGTTTCAAATAGGAGGATTTATTAAAATGAAAAATTTAAAGAAAATAGCAAGTGTTGGAATGATCTCTGTATTAATGCTAGGTATGGTAGCATGCCAAGGCGCTAACAAAAAAGCTGAAGAAGCTGCTAACGCTAAAAACAATGCAGTAGAAGAACAAGCTGAAGCTAACAAAGCACAAGCAAATGCTAACCAAGCTAAAGTTGAAGCTGAAGCTAAAGAAGCAGAAGCTAACGCAGCTATGAACGCTGAACAAGAAAAAGCTGAAGCTGATGCAGAAGCTAATGCAGCTACTGAAGAACAAGCAAAATAATTTAGCTTAACTTTTTAAAGGAAGCCTTTCGAGGCTTCTTTTTTTACATAAATTTATTATAAATAGTAATATTTTTTAATAAAGATAACTTTTTTAAGTCTTTTATTTACTATATAAAAGATTTGTCCACCAATAAAAATATGTTATAATATTTTAGAAGAAATAATGAAAGAAGGTGCTACATTGTTTTGTCCAAAATGTGGGAATCCTGTCTCTAAAGATGACAACTTTTGTGCTCACTGTGGTTACAATTTAAAAGATGTAAAAGTAAGTTTTTCATCAAATGACCTGAGCAAAAAAGAAAATACTAACAAAGTTGAAAAAATTTCTGAGCATACTAGAGTCTTTAATCCTAAATCACTTGACGGCATAGACACTACCGATGAACTCAAAAATATCATTGCAGAAGTAGACAGAAAAATTTCCAAAAATATTGAAGACTACGAAAAGGGCAATGTCCCAAAAAAACAACCTGAAAAGGAAAAGAAAACAAAATCACCTTTAAAGGATATAGAAATAAATAATAAATCTAAAGGTTCTGATAAAAGTCATGAAGTTATTGATACCAAAAAAGCAGATAAAGAATTTTTAGACGCAAACAAAGAAATTAAATCTGACTCTGGCATTAGTCAAAAAGAACTTGTCAGACGAGTTCAAGAAGAGCTAAAAAAATCAAATTTCAAGGAAAATTCTAAAAATGCTTCTTCAAATTCTTATGAAAGTATGAATTTAGATTCTCCTAATACATCATCTTCTTTTGAAGATAGAAGTTCTAAAAAATTTTCTTTAAAAGACAAGTGGAAAAACTTTATAAATGAAGATGATGATGAATTTTCTATTTTTTCTACAATAAGGGACGATACTAAGAAAAAAGAAGACACGAGAAATTTAGAAATAAGTAAATCCCTAGAAAATTCAGAAAAACCTTTTGAAAATACTCTTTCAACTCCAAAGATTGATATTGAAAATGCCATAAAAAAATCCGAGGAAATTAAAAGAAAAGAAGCAACAAAAAAGAAAGCTGAAGAATGTAAAAAAGAAGTTGAAAAAAGTAAAACTTCTGAGAAAAAAAGTTTAAATTCAGATGATGAAGCCCCTAAAATTGACATGACTTCAAAGGATAAAAGTCCTGATACTAAAAAAGTTTCTGAAGAAAAAAAAGATTCCAAGGCTTCTTTAGATAAAGATACAAAATATAAAGAAACAAAAGAAAATAAAACTCAAACAACTAAAGAAAGTCAAAAAATAAAGGATAATAAGAAATCTAAAAATTTAAAAGACTTATTTTCTTTTAAAGAAAAGGGTGAAAAGCCGGTCAAAGAGATAACTTCAGTTGATTCAAAAGTGGAAAAAGAATTTTCAAATAAAATTAATAATGTCGAAGAAAAAATTTCCAAGACATCTATGGATGGTCTTGACAAAATTTTACAATATTTAAGCAAAATTACCACTAAAGTTTCAGATTACATTGGCGAATTTGGCTCAAAGGAAAGTAAAATTGTAATTGCTATTGGTACAGTTTTAAGTGCTCTAACCCTATTAATTGGCAGTGGCTCTTTTAAATTTATTTTAATTGTATTCTTGGCACTAAAGCTTTTATTTGATTATTTTGAATTTTATGTTCCCCTTAATATTGCAACTGATAGAGATGATATTGACAGCTCTTATCCAGAAGTGAAAAAATTTGCACTTATTAACTGGATTATATGTAAATTATTTTTATCTGTTGGATTTTTGATTAGTCCCTTTGGTGGATTTTTCAAATACAATATGCTGCAAGCACTAACAGCAATGCCCCTTGCAACTTTAATTTTAGTTATCTTATCTCTACTAATTGCAATCACTCTTTACAAGAGAGAATTTATTGGAAGGTCAAAGATTAATTTCATAGGCTGGTATGCCATTGCATTTACGCTTTTTGAACTTCTATTTAAGATGATTTGGTTTATAATTAATTTTATTTTTGTAACACTTTTTTAAAATTTAATAAAAATATAAGGAGAGTTGTTTTTATGAACTTCTCTCCTTTTTACTTATATTGAAATTTTTTACTTACAAATTAATAATAACTTTTATAATCTGTCTCTAAATATTTTTTAAGCTCACTTGGCTTATAAATCCCCTTATCTGTCACAAAACCTTTTATAAGTTCTGGTGGAGTTATGTCAAAGGATGGATAAATTGCTTTTACTCCTTTTGCTGTGTGGTCTCCCAAGACAAGCGAAGGGTCGCGAAGTTCAATTACTATATCATCTTTACCTTTCTTTTCTCCATCTGGCATTCCCGTTACATAATAAGGAACCTTAAATTCGCGAGCAACAAGAGCAATTTGATGAGTGCCAACCTTATTTGCCACATGACCATCTAAAGTTATAGTGTCTGTTGCTGATGTAAATAAATCTATGCCAATATTTTCCATGGTGTAAGCGACCATGTTATCTGTAATTACAGTTGTATCAAAGCCCATTTCACTTATACAAGTTGCAGTGAGTCTCGCACCTTGATAATATGGTCTAGTTTCGGTGCAGTAAAATTTCACATTTTTGCCTTGGTCTTTTAAAGTCCTAGTCATTGTTCCTATAATTGTCTCTGCAAAACATTGAGTGAGAACTTTACCTCCATCTGGAATTAAATCACATAAATATTTTGCAACTTCATTCATAGCGCTGTATCTTCTGTTTAAAGAATTTATTGATTCTTGAAAAAGAGCCTCTATTACATTTTCTCCCTTTTCCATTGCCCTTTTGGCAGCTTCTATGGAGCCTTCTGTTACTTTTTTAAGTCTTGTAGATGTAGTTGGTCTCGCATTGGAAATTGTCTTGGCAGCATCTTCTAAAAACCCTATTAAATCTTTTTCCTTTAAATCTCTCGCCTCATAAGCAGCAAGTGCCATACCCATTCCAGCAGCCGTATAAGGCCCTGCTGACTGAGTAACCATATCCTTTATTGCCTTTGCTACTTCCTTGTGAGTCTTACAAATTTCAAAGCGTATTTCCTTGGGATAGACTCTCCTGTCTAAAATCCTAACTTCTCCATCCTCATACCAAGCTACATTTTCATATTTTAACATAAAGGGCATATCATAATCTTGTCTTTTCATTTAATCCAACTCTCCAATTATTTTCACAATCAAATTTTTTAATTTTGGCGAAACTTCTCTTGCTACATCTTCCACTTCGCTTCCATCCATATTTTCTATTCTGTCAGAAGAATAATTTGTGGCAACAGAAAATGCAAGGACTTTCATGCCACAGTGACCTGCTGTCAAAGTTTCTGTAATAGTTGACATGCCAACTAAATCTCCACCCAAAGTTCTTATTGCCCTAATCTCTGATGGCGATTCAAAAAATGGACCAACTGTGAAAAAGTAGACTCCTTCCTTTAATTCAATTCCCTCTTCAAGAGCACATTTTTTTGGCAAGGCTACGAAGTTTCTTGTCATATAAATTGTCAATGGGATAAAATCTGTCCCCAAACTCTGGCAAATTGTTTCCCCTAGTTGGACTTACTCCTGAAAAATTTATATGGTCTCTTATTAAACAAATATCTCCAGGATAAAAATTATAATTTACAGCACCTGCTGCATTTGTAAGAATTAAATTTTTCACGCCAAGAAGTTTTAAAACATAGACTGGCATGGCTAATTCGTCAAAATCATAGCCTTCATAGTAGTGAAATCTTTTAGTCATGCAAATAACATACTTTCCAGATAATTTTCCAAAAATAAATTTTCCTTGGCTATTATTAGTTGTTGAAATTAAAAAATTTGGTACATCTCCATAAGAAATTTCAATCTTATCTTCCATTTCATCTAATAGGTTTTCAAGTCCTGTGCCTAAAATAATTGCAATTTCTGGTTTTACTTTTATCCTTTTTAAAATATAGTCTGCACTTTCTTTATACTTATCAAAAATTTTTTCTTTTAACATAATACCTCTCCATTTATTTATCTTTAGTCTAACACAGCATAATCAATTGTCAATTGCATCCTAAATGTGATAAATTATATTTGAGGTGCGAGATGAATTACAGAAAAATTTTAGTAGAATATGGTAAAAAACTTTTAGATAAAAAATTAGTGGCAGGCACAAGTGGAAATTTAAGTCTTAGAGGAGAAGGCGATGAGATTTACATTACTCCAAGTGGCATGGACTACTTAGAAATCACAGAAAATGACATTGTAAAAATAAATTTTGATGGCGAAATTTTAGATGGAGACAAGAAACCTTCCTCAGAGTGGATGATGCATAGAGAAATTTACAAAAATTATCCATCTTACAATGCCATAGTCCACACTCACTCTCCTATGGCAACAGCCTTCGCAGTTTCACGAAAAAAAATTCCACTAATTTTAATTGAAATGAATCCTTTTTTGGGTGGCGAGATTGAAGTCGCTCCCTTTGAACTTTCAGGTTCTCTTGAACTTGCAAAATCAACTATTCCTTATCTTAAAAAATCAAATTCCTGCCTACTTGCAAATCATGGAGTGGTCTCTTGTGGCAAGGACATGGAATCTGCTTTTTTATCTGCAGAATATGTTGAAGATGCGGCAAAAATTTATTATTATTCCTTAAATATTGGAGAACCCAAAATTATTTCTTAGTAAAAATTCTTTTTTGAATAAAATCTTTTAGGCTTTTAAAATAAAAAATGACATAAAAAACCGAGCACAAATAAAATTATGCTCGGTAATTTTTTTATTTAGATTTATTTGTTAAAAAATCATTAATCTTTGGTGCAACTTCTCTTTGGCTTCTGCCAGACACAAATAATCCAATGTGACCAGTTTCAACTTCAACAAGCTCTACATCCTCTGAGCCAACAGCCTTAGGAATAGGCCTAGTTGCATTTGGTGGAACTTGGTTGTCCTTTGTACCTAAAATTGCAAGCACAGGACATTTTACATTTTTAAGGTCAACTCTTTCGCCATCTAGATAAAATTCTCCCTTAATTAAATTATTTTTATGATACATTTCTTCTTGGAACTCTTTGTAAGCTCTTCCAACTTGGTCAGGTGAATCGAAAATCCAGTGCTCCATGCGAAGGAAGTTTGCAAGTTTATTTGCATCATCAAGTGAATCAATTACGCCTACATATTTGTCCATCATTAAATCAATTGGCTTTAAGAATACAAAACCTGCATTCATAAATTCTCCTGGCACATTTCCAAAAGCCTTAACCATGTTTTCTGGATTTAGATAAGGTCCCCATTTGAATAAAAGTCCATCATCAGTAGAAAAATCAATTGGAGTTACAAGTGAAACAAGTGCATTTACCTTATCCCCATGAGTTGCAGTGTAAATGAAAGAGAATGTCCCCCCTTGACAAATTCCAATAAGATTAATTTTATCAATATTGTGTTTTCTTCTAATAATTTCAACACTATCATCTATATATCCATTGATGTAGTCTTCAAGTCCAAGGTACTTGTCATCCATAGTTGGGTAACCCCAATCAATGATATAAATATCTTGTCCACCTTCTAATAAATTTTTTATAAGAGATCTATCTTCTTGCAAGTCCATCATGTATTGCTTATTTACAAGAGCATATACAATTAGAGTTGGAATTTTATTTGGATCCTTTACCTTTGGCTCATAGTGGAATAACTTCATCTTGTCTTCTTCAAAAATAAGCTCTTTTGGAGTTGCATCATAGCCACTGTAGTCAACATTCATAAGTGTATCTACACCTTTAATAAGTTTTTCGTAAGAATCTACCATATCGGACATTGACTTAACATAATCTATTCCAAACATATTTTTCAAATTAATAACCTCCTACTTATTTATTGTCCTTATTATCTTCTTGATATTCCTTGTCTCTAATATATCTCTTAAGTTCTCTAACTTCTTTTTTAAGTTCATAAACAGTCTTATAAAGTGAGTCCATATCAGAGTTAGTTGGTATTGGGAACCATTTTAGTGAGTCTTCCACTACCCTATCTAAGTCGATTTTAAGAAGCATTAGCGAATCGACAAAGTTTCCTAAAAATTTAGAAAATTCGTCAGAGTAGAATAATTTGTCAAATTCATTAGAAGTTTGGTTTTTCCAAAAATTGTAAAATTCTTCAAAAGTCTTTGGAGCTTCTCCTTTTTTGATTAACTCAAAGGATTTCTTTATGACATCTTCTGTTGATTCATTGATTAAATTAGAAAGCATTATACTTAGCTCAGAATAATTTCCAATAAAGGTAATAAGCTTGTCTATAGTCTTCATTTGCATTTCATAAGTATTTCTGTCAATTCCAAATTGTGGAGAGTTTAGCATCTTTCCAAAAGTTTCTCCATAATTTTTCTTCCAAAGTTTGAAAAAATCTTGGAATGCTTTAGGGTCTTCAAAAATTCCCTTCATTATATCATCCATTAAATCAGAAGAATTGTCCATCCAAGGACCATAAATAGTTACAAGCATATCTCTATAGCTTTCAGCAGCACCCATGCACTGTTTGATTAAATTTTGAAGGTCTACAGGAATATATGGGAAGAGATAATTATTGATGTACTGAAGTGAGCCTTCCTTATATTCTTTCATTATTCTTTCAATATTTTCCTTAGTAGGCTCAATATTTTCATCATAAATATTTTTATAAAGTTCATAAATGCTGTAATATAACTTAGAAGTATCCTTTATTTTCTTTGCAACTTCGCTAGGAGTTCCGTGGAAATTAAAAAAGTCTGCAGTTCCTAAGTCGCCAAAAATCCTATTCATACTAGAAATATATTCAGCATTAAAAGGATTAAAGTTATTGCCGCCAAAAGACTTTGCATAGTCTTGCCACATGTCCATCATCTTCTTTTGTGAATTCATATACTCTTCAAAAAAATTGTATCCTTTATCCAAAATAATTCCTCCTCTTATTTTATATAAAATACTTGTAAACTATTATCTTATTTAAGTTATACCCTATGTTTTATAATATTAACAATTTATACATTTAATGATTTCATTAAATAAATTATTTTACTTTTGCCTCTTTAAATAAAATATTGCCATCATCGTCCACAGCAACTCCATAATAATTTGAATCAAAAGCATCTTTTAACTTATCTATTTCACTTGCATGGATTGTGATTTCTTCTCCAGTAAAATCAAAATCAATTTCATCTGATTTTAAGAGAATAAACCTGTCATAACCCTCTTTTGAAAATTCATCAGGATACTTCTTTTTAAGTGCAACTAACATATAGCCAGAATCTAAGGTATTTTTATAGGAGCGGTGGTTTTTTGGAGAAATAGTTGACATCTTGTGAGCAAATTTTGAACCCTCATATTTCTCTTCCAACTTTTGCCTAGTAATATTTTGTAGATTTCTTCCTCTATAATCTTTTAAAACTACAACTGTGTCATTTATAATAACTCTGTCTGGATCGACATAAAAATCTACATCGTATGCCAAATTTTCTTCATCACCTGGCACCTTTATACTTCTATAAGCTACAAGTTTGTCATCATCATATACACCTATGAAAGCACCACCCTTGTCAATCAAATGCTCCAAATCTTCTTTGCTATCGTGAGAAAAAATTTCTTTGTTCTCAATGCCTTCATACACTTCCGATGTAAGCTCATAAATTTCATCAATATCTTCTTTTTCTAAAAACTTAAAAATTAATTTTTTCATAGTACCTCTATAATAATCATAAAATTTTAATTGAAAATAAATTCCTTGTAAATACTAAGTATATTTCCCTTTATTACTCTAATAAATTAAATGTTCTTACTATTTTACCTTATAATAATAAAATAATCTAGTGAATTCTAAAAAAGACTGCCAAAAATTCAGCAGTCTAAAAACTTTCCAATATACTTTTCATTTCAACAATCTTTATCTCATCAAACTTTTCAAAGGCTTTTTTTGAGCTCTTCTCATCATTAAAGCACTTCCAATAACCTGTGCACTTGCAAACTTTTTTATCTCTGTCCTTAAAATCAATTACATCATTTAAAGGATAACCAAGAAATATTCCAATCTCATCTGGACAAAAATTCACAAATTTACTTTTCAAGTGACTTAAATAGTCATCTATAGACTTACAATTTTCATAACCCATTGAATTTAAAAACTCCAAAATTTTCTTTTGAGAAAGTCTTTTCATGAGCATACTTCTTTTAAAAAAATAAACTAATATAAAATCTTCCCCTTCATTTAGCTCGCAAAAATCAATATTAAGAGAATCTTTTATAATAAATTTATTTTTTAACCAAGTATCTTTCAATAATCTCTTCCCATTTCTTAAATTCATCATTGTCCCCAATTTTAAATCTTTTAAAGTTGGGGCAACTGTTGATTTAATAAGGGCAAGTAAATATTCAAAATCTTTAAAATTTTTAATTTGGCTTAAAAATTCAATGAATATAGAATTGTAAGTCATGATCTTGCAAGTTCTTTTCCTAGAGATTCACAATCTTCTATTGCTTCTTCATTTGGATCATCATAAGCAATTAGACCATCATCAACTAATTTTGCTCCAGTATTTTCAACTTCTTCTTGCCATAATTTCATCCATTCACCATCAGCCCATTCATAAGATCCAAATAAAGCAACATTCTTTCCTGCTAGAAGTGAATTTACTTTATCCATAAAAGGTCTCATTTCTGTTTCTTCAAGCTCTTCTGCTCCCATTGCAGGACATCCAAAAGCAATTCTATCTACACCTTTTACATCATCTTCTGTTGCAGAAGCAACTTGAATTAATTTTACTTCTGCGCCCTCTTTTTCTGCTCCTCTTACTACCGCTTCAGCCATTTTTTCTGTGTGTCCAGTTCCTGACCAATATATTACATTTACTTTACTCATTTCATTTCCTCCATATTTTGAAATTAATTATCATTTACTTTAATTTTAATAAATTTTAGGAATAATTTTTATATAAAATTATTATAATTTTTTAAATAAATATTTACTGCCAAATATTTATTTGGACTTAATCCTATTTTTTCTACTATTTGTAAAACTTTATAAATTTAAACACATGCTTTCATCTATATATTTGAGTAAAAAGCTAATATTTGTTATGATTTATATAGATAAAAATTGCAATAAGGATAATAAGGAGGAATTTATGGAATTTGTAAGAGAAAATGGCATCTTAACAATTAACTTGGATTCTATTTTAACTCTAGCCCTAGCAGTTATAGTTTTATTAGTTGGCTATGGAGTAAAGAATAGATCTAAATTTTTGAGAAAATATTGTATCCCTGCACCAGTAGTTGGTGGATTTATATTCATGTTTATAACTTTTATTGGTTATAAGACAAATACTTTTAACTTTGTCTATGAAAATATATTTCAATCTACATTTATGTTGGCTTTCTTTACAACAGTTGGACTTGGTGCAAATTTAAAAATTTTAAAATCAGGCGGTAAATTATTAATTATCTATTGGCTAGTTTGTGGTTTTTGTTCACTTGTTCAAAATACAATTGGAATTGGAGTTTCGAAAGCAATTGGTCTTGAATCTGCTTATGGAATGCTTGCATCTTCAATTTCAATGATTGGTGGTCATGGCGCTGCAATGAGTTACGGTTCAACCTTTGCAAAAATGGGTTATGAACAAGCTCCAGTAGTTGGTGCCGCAGCAGCAACTTTTGGACTTATATTTGGCGTAGTTATTGGTGGTCCCCTTGGTAGAAGGTTAATATTTAAAAACGACTTAAAACCTATTGATGATAATTTTGATTCATCAGCACTTGACAATTTATTTAAAGAAGATAAAGTAGAACTAACAAACTTAGATATTATAAAAAATGTTGCAGCAATTATTATATGTATGGCATTAGGTACTCTTGTTTCAAAACAAATTGGTAAATTAATTGATATGGACTTCCCAGATTATGTAGGTGCTATGTTTATAGCAGTTATACTTAGAAATGTAAATGAAAAAGCTCACTTCTATAAATTTAACGGCAACCTAGTTGACGGTATAGGCGATGTAATGCTTAACCTTTACCTTGCACTTGCACTTATGACATTAAAACTTTGGGAACTTCAAGACTTAATGGGTGGCGTTCTCGTAGTCCTAATTTGTCAAGTCATCTTCATGTTAATTTACGCTTACTTCTTTGTATTTAGAGTTCTTGGAAAGAATTATGATGCCGCTGTTATGTGTGCCGGACTTTGTGGTCATGGACTTGGTGCTACACCATCTGCTATAGTAAACATGACAGCAATCAACGAAGAATATGGAATGAGTAGAAAGGCTATGATGATAGTTCCTATTGTGGGAGCTTTCTTAGTTGATATAATCTACCAACCTATAGTATTGACATTTATTAAGACCTTTGTAAAATAAAAATACTATTGCAATTTATCTAATAATCATAACCACCGGCTTATGTGGTAACCCCATAATGAACTGACCTCCTCAAGTTGGTTTATTAGTCCAACTTTTGGGGTCAGTTCATAAGCCGGTGGTTTTTTTGTAATTAGAATACCCAGGTCCAAGCATGGATATTATGATGATAAAAAAATATACTCCAAATAAGCAGTCTATCAAATATTTGACATAGAGCTTTTTGCTTGAAACTAAAGCTTGTTTTCCTACCACCAGTATAGCCGGTGG
>NZ_HE610717.1:618367-668125 GCF_000321025.1 Peptoniphilus senegalensis JC140
AAAAAAATTCGGCTATATCAAATGATATAACCGAATTTAATATCCGAACCGCTTTGGTATTATTAGTTAGCGGATTTTTCTTTAACTTCTCTAATTTTTGCCATAGATTCAATAATAGAATCTGCAAGAGCTTCCATGTCATTTTCGTTAGCTTCATTTAGAGATGTATTAATTGTAACTCTTTCTGGAAGAACATCAAATAGTTTTAGATTTTCATCTATATAGTTTTCAATCTTATCGCCAACTGTACAAGCCCAAGTACCATTTTCAATGATACCAACTGTTCTGTTTTGAACGTTTAGTGCTTCTAGATCGTGTAGGAAGTTTTTCATCTTAGGATAGATTCCTAGATTGTAAGTTACAGATGCTATAACAAGGTGAGAGTATTGGAATGTTTTTGCTATTAGATAGGATATATCTGTCTTAGAAACATCATATACTTCTACTTTTTTAACTCCTCTTTCAACTAGGCTGTTTGCAAAATCTTGTGCAGCTCTTTCTGTATTTCCATACATTGATGCATAAACTATTAGCACGCCTTCTTCTTCTGGTTCATATCTTGACCATTTGTCATACTTGTCTAGGATAAATCCAAAGTTATCTCTCCAAACAAGTCCGTGAAGTGGGCAAATATATTTAACTTGTGGAAGAAGTGGTGCAGCTTTTTTAAGAACATCTTGTACAAATGGACCATATTTTCCAACGATGTTAGTAAGGTATCTTCTAGCTTCATCAAGCCAATCTCTTTCCCAATCAACTTCATCTGCAAATAATTTACCATCCATAGACTTAAAGGAACCAAATCCGTCTGCTGAGAACAATACTCCATCTGTTACGTCAAGAGACATAATAACTTCTGGCCAGTGAACCATTGGAGCTTCAATGAAAGCAAGTGTATGCTTACCGAAGGAAATTGTATCTCCTTCTTCAACTATTATTAGTTGATTTTCTGGAATATGATATCCCATTTGTCTCATAAATTGAAAACCTTGTTCACTTGATATAATTCTAATATCAGGCCATCTTATACATATTTCTTCAATAGCTCCACAGTGGTCTGGTTCCATGTGGTGAATTAGCATATAATCAAGACTACGTCCATCTAATATATTTTCAATGCTTTGTATATACTCTCTTGCAATTGACCAATCAACTGAATCTACAAGAACTGTCTTTTCGTCCATCAAAAGGTATGAATTGTAAGAAACTCCATCTGGAATAGGGAACATATTTTCAAAAAGTTCAAGTCTTTTATCATTTCCCCCTACAAAATATAAATCATCTGTTATTTTTCTATTATTTAACATTTAAAGAGCCTCCTTACTTTCTATCAGCAGTAAAATCTTCTTCAATGAAGTTTTGCTTTTCTTCTTGACACTCTGGACAAGTCCAATCTTCTGGTAATTTTTCGAAATCTGTACCTGGATCGATTTCTCCTTCTGGATCTCCGTAGTTTGGATCATATTCATATCCACAACCTGGACATACCATTACTTTATAATTTGGAGCTAACTTTCTAGGCTTAGATCTTCTAACTTTAACCATTTCAGGTGCTGGGTCTTTCTTACCAGTTCCAAGAGCTTCTGCAAGAAGTGGCATAATTTCGAACATATCTCCAACTATACCATAGTCACAGTTTTTGAATATTGGAGCACCTGCATTTTTGTTGATTGCAACAATTGTTGAAGCGTTTTTAATACCCTTTAAGTGTTGGCTTGCTCCAGAAATACCACATGCAATGTATAGATTTCCGTTGAATTTTTGTCCTGACATACCAACATATCTTTCAAGTGGTAGAAGTTTTAATGTTTCTGCAACTGGTCTTGAAGAGCCTAGTGCAGCACCAGCAGCGTGAGCAAGTTCTCTTGCCATATCCATGTTTTCTGCTCCGCCAATTCCTTTACCAACTGAAACAACTCTTTCAGCATCATAAACAGGTGTGTCAATGTCAATTCCTACAGAGAAATCATATCCATCTTTCTTTAAGTTCTTAACTAAAATTTCAACAGCTTCTTCTGCTGTATCAGCTTTAATTATTTCTCTCTTTCTATCTCCAGTGATAGGGCCTGCTTTTTTATCTATTACAGCAGCTCTACCTTTTTTCTTTGGTGCTTTACCAACAAGGTGACTTGCAACTACAACTCTTTGGATTTCAGAAGTACCTTCATAGATAGTAGTAATCTTAGCATCTCTGAAGAATCTTTCTACTTCCATTCCCTTTAAATATCCATTTCCACCATGGATTTGAAGAGCTTCATTTACAACCCACATAGCAACTTCAGATGCAACAGTTTTTGCCATTGCAGCTTCCATTGAATAATTTTCATGATTTTGTTTCATTTCAGCAGCTGAATATACCATAAGTCTTGCAGCTCTAATCTTTGTAGCCATATCTGCAAGTTTAAATCCAACAGCTTGTTGTTGTGCAATTGGTCTACCAAATTGGATTCTTTCTTTTGCATAAGCAAGTGCAGCTTCAAAAGCACCTTGAGCAATACCTAGTGCTTGTGATGCGATACCAATTCTACCACCATCAAGTGTTTGCATTGCAATTCTAAAACCTTGACCTTCTTTACCAAGTAAGTTTTCCTTTGGAACCTTAACATTGTTAAATTGAAGTTCAGCAGTAGTTGAAGATCTAATACCTAGTTTGTCGTAGTGATCTCCAAAAGTAAATCCATCCCAACCTTTTTCTACTATGAAAGCAGAAATTCCGTGAGTTCCAATACCTGGTGTAGTAACTGCGTAAACAACATAAGTGTCAGCAGCAGGAGCATTTGTTATAAATATTTTATTACCATTTAAGATATAATAATCTCCATCAAGTACTGCAGTTGTTTCTGTACCGCCGGCATCAGAACCAGCATTTGGTTCAGTAAGTCCAAAAGCGCCAAGTTTTTTACCTTGAGCAAGAGGTTTTAAGTATTTTTCCTTTTGTTCTTTAGTACCAAAAGCTTGAATTGGATAAGAGCCTAGTGATGTATGAGCTGATAAAACAACACCAACACCAGCATCTACTCTTGATAATTCTTCTACGGCGATGGCATAAGAAATAACATCCTTACCTGCTCCACCTTCTTCTACAGAATAAGGTAGACCCATCCAACCGTTTTCGCCAATTTTCTTAACAATTTCTTCTGGAAATTCATTGTTTTGATCAAGTCCAAAAGATAATGGCTTAATCTCTGCTTCTGCAAACTCTCTAATAGCTTTACGAAGAGCTTCATGTTCTGCAGTAGTCTTATACAAATTTGACATATTTTCCTCCTTTTTAAATTAAAGAATAGTTGAAATGTTTTTCAATACTAATTGTGAAAAACAAAAGATACACCAAAGCGGTATACATTAATTAAAGTATACAACAACTTATATAAAGTGTCAAAACATTTTCATTAAATTTGATATAAAAATTTTAAAAATTTTTAATCGCATTATTATATTCTTTGACTAAAGCATTTATACCCTTTTTTTAATTTAAAACATGATTTTATTATTTTTATTAATTTATTGAAAAATAATTATTTTGTAATAAAATATAAAGTTAACAAGAATAAAAATAATAAGATTGGAGGAAGAAATGACTTTAGAAAATTTATTGGAATGGAGACGCACTTATAGAAAGTTTGACGAAAACAAGTTAATTTCAAAAGAGGATATTGAGGATATTTTAAATTCTATAAAATTTGCCTCTTGCGCCAACAACAGACAATACCTTAGATTTATTTCTGTCGAAAATAAGGCTAAGGTCTTAGAAATTTTTGAAAACACAAAATGGGCAGCATCTTTACCAAATAACATTGGAAGACCTAAAGAAGGAGAAAGGCCTGTTTATTTTATTGCAATTTTAAGTGATGAAGAAAAAAAATTAAGATTTAATGGCATTGATGAAGGCTTGGTTATCTCTAACTTGACTCTTCTTGCTGCAGAAAAAGGAATTGGCTCTTGCATTATTGGAAGTGTTAATGACAAAAAAATGCGTGAGATTTTAAATTATGAAAATAATTATTCCTGCGATCTTGTTGTGGCCTTTGGCTATCCAAAAGTTAAGTCAACTATAAAAGAAATTAATGCAGGCGAAGATCAAGCTTATTACTTAGATGAAGATGGCAATTACATTGTGCCAAAATATAAAATAAAAGACCTAGTCAGGAGAATATAATGGTAAAAGAAAATTTTAATGAAACAATAAAAAGAAAGGCAAAATTATATTTTATTGATGCCCTTGGAGCCATGGCCTTTGGCCTTTTTGCAACACTACTTGTTGGTACAATATTAAATACTATTGGAAAAAGTTTTAACATTTCATTTTTGACAGATGTGCTTTGGCCCTTGGCACAAAAGGCAACTGGGCCTGCCATAGCTGTAGCTATTGCAACGGCAATGTCTGCCCCAAGCCTTGTTGTCTATGCTGCCACTGTAGTTGGCATTGCTGGTAACGAACTTGGTGGTCCTATGGGCGTTTACATAGCAACAATCATCGCTGTTGAATTTGGAAAACTTGTCAGCAAAAAAACAAAAATTGACATTATAGTAACTCCTGCTGTAACAGTTTTAGTTGGAGTATTTATAGCAAACTTTGTTGGTCCATACATAAGTGCTTTTATGAATCTTCTTGGTGCAATTATTATAAATGCCACTGATAAAGCTCCTTTCTTTATGGGAATAATTGTATCAGTTATAGTTGGTATAGTTTTAACTCTTCCAATTTCCTCAGCGGCACTTTGTATGATGCTTTCCCTCTCATCTCTTGCTGGTGGTGCTGCAACTATTGGTTGTTGTTGTCAAATGGTTGGCTTCGCAGTTATTTCTTATCGTGACAACAAAATGGAAGGACTCGTAGCACAAGGTCTGGGTACTTCAATGCTACAAATGCCAAATATTGTAAGAAAACCAATAATCATTATTCCACCTATTATTTCATCTGCAATATTGGGACCAGTTTCAACTATGGTTTTCAAACTTGAAAATACACCTCTTGGTTCTGGTATGGGAACAAGTGGACTTGTGGGACAAATTTCTACTTTCACAGCAATGCCTGACCTTCCTTTTATGAAACTTCTTGGCATAGTTTTACTTATGCACATAATTTTGCCTGCAGCTTTAACCTTTGCAATTTATGAAATTTTTTATCGCAAGGGCTTAATTCAAGATGGCGATATGAAATTATATTTTAAATAATTTTATTTATACTAATAAAAAATGGACTTTATGAAGTTACCACAAAGTCCATCTTTTTTTATGCTCTTACATCATCATATTCCCTAGATTCTAGTTTTTTGTGAACATAAGAGCAAGTTCCCTTTATTTTTTTATTTTCATTTCTTGCGTCTTCTACAAGTTTTTCCACAAGCTCTCCTGCGAGTCCTTGACCTCCAAACTCAGGCTTTACAATAGTGTGAGTGGCATCTATTATGTCGCCCTTTTCTTCATAAGTCAAAATTCCCTTATAATTATTTTCGTCTTCGCCTATATAATAACAATTGTTTCCTTTTTTAATTTCCATAATGACCTCCTAAAATTGTTCTTACTTTTTAATACCCAACTTTTTGGATTTGTCACATTACTTTATTTTTTCTATTATTCTATATTTAGTATCGAAGCCTTCAGAAGTTCCTGTAAAGGATGAATCTTCTTTTGAAAGTTCAAACATTGTATCCACAATTTCTTTAAATTCTGGTAATTCTTGTGTTTTCTTATCTAATTCATCAATTCCTCTTTGTTTAAATTCAGCTAATTTTTCTGCAAAAATTTTCATGTTTCCGTCTATTAAATCTCCGCCATCTTTCAATTTAATTGCACCAGAGTTTAAGTCAATGATTCCATTATCTAGCTTTTTAATTCCATCTCTCATTGGAACTATTCCTTCTGTCTTTAATCTTGGGAAATCTTTAAATAATTGAGATTTGTCACGGAATTCTAATAGCCCATTAGTTAGTTCATTAGCTCCAGAATTTAATTTTGGTGAATTTGAGTCAAGTTCAGAAATTGCATCTGTAAATTTATTTACAGCATCTTCACTTTGTTCTGTGCCTTCTCTTAATTTTGATGAGCCATCCTTTAATTTTCCTGCTGCTTCATCAAGCTTAACAAGAGAATCAGAAAGTTTCATAAGTTGAGATGTATCAAGTTTTGATGCTGCATCTGACATAGCTTTTTCAAGAGCAGAATTAATTTGATTTGCTCCATTAGAAAGTTCTCTTGTTCCTGCTTGTAATTGTTCAAGCCCTGCAGGAAGTTGACTTGCTCCTGCATTTATTTGTTCTGACGCTTGTGCAAGTTGATTCATTCCGCCCTTTAATTCATTTAACCCTTCTAATTTTCCAGCCATATTGCTTAAACCTTTTAGTGCTTGAAGGTCATTTCCAACTTTTTGTGTTGATGCGCCAATACTTTGTGCATTTTGTCCAATGCCAGCTGCACTTTGACCTAAGTTTGCTGCTGCTCCTTGTAATATTCCAATAGCTTGTTGAGCTGCAGGATCATCAGTTTGACTTAACACTGCTATAGCTCTTCCAATTTCTGCAGCTGAAGTTCCAATTGACTGTGCACTTCCACCAATTTCTTGTGCTTTTGCACCAATATTTTGTAAATCTCCTTCAACATTAATATTTCCAAGTCCTGATAGGTTAGGTACATCCATGCCTTGAACTTTTCCATTTAACATTTGGAAATTAGAATTAAATTCACTTTCTCCTGCTGCAAGTTTATTTGTACTTTCAACTGCCTTTGCTGCTCCTGCATCAATCTTATTAGATCCAGCAGAAAGCTTTTCTATGCCAGATTTTAATTCTGCAAGTTTCTTTAAAGCTTCTTCCTTCATTTCGTCAATTTTACTTAACTTGCTTGAACCTTCTCTTAATTGTACTGTGGCATCCTTTAACTTTCCAAGTCCATTGTCTAGTTCAACTGAACCGTCGTGAAGTTTTTTGGCTCCATCTTTCATTTCGCCAGTTTTATCATTCATTTTTCCAACAGCAGAAGTGTAATCACTAATTCCTGAAGTTAATTTACTGCCACCTTCATACATTTTTTGTGCTGCACCTGGAACTGGTTCAACTTTTTCAATAACTTCATCTAGTTTGTCTTGAAATTCTCCTGACTTTTCATAAAGTTTCTTGGAGCCATCTTTAAGCGTAAGAGTCCCATCCCCTAATTCATTAATTCCTTTATTTAATTTACCTTGTGCATCAGATAATTTTGTAGAAGCATCTACTAACTTTTGTGAATTATCTTCAAGTTCTCTTACACCATCACGAAGTTTGTCAATAGTTTCTAAGTCTGCTTTATTTTGGAATAATTCATTAGAAATTACAACATAAGCTTCCACTGGCTTATAATCCTTTACATCCATTTCAACAACAGCTTCGCTTTTAAACTCTTCCATTTGTCTATCTTCTAGAATAGTCTCAAAATTTTCCGTTAAGCCAGGAGTTAAAATTGAAGTTACAACTTCATTTTTTCCATCCTTTGCAATTTTTGCATCATCTGATTCAATATTTGATGCAATTTCTTGTGGAAATGCCATTGCCGCAATAACAGTGTATGGTGCATAAACTTTAGTCTTTTTGCCATTAATCTTTTTTATAACATATTTATTATTTTCAGTAGAAATAACTAACTTTAAATGACCAGACTTGCCCTTTAATTCGCTATTTTCCATTTTTTCGCCGTCAAGATAATAATCAATTTTTACATCAATTGGAATATTTTCTTCGCTCTTGCCTTGGTAGTAAATGTCCTTTACATTTTCATCCCAATAAATATAACCATTTTTACTTTCAACTTTTTCATCAGTCTTTAAATTTTTAATATTTTTTAAATTTGACTTGTCCTTACCCTTGATGTTTTCTTCTGAATTTAACCAAACTGAAACAGTTTTGTCCTTAATGTCGTCATCCTTTTTTAATACATATACAGTTTCACTTTTATTTATTACATTTGATGCAGCAAAAGCTGTATTTGTCAAAATCATGGAAGATAATACAACTGTTATTACACCTTTTTGAACTTTTTTATTCATATTCTTCTCCTTAAAATAATATTAATCTAAACCCTTAGTAGTTTTCTTTATCAGTGGAAAACTTACAGAAATAATTGCTGGCAATAATAGTATGATTACGCACATACTTATAATTGCACCCCTAGCTAAAAATGTACAAATTGTCGATACAATTTCCATTTTTGAATAAATACCTACACCAATTGTGGCTGCCATAAAGGAAAGTGCAGATGTAACAATTGATTTAGAAGTTTCTTTTATAGACACTTTAAGAGAACCATCTACATCCTTTGACTTTTTATATTCTGCCAAAAATCTATCTGTCATTAAAATTGAGTAGTCAATTGTGGAACCAAGTTGGATTACCCCAATTATTATTGACGTGATAAATGGTATTGTGTGATTTAAATAAAATGGAATACCCATATTTATTTGAATTGCAAGTTCAATTGCGGCAATTAAAACTAGGGGAATACCAATAGACTTAAATACTATTGCAATTATTAAAAATACAACTGCAATAGAAATAATATTTACAATTTGAAAGTCTCTATCTGAAATAACTGTTAAATCATCTGTCAAAACTGCTTCTCCAGTTAAATATCCCTCATCGTCATATTTATTTATAAGACTTTTCATTTCACTAACCTGTTTTTTAACTTCAGGCGATGCAGTTTGATACTTAGAATTTGCCATGATCATCTGATAACCATTTTTTGAAAAGTTATCTTGAAGTTTTTCAGGCAAAAATTCACTGGGAATAGTAAATCCAGTAACAGAACTTGCACTTAAAACTGAATTTATTCCATCAATTCCCTTTAAGTCACTTATAAGCCCTTCCAAATCAGAATTCGATAAATCATCTTTTACGACAATAAAATGGGTACTAGCCATATCATAGTCTTTTTTCATTTTATTTAAAGCAATTATAGAATCTAAATCCTGCGGAAGTGACCTATCAAGGTTGTAATAAAGTTTTGTATTAACTGAACCATAAACTGCAGGAATAAAAAGTAGAATAAAAGCTATAAAGAGTGTTTTCTTATGCTTTATTGTAAATTCTTACAACTTATTAAATTCAGGAAGCATAACTTTGTGATTGTATTTATTTACAAACTTTTCCACAACAAGTAACATTGCTGGAAGAACTGTAACTGTTGCTATTAAACCTATTAAAACTCCCTTACTCATTACAAGACCAATATCTTTTCCTAGACCAAGTCTCATAAAAATTAAAACTATAAAACCAGCAAAAGTTGTAAGCGATGATGCAAATAAGGAAGAAATAGTTTCTTGAACTGCCTTATCCATAGCATCATTTTTATTGTCAAAGTTTTTCTTTTCTTCAACATATCTGTGATACAAAAATATTGAATAGTCCATAGTAACAGCAAGTTGTAAAACAGCCGCTATAGCTTTTGTTATATAGGATATCTCACCTAAAAATACATTGGATCCAAAATTATACAAAACTGCATAACCAATAGTTAGCATAAAGACAAAGGGTACAATAGTAGATTCATTTGTTAGAGATAAAATAATTAATCCCAAAGCTACGGCAAGAGCAACATAGATTGGTGTTTCTTTGTCGATTAAATCCTTCGTATCCTTTACAAGAGATGAAATTCCACTTAAATATTTTTGATTTGATTCTATTTTTCTAATTTCATCTATAGCATTCATTGTCTTTAAAGAAGACGATGAATCGCTAAACTTTACAATCATTAAAGTAGAGTCTTCTGCATAGAAAACATCTTTTATCTCATCAGGCAAAAATTCGCTAGGAATCATATCTCCAACAGTTGATGATTTAGAAATTACATCTTCTACTCCATCAATTTCTAGAATATTCTCTCTCAAAACTTCTGCTTCATGGTCAGTTCCCTCAAGGATTAACATTCCTGTTGCAGCATTTTTAAAATCTTTATCCAAAATCTCTTGACCTTGGGTTGACTTTAAATCTTTAGGCAAATAAGACAAAATATCGTAGTTTACTTTTGTAAGCTTATAACCCAAAAATGATGGAATTAAAAGCAAGGTCATGACTAAAAGTACAAACTTTGGCTTGTGAGAAATAAATTTAGTAAATTTTTTCATTTGATCACTCTACCTAAATATTCTATCAACGATTTTATATAGCACTGGTTTCATTTCATCTATTCCAATAACTGAATCTTCCATTAAAGCAGATTCACAAGTTGATAGCACAATTCTAATAGTTAAGGCCAAAATAAAAAGTCTCTCTTGCTCTGATAAAATTACTGGAAATAAATTTGAAAACTTATTTAAGATAAAATCAAGAGTAGTTTCTACTTCCTTAAATCTGTCATCATTTTCAACTTTTGCATAAAGAGCCCAGTTTAAATTATTTGAAATAAGTTTTAACTCAAGTTGATCCCTTATTAAATGCTCAATTATATAGTCAAAAAAGGAAATCAACCTCTCCTTTGAATCTTTACCTTTACACTTCGATTCTGCACAATAAGTTAATTCTGTCATAATATCTAAAACAATTTTTTCCTCTAGGTCTTTCTTGTCTCTGAAATATAGATAAAAAGTTCCAAGCCCCAAGTCAGTCCTATTCATTATGTCTCTAATAGAAGTTGCATCTATACCCTTTTCCCTAAAGGATGAAAGAGCTGCTTCTGTAATTTTATTTTCGTTTTCTTTTTTTCTTTCCTCAGACTTCAACATGTATCCTCCTTTTAGTTCTGAACGTCGTTCATCTTTGTAGAAAATATAACAAACCTTTTGTGAACAAAGTTCAATAGTTTTTTTATTTTTATTTTAAAAATTTTTTACACTAAAAAAGACTTTACTTTACGCAAAGTCCTAAATTTTTTATTTTATTTAATTGAAAAATAATTTATATACACAAGTTAGTTAAAAATTTTAACTTATTTTCCTTCCAATACAATTTCCCTATAGGATTTTTTATCAGTATCGCCTTCCGTTGAAAAACAAAGGACTACTGAATCTTTATTTAATCCAATTTCCTCTCTATAATCTTTTAAATCATCATCAGTCATAAGTTCGTAAACAATACCACTTGTTACAGCACCAGATTCTCAAGAAATAATTTTTCTATCATTTTTAATTGGACTCGCCAAAAGTCTCATTCCAATTTTAGTGTAATTATCATCAACTGACAAAAAATAATCAGCATAATTTTCTAATATAGGCCAGCCAATTGTTACAGGTTCGCCACAATTTAACCCCGCCATTATAGAGTTTAAATCCCCTTTGACAAAGTGAAGCTTTCCGTCATTTGCATCTGCTGTTCTATAAAGACAGTTTGCCTTATTTGGTTCAACAATAATAATCTTTGGAGGATTGTCCTTCAATACATTTCTAAAAAATGCAGTAATAGATGCTGCCATTGAGCCAACACCTGCTTGCAAGAAAATATGTGTCGGCATAATATCTTTCTCTTTCAACTCATTGTAGACTTCAAATGCCATAGTCAAATAACCCTTCATAATGTTTTTTGGTACATCAATATAACCTTCCCATGAAGTATCTTGAATCAAAACGCCCTTGTTTTCCTCAGCAAATTTTGCAGCAAGTCTAACACAATCATCATAATTTTCCTCCATAATATTTGCATCAGAATTTTCTCTTCTTATATTTTCAAGCCTCTCAAGAGAGGTCCCTTTAGGCATAAAAACCTTTGAGATTTGACCAAGTTTATTGGCTGTCCAAGCAACAGCTCTTCCATGATTACCGTCTGTTGCAGTAGCAAAAGTTATTTTGCCAAGTTTCTCCTTTGTCTCACTTGAAGTTATCTCATCAAAACTTAGATTATTTTCATCTAAGCCAATTTTATCTTTTATATAATTTGCAATGGCATAACTCGCTCCAAGAACCTTGAAGGCATTTAATCCAAATCTATAAGACTCATCTTTTACAAAAAATCCTTTAATTCCAATTCCTTTTGACAAATTTTTTAAATCAACAAGGGGGGTTATCTCATAACTATCAAAAGACTTGTGAAAATTATTTACAAATTTTGCAGACTCATAATCAAAATCGGAAATATCTGCATTAAAATTTTTATTTTTTATATAAGTTAAATTAAATTTATCCATATCGCACTCCCTCAATTCTTATTATTAGTTTAACATTATTTTATGTAAAAGATATGAATTTTCTATTTTAATCCTTGCTATTTTGAAATTAATTTTATTTAGAAAAAATATTTTTTATTGTATAATCTACTTTGATAATTTTAAAATAGGAGAAAACATGAATAAAAAATTTTCAATTCTTTTAGCTTGCCTTGTCCTTATAACATCAGGATGTAAAAAAAATAACTTAGAAAACAAAAATATTAATGAAACTACCCTAAGTAAAAATGTTGAAGAAGAAATAAATAATATTCTTTTTTCTAATCTAAATGACGAAAAGAGCCTTGAGTTTGTCAAAAATGTAGTTCAAAACAAGATAAATAAAAATAATTTTGAAAAATATATCTCTCTTGTGAGAGATTACAATAAAGATATACCTAAAGACTTGCTCTTTGGTGATTTTAAAAATAAATCATACACGAATTATGACGCTGGGAAAATTATTGATATCAGAAATAATATAAATCATAAATTTCCCGACACTAATTGCAGAATAAATTCTTTTCTTCTATTAAAAGATGAAATGAATTTTAATCCAGACACAAAAATTGATGATGAGCTACTTTTTATGGATGAAGAATCAATAAAAAATTCAAATTTATTTAGTGATGATGAATTTAATAGTTTTAAAAAATTATTTTCAAGAGTAGCTACAAACACAAGCAAAGATTCAAAAATTCAAGGAGAAGTTATGTCTTCTTACTTATCAAATTTTACCTTCCCTAAAAAAGTTAAGATGCTTTCTGTTATACTTCATGACAATTTAGATGGAGACTATCTTTTTATTGGTCACGTTGGAGTTCTTATTCCAATTGAAAAAGGCTGCTTATTTTTAGAAAAAATTTCCTTTGAAGAACCCTATCAAGCTGTTAAATTTGCTAACAAAGAGTCCTGCTACAAGTATTTAAAGGAAAAATATAAGGACTACAAAGATCCTAATGTAGCACCACCATTTATAATGGAAAATAATAAATATGTAGAAATTTAATTATGAATTTTAGTAAAAATTGTAAATTTATTTGGACACTAGAGTTAAAGAATTTTCCAAAAAGTATTTTAATAATATTAAAAATAGCACAAAAAATTGCCCATTAACTGAGCAATTTTTTTTATTTTATAAAGTTTATGAAATCGCATTAAAATTAATTTTCTGCAACTTCTTCTTTTTTATTTCCATTAATTCTATCTTCTCGCATCTTTAATCTATTTGCTTCAAGTTCTCTCTTTCTTTCAAAAGCGTGAAGAATAAGTGCAAGAGTTACTACACCATAAGAGATAAATGTTCTGAAATATTCACCCATCATGGCATCTCCTGTTAGCACTCTTCCTGCTTGTGGAAGAACTATAAACATCAAGTGGAATAATGCAGTACCTAGAATTACATTTGGAATTGATGCCTTAGATACAGATGCACCACCTACAAGGATTGATGCCGCAGCGTAAAGTGCTGCTTGGTCTTGACCTGCATAAGTTGCAAGTGTTCCAATGTTTTGAAGATAAATTATTTGTCCATAGCAAGCAAGTACAGTTGACATTACTATAGAAGCAATTCTAATTTTATCAGAATTCATTCCTGCATTTGATGCAACAAATTGATCTTGACCTACTGCCTTCATATCGTGACCAAGTTTAGTATTTCTAAACCACACGATGAATAAGCAAAGTAGTGCAATTATTGCAATTGTAACTACTGGCACATCAAATAAAACTTGATGTTTTGCAGTAATAGGAATATTTATTCTGAATTTTAAAATATTGTCAAATCCTTGAGCTGATGCAAGTGTAATTGAGTTTTTGATACCATAACCTGCTGAAAGCACCATGGATTTTGTTCTCATAGGAATTAAAGTTCCACAGAAGTACAATAAGAAAAGCATATACCAACCTAGTATAAAGAAGGCAAGCATCATTGATGTTATCATTTCTCTTCCTCTAGCTCTGTTTAAAACTCTTCCAGAAAATTGTCCAAGTAAAACTGCTATTGGTGTACCAATAAGAGCTGCTATAAGAAGTCCAGTTGCTCCAGTAAAGCCCCAGTCTTGAGCAAAAATTATTCCAATTTGTCCAGCCATTGCTCCTAGTGGAATACCAAAGTTGATACCCATACCTGCAATGATTGGTATGATAAGAGATAGTACAAGGAAAGTATTCCTTATCATTCTCTTGGAAAGTTCATTTGTTATATAAGATAGTGGTGGCTTAGCAATAATAAGGCCTACAACAACTATGATTATAAACAAAATAGGAACCATAAATCTGTATAAAAATTCTTTAAAATTAAATTTCTTATTCATCTTTACTCCTCCTTGTTAGTGCGTAAATTATCATTCCATTTGTGATTATCATTCTTAGTATTTCTGAAATATCTATATTTAATGCACCATTTATTACTGTAGGAGTAAGTGTAATTACGCCTTGGAATAAAAATGTACCAATTATTACATTTGGAATTGATGCCTTGTTAATACTAGCACCACCAATTAGTAGCGCAGCTACTGTTTGGAATGTAAAAGAAAGTGGTGCCTGGTAAAGTTGTATAAAACCATAAGATTGTTGGTAAATAACAATACCAACTGCAGCAATTACTGTAGATAGAATTACTGATACAAGTCTAACCTTGTTAATGTGAATACCAGCAGCCTTAGCATATTCTGAGTTAGAACCAACAGCTGTCATAGCAGTACCTGTTTTAGTCTTAAAAAATGCCCAAACTATAAAAGCTATAATGGCAAAGATTAGAAACATTCCAACTGGTATGCTAACTCCAAACAAATTAATACTTAAAAAGTCATTTAAAATACCATCAGTTACCTTTGTTCCATCTTCAAGAATTTTTGATTTCATCCAATAATCAGCAACTGGAACTTGTTGAGATAGTCCCTTTCCACCATAAGAAAGTACAGAAACTGGATTTTTATAAGGTAAAACTAGATATGCAATACACATAAAAGCTGTAAAAGAATATCCTACATAAGTTGCGATAAGCATTTCATCGCCCTTAATTCTATTTAAAAGTAGACCATAGAAAAATCCAAAAACAACTGCTATTATTGCAGCAAAAATCATTGCAATAAAAATTCCTTGGAAACCTTTAAAACCAAATTCAATAGAAGTTACACCACCAAGAATTCCTGCTACAACACCAATTGGGATCCCAAAGTTAAGTCCACAACCAGATTGCACCATAGGAACAAGTGATAAAACTAAAACTGAAAACATACCAAATCTTGAAAGAACATTTTCTATTGAGTCAACAAGTGAAACTCCAGCCATTGGAGCAGCCATGAATAATATTAATAAGAAAACTCCAATGATAAGACGTGGCACTCCTATTTTATGAATTAAACTTTTCTTTTTAGTCATTTACTGCCTCCACTTCTCCACTCATTAAAAGTCCAAATTTTGAAGGGTCAGAATTAGCTGGCAAAATACCTGCGATTTTTCCTTCACAAATAACAGCAATCCTGTCACATATACTTCTAAGTTCTTCAAGTTCTGATGAAACCATAACAATAGTGGTATTGTCCTTTTCATTGCTTTCTGTCAAAGCATCAAGAACAAGTTCCTTTGCACCAATATCTATACCTCTAGTTGGCTCAGATACAAATAATAATTCTGGATCCATTGCAAAAGCTTTAGCTAGACAAATCTTTTGTTGATTTCCACCAGATAAATTTCCTGCCTTTTGGTCAGGTCCTGTAGTTTTTATATGAAGAGAATCAATATATTTATTAGACATTTCTCTCATCTTTGCTTCATCTCTAAACTTAAATCCAAGAACTTTTTTGATGAATTTTTCTTGAACTTGCATAGCATTAAAGGAAATATTCCAGAAAATTGGCTCTTCCAATAAAAGACCAACACCTCTTCTATCTTCAGAAACAAAGGCAATCTTATTTTTTAGAATTTCTAAAGTATTTCCAAGTTTTAATTCCTTGCCATTGTAAATTATCTTTCCACCAACTGGATAAGTGCCCAAAATTCCATTTGGAATACCTAGCTTACCTTGACCAGCAAGTCCAGCAATCCCCAGAATTTCTCCTCTTATTACATCAAGACTTACATCGTAGACAGCTTCCCCAGGCATATCCACCCAAAGATTTTTGATTTCTAGAATGTGGTCATCTTCATCTAAATTCTTTTTCACTCTTCCAACATCAATTTTATTATCATTTTCGTCTCTACCAACCATCCATTTAGCAATTTGCTCAATAGATAAATTTTCATTCTTCACATTTTCTATTATTTCACCATCTCTAAGTACAACAACTTGATCACATACATTTGTGATCTCTCTAAGTCTATGAGTGATGAAAATTATGGATATTCCAAGATTTGCAAGAGTTCTAAGTGAATTAGTGAGGTTATTAGCTTCACTTTCAGTTAGTACCGCCGTTGGCTCATCCATGATTATTAACTTAACATCTTTTCTCGTCATTTCCCTTGCAATTTCAATAAATTGCTTGTGACCAACAGGCATTTCAGAAACAGGAGCATTTGTGTCAATGCTAACTTCCAAAGTGTCTAGCGACTTGCCTGCAATCTTCATATTTTCCTTTGCATCTATACTCTCTAATTTTTTTCCAAAAATTTTAGATACTACAGAAGGATTAGTCTTCTCCATATCTAGAGTAATATTTTCTGCAACTGTAAATCCAGGGATTAAACTAAATTCTTGATGTACCATTCCTATGCCCGCATTTAAGGCGTCAATTGGGTTTTTAAAGTCAATTAATTTTCCGTCAAAATAAATTTCACCGTTATAACCGCCTGTATCTCTAATAACTTCCATTCCGAAAATTATGTTCATAAGAGTTGACTTGCCGGCACCATTTTCACCAACAAGTCCTAAAATTTCTCCTTTATTAATGGAAAAATTTACATCCTTTAAGACGGCATTTTCGCCAAAACTCTTGCTGACATTCTTGACTTCAAGTAAACTGTTTGTCAACAAAATCCCTCCATCTTCATAATAATAAAATTAAAATCAACGGTAACCCGTTGACTTTAATTTCTTTTATAAAATAATTAAATTATTTAGCTTGTCCTTCAGCTTGTTCTTGAGCAGCTTCAATAGCATCTAAATCAACATTAAGATTCATATACTTTTCAGGAACTTCAACTTTATCCATTCCTAGATAACCTCTACCATATACATAAGTGTCTTGAGAAAGTAAGAAGTGATTTTCTTTCTTTTCTCCAGAAGATCTATCTATATAGTTTTCAACCATCCATTTAGCACCTTCAGTATATTTTTCTATAGAAGCTACTATTTGGTCTTGGTTAAGAAGTTCGCTTTGTCCCTTTAGAACATCCATTACATGGTCAAGTGAACCAAGAGTTAGTGAATAACCTAAAGAATATGCCCAAGTACCCATTCTCTTGTCGCCACCTTTTTCAATAACAACTTTTTCAACTGCAGCATTAATTGCTTGCCAGTCTCCTGCCATTTTTTGAATGTCAACAGAGAAAGCCTTAGGGTAGCCCATGATTGGAGATGGTAAATCTTGTTCTACAAATATAGCTCCACCAGCTGCAACACCTCTAAGAAGTGGTTCAGTATGTGCATCATTTGTACAGAAGAAAGCAGTATCCTTACCATACTTATCAATCCAAGGTTGAATGTTTTCAGCAACATATTGTTGTGCTCCTGGAATACCAATATCAGTAGTAGGATCTGGTGCGTTTAATGAAATAAATTCAAGCCCTAAATCCTTACAAGCTTCTTCCATTATTGCTCTTCTAAGAGCAAGAAGTTCAATAGACATATGTCTTGGGAAAGTAATGTGAGCAAATTTTGTAGCTCCCATTTCTTTTGCAGCAGCTATAATTCTGTAACCTCTAGAAACATTATCAGCATCCATAACAAGGTCAGCTGCATTTTCAACCATTACTGTATCTTCTTGAGCAACTAAGTTTACAAGAAGTATATCAGGTCTCTTTTCTCTAATTTGATTAAATGCTGCAACAGTTCCTGGAACTGATTGATTTACAATAACAGCCTTCATTAGAGGGTCATCTGCCATAGCTACAATCTTTGAAATTGTAGTTTCTTGTTCAGCTTCAAATCTGTCAGGATAAGTATCATGTCTAATAACTCCACCTTCATCAGCAGAACCATAAAGTTCAATTGCCTTTTGTGCAGCACGGAACTCATCTTCACCTTGAGATACTGTACCAGTTATAATACCGATATGATATTCTTCGCCGTCTTTAAGCGTTTCAAATTTTGCTTTTTGACCAGCATTCGCTGTTGTAGCAGCTTCGCCGCCTTCTTCTTTTTTAGCACCATTGTCTACTTTTTGACAACTAGTAAAAGCTAAAACTGCTAATAAGACTATCAAAATACCCATAAACCTCTTAAATTTTAATTTCATTTTTTACACCTCTTCTAATTTATTTAATATTGGTTTATAAATTGTATAGATTTTATCACATTAAATGGCAAAGGTCAATAAAAATCTCAATATATGAGCATATATCCGACTTTTTTAAATACAAAATTTTGGCTAAATATTTACACAAAGTAAAATTTATAATCGAAATATTTATAGATTTCAATTTCCTTTTAATAATAGAACTTTTGGATATTATTTTTTCTGAAAATAACAGAGATTATAGTCCAATAAAAAATATGAATAAAGTAGATAATGAAAAATAAAGTATAAAACTTTTTTTATTTTTCCCTTTAGTGAAATAAATGATTATATAAAAAAAGTCCAAATCTTTAGACTTAGACTTTTAATTCTTATAAAGTTATCAATCTTGTGTACAAAACAATTTCCACTTACATACAGTGTAAATACCTATTTAATATTGAACACAAATCAAAGTTTTGAATAAGCATATAAATTTTTAAGACTCCCTATCTCTATCTTCAAAAAATAAAATAATAAAAGAAATAGTTAGTAAACTTGCAGCAAGAAGTATTGATTTTAATCCAAAAAAGTCAGAGCTTATATATCCAAGAGCTGCACCCATGCCAAAGATAAATATAACAGTGTAATATTTTTTTGAGTTTTCAAGATAAGTTCTGTCTTTTGTTATGTGATATTTTGATAAATTTTCCGTTGCACTCCTAAGATTTCCTATACACATTGTCGTTGCAAAGCTAAGTCCGTAAATTTTTTTAAAGGCATAAACTTGCATTGCACATGAAAAAGATAAAAGCGCATTGGCAAGGTTGTTCATATTTTCTGGTATAAAGGAAACGAAAATCATAATTATGATCTCAAAACCAATTATGTATTGACGCCAATGAAGAATTCTCTTTTCGATTGCGTTTTCAAAGCGAACAGCCACATAAACTCCAAAAGCGAAGGACAGAACTGGAATTAAATAAGCTAAAACTCCTTTAAAATTTAAGTCCACTATATTTTTAAATAAAAGCACAATATTTCCTGTCTGTGCATTGGCAAAGACCTTTCCTCTCATTAGATATGAGTAGGCATCTTGAAAACCTCCTGCCAAAGTTATAAAAATTAAAACTAAAAATTTCTCGTGTAAATTTTCATAAGATTTTATTTTCAAATTAATCACCTCTTATAGTTTAATACAAAAATATTTTTTGGCAAGAAAAACAGGTCCTAATTGCCTATTATTTGATAATTAAGACCTGCTCTATTAAATTTATTTTGTTCCAATATCTTTTCTGTAATAAGCTCCATCAAAATTTATTTTTGCTACATTTGCGTAAGCCTTCTTACGAGTTTCTTGTAAATTTTTTCCAAGAGCTGTAACTGATAAAACTCTGCCGCCATTAGTGTAGAGGGCATCAAATTTTTTTGTTCCATTGTGGAAAACTATTATGTCCCTATCTACATTCTCTATTCCTGAGATTTCTTTTTCCTTTTCATAAGAAGCTGGGTAACCACCTGAACACATAATAACTGTTAAACAAGTTTCATCCTTCCACTTGATGTCCTCTTTTTTCAAGTCTCCATCAATTGTTTTGTTTAAAAGCTCAAATAAGTCACAGTCAAGTCTTGGCATTAAAACTTCTGTCTCTGGGTCTCCAAAACGCACATTAAATTCCAAAACTTTTGGCTTGTCATCTTCAATCATAAAGCCTATGAATAAAATTCCTGAATAAGATAACTTTTCTCTATTAAGTCCTTCTTCTACTTGCCTATAAATTATTTGAAGATTTTTTTCTAGTTCAGGACTCGCAGATACTGGTGAATAAGTCCCTACTCCACCAGTGTTTGGACCCTTATCTCCGTCAAAAATTTGTTTGTGATCCTTTGCTCTTTCAAGGGGGAATAATTTGTTTTTTGATACAAGACAAAGTAC
The DNA here is from genome assembly GCF_000321025.1 of Peptoniphilus senegalensis JC140. Classification (GTDB taxonomy): domain Bacteria; phylum Bacillota; class Clostridia; order Tissierellales; family Peptoniphilaceae; genus Peptoniphilus_A; species Peptoniphilus_A senegalensis. The sequence continues at coordinate 638,786 of NZ_HE610717.1, forward strand.
AGAGGCTTCTTCTCCAGTCAAAAATTCTTCTATTACAACTGTTTTTCCTTCGTCTCCAAAAATTTTGTCCTTGAAAATCTTTTTGAGGGCATCCTTTGCTTCATCTAAATTTTGACAAATTATTACACCCTTGCCTAAACAAAGTCCGTCAGCTTTTACAACAAGTGGATAAGAAAATTCGGATAGCCCCTTTTCTGCATCATCATAATTTACAAAGCTTTCATATTTTGCAGTTGGAATAGAATACTTTTCCAAAAACTTCTTGGTAAATTCTTTGGATTTTTCAAATCTAGCACATTCTTTGTTAGGTCCAAAAACCTTTAAGCCATTTTCGTTGAAAGCATCTACTATCCCCATGCAAAGCGGGTCTTCTGGACCAACTACTGTTAAATCAATTTTTTCTTCAAGGGCAAATCTTAAAAGTCCCTCAATATCTTTTGGATCAATGTCGAGATTTTCGCAAAAGTCTTCTGTGCCACCATTTCCCTTTGCCATAAATATTTTATCAACATTTTTGCTTTCTTTAAGTTTCCATGCAAGAGCGTGTTCTCTTCCGCCATTTCCAATTACAAGTACCTTCATTTGTCCTCCTAGTGTCTGAAATGTCTTATATTAGTAAAGACAAGACAGATATCATGCTCATTTGCATAATCAATTACTTCTTGGTCTTTAACAGATCCGCCTGGTTGAACTATTACATCAATTCCAGCCTTATAAAGAAGTTCAATAGTATCTCTAAAGAAAAATCCATCAGATGCAAGAACTGCTCCCTTTGCCTTTTCTCCAGCCCTTTGAATTGCTTCTTCAACAGCCCAAGCTCTCTTTGTTTCTCCTTGACCAAGAGCGAGAGTTCCACCATTTTTTGCAATAACTACTGAATTTGAGAAAGTTGTCTTACAGCAAGTGAAAGCAAATTTTAATTCCTCTAATTCTTTTTCACTTGGTTTTCTATTTGAGACAAAGGAGAGTTTTTCCTCTTCCCAAACTAGGTCATCAGAATCTTGAATTATAATTCCATTTAAAACTTGTTTAAATCTCTTTCCAGCTTCATAAAGTCTTTCAAACTCTGGAATTTCTACAAGTCTAATGTTCTTCTTTTGAGCTAGAAGATCATAAGCTTCCTTAGAAAAACTTGGCGCAACAACTATTTCTAAGAAAATCTTTGAAAGGTGTTCTGCTGTTTTTACATCAACTTCTCTATTTAAGGCAATGATTCCACCAAAAATTGATTCGTCATCACATTCATAGGCTTTAAGGAAGGCTTCTTCAAGATTTTCGCCTATACCAATTCCACATGGGTCAGTGTGTTTAATTGCAACTGCAGCTGGCTTGTCAAAATTTATTACTGCATTAAGAGCAGAATACATATCATTTAAGTTGTTGTAGGAAATTTGTTTGCCGTGAAGAACCTTATATTCAACCTTATCTGGCCTATAAGAATCTTCGTAAAAAGCTGCCTTTTGATGTGGGTTTTCTCCATATCTCAATTCTTCAGAAAGTTTAAAGCTCTTGTTAATATATCTTGGGAACTCTTCAGGAAGTCTCTTTAAAAAATAATTTGAAATGACAGCATCATAGTGACCTGTGTAACTAAAGGCCTTCTTTGCTAAATATTCTTTAAATTCTAAATTATCCTTTTCTAAATTATTAAGTACCTCTTCATAATCACTTGGGTCAGTTACAATAAAAACATCTCTGTAATTTTTAGCAGCAGCCCTAATCATAGAAGGACCACCAATATCAATGTTTTCAATCATTGTTTCGTGATCTGCTTTATCAAGTAATTTTTCTTCAAAGGGATAAAGATTATTTACAACCATATCAATTGCATCTATTCCCTCATCCTTTAAAGTTTCCATGTGTTCTTTTATGTCGCGTCTGGCTAAAATGCCACCGTGAATTTTTGGATTTAGTGTTTTAACTCTTCCATCTAAAATTTCTGGAAAACCTGTTACAGAATCCACAGAAATTACATCAATTCCTGCATCTTTTAATTTTTTAAAAGTTCCGCCAGTAGAAATGATTTCCCAATTTCTATTTGCAAGTTCCTTTGCAAAATCTACAATTCCTTCTTTGTCAAAAACTGAAATAAGTGCTCTCATACTAACCTCCGATCACAACTTTTCCATTAAGGACTTTTAATTTATCTTCACAAAAATATTTTACAGAAAGAGGCAAAATTTCATGCTCAATCTTTAAAACTTTTTTTTGAAGTTCTTCAGGAGTTTCATCTCCCACTTCAGTAATCTTTTGCATGATAATAGGACCCTCATCTGCACCCTCATTTACAAAATGAGTAGTGGCACCAGTGTATTTTACACCTTTTTTGATGACGGCCTCATGTACTTTTAATCCATAATAACCCCTGCCACAAAAGGCAGGGATTAAAGATGGATGTATATTTATTATTTTGTTTTCAAAAATTTTGGTAATTTTTTCTGGCAAGATTTTTAAATATCCCGCAAGAACAATTAAATCTATTTTATTTTCAGATAAAGTGTTTATAAGTTTTTCGTCGTCTTTTATTACTACAGCCTTTATGCCTGCATTTTTTGCACGAGTAAGCCCATAAGCATCTTCTCTATTAGAAATGACAATTTTAATATTTCCATTGATATAATTATTTTTTGTATTGTCAATGATGGCTTGAAGATTTGTGCCACCACCTGAAATTAAAACTGCAATATTTTTAGAAGCTAAGTTCAATTTTATCTTCTCCAGTTACAACTTTTCCAAGCTCATAAAGCTTCAAGTCGCTATTTTTAAAGAAATTAGTAACTTTATCTCTATCTTCTTCTTTAACTACAAAAGTAAGTCCAACTCCCATATTAAAAGTAGAATACATATCTTTATCTTTAAGATCTGCCCACTTCTTTAGAAGTTTAAAAATTTCTGGAGTTTCTACAACAGATGCGTCAACTTTTGCACAAAGCCCATTTGGAATCATTCTTGGAATGTTTTCGTAAAAACCACCACCAGTAATATGGCTCATGCCCTTGATGTCAACAAGCTTTAGTAGTTCAAGAATTTCTTTTACATAAATTCTTGTTGGTTTTAAAAGTTCTTCACCTAAAGTGCAACCTAGTTCATCAAATTTTTGACTTAAATCAAAGTTGCAGTGATCAAAGACAATTTTTCTAACTAGAGAATAACCATTAGAGTGAATTCCATTAGAAGAAAGTCCAAAGATTAGGTCTCCTTCTTTAATGTCTGAACCATCAATAATTTTATCTTTATCAACAATACCAACAGCAAAACCAGCAAGATCATATTGATCTTCTTGATAAATTCCTGGCATTTCTGCAGTTTCTCCACCAATAAGTGATGCAGAAGACTGAATACATCCTTCAGCAACTCCCTTAACAATTTCTTCCATTTTTTCTGGTACTAATTTGCCAGTAGCAATGTAGTCCAAGAAGAAAAGAGGTTTTGCCCCTTGACACAAAATGTCATTTACACACATTGCAACGCAGTCGATACCAATAGTATCGTGTTTATTTAACTTGTGAGCCAAAATAACTTTTGTACCAACTCCGTCAGTTCCACTAACAAGAACTGGATTTTTAATTTCACTTAAATCTAAATTAAATAGACCTGAAAAACCGCCAAGGGATGATAATACATCCTTTGACTGAGTTTTTGCAACAATACTTTTAATTAATTCAACTTCTTTTTGACCGGCATCAACATCTACGCCTGCGTCTTTATAATTAATTGCCATCTCCGCTCCTTTTATCCTTCGTAAACATAATCGGTGTTTGCAATTTTTTCTGACATGTCAGATCTAAATTTCTTTAACTTTTTCTTTAAATTATCATCAGAAACAGCTAAAATTTCTGCTGCTAAAATTGCAGCATTTTCTCCACCATTTATGGCAACAGTAGCAACTGGTACTCCGCTTGGCATTTGAACAGTGGAAAGAAGTGCATCAAGTCCGTCAAGAGTTGAACTCTTAACAGGAACTCCAATGACTGGTCTAGTTGTAAGAGCTGCAATTACACCACCAAGGTGAGCAGCTTTTCCTGCAATTGAGATGAAAACTTGGCTTTCATCTTCTGTATTTTTTACATAATCTTGCAATTGATTTAAGGCTCTGTGAGCAGAAATTACTTTGGCGTCATACTCAATTCCAAATTCCATTAATTTTGCAACAATTTTATCTGCAATTTCTCTGTCAGAAATTGAACCCATTATAATTGATACTCTCATTTTTTCTCCTTAAATATTTAAATATTTTGAAACATCAAGTGGTTTTACATATTCGCCATCTTTATAAGCTCTCATGTTTCCACCACTTACTTCGTCAATTAGTACGATTTCGTCAGAACCTTCAAGTTTACCATATTCAAATTTGATATCATAAAGGTCAAGTCCACTTTCAGCTAAAATATCTTTAACAACATTAGCAATTTTTTTATTCATTTCAACAATCTTATCATATTCTTCAGTTTTTAGAATACCTAGAACAGCAAGACCTTCTCTTGTAATTAGAGGATCGTCTCTTCCATCATCTTTTAAAGTAAATTCAGTATATTCAGGAAGTTCTTGACCTTCTTCAACATAAAGACCATATCTTCTGTAGAAAGAACCTACTGCTTTGAATCTTGTAATAACTTCAAGACCCTTGCCAAAAACCTTTGCTCTTTTTACTTCCATTAAATTATTGTCAACATCTGCAGAAATGTAGTGAGTGTTAATTCCAGCTTCGTTAATTTTTTCGAAGAAGTATTTTGTAACTTTTAAGCACTCTTTTCCTGCACCTTCAACACTACCAGCTACTTGGTTTCCACCAGTATCAAAAACTCCGTCAGTTCCTGTCATATCATCCTTAAATTTAAGGTAACATCTTCCATCTTCTTCTAAAACATTCTTAGTTTTTCCTTGGTAAATAGTCTTCATAATTTCCTCCAGTAAAATAAAATAAAGCCCAAAGAGGCAGATTTTTGTAAAACCTACCCCTCTGGGCTTTTTTCCCTAAGGTGTGATACTTAAAAAAAGTATCCGTACCGCTCGGTCCTTGGCAAAGCCCGGATCCCTAGGCACACTTTCACTCAAAATATGAGCTCTCATACAATTAGATATTAACAATTTAATTTTTAATTGTCAATAGTTTTTCAAAAGTTATAAATCAACTTATACTTTTGTATTTTTTCACAAAACATAGCCTTAAATCCAATGAAAAATTGTATATTAAAAAATTTTTTACACATTTTTAAAAATTTTTAATACTGCACTCTCCATTTGTTAATTCATAAAAAGATTATATGTTAAGAAAACTTCCGTTTCACTTTTCTTAATATACAAATCTTTTTAATTCTTCCACAACGCTTTTATTTCCACAAATTATGCCACTAAATCTTTCACAACTGATTTCTTGACCATGCATATTTATGACAATACCGCCTGCTTCTCTAACTATTAAAGACCCTGCAGCATAGTCCCAAAGATTAAGTGCATCATCTATAAAGGCATCATATCTTCCACAGGCAGCGTAGCACATCTCTAGTGCAGCTGAACCAATTCTCCTAAAGCCATTGGTGTTGTCGAAAATAAATCGCAAAATATCAAAAGTTTCATCGTCTCGGTTAAGTCTTCCTCCACCAGTTCCAGCACCAATCAAGGTGTCACAAAAATTTTTGTCGCAAGAAACTTTTATTTCCTGACCATTTAATTTTGCACCTTCATCCTTTATCGCTGAGAAAAATTCTTCCCTAAATGGATCATAAATTGCTCCAAGTACAATTTCAGATTTTTCTAAAAGAGCAAGGCTTATCACTGAATGGTCAAAGCCATGGACAAGGTTTGTCGTGCCATCAACTGGGTCTAAAACCCATGTGTATTCCTTTAAGTCTTCTTTTGACTTATCCTTTTCTTCAGCTAAAAGATTTGAATTAGGAATTAAATTTAAAAGATTCTCCTCTAAAAATTCTTGCACTTCAAAATCAACTTCTGTGACGAAATCATTTCTTCCCTTCATCTCAAAATTATTTTTTGGGTCAAGTTCAAAGAAAATTTTAGATGCTTCTCTCATTAAGTTTTCAACTTTTTTTAATATTTCATGGTAGTCAATCATAGAACCTCCACTTATTTAATTGATTTAATTTCCTTAAATAGATTTGCATCTTCCCTGATTATGCTTTCGCTACCAAAAGCTGCTAGATAATTTTTCTTCATAGCTTCATCTAATATTTTGCCGTAAGAATTTAATTTTTCCACCTTAGTATTTAAAGCTTCTTTTTTTGACTTTTCCACATCTTCTGCTGTAAGTCCAGTTATAAATCTTGATAAATTTATATCTCCAATTTGTTCTGGCGATAAAAGTGGGTCAAAGGCATTCATTGAGCCAATGATAAAATCCTTTAAATCCTCATCTGAAATTTTTAAATTTTCTACAAATTTTCCTATGCTGTCATAAACTTTAACTGTATTTTTTAAATTTGGGTCTCTGTAAGAATATGTTGCCATGTCCCCATTTCTTCCAATGGTAATTCCTGCACCATAAGCTCCACCCTTTGCCCTAATTTCATTGTGAAGATAAGATGAATTTAAAATATTTGCAAGAACTGTCAGATCCCCAGTATATTTTATGCCAAGCTTTTCGAGGTCATATCCTTTTGAGACATAGACTACATTTGAAGTTGTATAAAAGCCTTCGTTTTTATTGTCGCTTTCGAATTTATAATCACAAGACTTTATATCCTTAACTTCTAATTTTTCAATATAATTATTTAATTCATCTTTAATTTTATTTAAGTCAGAAATATTTCCAGTAGTTGAAATAATTAAATTGTCCTTTACAAATAACTTTTTATAAATATCTTCTGATTTCTTTTCAAATTCTTCCCATTTCTCTTCGAAATTTTCCACTAAATCTCTCATGAAATCATAATAATCTAGTCCACCAATGTGAGATTGAACTTCAGCAACTCTTGAGTAATAAGATTTTAAAATCGAAATGATAAATTGATGTCCATTTTGTAACATTGTTGATTCAACTCTTGACTTCAACATATTTAAAAGTTCTTTAACTCTTTTCTTTGAATCGAGAATTGACCTATTCATAATTTCATCAACTATTTCCAGTCCTCTTTTTACATTATCTGCAGTTGATTTCATTCTTATATTCATTCTAAGTGAATATTTTTCCTTGTCCTTTGAGTCCACATAAACAGTTGGATTAAAAGTTATTCCACCAGTTGCCTTGTAAATTTCGTTATTTAATTCTTCGTAGGAATAATTTTTTGTATCAAGAAGACCAATCAAAGAAAGGAGAAGTGACATTGTCTCAATTTCTTCTTTTTTAATAAAGGAAATGTCATGAGAAATTGTCGTGTAGACTATGCCATTTGTCTCTTGATTTGACTTTAGATAAATTACATCTTTAATTTTATCTTTTTCCAATTCATAGTCTGTAACTTTTTCGTCAATGTCAGAAAGCTCAAGAGATGGTATAGTTTTTTTTGCTTCAAGAGAGTCTTCCTGACTTTGATATTTTTCAAGTTCAAGACTCTTTTGAATGATTTCTTCTTTTTCTTCTTCAGTCATTTTTTCCTTTAAGGCTTTTAACGTTTCTCTTAATTCTTTCTCTTCTCTCTCATTTTTATTTAGCTCAGGTCTTGCAGATAAATTTACAGAATATTTGTTGTCAATTAATTTTTCTTTAATATAATTTTCCACAAAATTGTCATCAAGTTTTTCCTTAACTTCACTTAACACATCATTATAATACAAGGCATCAAGAGGAGACTCATCATATAACCATGAATTTAATGCCCTTATATAATAAATTATAGCCTTTTGTGTGCCGCCGCCTTCTCTAAAAATAAATTCAAATTTATTTAAAGTTGCTTCAAGTAAATCTCTGTCTATTCCTTTTTCTACCAAGTCTCTTAAAGTTTCGTCTAAAATTTTTAAGAATTCATCTTTTTTATCTGCATCAGTATTTTTTAGGACAATTGAAAGGTCTAGTGGAAGTGAAGATGAAGTTTCTGAATATACGTCTTCAGCTAATCCTGCATCAAGAATTGCCTTTTTAAGTGGCCCAGCTTGAGCATCTATTAAAAGTTCAGCCAATAAATCACGCATAAAGACATCCATCTTTGAATCAGCATAACCAATAGTCCAGCCCTTTGAAAGATAATCTATTTTTTCCTTCATCTCTTCCTTTGAAGCAGAAAAAGTTATTTGGACATTCTTAGTCTCCTCTAACTTTTCATTTAAAATTATTTCTGAATTAATTTCTTGCCTATCAAAGTCAGCTAAATAATTTTTGTCAATGAAATCAAGTGCCTCTTCCATATTTTGGTTTCCATAGAGGTAGATATAAGAATTTGATGGATGATAGTATTTTTTGTGATAATTTTTAAATTCCTCATAAGATAGGCTTGGAATAAGTTTTGGGTCTCCGCCAGAGTCCACTCCATAGGATGAATTTTCGTGAAGAGAGAAGATCATGGCATCGGAGACAATATTTTCTGATGAAGAATACACTCCTTTCATTTCATTGTAGACAACTCCATTGTATTTTAATTCATCATTTTTATCTTTTAAATCGTAATGCCATCCTTCTTGAAGAAATATTTTTTCTTCTTCATATATGCTTGGATAAAAAACTGCATCTAAATAGACATCCATTAAATTGTAAAAATCTTTTTCATTTCTGCTTGATACAGGATAAATTGTCTTGTCTGGAAAAGTCATGGCATTTAAAAAAGTTTGCAGTGATGACTTAATTAAATCCATAAAAGGCTCCTTAGTTTTAAATTTTCTTGAGCCAGAAAGTACACAGTGTTCAACGATGTGACAAACTCCATTCCCCTTTTCAGGTGGCGTCCTAAATCCAATGCCAAAGGCTTTGTTGTCATCATTATTTTCTAAAGTTAAGACTCTTGCTCCAGTTTTTATATGAGAATAGACTTTGCAATTTGATGCAACTTCGTCTATATATTTTTCTTCGATTAATTTATAATTTTTCAAGTTAATCCCTCCAATCATTATTATACTTGTAATAAAACAATTTAACAAATTGAATTAACTCTTATATAAATTGGGTAAAACTAAATTGAGGTGAGATTATGTCAAGAAAAGATGACATTAAAAAATTAGCTATTGCAGCTGCAACAATTTCAGCTGCCATTTTTGCTGCAAAAAAAGTCTCCGATGATGAAGTGAAAATCTTAATGCCAAATCGTGACGAAAACTCAAAAGCTTACTTACTTGGCGACGGTTTTGGAAATTTAGCCCTTGCCTATGCTCTAATAAACCACGCAAATTTAGATCCTCTAAATATAAATATTTACACAAAACACTTTAACGAATTTGTAGAAATAAAGGAAGACGAAAACAACTACCAAAGTTTTGACAATAGATTTTCAGAATTTAATTTTAAAAATACCTATGAAATGTTAAAAAATATTTTAGATGAAGATGAATTAAATAAAATTTCTGAAAAAATAGCAAAAAAAGAAAGACCAATCCTTTTGGATTTATCTCTAAATCAATTCTCTAATATTTTTGATGTTGATGAAAATAGTAAAAAGAAATTATACAAATTAATGCTATACCCTATGGACTTAGATGATAAAAATTCTATTGAAAAATATTTTTTATTCACTGACTTTTTAAATTCAAATTTGTTTTATTATTTGTCTAGTATTTACAACTTGAAATCTACTTCTCCTGTACTTGAATTAAAGGAAGCTTTAGTAGATTTTATAGGATCAGAAAACTATTTTGACCTCGATACAAATAAAATTTACAAATTTTTAAAGGATTATTTAAAAGACGCTGGCGTAAACTTCTATGACGACTATAAGTTTATTGACTTCAGTGCAACAGATAATCATGTAGATAAATTGACTTTTGAAAAAAATGAACAAGTTGAAGAAATTTTAACTGATTTAAAGGACATTATTTCCATTGAGTCTCCAACATATTTTTCAAACTTAGCACTTGGCGACACTACAAATATTCCAGAGAAAATTTTATCTACTTATTCTTCACAAAAAATTTTTCATTCTCAAAATATTTACAAGGAAATTGAAGGAAAAACTAGAGACTCCTCAATTTTATTTGTCAATTTAGAGTTTTCTGATGACTCCTTTATAAAGAAACTAAAAGAAAATTTGCAAGACAAGGACTTTTTCATTTTTAAAGTAAAGTCTGGCATTTCTGCAAAAGTTGTTGACAATAAAGTAATTTTAAAAATTTTAAATCCTAATAAAAATTCTATTTTCGTCGGAAATGTATTTAAGGCCTTAAATGGCGAGGACTTTTTCTTTGAGCTAATTAAATTATTTAATCTTGAGGAAAAGTATGCAGATCTTAGATTTAATTTAAAAAATGTAGGCATTTCAGTTTTTGAAAACTATAAAAAAATCCCTGGAGAAAGTTACAAGAGAAACGTAAATAACATTTGCAATTTATTCTTCATCTCTTCAAAAAATTCAGACTTTGGAGAACTTTATTCTGTTGAAAAACTTGTACAAGAGGGCATAAAAAATGCCCACGACATCATGGGCATTGACCACTTAGAAGTTTTTGAAAATAATCTTTCTAAGATGGAAATTTTAAAATTTATAAATAATTTATAAAGAGTGCAGGGATGCACTTTTTATTTTTTTGAAATTTACTTTAAGCCTAAATTTGGATTTGCAAAATTTTCTTCGTCAACTTTTCCTGCCCTGTACTCGTAATAGGCAGCTGATGCAATCATGGCTGCATTATCTGTGCAAAGTTTAAGTTCAGGATAGAAAATTCTTATATTTTCTTTAGATCCCCTTTCTTCAAAGGCCTCTCTAATTCTTGAATTTGCAGAAACTCCACCACAGAGAACAATTTTATCCATATTCTTTTCTTTTGCAAGTCTAAAGGATTTTTCAAGAAGGACATCAACTACTGCCTCTTGGAAGGACTTACACACATCTTCAACGACAATTTCTTCTCCACGAAGTCTTGTGCTATTTAAATAATTTAAAACTGCAGTTTTAAGTCCGCTGAAAGAAAAATTATAATTATCTTCCTTTATCATTACTCTTGGAAATTCTATGCTTTCCTTTCCTTTTTTTGCTAAAGCATCAACTACTGGTCCACCTGGATAGGATAGACCAAGTGATCTTGCTACTTTATCAAAAGCTTCACCAACTGCATCGTCAACAGTTCTTCCATGAAGTGTAAAGTCGACATAGTCCTTTACTTCAATTAAATAAGTATGACCACCAGAAATAATTAGTCCAATAAAGGGTGGCTCTAAATCCTTAAAGGAAATATAATTTGCACATACATGACCAACTATGTGATTTACTCCAACAAAGGGCTTGCCTGTAGCAAGTGCAAGAGCCTTTCCTGCACTAAGTCCAACTAAAAGTGCCCCAATAAGTCCCGGTCCCTTTGTGGCTGCAATAATATCTATGTCACTTAATTTTACGCCTGCCTGGTCAAGGCCTTCCTTTAAAACCGTATTTATAGCCTCAACGTGTTGTCTCGATGCAATTTCAGGCACAACACCTCCAAATTTTTTGTGAGTGTCAATTTGTGATGCAATTACATTTGAATAAACTTCTCGACCATTTTCAACAACAGCAACTGAAGTTTCATCACAGGATGATTCCACTGCCAAAACTTTCATCTTTTCACTCCCTCCACATTATATAGGCATCTCTGTCAATGCCGTAATAATTATTTCTTTTTCCTGAGATTTTAAAATTATATTTTCTATATAAATTAATTGCAATTTTATTTTTCTCAGCAACTTCTAAAGTTATTTTTAATTTTTCCTCATCTGCTTTTTTTGTCAAAAAATCAAAAAGATCAAGAGAAATTTTTTGTCCACGAAATTCACCTTTTACTGCAACATTTGCTATGTGAATCTCATCAAAAACTATCATATAAGAAATGTAACCCACAAGAGTTCCATCAACTTCAGTAATTACTATGTCTTGCAAGTCATCATTAACAATGGAATTTTCTATGGATTTTTTTGACCAAGGAAATTCGAAGTTTGCTGCTTCAATTTCATAAATTCCATCTACATCCTTTTTATTTGCTAGTCTCGTTATTCTTTTCATATTGTGCTTCTGCCTGAGAAATTTTTAAATAATTTGGCACTAAATTAAAGACGTCCATAGGACCATTTTTTTTGTAATCTATTAGACCAAGCCTTGCAATATTTGAGCCTATCATTGCTTTATTTTTTGACAATTTTGCATTTTCAATTTCTCCAATAAATTTTTCGCCATCAAGTCCTGCAATAGTTATAACATCATATTTTTTTACTTCGTCCTTGAATTTTTCAAAGGGTAAAATTTCATCTTCAAATAAAACTTCTGGCTCATCCTCATTTTTTATTATTGAAGCATAGACATTGCCACGTCTTGCATCAACTATTGTAGAAACAAGACCATAATCAGACATAGAATTTGCAACAAGAGATGAAACTCCAATAACATCAACATCGAGGGCAAAAGCCATAACCTTTGCAATTGTTATACCAATACGAAGTCCTGTAAAAGAGCCTGGTCCTATGCCAACTGCAATTAAATCTATGTCTTCTAATCCAAATTCAAATTTTTCAAAAATTTCATGAATCATATCTGTAACAGATTCTGAATGAGCCACACGTCCTGTCAAATTATAATCGCAAAGGACTTCATCGTCTTCAATTAGTCCTATAGCTGTTGTTATTGTTGAAGTGTCAATTCCCAAAACTTTCATTTATTTTCTCCTTCAGCTTTTCAAATCTATTGCCAATAAAATTAATTTCAAGCTCTCTATTATCTCCCCTTGATGAAATATTTATCTCAATGTATTCTTCTGGAAGAGCCTCTTTAATTTTATCTGCCCATTCAACAATTGTCACTCCATCAGAATAAAAATATTCATCAAAGCCAAGATAATCCACATCAACTTTGTCGTCAAGGCGATAGGTGTCAATGTGATATAAATTTGTCTTGCCGTAATATTCATTAACTATGGTAAAAGTTGGACTTGTAACATAATCTTCAATGCCAAGTCCAAGGGCAATGCTTTTTGTTAAAGTTGTCTTGCCTGCTCCCAAGTCTCCGTTGAGGCAAAGTACATCTCCTGGTCTTAAATTTTCTCCTAAAAACCTTCCAAATTTTTCCGTTTCTTCTAAATTATTTAACTTTATCATTGAGATCCTCAAATACATTTTCAGAATATTCAAAGGGAATTTTTTCTGATTTTTCTTCTGCAGGATGACCTATGCCGATTATACATTCCACATCAAACTTGTCTTCTAAATCAAAAAATTTATGCAAAAATTCTTGAGCTGTTATGCCAGATTCATGCCTTGCATCAACTACATTCGCCCAAGTTGCACCCAGGTCTAAGTCAGCTGCAGCAAGTAAAATAAAAGTTGCAGCTATAGATGCATCTTGGTGGTTGGTATTTGGTGCAATTTCTGTGTCTGTTACGACAGCAATGGCAAGATCTGCACTTGCAAGAAACTTAGCCGAATTTTTCTTAAAGTTAGAAAGTTCTTCTAGCCTTTTTTTATCTCGAATTACAATGTATCTCACTGGATTTCTATTTTTTGCCGTTGGGGCATGAAGTGCAATAGTTAAAATTTCCTTTAAGTCTTCATCAGAAACTTTTTCATCAGTAAATTTTCTTATACTTCTTCTCTTTTCAACTAATTCTAAAAGCATATTATCACCTCAAAACATTATAACACATGTTAAAATCAAATTTAAAATTTTGCAAGAAAAAAAGAGGGACTAGCCCTCTTTAACTATTCTTTATACATGCTTTCTTCATAATCTGGTCCATAACTATGATATTCTATTGCTTTCTTTTCTTCTGTCACAAGGTCCTTGTACCAAGTTGGAAAATCAGTAGCATTGTCATATACCATTTTTTGCCAATCTTCGTCAGTTAATCTTTCTTTATTTAAAAATTCGTAGTAAGAGAAAGTTGCTCCTCTACCCATGTAAAGTTTTCCTTCATGAGGATAGATTACAAAAATTTCCATAGGCTTACCTGTTCCAATACTAAATATTTCATCCTTAGGAAGGCCTACGCTATTTTCTACAACTCTCATTAAGTCTACAACTACTGGCATCCTCCTGTCAGTTGCATTTTGGATTTCATACCAATAAGAAATATTATTTTCATCAGATGACTCAACGAAGTCAACCATTATTCTTTCCATTTCTCCACCAATACATAACAAGTCGAATATTTCATCTTTTGTAAGTGGCTCATTTTGAAGTTCCTTTATAGAAAGGTCTCTAAACTTCACTACCATAGCTTGGAAGTTGTTTATTTTTTCTTCATACTTAGAATTTAGCATGTCACGATTTTTTAAATTGACCTTAGTAAATTCAAGTAGCCAATTTAATTTTTCGTAAAGCTCAACATTTGGTTCAACATAGGATTTTGGAATTTCTATATCTCCTCCGCCACCCATTTCTGCCATGACTGCTTTTCCATAAAGGACTGTGTCGTGTTTTAATTCTGCAAAGGAACCGAGAGCTGATACTAGGTCCTTTCTTTCCCAGGCATCATTTCTCATAAACATTGGATAGCCTTCGCCAAATTTTTGGTCATAGGACTTTAACATCCATAGCCAGCCGCGATACATATTCTTTTGCCAATCTAAATCATCCATTTTTTTCACAGTGGCTATATTTTCATCAGTCTTCTCTTGGTACTTATCCCAGTGAGAATTATAAGGATCTTCCTTTTGAATTTCCAATGCCTTTTCATTACCAAAGGAAGTCATAAGGTCAAGACCAGAATAAATTGGTCTATCAGATGGCTTGTCATCCCTTGCTATGTCAACTACATTTTGCATAAGGACGCTATCCATAACAGCTCTTTGTGGCATAAATCTAAAAGACTTGCCCATAAAACCAGCAACTTGTGGGTCTGGATATTTTTTCAAAACTGTATAGACATTTTTTAAATTTTTATCATCATCTAACTTATTAATGTCAAAATCTTTTCCATAAATTCCATAAAGCGTCCTTGCATACTCTCTAATAGAAAGATCGTCAGCAGATTCAACTAAGAAGTCAATTGGCTCAACTAAATCTTCCCAAGTCTTTAGAATTTCAGGATTTTTATAAATTGAGTGAGTTAAAAGTAGTCCTTGCAAAATACTGTCTTCATCAGGCTTATCATCCTTATCAATAAATAGTCCAACTTGGCCAAAATACATTGTGCCTGAAAAATATTTTTTTAATTCTTCGCTTCTTGTGTAGTGTCCTCTTGGTTTAAGTTGTGAATAGTCAATGTCCCTTCCACTTATTGGAGATCTTAAAACTCCTTCTTGTGATACATTTTTCATTTCTTCATCAACAAGATTCTTTGCTTCTTCTGGCAAATTTTCTGGCTCGCTTCCCAAAAGCTTAAGTCCTGTAGCAATAAAGGCAATATTTTTTATTTGTATGTCCCTTAACCTTTCATTTTTTATTTCATTAAAAAGATTTATATTTTCTGCTAACAATCTTTTATTTAAGTCAATAGATTTTGGATAAAGCTCATCTTTTTCCAAATTTCTCAAAAATCCATCATAAAAAATGTGGAAGATGTGAGTTACTGAATCAGTTGTCACAAAACTTGCTAAGTTTTTATACTCGTTATCTTCATAAATTTGATGAATTTGGTCAAATTCGTAATTCCATGGTTCTTCACTATAGGCATTATCTTTTAAATTTTTTGGCTTAGTGATTACAAAACCATTTTTTAGAAGCATTTCTTTTTGCTTAGGCGTAAAATTTCCAAATTCAGAAAAATTTACTACATTGGAAAAATCTTCAGCTACTTTATAATCTTTCACACTTGGTGTAAACTGAGAAAGCTTGTAGTCAATATAGGTAGTTTTATTTTCCATTTCATCTAAAAATTTTGTGTCCTGCATTTCAATTTTTGCTTCTTCCTTTGGACTTTCTTCTACTTTATCTTTTTTACAAGCAGTTAGAAGTGAAAGCCCTATAAGTGAAGCAATAAGTATTTTTTTCCTTACTTCCATTTTATTTCATCTCCTTCTAAATATAATTCTCTCTCGCTACCAGCTATTTCAACTTTTTTCTCCTTATCTAAAAACTTTGGCTCATCCTTTAAAATTATGCTGCCGTGGTTTCTTTGAAAGGCAAAATTAGTCCAGTCATAGACTCCAAATAAAAAATTGCCATCAATATTTTTTTCGATTGAAATAATTTCGTCGTAAGAGTCTCCATCAATATCACACAAATTAAAATCCATAATAGGATTATATAATCTTGAAATTCTTAGCTTTGGTTTTAACTTCTTGTTTTTAAAATCAATATTGTATAAAAAACATCTCTTGGCATATTTTGGATCAAAGGGCGTCTTTTTATATACTCCAAGAGCAAGTTCAATTTCACCTCCATCTACATTACAAAAATCAACTTTCCAAGCTTTAAGGTCCTCAACATCAATATCAAATTCCTTCTCCTTAGATTTAATTTTTAAATCATACCCAAATTTTTTGTCCTGTGAAATAATTTCTGCACTTATATTATTTGCAGAAGCTGAATCAATGAGAGTATCCTTTGCGCATGCCGTCAATAAAACTAATAATAAAAATATGTACTTCATGTCTTTATTATACCACAGTAAATATTTTTTTTATAAATAATTACTGGTCTTGATTAGTTTATCCTAATGCCTTAAAATAAATCGAGAGGTGTAAAATGAAATTATTAGAAGATAGAATTATAAATGATGGAAGAATTTTAGATGGAAATATTGTAAAGGTAGATTCATTTTTAAATCACCAATTAGATATAAAATTTTTAGATAAGCTTGCTGAAGAAATGGCATCCTATTTTAAAGATAAAAAAATAAATAAAATACTAACAATTGAAGCAAGCGGCATCGCCCTTGCCACTGTTGCATCAAAACATTTTGACGATGCCATGGTAGTCTTTTGTAAAAAGCAAAAGACCTTAAACATAGGCGATGATGTCTATGAATCAAAAGTTGAATCCTTTACCACTAAGAAAAATTATACAATTACAGTTTCCAAAAGATTTTTGTCTCCTGAAGACAACTTGCTTATAATCGACGATTTCTTGGCTGAAGGAAATGCCCTAAAGGGACTAATTGATGTTGCAAATCAAGCAGGAGCAACTATATCCGGAGTATCTGTTGCCATTGAAAAGGGCTTCCAAGATGGTGGAAAAATTATTAGGGATATGGGCTATGATTTACTTTCCCTTGCCATTATTGATTCAATTGAAGAAGGAAAAATTAGCTTTAGATAAATTTTAGAATATAAAAAATATTTTATAACAAAAAAATTGCCGAGAAGATATCTTCTCGGCTTTTGTCATTTTATTAAGTTTTTTAAATTTTAAATTATTTATTTGCAATTTCTATTAGTGAAGACTTTAAGTTTTCTTCAATCCTTCTTAGTTCAAGTGATGCTTCTTCACGCTTCTTGTGTCCTTCAATTTGAATTTGACGAACTTCATTTAGAGCTGATATAAGTTGATCATTTGTGTGCTTAATTGTGTCGATATCAACTATTCCCCTTTCAGAAAGTCTTGCAGTATCAACTGTAGTTTGCTTTAGAGTCTCTGCATTTTTCTTCAAAAGTTTATTAGTTAAATCAGTTACTTCCTTGGTGCTCTTGGCTGCTTCCCTTGAGTGATTTGCACCTAGGGCAATTACCATTTGAGACTTCCAAAGTGGAATGGTATTTACAATTGTGGATTGGATTTTTTCAACCATAACTGTATTTGATGATTGAACCATTCTAATTTGTGGCGCCATTTGAATTGAAACCATTCTTGTTAAATCTAAGTCATGAAGTTTTTTCTCAAACCTACTAATCATATTTACATAATCATTTGCCACTTGTGCATCTACAGGTAGGTTTGTCTCTTGTGCCTTTGCTTGAAGTTTTGGAAGTTCAATATTTGTAGCTTCTTCCAATTTTTTTCTACCCGCAAGTATGTACATGCTAAGTTCCTTGTAATAATTTTCATTTAGCTCATACATTTGGTCAAGCATGGCGATGTCTTTCATCAAAGTTACTTGATGATCTTCTAGAGTTTTTATAATATTGTTGACATTTTTTTCTGCAGAATCGTATTTTGTTTTAAGAGAAGTTATTCCATTTAATTGTTTTTTGAAAAATCCAACTAATTTGTTGTCCTCTTCATCTATATCAAAGCTTTTAAGTTCATTTACAACTCCAGATAATAAATTTCCAACTTCGCCAAGGTCTTTAGTCTTAACACTTTCAAGAGTTTTTTCTGAAAAATTAGAAATCTTTCTTTGTGCACCAATACCATATTGTAATACTATATTTGAATTTGTTATATCAATATTCTTGGCAAATTCTTCAACTTGTTTTTCTTCTTCAGGACTTAATTTCACTTCATTTTTTTCGTCAATTAATTTTATTTCATGTAATTCATTATCTTTATTTAGATCCTCGAAATCGTCTGTTAGGGATAATTTTATTTCTTTATCCATTTTATTTTCCTCCTAAATTAAAGTCATCTTGGTCTAAAAGTCCTTCTTGTCTAAGCATTGATTTTAAAACGCTCATGTCACTTGAAAGGTCCATGATTTTTTCTTGGTAAATATTATCTAACATTTTCATAAATCCATCATTTACTAAATCCATAGTTTGCTCCATAGATTTTAAAGATGATTTTACTGAATCTGTTGGTTTTTCACTAAGCTGGATGTAATTATCCATGAGCTTTACTGTAGTTGGCAAGTAAAAATTTATAACCTTATCTAAATCCTTTGCTGTATTTGGATTTTCTTTTAAAAGTTCAAAAATTTTTCCAACTATTTGTAAAAATTCAGTAATTTTTCCCTTCATTGGCTCTTTAAGTTTTGGAAGCATTTCTGTTAAAGTTGTGACATCTTTTTTGGCCTTAGATAAATAATCTTCTAAAAGAGCATTATTTTCCTTTTCTTCAAGCTCCTCATACCTTTCTTTGGGATCGCGAAGCATTTCTTCCTTGTAGAGCTTATAAGTTTTTGAATCTAGTATAAAAAGTTCGCCATTTTCCACAATTCGAGCTTGTCTGTAATAGTCCTTTTCAATCATGTTTAAGATATCATTTATTGTAAAATCTATAGGCTTTGCAGTTATTGCAGCAAGGTCAGCTGTTGGTATAACTGTGTTATTTCCAATTTCACGATTGTACTTTCTAAACCTAATTATTTGATTCTTATCCTTTTTTACTTTGTAATTTACATAGAAAGAAATTACAAGGGCAGGTAGAACCCAAAAAATTAAAGCTGGGAGATCTTCTCTTACAGACCCGTAAGTATCAAACATATCCATGAGAAAACCAAATAAAGCAAAAAGATGTCCCACTATTGAGGCTTTTGCGACAAAGCCCCAAGTCTTGACTCGACTTACTGTTTTGGGATTTTGATTTATAATCCTATCATCATTTTGCACGCTATAAGGCAAATTTCTCTTATTTTTATTTACAAATTTACTAATAGATGACTTTGTCATATCTATTGCTGTATCAATACTTTCGCCAATCAAGTCCCCAATTTCCTTAAAATTTTCTTCCCTAAAGGCATTATTTATTTTTTCCTTAAATCTATCTTCTCTATCAAATCTATTCATAAGTCACCTCAAAAAGCTATAACAATACCTCCTATGTCTGCATATCCAGAGGAAAGCCCATTTGTGTGTCTAACATGAACTTTTACATCTGCATATAATTCTTCGATTTTTTCCTTAATTTTTTCTGCACGTTCTTTATTTCTAACATAGGAAATTGTAATAAGATTTGGTGTTCCGACTTTACATTCTGTTCCAATCGCCTTAATCATCTTATCAAGAGATTTTTTTATACCACGATTTATTTCATAAAGTTCTATTTCTCCATCTTTTGCAATCATAATAGGTCTTATATTTAAGACATTAGCTACTAATCCTGCTGATTTTTTTATTCTTCCATTTTTAATTAAGTTCTTCATACTTTCAAGAACAAACATAGTTGTAGAATTGTTAACTTCACTTTCAATGGCAGGCACAACTTCTTCGAAGCTTTTTTCTTTTACTAAATCTAAAAGCTTTAAAACAATCCTTGTATTACCTGCTGAAGCAGCCTTTGTGTCAATTACATGGATTTTTATGTCCTTAAACTTTTCCCTTGCTTCCTGTTCTGCAATTTTGGCAGAATTGTAAGATCCTGACAACTTTGATGTAATTGTAAGAATATAAATATCCTTGTCAGAATTTTCTTCAATAATTTTTAAATAATCATAGGGCGCTGGACAAGCAGTCTTTATTGCATTTTCTGTCTTTTCCATTTTATCTAGGTATTCTTCAAGTTTTAAATTATCATCGTCTTCATATTCCACTCCATCAATTGAAATTTTAAAGGGAACATACTCAATCCCCAATTCTTTTATCTCTTCTTTAGTTAAGTCACAACTTGTATCTGAAATTATTTTGTACATTATATTCTCCTAATTCAGTTTGTCTTCAATAATTTTTACTAATTTATCTGCATCTCGTGAAAGCTTATCTTTATCCTCGCCTTCAATCATAACTCTAACAAGAGCTTCAGTACCAGAAGGTCTAATGACAACTCTGCCACTTCCGTGATAAGTTTCTTCTACTTTTTTTATAGCCTTAGTTATTTCAGGAAATTCATCAAACTTATTTTTTAATTCATCGCGAACTTTTGCATTTTTTAAAACTTGTGGATAGTCTCTCATAAGTCCGTTAAGTTCAGACAATTTCTTTCCAGTTTTTTTCATAATTTCCAAAAGATGTATCCCCGTTGCAAGTCCATCGCCAGTTGTGTTGTATTGAAGGAATATTACATGACCAGATTGTTCAGCACCAATTACATAATTATCCTTTAACATCTTCTCCAAAATATATCTATCGCCAACTTTTGTCTCAATAAAATCAACACCAATTTTTTCAAGATATTTTTTGAGTCCCATATTTGACATTATAGTTCCCACAGCTGCGTTATTATTAAGTTTATTATTTTCTTTTAAATAAGTTGCTGCGATTGCCAAAATGTGATCTCCATCGACAACATTTCCCTTTTCATCCACTGCAATAATCCTATCAGCATCTCCGTCAAAACTCATACCAATATGAGATTTTTCACTTTTTACGAGTTCTTCTATTAGCTTTGGATTTGTAGAACCACAATTATCGTTAATATTTTTACCATTTGGCTCCTTATTTATGATTTTAACTTTGGCTCCATAGGATTTTAAAACTTCTTCTGCAATAAAGGATTGAGCTCCATTCCCTGCATCTACTGCAACTTCAAATCCATCAAATCTTTCATCCGTAAGTCCCTTTAAATAATCAACATACTTTTGTGTAAAATCAGAAGACCTATTTACAATTCCAATGTTTTCTCCAGTTACATCTTTATAAATTTTTGTAGTCGAAAGAACTTTTTCTTCTATTTCGTCTTCCACGCTGTCATCTAGTTTAAGTCCATCACTTGAGAAAAATTTTATACCATTATATTCAAAGGGATTGTGTGATGCAGAAATTGAAACCCCACAAAGATAGTCTCCTGTCCTAGTGAGATAGGCAACACCTGGAGTTGGAATAACACCTGCTACATCCACGTCAAGACCGATACTCATAAAGCCTGCTATAAGTGCAGACTCAACTAAGTCGCCTGAAAGTCTTGTATCTCTTCCAACTAAAACCTTTCCCTTTTTATTTTTAGTAAGTACAAAGGCAGCTGCCCTTCCAATGTCATAACATAACTTTGGAGTTAGCTTTTGATTGGCAATGCCACGAACTCCATCAGTTCCAAATAATCTTGTCATTTTATCACCTGTAATTTTTATCTATATATTTAATTAAGAAATCTCTATTATTCTTTTCTGGGTCATCTAATACTAAATCTTCAAGTTCTTTTAAAACCCTTCCAATAATTTTGCTTTCATTAAAACCCAAAGCCTTAATGTCATTTCCATTTATTTCCAAAAACTTTTCAGTTTTCATTTCTTTTTCCTTTAATAATTCTTTTACCCTATTTTTCCGATTTATAATAAAGCTTGCATCTCGGTCCATTCTCGTGCACTTACAATCTGCAATTAAGAGGTCATAGAGATCCATAACATTTTCTCTTCCAACTCTTTTTATTTGCCTTCTGAGTGCCTTGTCGCTCATTTCGCTGTGAACTTTCATGTGGTCTAGAATTAGAATTTTTACCTTATCAATAATCTTGTTTGAAACTCTATATCTCTTTAAAATTTCAGAAACTAAATCCGCTCCCAAAACTTCGTGACCGTAAAAATGTCCCCTGCCATCTTCGCCAATGGAAAGTGTGTCCACCTTTGATACATCATGAAAAAGCCCAGCAAGTCTAAGACTTAAGTCTGGCTTTACCTCGTCCATTACACAAATCAAGTGGTCAAAAAGAGTCTTGTCATGATAGGGCGAAAATTGTGAAAAACCAACAGTCCTCTTTAATTCAGGAAAAATCACATCAAGTATTCCCGTCTCTTCCATTAAAAGAAGATAGTAGGAAGGTCTATCTGAAGTAATCATTTTTGAAAACTCATCAAAAATTCTCTCTGGAGAAATTTTTTTAAGTAGTTTTCTTTCAAAGGCAATAGCATCGAAAAGCTCATCTTCAATGTAAAAATCTAATCTTCCGGCAAACCTAATTGCCCTCAAAATTCTTATGGCGTCTTCTCTAATTCTCTCAACGGGATTTCCCACTGCCCTCAAAATTTTATCATCTAAATCTTTTTTACCTCCAAAGGGATCATAAAGTTCTCCTTTAAAGTCCATTGCCATAGCATTAATTGTAAAGTCGCGTCTCTTTAAATCTTCTGTGAGATTTTTTGAGAAGGTTACATTTTCTGGCTTTCTATAATTTAGATACTTGCCATCAATCCTAAAAGTTGTAACTTCGTAAAGAATTTTGTTTATTAGAACGCCAACTGTGCCAAATTCTTCACCAATTAGTATTGTCTTAAAATCTTTAAAAACTTTTTTTATTTCATCTGGCTTTGCAGATGTAGTAATGTCATAGTCATGAGGTTCAAAACCCAAAAGTTTATCTCTCACACATCCACCTACAATGTAGGCGTCAAAGCCTTCCTCATTTAGTTTCTCTAAAATAAATAGCACATCTTTTGGCATCGTATCACCCTTTTAATTATATCATTCTTGCAAGTAATTTAAAATTATATAATTCTTCTTTGTTCCTATTATGGTATAATGTAGAAAATTGGAGGTAGCTATGAAAAAATTATCAATTATTTTAATATCTTTACTATTTGTCATTAGTTTATCAGCTTGTGGCAAAAAAAATTCTACAAATGTAAGTAAAGACGCACAAGTATCTTCTGTGGCTAAGGAAAAAGAAGCTACAACAGAAGAGTTAACTACATCAAACTTTGACAAAGAATCATTAACTGAATTAATCAAAAATTCTGACTACATAGCAAGAGTTAGAATTTCAACTTCTACTGCAGAAGGCATGAACACAGCTTTCTTAAAGGACTACAAGGGCGACCTTTCACAAATTGTCATTGAATTGCCAAAGACACTTACACCAAATAAGGAGTACATTGTTTTTTACAAGGATGATGAGAATGGCGAAGTTTCTCCTACCGAAAGAGATGGCTCCTTTATAGAAATACAAGGAGACAAGGACAGCAACCTAATTTACATTGAAAAAGTTTTTGACCCAAATTCTTACACAAGTTCTCTTAAGAGCAAAAAATAATTAGATGGAGGTTATTATGAAAAAAAGTAAATCAATTATATTTTCATTAGTTTTATTAGTCTTTTTATGTGTAAATGTATTTGCTGGAAAAACTCCACAAATCGAATACAATGGAAAAATTATTAAATCAGATGTCCAACCTTTTATACAAAATGAAAGGACTATGGTACCAATTAGATTTATCTCTGAAACTTTAGGTTATAAAGTTGACTGGAACAATGAAGAAAGGATTGTCAGCATCACTGGCAAAGATACTTCTCTTGAATTAAAAATTGATTCAAAAAAATCAAAAGTTAATGGTAAAGAAGTTGAGCTAGATGCTCCTTCTATAATCAAAAACGAACGCACTTTTGTTCCCCTTAGATTTGTTGCAGAAAACTTAAAAGCTGAAGTAAAATGGGACAATGATAATTTTAAAGTAATAATAAATGATTCTTCGAATTCTTCAATCTTAAATTTATCTTCTGATGAAGAATTATATGTTAAAGAAGTTAAAAGTTTGCAAAATGATCTAAATAAATCAATTGCAAATTTAAAATCAAGTTTTTTCGAAAATGCAGCAAGCCTTTCTGATGCAGAATTAAACTCTGCCTATGAAAAAGCAAATTCTGAAATTAGAAATATTGTCGATAAAATTAAAAATATGAGCGTGCCTGATAAATTTAAAAATTCTCACGATTACACTGTAAGGGCAAGCGAAAAGGCATTAGAAATTTTGCCTGGCCTTAAGGAATCTATTATTACTAAAAATGAAGATTCTGCCAAAAAATTTATTATTGAATTAAATGATTTCCAAGTTAAGATGCAAGAAGCTAAGGATGCCTTTGAGGCTGCTCTTAAGGGTCAAACTTACAAGCCTCAAAAGGACATTCAAGTTTACAACGACGAAAAGAAAAAACAAGATAGTACAGACAACTTGTTACAAGATCAAACTTTAAAAAATATTTTTAAGAAAATTTAATTTCTTCTACAAATTATATTTATTTTCAAATCAAAAATCCCCTCATCATTGAGGGGAAATTTTTTGTCTATTTTTAATTTTATTGTAAAAGTTTTAAATACATAGATTAAATTTTTAGTTTTTCAAACTTGCAGCTTTTTTTAGATAACCTCTGTTGTACTTGTTTTCGCCTTGCTCCATATTTCTCTTAGCTTGAGAAAGCATTAATTTAATCCTGTTAAATTGATTTACCTCTGATGCTGACGCGTCATAGTCAATCGGAATAATATTTGCTTTTTCGTAGGAATTTCTTATTGCTTTTATGACGCCTTTGCCTGTGATGTGATTTGGAAGACATCCGAAGGGTTGGACGCAGACAATATTTTCCACGCCTGACTCAATGAGTTCAACCATTTCGCCAGTTAGAAGCCAACCTTCGCCATATTGATTACCAAGGTCAACATATTTTTCTGCATAGTCAATTATCTCTTCAATTTTTTCTGGAACAATAAACCTTGTTGGCTCGAGAGCTAATCTAATGTATTTTCTGTAAGATTCAATATATGAAATTCCCATTTCACACATAAAGGCAGTGAGCCTTGATTTAGAAAGTTTATCAGCCTTTGCCCTTGCATTCTTAAAGGAATACATCATAAAATCTGTTAAATCTGGTATAACAACTTCTGCACCTTCCTTTTCAAGAAGTTCTGCAACATGATTATTAGCAGCAGGGTCATACTTGACTAGGATTTCTCCAACAATTCCAACTTTTGCTTTCTTTTCATTCCTTATTTCAAGTCTATTAAATTCTCCAATCATCCTATTGATATTGGATATAAAAGTTTTCTTGCTGTAATTTAAGTTCTCTGATGTCGTAATGTCAATCCATCTGTCACGCAAAATATTTGCTGAACCCTTTATTACTTCATAAGGCCTTGTAGCTTGAGTAAGTCTCATGATGAGATCTGCATATAACATTCCTTGAATTAATTTTCTTCCAATTCTAACTAACTGTTTTTTATCAAATTCAAAGCCTGTGTGCTTTTCAATTCCTTGAAAAGAAAGTCCAATGACTGGCACATGACCATATCCTGCATCTTTTAGTGCCTTTCTAATGAAGCCCACATAGTTTGATGCCCTGCAAGCTCCTCCAGTTTGACTCATGAGAAGTGCCAAGCGATTTGTGTCATACTTTCCAGATTTCACTGCATCTATAAATTGTCCAACTACAAAAATTGATGGATAACAAGCATCATTATTTACATATTTTAAACCTTCGTTTACAACCTTATGACCTGAGTCGTGAAGGACTTCTATGTTAATGCCTTCTTGTCTTAGGATT
Organism: Peptoniphilus senegalensis JC140; assembly: GCF_000321025.1. Taxonomy (GTDB): domain Bacteria; phylum Bacillota; class Clostridia; order Tissierellales; family Peptoniphilaceae; genus Peptoniphilus_A; species Peptoniphilus_A senegalensis. The sequence goes on from NZ_HE610717.1 coordinate 664,776, forward strand.
GGTTCGAAGATACTAAAATGAAGTGGCGCCATTTGTGGCATTAGTATTGTGTAATTTTCCTTCATTTCTTTCGTAAACATTACTGGATTGTCATCAAGAAGACCTTCAAGCTCTGCATCAATTTTTTCAAATTCTCTCTTTTCTGCTGCTTCAATTAAAGACCTTATTCTAATTTTTACTGCACCTAAATTTGAAACTTCGTCAATTTTTAGGACTGTATAAATTTTGTTGTAAGACTCCAAGATGTGTTGGACTTGGTCAGTTGTAACTGCGTCTATTCCACATCCAAAGGAATTAAGTTGAACTAGCTCTAAGTTTTCGTGTTCTCCAACAAATTTTGCAGCTCTATATAGTCTAGAGTGATAATTCCATTGGTCTAAAACCCTAATTCTTGAATCAATTTCAACATTTCTTGCTATTCCATCTTCAGAAATCACTGCAAGTCCAAGGCTGGTAATAAGCTCTGGTATTCCATGATTTATTTCTGGATCAATATGATAAGGTCTCCCTGATAAAACTATTGCTCTTTGGTCTTTCTTATTCACTTCTTCTAAGATTCTATTGCCTTCGTTTAAAACATCAAGTCTATACCTGTCTTGCTCTTCATAAGCTGCACGCACAGCTTTTTTTACTTCGTCTTTAGGAATAAAGTTGAATACATCAGAAAGTCTCTTTTCGAGTTTCTTTCTGTCATCAAAGGAAATAAAAGGATTCATAAATTTTACTTTTCCATCAACTATTGCATCTACATTATTCTTTATAACTTCAGAATATCCTGCAACTACAGGACAATTTAAAGTGTTATCTGCATTTTCAAACTGCTTTTCTTCATAAAAAACTGCTGGATAAAATATGAAGTCTATTCCCTTTTCTATTAAATCTTCAATATGACCATGAGAAATCTTTGCAGGATAACAAGCAGTTTCACTTGTGATAGTTTCTATTCCCTTTTCATAAATTTCTCTAGATGATTTGCTTGAAAGGACAACTGAATATCCAAGTTCTGTAAAAAATGTATGCCAGAAAGGATAGTTTTCGTACATATTTAAGACTCTAGGAATACCAACTAGACCACGCTTTGCTTCATTTTCTGTTAGAGACTTATAAGCGAAAACTCTCTCATATTTGTAACGGTACATATTTGGAAGTTCGTCTTCTTTATTTCTTACGCGACCAGCTCCCTTTTCACACCTATTTCCTGTAATATATCTTTTTCCATTTGGAAATATATTTACAGAAAGAGCACAATTATTTGTACATTGTCTGCAATTTGTGGACATGGATTTATATTCAAACTTTTCCAACTCATCTTTAGAAATTAAATTAGATTTTCCTGTGGATTTTTCTTTTGAAATAAGTGCCATTCCAAGTGCACCCATAAGCCCCGCAATATCAGGTCTTGTAACATCAATTCCAGTTAAGTTTTCAAAAGCTCTTAAAACTGCATCAGATAAAAATGTCCCTCCTTGCACAACTATGTGTTCGCCCAATTCCTTTGGATCTCTAATTTTTATTACTTTTTGAATTGCATTTCTAATTACAGAATAGGCTAGTCCAGCAGAAATATCTTGAACTGATGCACCTTCTTTTTGTGCTTGCTTAACATTTGAGTTCATAAAAACTGTACAGCGTGAACCTAAATCCACAGGCTCTCTTGATTTTAGAGCTTCATTGGAGAATTCTTCTGCACTCATATTTACTGAATGTGCAAAAGTTTCAAGGAAGGATCCACATCCTGCAGAACAAGCTTCATTAAGTAAAATTGACTCTATTACACCATTTCTTATTTTCATTGACTTCATGTCTTGTCCGCCAATGTCTAAAATAAAGTCAACTTCAGGGTCAAAATATTTAGCTGCTGTAAAGTGAGCTATTGTCTCAACTTCTCCAAAGTCCAAGTTAAGTGCAGCCTTCAAAAATTCTTCCCCATAACCAGTTGTACCACATCCAGCAAAATATGCCTTGTCATTTTTTTTCTTATATATTTCTTTTAAATTTTCAATTGCTATGTCAAGTGGGTTCCCATTATTTGAGCCGTAAAAACTATATAAAAGTTCATTTTTATCAGATATTGCTACAAGTTTTGATGTTGTTGAACCTGAGTCTATGCCCAAATAAATTGGCCCTTCATAATTTTTCAAATCAACTTTTTTTAGTGATTTAGTCTTGTGTCTCTCCCTAAAATCAGTAACTTCTTTTTCACTTTCAAAAAGTGGAGACATTACTTGGCTTTCTTTAATATTTATATCTGCATTCTTGTTAACCCTATTAAAAAGTTCGACAAAAGAAATAGGCTTAGAATCAAAGCTTGAAAGGGCTGCTCCAAGTGCTACGAATATTTGTGAATTTTCTGGAGAAATTATTTCATCTTCACTCAAATCTAAAGTTTCCACAAATCTTTCCTTTAGCATTGGCAAAAAGTGTAAAGGTCCACCTAAAAATGCGACATTACCTCTAATAGGTCTGCCACAGGCAAGGTTTGAAATAGTTTGATTTACAACTGATTGAAATACAGATATAGCAATGTCAGACTTGCTTGCCCCTTGATTTATTAAAGCTTGCACATCAGTCTTAGCAAAAACTCCGCAACGAGATGCAATAGGATACAACTTTTTGTAATCTTTTGCCATTTCATTTAAACCAGATGCATCTGTTTGAAGAAGAGATGCCATTTGATCAATGAAGGCACCTGTACCTCCAGCACAAATACTGTTCATTCTTTGTTCAACAGAGCCTCTCAAATAAGTTATCTTAGAGTCCTCTCCACCAAGTTCAATGGCAACATCAGTTTTTGGAATAAAACAAGATATGGCTTCTCTTCCTGCTACAACTTCTTGAATAAAATCTATATCCAAAAATTCGTGAACAGAAAGTCCACCACTTCCAGTTACATTAACAGTTACTGTATCATATTTAAAATCATTATATACTTCATTAATTACATCTTTCACGGTTTTTCTAACATCAGAAAAATGTCTTCTATAAGTTTTATATAAAATATTTAATTTTTCATCTAATATTACAAGTTTTACAGTTGTAGATCCAACATCTAATCCCATATGAATTAGCATTTTCTACTTCTCCTTTCAAATTAAAAGCAAATTGAGTATAATTTCTAATACTTCATTTAAAATAATTCATTTTAATTTTATTGATCTTTTATTCACTAAAATTTAATGAAAAATAATTATTGCACTTTCAATGCCTTAATTCAGTATTTTTTAAATAAAGTTTGATATTTATTATAAAAATATTAAACATTTCTTAACTTTTCGTTTATATCTATTATAACCTAAATTGTGAACTTATAGTGAAATATTTACTTTATTTAAAAAATTTTACAATAAAAA
>NZ_HE610717.1:669411-687355 GCF_000321025.1 Peptoniphilus senegalensis JC140
GAGAGCACACAGTTCTCTCTTTAATATAAATATAGTTTTAAAATAAAAAAAGATAGGCACAAACCTATCTTTTTTTTAAGTAATTAGTCTTCTGGATTTGGAGCACCAACTGGGCAAACAGCTGAACAGCTACCGCAATCTATACATTGAGATTCATCAATTGAATAGATATCTCCTTCAGAAATACATCCAACTGGACATTCTGGTTGACATGCACCACAAGCGATGCAAGAATCATTAATTACATATGCCATTTTATTTACCTCCATAAAATTATACCAAAATTTATGAATTTTTATATTCATAACGTTCTGACATAATATTAACATAATAATTTTAAATTTTCAATCATTATTGTTATTTTTTTATGATGAATATTTTATTATTCTATCTCAAATAATAAAATATCTCTAATTTATCGATTTTTGTAACCTTTATAGAAATAAATTTTTTTCAGAAAATATTTTTGCAATTCTCCAACTATTCATTAAAACTAATAATTCATAGCATTTTACTGTGTTTTATTCTGTTCTAAAAACTCTAAGAGAATTTACTATACATATTAAGGCAACTCCAACATCTGCAAAGACTGCAAGTGGCATTGAAACATATCCTATTGCTCCTAATACCAAGACAAGTACCTTTAAAAATAGTGCAATAAAAATATTTTGGTAGGCAATTTTCTTAACTTTTTTCGCAATGTCAATGGCATTTACAACTGATGAGATATCATTTTTTAATAAAACTATATCTGAAGTTTCAATTGCAATGTCTGATCCACTTCCCATACTTATTCCAAGATAGGCACTGGCAAGAGAAGGAGCATCGTTAGTTCCGTCTCCTACAAAGGCTAGTTTTTTATTTTTTTCAATATCTTTTATTTCTATAACTTTGTCTTCTGGGAGTAAAGATCCCTTGTAATAATCAATGCCCACTTCACTTGCTATTTCTTTTACAACATTTTCCTTGTCTCCAGAAAACATATAAGTCTTTATTCCCCTTTTGTGAAGATTATTTACACTATCTTTGACTCCATCTTTTATTTCATCTCTTAACTTTATAATTCCCAAAATTTCATTTTTGTCTGCTACAAATACATCAACATAATTTGAATTTGATTCCTTTTCAAGCTTTAAGTTAAAATCATTCATTAATTTTTGATTTCCAACTAGATAAGATATTCCATCTAGTTCAAATTCAATCCCTTTTCCACCAATATTAGTTAGATGTTCAGGTATTTTATCACATTTAAAACTTTTTACAATTGCTTTGCCAATTGGGTGCGTAGAATACATTTCTCCAACAGAAGCAATTTCCAATATTCTTTCTTTTTCTATTTTTATTTCTTCCACTTCTGCAAGCGTAAATTCTCCCTTAGTAACGGTTCCAGTTTTGTCAAAGGCAACTCCATCTATATCAGTTAAGGCTTCAATAGAGTTTCCTCCTTTGACAAAAATTGATCTTCTTGAGAGCGAACCGATGCCAGCAAAAATTGTAAGAGGCACAGAAATAGCAAGAGCACAAGGACAAGATATTACCAAAAATATTGCTGCTCTATAAAGTGCTTCCTTAAAAGTTAATTGGCTGGCGAAGTTTAATACTAAGAAAAGAATAACTGCAAGACCAATAACTATTGGCGTATATACCTTTGCGAATCTAGTTATAAATTTCTCAACCTTTGCCTTATTTGTACTTGCATTTTTTACCATGTCAATAATTTTTGCAATAGTACCTTCCTTATAGGCTTTTGTAACTTCAACTTCAATAGATGAGTCTAAATTTACAAAGCCAGAAGTAATTTCATCTCCAACTTCAAGAGAAATGGGAGCAAACTCACCAGAAATATTTGAAGTGTCAAGGTTTGATGCCCCCTTAATTATCTTCCCATCAAGAGGAACTTTTTCTCCAGGCATAATTACAATAACTTCCCCAACAGAAACTTCAGTTGGATCAACTTTTATTATCTCTTCGCCTTTCTTTAAATTTGCAAATTCAGGCTTTAATTTCAAAGCTTCTTTTATAGATTTCTTTGAAGAATCAACAGCTCTATCTTGGATAATCTCGCCAACAGTGTAAAAAAGCATAACGGCAACTGCTTCTGCATATTCTCCAGAAACTATTGCAGCAACAGATGCAAGAGTCATGAGAAATTCTTCATCCATGAAATTTCCACTTGCAATTTTGGAAATAGAACTTTTTACAATATCAAATCCAACTACAATATAAAGTAGAGTATAAAAAACAAATTCTAAATTTTTGTCTAAATCTAAAAAATGCAAAATGATTAATCCGAAAAAGGCAAAAATACATTTGTAAATTGAAAAGTTTTCTTCTTCCTCTCCCTCATCTTTAATTTCTTCATCAAACTCTTCTGTGACTGTAACCCCATCTTCAATAGAGTCTACTACTTCTTGAATTTTTACCAGTAAGTCCTTAGAGTTTTCCTCTGCATCAAAAGTAAGTTCATCATTTAAAAAGTCATAATTAAGATTTCTTAATTCACTTTCCTCTTTAAGTTTATCTTCGATCTTTCTTGCACAGTTAGCACAAGTAAGTCCCTTTAAGTGAAAAATATATTTACTCATAATATTTCCTCTCATTATTAATTATTATTCGATACTTGTTCATATATTCATTATATTTCATTTTGAATAAATGTCAATACTTTTTAAATTTCTCTTTATTTTTCTGTTAATTTATGAGATAATACATGAGCAAAGGAAGCCTACAAAAACTTTTTTAATTATTTGTAAAAATTAGTTGACAAAACTCAATTAATAAATTAAAATAGATAAAGTAAGTTGCTAAAGAGTGACCTTCAATTTGGAGAAATACTCAAGTGGCTGAAGAGGCTCCCCTGCTAAGGGAGTAGGTCCCGAAAGGGTCGCGAGGGTTCAAATCCCTCTTTCTCCGCCAATGGTGAGGGCCTTTAGCTCAGTTGGTTAGAGCGCCCGGCTCATAACCGGTAGGTCCCGGGTTCAAGTCCCTGAAGGCCCACCATTAACTTGCCCAGATAGCTCAGTCGGTAGAGCAGAGGACTGAAAATCCTCGTGTCGCTGGTTCAATTCCGGCTCTGGGCACCATAAAAGTATCTATGTTGACATAGATACTTTTTTTATACCTATTAATGAGAAATTTACTTTATAAAAGCACACTAACTTAATTTGTCAGTGTGCTTTTATTTTTATGTGACAAGACTCCATAACATCTATTGCAGATTTTTTCTTTTCCTCTGTAAGTCCCTCTGTCAAATCTTTATAGAGATAGATGTCTTTTTCTGGCAAAAATCCCTTAACTAATAAGACATTTGAAACTACACAAATATCTGCCACAAGTCCCAAGAAATAAATACTATCTATTCCCTCTTTCTCATCTAATTTTTTTAAATATTCTCCAAGTTCAATTGATGCAAAAGTATTTTTTTCAAATTTCTTAGACTTTTCAAAACTTCTTGTTTTCTTTAATTCGTCTGCAATTTCGTGTCCCCATGTTCCCTTTATACAGTGTTTTATCGGAAGATTTTCTCCCTCTTTTGTCTTTAAATAATCTTCATAATGTGTGTCCAAGGTGTAAATAACTTCTCCATGAAATTCATTTACCTTTTCTACAACTTTATCTAAGAGTTTTTCTGTGTCCTTACCCTTTAAAGAACCACTAATAAAATCATTTTGCATATCAATTACTACTAATACGTCCATATTCTCACTCCTTTTACCTATAATACAACAAATTTTACATAGATAAAAGTAACCTGTATAATAATCTGGGGTGAATTATGAAATACATTAGTATTCTGCAAGCAGAATTTTTATATAGAAAGAATAGATTTATTGCAATTTGCAAAAAGGGATTCAAAAACTTAACAGTTTACGTGCCAAACACAGGCAGATGCAAAGAGCTTCTCACAGAAGGCTGCAAGGTTTTTCTTACCTATAACGATAGTCCCAATAGAAAAACTTCCTACACTCTCATTGCAGTTGTGAAAGGCAATAAAATTATAAATATTGACTCACAAGCTCCCAATCAAGTTGTGGAAGAAGCAATAATAAATAATAAAATTGACCTTGGCTTTAAAGTTGATAAAATAAAAAGAGAATATACCCATTGCGATTCGCGCTTTGATTTTTATTTGGAAGGCGAAGGCAAAAAAGCCTTAATGGAAGTAAAGGGCGTAACTCTAGAATCTAATGGCGTTGTTGCCTTTCCAGATGCACCTACAAAAAGAGGTTTAAAGCATATAATGGGTCTTGTTAATTCTAAAGAAGATTATTTGACTTATATCCTATTTGTGATACAAATGAAAGATGTTAAATTCTTTACGCCAAATTATTTGACAGACAAAGATTTTTCAAAGGCTTTATTTTCTGCTGCAAATGAAGGTGTAAATGTGTTAGCTTATGACTGTAATGTGACGAGAAATTCTCTTGAAATCGCAGATAAAGTCCCAGTTATTTTGGAGGAAAGATGGAATTCAGACTTGCTAAAGAAGTAGATAGAGAAAAAATTGAAAAAATTTATGAAGATGGCTCCCTTAAATTAAAATCCCTTGGCATAAATCAGTGGCAGGGAAATGAAAAACCAAACCTAAATAATTTTTCAAATCTAAATGAAAATAAGATCATTTATGTCCTTGAAGATAAAGAAATAATTGTGAGTACCGTAATAATTTATGATAAAGATGATGATTATGAGAATAATTTAGTTGGAACTTGGAATAGCCCAAAGCCCTATGTCGCCTTGCACCGAATTGCAACTCTTAATGGTGTGAGAAAAAAAGGTTACGGCAGAAAAATTATTGAATTTGCAGAAAATTATGCAAGAGAAAATAATTTTAAATCCGTAAGGATTGACACGCATAGAGAAAATAGTCATATGCAAAATCTATTAAATTCAATGGAATATTCTTATGTGGGAATTGTTTATCTTGATGGCAAAAGAGAAAGATTTGCCTATGAAAAAATATTGTAAGCTTAATATGTTAAAAGATAATGAAAAGTCATAGTTTCAAGCGAAAGAGAAATAAAAAATTATTTAGATAGAATTTAATAAAAAACCACAGACAGGCTAGAAATTTCTTGGCATGACTGTGGTTTTATTTTTATTTTTTATAAACTTTAAATTAAAAGTGGTAAGAAGACTGTTGCTAAACCTAAAAAAATAAAAAATCCAAATACATCTGTAAAAGTTGTTAAAAAAATTGATGATGCAATTGCTGGATCAATTTTCATTTTATCTAATATAAGGGGAATTAAAAAACCCATGGAGCAGGCGATTATCATATTTGCAATCATTGCTAACAATAATATAAATCCTAAGTAAATATTGTGATGCCAAAATACAAAAACCGATGCTGCCAAAACTCCTATTATGGCTCCTTCAAAAAGTCCCAAAAATATTTCCTTGAAGATGAGCTTGTAATCTTCCTTTAAAGATAACTCGCCTCTTGCTAAAGATGTCAGTATAATGGAAAGAGTTTGTGAGCCTGCGTTACCGCCCATCCCCGTTACAATTGGCATAGCTGCAGATAAAACTACTACTTGTGAAATTGTGGACTCAAAACCCTTGACAACAGATGACGCTAAAAATGCTGTTAGCAAATTTACAATTAACCAAGGAATTCTACTCTTAAAGGAATCAAACCATGTTGAGTCATAAACTTCGTCTGCATTAACACCGTGCATTTGCAAAATATCTTCGTTATGCTCTTGCTCTATTACTGCTATAATGTCATCTGACGTGATTACACCAAGAACTGCCATGTTACTATTTACTACTGGCAAAATATCAAGCTCGTACTTGCTAAATAGATTAGCAGCTACTTCTTGGTCATCAGTTCCATATACATAAAAGTCGACCTCTTTTAAAATATCTTTAAGAGGAGTCTTGGCATTGGAAACTAATAAATCCCTTATAGTTACAATGCCTTGAAGTCTGTGATAATCGTCAGTTACAAAAATCTCATCAATAATTTCTGTCTCAGGCGAAATTGTCCTAAGTTTTTTTATTGCCTCTTCTGCTGTCAAATTTTCCTTTATGGCAATAAAATTTGTGGTCATTATACCACCTGCAGATTCTTCGTCAAAAGACAAGATCATCTTTAGTATATTTTTGTCGGCACTCTTCATTAAAGACAAAATTGCCTTTCTTCTTGCAGTTGAGAGAACTCCCAAAAGGTCGGCAACTATAGAATTTTCCATGTGCGTAAAAATATCTATTAAATCATCATTAGTAATGGATTCCATAATCTTTGCATTTAATTCATCTTCTGCCGATTCTAAGAGAAGTGCCATGTTCTCGTTACTAACTAATCCTAGGAAAGTCTCAAGCTCCTCGTCATCTAAATCCTCTACCTCTAAGGCAATATCAACAGGGTGATACTCTTCAAAGAGATCATCTACTAATATCTCATCTTTAATACTTATTATTCTTTTTATCTCTTCAATTAATTCCATTTTATTCACCTGCCAATGTTTCTAAATCAGTTACAAAAGAGGAAATCTCATTTTTCATACCATTTGTATAATGTGAATACATGAGGTAGAGCTCATTCTTTGCCCTAGTAATAGCAACATAAAAAAGTCTTCTCTCTTCACAAAAAAGCTCTTCATCTTCCCTTATAGCGTCAAGACTTGATGTTGAAGGCAATGTCCCCTCATACAAGTCTATAACAAAAACCCGAGAAAATTCAAGACCCTTCGAAGAATGAATAGTTGAGAAAGTTAAACTTGCATTGCCATTTCTCGGTTTCAAAAGGTCATATTCCAATTCCTTTAGCCTGCCAATAAATAAGTCAAGAGACTTTGTACTCTTTGCAATCATTTTTAAATAATATAGATACTCATTTAAAGTTGCTTCGGTTTCCATAAATCTTTTAGAATTTTCTCTAAGATATTTGCCATAACCCATTTCCTTATCTATATAATTAATAGCTTCATAGACATCACTTCTTGCGATTTTCCTAAAGTCTACTAATAATTTATTGATATTTTTGTGGTAATAAGATGGAAGAGAGGGATAATCCTTTAATATATTGAAAATATTTTTGCCTCTATTTCTCTTTAAATAATCAATATGTTTTTTGGATATATAGCCATCTAATTTAAAATAAAATTTTTCGTAAAGGTCAATATTAGATAAATCTTCAGCAAAATTTAAAATATCCAAAATATCACGAGTTATAAAATGAGAAAAGAATTTGGTCTTTTTATCCTTTATATTAAAATCATAATTTTTTCTCTCAAAATATTCCACAAGACCTATACTTGAAAGGTTATTCCTGTATAAAACCGCTATGTCGCCTGTATGTTTTTTTAGTTCCTTCTCTATAAAAGCATATTGATCCTTCGGCTCTTTGACTTTAATAATATTTACAGGCTTAGCAAAGGGGTTTTCTGTTACTACAGTCTTTTCAAAACGATTTTCATTTTGAGCAATAAAAATATTTGCAATATTTACAATATTTTTTGTAGACCGAAAATTTTCCTCCATATAAAAAGTTGCAATATTATCATATTCTTTTTGAAGTTTAAAAAGTTCTTCAGTGTTTGCTCCTCTAAAACCATAAATTGACTGGTCATCGTCAGCAACAACAAAAAAATTATTCTCAGGCTTAGCCAAAAGTTTTAACACTTGAAACTGACTTCTGCTTGTGTCTTGTCCTTCGTCCAGCTGGATAAAATTAAACCTATCCCTATATTTTTTTCTAATAGCCACATCATTTTTTAAAATCTCATAAGAAAGATTTATCATGTCATCAAAATCAATTAAATTCTTGTCCTTTTTATACTTTTCATAAGTATCGTAAAACTTGACAAAACTTTCTGTGTCACACCTTTTAGATTTTGCAAAAGAACTTGGGCTGAGCATCATATTTTTGCAGTAGCCAACTTCAGAAATTGCAGTCTCAATTCGCTCTTCTGTGGGATAAGTATTGTTGACATCTCTATAAATATCTCTTAAAATTTCATATTTCTTTTTTATATTTGAATCAATTAAGCTGAGAGTTTTACCAGTTTTATTAGAATAGTCACGAACTATAGAATAACAAAAAGCATGAATAGTAGAAAATAAAACATCCTTATCATCATACATAGAATGATAACGCATTTTTATATCCACAGCCTGCGCCTTTGAAAAAGTAATTGTAAGAATATTTTTTGGATTAACTCCCCTGTCTATAAGTCTCTTTGTCCTGTGCAAAATCATTGTAGTCTTTCCTGCACCAGGAACAGCAAGAACAAGACCGGGCCCTTTAAAATGCTCCACGGCTTTTAATTGACTTGATGTTAACTTCACTTTATCCCTCCTATTCTAGTGTAAACTATTTCATAAATATTTTAAATCTATTTTTTTAACTGTGTCCTTGTGATATAATTTAATTATAACTGGTTAGGGGGGTATTACTATGTTAATGACAAATTTCTTGCAAAAGAGAAAGTCTGTCAGAAATTTTAAAATGGACTCAGTTCCAAGAGATGTCTTGGAAAATATAAAATTACTTATGGACGAAATGGATCGTGAAGAAAGTGGCATAAGTTTTTCTCTTTATGAAAACGGAAAAATTGTAGCAGAAGGACTAAAGGGCAAGGCAGGATATGCAGGAGTCATGATAGAAGCTCCACACTACATTGCACTAGATATAGAAGACGACAAACCACTTAACATATTAAAGGGCGGCTACTGTCTTGAAAAATTAAACACAAAAATAGTTGACCTTGACATAGACACTTGTTGGATAACAGTTGATAATGTTGATGAAGATACAAAAAAAGCCATCTTCGGAGAAAATGGTACTACTATAGATTATTTAATTGCAATTGGATATGGTCAAAAGAAAAAATTATTTGACCCAGAAGTAACAAGTTCAAGACTTAATGTAGAAGAAATCGTCTTTGCAGAAACAATTGGACAAGCTATTTCTATAGAAACACTTGAAAATTATGGACTATTTGATGTATTCTCATCAGTAAGATATGCACCAAGTCACATGAATTTTCAACCATGGAGATTTGTCCTCAAAGGAACAGATGTAGAAGCCTATATGTTAAAATCTGACGAAGACAATCGCTCACTTATTGATATGGGTGTAGTTTTATTCTACATGGAAGAAATGTTAAAGACAGTTGGCATAAATAAAAAATGGACAATCGACTTAAAGGACGCAGGTAAATATTATTATATCGGCTACTTTACAATTTAAAATTTAACCATTAAAAAGAAGCTCATTCCTTTAGAGCTTCTTTTTTTCTGTATTCACTTGGACTTAGGCCTGTAAACTTTTTAAAGGACCTTGTAAAATTTGATGGGCTTGTGAGACCAAGTTCCATAGAAATTTCTGTTATGTTTTTATCTGTCTTCATCAAAATTTCTTCTGCCTTCATCATCCTTAAATTGTTGAGGTACTTTATAGGAGTGTACTGAAATTTTCTGATGAATTTATTATTTAAGTTTGACTTAGAAATCTTAAATTTCTTTGTAAGCAAATCTAAAGTAATCTCCTTGTCTAAATTTTCTTTAATAAACTCTTCAATTAAAACAATTTCTTCGCTTTTTTCTTCCTTTTGATAAGATTTTCTTATTTCTGAAGTTTTTTCCCTGGTAATATCGTAAATTAAATCCAGAGCCTTTATAGAAATCCCCAAGACATCTTCACTTTTTAGGACTTGGATAAGTTCATTGGCCCTTTGAATTAGTCTTTCATTTTTATAGACAAAACCCATATCCTTTATTGAATTTATTTTTTTCAAAAATTCCTCTAAAATTTTACCGTAAAAAGAATCCTTATCTATCTGATTTTCAAAAATCAAAAAATTAAAGGCTTGAATTCTGTCCTTAGTTGTATAAGATTCCCGTGCATAAGGAAGTGCCTTACCAATAAAAATTTCTCTCGTTATTAAAATTTTTGTATCATTAATATAAGTAAAGTAATTACCTTCATAACAATAAGAAATCCTATAACCCTTCCTTCCCTTGCTATCAGAAGCTTTCACTTGATACTTTTCTCTTAAGTCAATATACATAAGCATAAGTCCTGGAAAAAGTTTATAATTTTTCATTTTATTTTTAGGATGGCTTATCCCTTGATACTCTATAAAGTCATCTTTATCATCGATGACCTCAAAGTCCCAGGAAGCTAAATAATTAGTATTTTTCATTTACAAACTCCAAAATATTTTCATCTGCACTCTTAATAAATTCATAATCATGTGTGATTATAATAATTGTTTTATTTTGCTTTTTCATTTCCTTTAAGAAGCTAATTAATTTTGTCATATTCTTTAGGCACAAGCCAGAAGTTGGTTCATCTAACAAAACTATTTCCTTCTTGCTGGCAAGGGCTAGTCCAATGGCAAGTCTTTGCTTCTCTCCTCCAGATAAGGCTTGAGGGTGGCTGCCCTTCTTGTCCCAAAGTCCCAAATCCCGCAAGATTCTTTCCTTTAGAAGGTCATCATCTGATACTATGGACATTTCTGAGTAAACTGAATCTGTAAATAATTGATAGTTCACATCTTGCATTACAAGAGAAATTTTTTCATAGGGCCTCTTTATTTCTTTATACCCATAATATAAATCTCCCCTTTGCCCCTTATTAAGTCCGCAAATATTTCTTATAAAAGAGGTTTTTCCTATTCCATTTGCTCCAATTATAAAAAAAATTCCCCTATCAAAGGATAGGTTAAAATCAAAAATTACCTTCTCACTTCCCCTGTACTTACAAAGAAAGTTTCGACACTCCATTGTTTTGTCATGATCAAAATTTTTATCAAAAAAAGATTTTTTTATGTATTTATCCTTATTCAAATCTTCCTTTTTTATTTCCTTTAGGGTTCTCAGCTTATGATTTTTTATGAATTCATCATTAACCTCTTCTCTTTCGTAGGAATTTATTTTTTTGTCCTCAATGACAAAGAGCTTTTCCATTATATCCCTTAGGTAGTAAAGCCTATGCTCTGCAATAATTATAATTTTTTTCTTTTCCTTTAATATCTCAATAATATTTTTTAGTCTTTCAATAGATTTATTATCAAGAGAGGCAGAGGGTTCATCAAAAATATAAATTTCATTATCCATTAGGGCAACAGATGTAATTGCCACAAGTTGTTTCTCCCCACCTGATAATTTGAATAAATCTCTATCAAGTAATTTATCTGTCCCAAAAATACTTGTATAATAATCTATTTTACTTAGTATCTCCTCTCTTTTTACATTTCTGTTTTCAAGAGCAAAGGCTATCTCATCACTTGAATTGATGCAGTAAAATTGATTTTTAGGATTTTGAAAAACTGTGGAAATATATTGACTCCTATCTGTTATGTCTTCGTCAAATAAACTTTTCCCATCAAATAGAACTTGACCCGAAATTTTGGCATTATTAATCTCTGGAATTATTCCATTGATTATTTTTATAAAAGAGGACTTGCCAGAACCAGACTCTCCACTTATTACGTTTACGCTTCCTTTTTCAAAGGACAGATTAATATTTTCAAATATTGTATTTTCTTTTCCATCATAATTTTCATAGGCTAAGGAAAAATTTTTAAACTCTAACATATTTTCCCCCTGATGAATAAAATAATTATAAAAACTCCAAAGATCATTAAGACATAATCTTGTAACTTCAAGCTTTCATTTGAAATAGATGACCTCTCTCCATCAACTCTCATTCCCCTTGTCATAGCTGATATAGCAACATTATCAGCAGTCTGTGATGTGATCATTAAAAGGGGAACAAATTTATATTCCAAAATTTTTGCTGGCTCTTTGAAAAAATTTTTCATAGTTAGTCCATGCATATACATAGCCTCATTTATTTTCATGTAATCTTCCTTTATTGAATAAAAAAATCTAAACATTACAGAAACTGGAATAATCAAAAAATTTGGCAAGCTTATTTTCTGCAAAGAGTAAACAAGATCGCTCATTTTTGTGGTCACTATAGCATAGTAACCCATCATAATCCCAGGCAGAACTCTTATAGTTATTCCTACATATAGATTTAAAATCATTGTAAAGAAATTTTGTGGAAGAGTAAATAATAATCTTTGAACTAGGATTGCCACAGAAGTATATAAAAGTCCCTTAATTAAAAGGGACCACTTTCTATCAAATAGTGCAAGTATATAGGGAAAGATTGCTATTAAAATTCCAAGATAATAATATCTTCTTCCAAGAGAACCTTCAATGGCAGTAATCCCTATTACATTTGTTAAAAATATTTTTGTCCTAAAGTCAATTTTCATTAAACCATTCCTGCTTTTTTGAAGTGCTTATTTAGGATTTTGATTCCAATAGTGCAGCCTATATATCCACCTAACATACCTACTAGGACAACAGGTATAAAGGACCAGTTTGGCATAACAGATAATAATTTATCTGCATATTCAGCACCATAACCTTGATCTATTAAAGATTGAACAAAGGCATCTCTAGCAAAATAAATTGGTACTAAATTTGCAGCTGCAAAAATCATAAAGACTGTGTAGGTTAGTCTTGCAGTTTTTATTGACTTGTAACCACCATTTTTTAATATCATCTCGCAAATTAAAGCCAAGACAATTATGGCAGGAAAAACTATTGCCCCATGACCTGACATTGAAAATACAAGTCCAAAAACTATTCCCATTATTAAGACCATGCCAAACTTGTCAATCTTTGTTGAATAAAGCATAAAGACTGGCCCTGAAACTAAACCACAAGCAAAGGGAACTAAGGGCATAAGAAGAGGTATAAAACCTATCATACCTCCACACCAAGTTGCCATTACAGTTAAAAGTGAAAATACACCGGCATTTACTAAATCTCGTATTCCAAATTTTTTCATTTTATCTCCTACTAATATACAAATTCTTCTGACTTCTTTGATGACTCAATCATCTTCTTGTAAGTCTTGCTTCTTTCTATTATTTCTTCATGTCTTCCAAAGTCTTCAATTTTTCCGTCTCTCATAACAATTATTTGGTCTACATTTTCTATTGACTTCATCCTATGAGATATTATGATGACAGTTTTGTTCTTTGTTAATTTATTCAAAGACTCTTGGATGTACTTTTCATTTTCCACATCAAGTGATGCGGCAATTTCATCTAAAAGAATTATTTCTGCATCCTTTAAGAAGGCTCTTGCTATGGAAATTCTTTGTCTTTCACCACCAGATAAGTTTGAACCATTTTCGCCAATTTCTGTTTCATATCCTCTTGGCAATTTCTTTACAAACTCATCGCAGTTGGCAAGTCTTGCCGCTTCAAGGACTTCTTCGTCACTGGCACTGGACCTGCCTAGTCTAATATTTTCCATTACTGATCCATTAAAGAGGGTTACATCTTGAAAGACCATGGAAATGTGTTTGAACAAGTCTTGTGTTGCAATATTTTTTATCTCCTTGTCATCAATTCTTATTTCTCCAGCGTCATAATCATATAGCCTTGCCACTAATTTTATTAGGGTGGACTTACCGCAACCAGATGGACCAACAAGGGCAGTAGTCTTTCCCTGCAAAGCTTTAAAGGAAATATTATCTATAACTTTTTTGTCATCAAGATAAGAAAAAGTAAGATTCTTTCCATCAATGTCAAAGGACTTCAAGTCTGCTCTATTTCCTCTTTGAATTTTTTCATTCCTAAGTGCCTTTATCTTTTCAGCTGGCGAATTAATATACATTAACTCTCCATAAAATTGATTGAAGGCAGCAACTCCATCAATCAATCTTGCTGAAGCAAATAAGTAGCCTGCAAAATACAAGATATTTATTTCTCCATCTATCAAGCTATTTAATCCAACATATATTGCAAGGGCAAGAGATAAGTTTGCCACAACTGTTGCAGAAACAATGGGGATAACTTGTGCCAGTTCTGTCTTAATATGTTTCTTTTCTAAGGACCTAACAAAACCAATGCCACTTTTTTCCTTTTCTTCAGTCAAATTATAGGACTTGATCTCTGTAGATAGGTCAATGAGTTCTTGGAACATCTTTGAGGACTTCCTTTGCTCCTTATAATAGAAACTTACTCCCTTCTTTTGCATCTTGCTTGAAAGCAAATTCAAAATAGCAGAAATATAAATTGGAACTATAACTGAAAGTCCAAGTTTTAAATTCCCAATTAGTAACAAAATCGAAATAATTATTAGATTTATTATAAAGCCATAAAATCCTGGAACTGCATGAGAAAGACCATGCTCAATTGCCTCTACATCCTTCATTATTGTTTGTGAAAGATCTGTTAAATCTCTACTTGAATAAAAACTAAGAGGCAAGTCCTTAATTATCTCAGAAATTTCTATCCTAAGATTTGCAGATTCCTTATAGGTTTCGTTGTAAGTTGTAATGTAATCCCTATTAATTACAAAAATCATAAGAAGGGCAATTATTACATAGGCGATGACCGAAAGCCTTAGACTAAAGTCTCCTAAATTTAACAAGCCTTGCATTACATACATAAGAAGGAACATAGGTAGCATATAAGAAAGGGTCTTTAGGCTAGAATATCTTATTGCAACAAGGGCACCCTCTGCCCCCTTGTCTGTAAGTCCAAAACGATTTTTCAAATAATTTTTCATCAGTCAACCCTCCATTCATTTGCCTTCATATACATTTCTACAAACTTCTTATACTTACCGTCTTCCTCATAAAGTTTATCGTGACTTCCTCTTTCAATTAGCTTTCCATCTTCAATCAAAAGAATTTCATCTACTCCTCTTATGGAAGTGAGCCTGTGGGCAATCATAATTGTAGTCCTGTTTTTTATGAGTTCCTTAAAGGCAATTTGTAATTCATACTCATTTTCAGGGTCAGCAGCAGCTGAAGCTTCGTCCATAATTATAATTTTTGGATCCTTTAGAAAAATCCTAGCAATACTTACCCTTTGCTTTTCTCCACCCGAAAGATTTACACCTTCTGCTCCAATCACTACATCATAACCATCTTTAAATTTGTCTATAAATTCATCACACCTTGCAAGTTTTAATGCCCTTAAAACTTCTTCATCAGAGGCATCACTTTTTCCAAGCTTAACATTTTCAAATATAGAAATACCTTGGAAGAGTTGTGGATTTTGAAAAACAATCCCTATATTTTTCATAAGACTTTCCTTGTCATAGGAAGAAATATTTTTGTTTCCAATTAAAATTTCTCCTGAGTCAACGGGGTATAGACCAGAAATTAATTTTGCAATAGTTGATTTACCTGAACCTGAACTGCCCACCAAGGCATAGACCTTATCTTCCTCAAGACTCAAAGAGAACTTATCTAAAATTTTATTTTCTCCGTCATAAGAGAAATCTACATTCTTAAATTCAATATTCTTGTTTAAAAATTCTCTTTGACTTCCAAATTCTATTTTCTTCGCCTTCATCTCCTTGAATAAATTTTCAAGATTATCCACAGCAGAATTTGCCTGGAAGATATACATAGATACATACATAATTTTCATTGTGTTAGAAAAGAATATCCCCATGAATAAAGTAAAAAATAAAATTTTTGCTGCCCAAAGACCAGGATCAGCTCCCCTATTAACCATAAAAATTCCCAAAAATACTGGTGTAATTATAAAAATATTTAAAAGCCATTGGAATAGGACAAAGGGAAGCCTGCAAGACATAGAATACTTATAGACCATCTCCTTATAAATGAGGATCGAATCATAAAGTTTTTTAAAACCAATTAGGGGTGCATTAAAAATCTTTACTACAGGCATAGCCCTTACATACTCAACTGCACCTGCGTTCATTTCGTCAAGCATATCCATATACTTCTTCATAAAGGACTGATCACCCATCATATTTTTTACAAGGACTAAACTTATTAGAACAATTACAATAAAAAATATTCCAAGGTATAAATCCAATAAGAAGGTCAAAATAATCATAAGTATGGGAGTCAAAAATGCGGCAGTCTGATCTGGAATTAAATGAGCCACAATCATGTGAGTTTGCTCAACATTGTTGTCAATTATTTTTCTCACTTCTCCAGAATTATGTAGGTCAAAAAAAGTATTAGATGCCCTAAGAAGGTGCCTTATACCTCTTTCACGAAGACGAGTTTCAAGTCTAAAGCCTGCCAGATGACTCATCCAAAGACCCATAAAATATAAAAGACCATAGGCAATAAATAAAAATAAAATTTTTATGGCAAGACTTCTTTCTTCAGACAAGACCCCACCAGTAAAAACATTCTTAAGCAAAATCCAAATTAAATAATAGGCATAAAATTCTAAAACAATGCCCACCGTTGTAAGTAGACTCGCAAGAATACCGTGAACCCTTCTCTCAGGTATGTAGGAAAATAATTTTTTGTATAATTTCAAAATATAACACCTCTCTTTATTAAATCAAAAATTAATTGATAATAACTATCAAGATAATTATAATATTTCTTTTTTCAATTTTCTTAACAAAAATACTTTTCTATTCAAAAAAATTTTTAATTATATTCAATTAGAATTTATTTAACATATTTTACTTTCATCACAAAACATTCAAAATTTTTTATAAAAACTCTTTCAAGAAAGTACAAAAAAACAGTCCCACATTAAGCACATGAGACTGTTTTAAAATTTCTAGTTTATCTTACATATAATTTTCTGTTTTAAGACCAGCCTTTGATGGTAAGAGTAGTCTTGAGTATGCTTCAACTAAGACTACAGCTCCAAGACTTGGTAGGACCCAAGACAAACCGCTTGATGCCATTGGAAGGCTTGCTTCAAGTTTTGTCAATACAGGTAGGCCCAAATTGAATGTTGACTTGGCAACAGACACAAGTGGTAGAACAACTGCAAAGAAGGCTGATGCCTTATAAGAAAGTCTGGAGTAACCAACAAAGTCATGAGTAAATCCTAAAAGTATTAAAACTAAGGCAACTGGATATATAACAGTTAGTAGTGGCACTGATAAAGCAAGAAGTTTATTAAGTCCAAAGTTTGCCATTACAAAGGAGAAAAAAGTCCAAAGGAAAACCCATCTTCCATAAGACATCTTGCTGTTAAATAGTGTGCAAAAATATTCAGAGCCACTTGATATTAAACCTATGCAAGTTGTTAAACAAGCAAGAGTAAATATTGAAGCTAAAAGAACTAAACCAGAGTTTCCAAATACAAGCTTAACAGCTTCTGTAAGAACAACTGCACCATTTTCTACGCCAGCGAAGGCCTTTGATGTAGCCATGCCCATTGTTGAAAGCATTAAGTAAACTACAAACAAAACACTACCTGCAAGTATACCAGCCTTAGCAGTGTAAGATGTAACAAGCTTCTTATCTTCAACACCAAATCTTCTTATAGCAAGAGTGACAACAAAGCCAAAGTTAAGAGCTGCAACTGCGTCCATAGTGTCATAACCTGCAAGGAAACCAGCAACTACTGGAGCATCCTTATAATTTCCACTTGCCATTGCAGGGACCTTTGGTAGAGTCATAACTTTTGCAAACATTATAAATATTAAAAGTAAAAGTGTTGGAGTTAAATATTTTCCAACTCTTGCAACTAACTTGTTAGGCTTTAAGCAAACCCACATTGCAACAGCAAAGAATACCAATGTATATGCAAGCCTTACAAGAGATAGGTTAAAAGTTTCTGGTACATAAGGTGCTATTGCCATTTCAAAAGGAACAGATCCAGCTCTTGGTATTCCAAGACCAGGTCCTATTGATAGATATATTGCAGTAGTAAAAACTAAGGCAAACTTTTCTCCAACTCTTGAAGATAAATTTTTAAGTCCGTCAGTCTTGCCAACAGCTATAGCTCCAAGGACTGGGAAGATAATTGCAGTAACAGAAAAAGCTAAAAGAGAAATTATAGTTTTATTCCCTGCTTGATTTCCTAAAAATGGAGGGAAAATTAAATTTCCAGCTCCAAAGAACAATCCAAAGAGCATTATGCTCACTTGAGTAAACTGACTTCTTGATAAATTTTTCATTCTTTCCTCCTAGTTTTTAATTTTATAAATGATGAATTGT
>NZ_HE610717.1:688907-723453 GCF_000321025.1 Peptoniphilus senegalensis JC140
CTGTCGCTTGCACGACAGTTTTATTTTGAATTTGAAATTTATTTTATAAAACTCTAATAAAGAACCTGATATAAAATTTTAAATTCCCACAAAAACCTCAACAATTTTTCTAATCTTATCAAGGACAGATTCTTTTTTCTTTTCTCTTGCTCCATGTCTTCGTGATGTTGGCGGAATAATTCGATCCAAATCATCTCCCGCATATTCTACATATCCCTTACTAATAGCCCTTTCAATAAATCTTGTTGAATCATCTTTTAAATTTTCATCATCCACCAAGTCTTTTATCTTTTTAGCTTTTTCTTTCTTCGCAAAAGTATAAAAGACCTCAAGAATATCATCAGTATTTTTTAGTTCAGATAATCTCGTAGAATTAATGAAATCCATAATTAAATCTTCCTTAGCTCTAGTTCCAAGACTTGACCTAATTACTCTTCTTACTTCAGCCTTTATACTTTCTACATCTTCATTATCTTTAGACTTTTCCAAAATTAGAGATAAAATATAGTCAAGATTTATTTCATCAGTTTTAAGCAAGTCAATTTGGAACTCAACATCAGAAAAATCAATTTCCTCATCAGACTTACCTTCCCTTTTAGAAGTTAAAACACTTTCTCTAATATCAACATAAACACTCTTCATGTCTTGCATCTGCCTATCAGAAATAATCTTTTCAAAGTTTTCAAACTCATCAAAGTTTTTCAAAATATTCTCAGCCTTGAGAAGTTCTCCAAAAAGTTCAACAAATTCTTTCTTATCTGACTCCAAAACAATTTCTGTTGGTTCTGGAAATTTAGAAACTATTTCATTACATATTTCCACATACCCCTTTTGAACCTTGCCTGTTTCTTCATCCTTGAAACCATTAATGTATTCTTCATAAGACTTTTCCAAGATAACATTGACACTGTTCTCATCTCCAAAAGTCTTAATCGCATCTCTTGTTGCATTTTCCAAATCCCTAAAGCAAACAATATTTCCAAAAGTCTTCACTTTATTTAGAATTCTATTGGTCCTTGAAAAAGCCTGAATAAGTCCATGGTATCTTAATTTTTTATCGACAAATAAGGTATTTAGAGTAGGAGCGTCAAAGCCTGTTAAAAACATTCCTACGACAATAAGTAAATCAACTTGCTTATCTTTAACTCTAAGAGATAAATCCTTATAATAATTTTGAAATTCATTGCCATTAGTCGAAAAATTTGTCTTAAAGTATCCATTATAATCAGCTATTACCTTGTCTAAAAACTCTTTTGCACTAGATTCCATAGCAGAGACATTAAAATCTTCTTCAGAAATTTCTCCAATGGCCCTTTGCTCTTCATTAGCTGCAAAACTATAAATTGTAGCTACTTTTAATCTTTTTTCAGGAGATAAAATTCTCTGTTGCTTTTCAAACTCCTCATAATACAATTTTGCTGCATCAACACTTTGCACAGCAAACATTGCATTAAAACCATTAAGTCTCCTGTGTTTCAAATCATAGAATTCATTACGATGTGTTTTGGTATCGAAAACCTTGAGAATGTACTTAGTAATCTCACTTATTCTTTCTGGATGAAGTAACATTTTATTTTCTAGTTTTGCTAATTTATTTTCATCTTCTTCTTTTTCAGCACTCTTAAATTTAGGCTTAATATTGTTATAATCAACCTTAAACTTTAAAACCTTGCCATCACGAATAGCATCAGTTATAACATAAGAGTGAAGTTGCGCGCCAAAAATTCCTGCCGTTGTCTCTCCTCCAAGAGAATTTTCAGGGAAAATTGGAGTTCCAGTAAAGCCAAACTGGTAATATTTTTTAAATGCCTTTTTTATATTTTTTTGAGCATCGCCAAACTGAGAACGATGACATTCATCATATATAAGAACACATTGTTTATCATAAATTTCATGAATAGGATTTTTCTTCACAAACTCATTTAATTTTTGTATTGTAGTTACAACAATCCTATTATCATCTCTTTCAATACACCTTTTAAGTTCCCTAGTGTCCTTACTTCCATTGACACTATCAGGTTGAAATCTTTGATATTCCTTCATAGTTTGATAGTCCAAATCTTTTCTATCAACTACAAAAAATACCTTATCAATAAAATCCAAATTAGTAGCAAGCCTTGCAGCCTTAAAAGAAGTTAAAGTCTTGCCAGAACCAGTTGTATGCCAAATAAAACCTCCAGCCTCTGGTCTTCCGAATTTTTTCGACTTATAACTAGACCTTATCTTCCATAAAATTCTTTCAGTAGCAGCAATTTGATAAGGACGCATAATAAGGAGAGTATTATTGACATCAAAAACACAATACTTAGTAAGAACTTCAAGAATTACTCTTTTCTCAAAAAAAGTTTTAGTAAAGTCCTCTAAATCGCAAATAAGCTTGTTCTTGGCATCCGCCCATTCACAAGTAAATTCATAATTATTTTTATTTTGCGCCGTTGTATTTGCAAAATATCTAGTATAAGTACCATTAGAAATTACAAAAATTTGGACATACTTATAAAGAGAATTTTCGCTATTAAAACTTTCCTTGCTATACCTGTGAATTTGGTTAAAAGCCTCATGCAAGTTTACTCCTCTTTTTTTAAGCTCAATGTGAACAAGAGGAAGACCATTAACCAAAATTGTAACATCATAACGATTGCGATTTTTGCCCTCTCCCTTTATCTGATTAGTAACTTGTAAAAAATTGTTGTGAATATTTTTCTTATCTATAATCTTAATATTTTTCAAATGACCATCATCAAAAATAAAATCATAAATATAATTTTCTTGAATTTTTCTAGTCTTCTCAATCATTCCATCATTAGGCACATCTAAATACTCAACTAGAAACCTTCTCCATTCATCATCTGAAAAAGAAACATTATTTAATCTCTCAATTTGAATTTTTAAATTTGCATATAATTCATCATTCGACTTTACTGTAGCTCTCTCATATCCCTGAGAAACTAAATTTTCAATCATTTGTCTTTCAAGCTCATGCTCGCTTTGATAGGAAGATTCTCTAGCACTTAGATCCTTTTTAAAATTTGCTAGAATAATTCCACCAGTCATCTCAGCAATAGTTGACGTACCATAATTTATGGCTTTTTCGGTCATATTAACTCCTTCCACCTATACTCTCTCTTAAAATTATTAAAGAGTAGTTTTAATAGATTTTTCTCATTTTGTTTCAATTCTTTTGCTTCCAAATCTGATATTTTGTTATGTGACGATAAGTTTATAAATCGAATATATGCTTTTCTTTCCTCATCAGTCATTCCTTCTACTATGAGTAGATCTCCCCAATTATCATATCCTAAAAAAGATGCTGTTTTTTCCAGCAAGTTTCTAAACAACATAAAATGATATTTCTCAACAACATTGTCATCTATTGCGTTCTGAATTACATCTTTAATAAATAAATGATATCCAAACGGTGTATCTTTTTGTTCTTTAATTAAATACGTATTTTCATTTTTTTGTAAAAAATAAAAATCTTTTTTATTCGCCTTTATACTTCTCTCACTTTTAAACTCATTAAACAATACATTATAAAATAAAGCGTGGTGTGTTGTTATAATAAATTTTAATTCTTCACTCTTTGAATTAGCTATTACCTCTCTTAGAGAAATCGCCAACTGTATAAGATTATTGTCGTCTAAAGAAGTAACAGGATCATCTATAAAAATATATTGAATATCATTGAATTCATCTGTACTTCTATCATTAATTTCAGTAATACTTAATTCTGCAACAATTGTTTCTATTAAGACAAAAAACACAGTCCAAATAAAAATACTTTCTTCTCCTTTTGAAATTTTAATATTTTCAGCAGCTTCCTCATCACCAGTAGGTAAACTAAATGTAATTTCTCCAGTAATTGTATTAATATTAGGTTCAATCTTTGATGAAGTAAATTCTTTAAACTTCTCCGCTATTTCATTCTCTTTTCCTTGTCTTTCAATAAGATCAATAAAACTTGAATTTTTATTAATCTTGATTTTTCTCTCACTATCATTTTCTATATCATTATCCCAAGAAAATAAATCTTCTGTAAATGCATTATAATAAATCACATGCTTAATGACTTCATCATCTATAGTCTCATTGACAATATTTTTAAATTCCATTGATAGTCTTGTTTTTCCTGTAGCATTAAAAGCATATAGTAAAGTAACTTTCTTATTAGAATTCTTAATTTTTTGAGCTATTTCTGTTAAAGAATAATATACATCCATACTTTCACCTCAAATCTTAATTCTTTCTCTTAAAATCTAATAACCTCTCTCTATAGTATTTATATTGTTTGTCTCGCAACTCTATTTCTTTTGGTAATCCTAGAGAAATATCATTTATTAAAGTGTCAAAATTATCGAGAATGGAAACAATGTATTCTTGAACTACTAGAGAAGGTAATGGTATTTTTATTTTCTCCATATCCGTCGTTGATAATTCAATAACTTTTACCCCTCTTGCTAACTTATTCTTTTGTCTTAATAAATAATTTGCTCCATTAAATACATAAGATAAATATTTAGGATTTTCATTATGTTTAAATATTGCTGCGTGACCACCTGTTACTGCAGTTTCATTACCTAAATAAGCTACAGTTTTCATAACATCTTCTACGTTTTCAGAAGTTTTTGCAATAACTAAATCTCCATAATTAACATTTTTAAGGTTAACTGAACTTTCCTTAGTTACTTTAACAATTGGTTGTTCTACGAACAAATTATACTTTGTATAAATATGTCCATAATGGATGGCTCCAACACTTCCATTTTCCTTAAATAGACTTTTTGGCATGCCTTTTCCATTCTCGAATGTTCCAATATCTCCTAACTTCTTCCACTCAACACCTGCAAAGCACACTCCTACAATATCGCAAGCTTGCTTTAATGTAGCAAAATAGCTCCTAAGAGTTATTTTGCGGCTTGCGGCTTGCTATCACTCTTGTCTTCGAATGTCAAGAGTTTTTCACGATAATATTCATATTGTTTTTGTCTTTGTTCTATTTCCTCTGGCAACAAACCCTGAGTATCAGAAAGCAGGTCTTGAAACTTATCCAAAACCTCAACAACCTTATCTTGGATTACCCTAGGTGGCAAAGTTATAGAAAATTTTGCCATATCATCTCCATGAATACGAATCAACTTTGTACCTGTAACTTTTTGCTCTTTTTGTTTTTGAAATTTATTCGTCTGGAAATAATATGCTATATATTTTGAATTTTCATTTGTACTATAGCTATACATATCCCCAGAAAATCCAACCTCTTCACTCCCAAGCCAAACTACACACTTACCAACATCTTCAATGTTTTCAGAAGTTGTTGCAATCAAAATATCATTATATTTAGCTTTTTTCAATTTAGAAAAAATTTCATCTTTTACAAACGAAATTGTTTTATCTGTCTCAAAGTTATACTTAGTATATATTTGTCCATAATGGATTACTGGTTTTCCCTTTGAAATAAAATCTTTCTTTTGAAGTCCATTACCTCTAGTAAAAATCCCAATCTCTCCAAGTGTAGTTGATCTTAGCTTATAATCCAACCCCAATATTTTTGGACTTTTAGACAATTCATTCAAATATTCTTCGCTTAAAATCATGTCCCTATAATACTCATACTGCTTATTTCTTGCCTGTAACTCAGCCTGTAACTCAGCCTGTAACTCAGTAACATAATTTGTGAATTTGTCAAGTATTTTAACAATTTTTTCTTGGGTTTCAAGTGACGGGACTGGGACTTCTAATTTTTCTATTTCTGATTTTGCTATTGTTTGCCTAGTATTGCCAAAAACTTTCTTAAACATATTCTTTCTAAAATTTTGAGATCTAAATACATAGTTTAAAAAACAAGATGTTGTGAAATTCTTTTCTTTTAATCGTATTCTCATTATATGGTAAGAATAGACTGTATTTTTAATATTCTCTTTAGCTACAGATGAAATAAAAATATCTTCTTTTGTCTCAGAACTTGGCGTAATAAAAATATCTCCATGTCTAACATCACATTCATTTATCTTAATATCACTTGCTGTTACTTCCATTGAAGGGACGCTTTTGTTCAAATATAAATTTCTATATACATCCATATAATTTAACAAAACAACAGGTTTCTCATCATCTTTTATTTTTTTATCTACACCAGCTCCAGAAATAATTGCAATATCCCCTAATTTTTTCCACTCTACCTTTTCATTTTTTAATAATTCATCTATCTTACTCATCTTCAAGCTCCCTTACTATTTCATTTATAGAAGCTCTAATCTCATCTATTTTCTTCACAGTTTCATCAATTTCCTTGTTGAGGACCTTGATGTCTATTTTTTCTCTTGTATCTTCCTTCTCAACATAAGTAGAAACCGAAAGATTATAATCATTTTCTACTATCTCATCTCTATCTACATATCTTGAAAAATATTCCTTTTCTTCACGATTTTTAAATTCTTCAACTATTGTATTAATATTTTTTTCTTCTAAGATATTGTTGTTAGTTTCCTTTTTAAATTCCTTGCTTGCATCTATAAATAAAATTTTATTTTCCGTCTTATTTTTTGCCATGACGAGAATACAAGTTGCTATTGATGTGCCAAAGAAGAGATTTTCTGGAAGTTGAATTACGCAGTCTATAAAATTATTGTCTATTAGATATTGTCTAATAGTTTTTTCTGCTCCCTTTCTATAAAAAATTCCTGGAAAACATACTATGGCAGCCCTGCCCTTACTTGATAGATAAAAAAGTGAATGCATTATAAAGGCATAATCAGCATAGGATTTTGGTGCTAACTTACCTGCTGGAGCAAATCTCTCGTCATTTATAAGCGTTGGATCTCCATCTCCCACCCATTTTATTGAATATGGTGGATTTGAAACAATAGCATCAAAGGGTTTTTCGTCTTTATGTAGTGGATTTATTAGGGTATCGCCTCTTTTAATGGAGAAATTATTGTAGTTGACATTGTGCAAGAACATATTCATACGGGCTAAGTTGAAATTGGTCATATTAATTTCTTGTCCAAAAAATCCCTCGTCAATAATGTGCTCATCAAATTGTTTTTTCATTTGTAATAATAAAGATCCACTCCCACATGTTGGATCATAGACCTTGTTAATATTTGTTTTTCCTTCCATCACAAGTCTTGCCAAGAGTTTTGATACAGTTTGTGGAGTAAAAAATTCTCCTCCGGATTTGCCTGCATTGCTTGCATAGTTTGATATTAAATATTCATAAGCATCTCCAAAGGCATCTATATCGTTATTTTTAAAATCTCCAAAATTAATCTCTGCTATGCCTGTCAGTATATCCGCCAGCCTTTTATTTTTTTCTGCTACTGTTCCACCTAAACGATTGCTAGTTGTATCTACATCTTCGAATAAGCCTTTTATGTCATCTTCTGATGCATATCCTATAGCACTTCCTTCAATTGCATTAAATATATTGGCTAAGTCTGTATTTAAGTTTTCATTATCTTTTGCTGTCTTAACAACATTTTTAAATAATTGACTTGGTAATATAAAAAATCCTTTATCCTCAACAGTATCTGGTCTAAAATCTTCTTCTGCTTCTTCATCGGAAATTTTAGCATAATCAAAATCCAAATCTCCTGCTTCGTGCTCTGCTTTATTAAAAAATTCTGTAATATTTTCTGAAATAAATCTATAAAACAATATGCCTAAAATATATTGTTTAAAGTCCCATCCATCTACAGCCCCTCTTACATCGTCTGCTATCGCCCAAATTTTTCTATGTAGCTCTTGTCTTTGTAGACTTTCCTTATTTTCTTTTATACTATCTGCCATTTTTCTACCTCACTTTATTTTGTTACCTTTCATAATGTCTTATATTGTTTTATTTAATAATTATAAGGTTTTCCTATTTTATAGGATACCATTTCTATTCCCTGTTTCAAAGATTTATTTTCTTTAATTATTTTTACTATTTTTTAGTAATAAAGAAATATTTTCCCTTAAACTATTTTAATCGTCAGATTTTTCTCTTATTTTTTGTGAAATTTTTAATTTGGATAAGCTTTTTTATTAATTTGTTGTGAAATATTTTGTACAAAAGGCGCTACAAATTTAATTCTCATTGAATCCTGTGTTAAAATTCTCTTTTACAAATATTGAAATAAATATTTATTAATTAATAAGGAAAACTTTATACAAATTTTAGCCATCTTTTAATAGACTTATATAAAAATTTACAAGAAAAAACTGCCGCTTGCACGACAGTTTCTTAATTTAGATTTTAAAGATTAAGCATTAACTTTTTCTTTTTCTGCTTCAGCTTTTTTTAGCTTTGCTTCTTCAAGTTTTGCTTGTCTCTCTTTTTCTTTTTGTTCTTTTTCCCTTTGTTTCATTTTTTCCACTCTTTCAGGATATTCGCAATAAATTGCTCCTGTTGGACATTTTGAAACACAAATTCCACAGTTGATACATTTATCATAATCAATTGATGCTAAGTTGTTTTCCACATGGATTGCATC
Source organism: Peptoniphilus senegalensis JC140 (assembly GCF_000321025.1). Taxonomy (GTDB): domain Bacteria; phylum Bacillota; class Clostridia; order Tissierellales; family Peptoniphilaceae; genus Peptoniphilus_A; species Peptoniphilus_A senegalensis. The sequence goes on from NZ_HE610717.1 coordinate 697,382, forward strand.
CTTTGGACAGTTCTTTTCACAGATACCGCATCCAATACAACCAGTTGAACAGTTAGTTCTAACAACTTTTCCTGAATCAAGTGATTTACATTCAACAACTGTCTTTGATTTGTAAGGTCTAAGTGAAATTATTTTCTTAGGGCAAATGTTAATACATTTCATACAAGCAACACATTTTTCTTTGTCTACTACTGCTACTCCATTTACCATGTGAATTGCGTCAAATTCGCAGACACTTACACAAGTGCCACCGCCGCAGCAACCAAAGTTACATGCCTTTGCTCCTTGTTGATAGTCTGAAATTAATCTACAATCAACTAAATCATTGTAATCATATTTATTTTTTGCCTTCTTGCAATCTCCTTGGCAAAGTACACAGGCAATATTTCTCTCAACATTTCCTGCATTAACTCCCATTATTTCGCTTACTTTTTCAGCTGTATCTGCACCACCAATTACACAACCATTTACTGGTGCTTTTCCGTTGGCAATTGCTTCTGCAAGACCGTCACAGCCAGGGAAACCACAAGCTCCACAGTTCGCTCCTGGAAGTGCATATCTAATTTCAGCTACTTTTGGATCTACTTTTACAAAAAAAACTTTTGATGCAATTGAAAGAACTACTCCGAAAAAAGCTCCTGCAATTCCCAAAAATAACATTGGGGTAAATACTGTACTCATTTCCATAGTTGCCTCCTATACCAATCCGCCGAAGCCTGAAAATGCAATTGCCATTAGGCCTGCACTTACAAGTGCAATAGGAACTCCTTGAAGTGCCTTAGGTACATCAGCAAGCATTAATTTTTCTCTTAGTGCTGCTATAAGCACAAGTGCAAGTGTGAAACCTATTGAAGCTCCAAATCCACTAAATATTGTTTCTATTAAGTTATATCCATTTTGAACATTCAAAACTGTTACACCAAGTACAACACAGTTTGTAGTGATAAGTGGAAGATATACACCCATGGCTTGATAAAGTGATGGCGATGACTTCTTAATAAACATTTCTACAAATTGTACTAATGATGCAATTACAAGAATAAACGCAATTGTTTGTAAATACTCAAGTCCAAATTTATCTAATACAAAAATTTGAATTAGCCATGTGATTGCAGATGCAAGTACAACTACAAAGGTAACGGCTACTCCCATTCCAAGGGCAGTCTCTGTCTTTGAAGATACTCCTAAGAATGGACAAATTCCTAAGAATTGAGCAAATACATAATTATTTACAAGTATTGTTGAAATTAAAATCGTAAAAATACTTTCTAACATTAGTCTGCCCTCCTATTTAGCAATAGCTTAAACCCTGCAATTAAAAATCCTAGAAGTATGAATGCACCTGCTGGCGCTCCCATTATTCCTATCCCTGGATAAGATTCTGGCAAGATATTTACATTAAATAGTGTGCCATATCCAAAAAATTCACGAACAAGACCCATTGCAACTACTGCAATTGTATATCCTACTCCTGTTCCTATTCCGTCAACTATTGATGGAATAAGTGGATTTTTATAAGCAAATCCTTCAGCTTCTCCAAGAATACAGCAGTTTACTACGATTAGTGGTAAGAAAATACCAAGTGCTGCATAAATTGGTTGTGAATAAGCTTGTAAAATCATTTGTACTAATGTTACGAAAGTAGCAATTACTACGATAAAGCAAGGAATTCTTATTTTATCTGGAATTACTTTTCTAAGTGCAGATACTACTGCATTACTCATTATAAGTACGAACGTAACTGCAACTCCCATTGCTACTGAGTTTGTTAAATTGTTTGTGATAGCCAGTGTTGAACAAAGCCCTATAAGTTGTATGAATACGGGATTGTTTTTGAAAGCACCGTCTAAAAATACTTTAGATAATTTCATTTTAATCCTCCTTATTCATTCTTTAAAACTTCATCATAAACCTTAATGGCATCATTGGAACCTGCTAGAGCACCCTTAGATGAAATTGTTGCTGATGTAAGCCACATAACTTCATCTTCAGCCTTTGGATCCTTAGATAACTTTAAAGGACCTACTGCAGATTTTCCTTCATAAGATGGATAATATTCATCAGTTGTGATTCTAGATCCGAATCCACTTGTTTCTCCATTGGAAATATTTCTAAATCCAGCGATTTTATCTCCATCAAGTAAGAAACCAAGAGCATTAGTCATAGCTCCACCATAACCATTTGATTTTACATTGACACCATATCCAACAATTTGATCGCCTTTTTTGGCAACAAATATTTTTTCAATGTTTGGATAATTTTCTTTTATTGAAGATAATTTTTCTTGATCATATTCTTCAAAGCCATCTGCATTTTCGCCAAAGATAACTTCGTAAGATGCAAGTGTGTTTTTTAATTCAGTTTCTGCAATTACTGGAGCTGTGAAACTATTTACTACTGCCAAAAGTCCTGCAGATAGGGCACAGAAAACTAATAGTATAATTCCGAATTTTACTGGTTCTTTCATTTTTTCGCCTCCCCATACGCACTTGATATTGTAAGTTTGTCAATAAGTGGTGTTGCAAGATTCATAAGACATATTGCATAAGAAACACCTTCTGGAAGAGATGCCTTTACTCTTATTACTGCTGTTAAAATACCACAGCCAAGGGCAAATATAATTCTTCCCTTTCTGTTAATTGGATTAGTTGTGTAGTCAGTTGCCATAAATATAGCACCTAAAAGCAAACCACCTGCTAAAAGTTCATAAGGAATTACATTCATAGGAATTCCTAAAATTCCAAGACAAACTGCAGTAGTTGCAACATAAATAACTGGGATTTCCCAAGAAATTACTTTTCTAACTACTAAATATACAAAACCTATTAAAAGTGCTATTGCTGAAGTTTCTCCAATTACGCCACCAATGTTTCCAATTAACATATCCTTCATTGCTGGTAAGTTTGAAAGATCTCCACCTGCAATAATTTGAAGTGGTGTAGCATAAGAAACTCCATCCATAGTTGATGCTGAAGTTGTTAAACCTTGTTTTAATAATTCTGGTGAAATATAATCAGTGATTTGTTTAGGCCATGAAGCCATAAGTACAAGTCTTGCAGCAAGAGCTGGGTTCATAAAGTTAAATCCAATTCCACCAAAACATTCTTTTACTATTAATATTGAAAAAACGGATCCGAAAGCTGCCATCCATAGTGGGAAAGATTGAGGCATATTTAGCGCAATTAAAATTCCAGTTACTACAGCAGACAAGTCCTTTATTTGTACAGTCTTTTTAAGTGCAGTTTGAGTTACATACTCAGTTGCAACACAAGCTACTACACAAGTTAGAATAAGAAGAAGTGATCTTGTTCCAAAGAAATATACAGAAGCAATCATAGCAGGAACAAGTGCAATGATTACATCTAGCATAATCTTTTGAACTGTATCGTTTGACCTAATGTGTGGAGCTAATGAAACAAAACGAGCCTCATTTACTGTAATCGGATCTTTAGTTATTTTATTATTTTCCAAATTGATCCCTCCTATTTCTTTTGATTAGCTCTAATTTCTCTTTTAGCTAATTTAACAGATGCACTTAAATGTCTCTTTGCTGGACAAACGAAGGAACATATTCCACATTCCATACATTGGTCAGCATGTAAGCTGCTACATAAATCAACATCGCCCTTTAAAATTGCATGATTAATATCGGTTGGATTAATATTCGCTGGGCAATGATCTACGCATCTTGAACATCTAATACATGGAGATTCAATTCTTTCTGTTACTTCTTTTTCTGTGAAAACTAAAATACCTGAAGTAGTCTTTGTAATTGGTGCGTCAAGGCTAAATACAGACTTACCAGTCATAGGACCACCACATATAATTTCTTTAAAGTTTTCCTTTACTCCTCCACAGAAATCTAAAATATCTCCAACAGGAGTACCTATTTTAACGAGAACATTCTTTGGTTCCTTAATTCCAGAACCAGAAACAGTTATTACTCTTTCATAAGAAGGCTTTCCTTCTATCATTGCTTCATAAAATGCAAGAGTTGTACCAACATTTGTTAAAAAGACTCCAACATCATTTGTTACTCCATTTTGTGGAACAATTCTTCCAACAACAGCTTCAGAAAGTCTCTTTGAATCGCCTTGTGGATATTTAGTTTGACATCCAACAACCTTTAAGTGATTCCAATTTGGATTTTTTGCTATAACCTCTTCCATCTTAGCAATTGCATCAGGTTTATTTTCTTCAATTGCCATGTAAGAAGCCTTTTGATTGTAAAAATATGAGAAGATGTCAAGTCCTTCTAATATTTCTTCAGTTCTTTCTAGCATAATTCTGTGGTCGCAAGTGAGGAAAGGCTCACATTCTGCCCCATTTATTATACATTCGTCTAGCACTGGATTTTCACTCTTTAACTTAGCGTGTAAAGGGAATCCTGCACCACCCATTCCGACGATACCTTTATTTTTAATAAAAGGAATTAAATCGTCAATTGGATGATCCTTATAATCTTTAAAAGATTTAAGGTCATCAGTCATTTCATCTTTGCCATCGTTTTCTATAACGACACAATCACAATACCTTCCATCAGCTGTGTACATTTTTTTAATCTCTTTAACTGTACCTGATACAGAAGAGTGTATAGCAGCTGATATATAAGCATCAGAATTACCCACCATTTGTCCAACTTTAACAGTATCTCCCTTAGACACAACTGGTGAGCATGGTGCTCCAATGTGTTGTGACATAGGTATGTAGGCAATCTTAGGACTTGGCATCTTTTCGATTGCAATCTTTTCTGTCAAAGTTTTGTGTTCGTCCATGTGAACTCCACCTACGGAAAAAGTGAGATTTCTTGAACTCATAAAACTTCACCCCTTATTCGGCATTAGCCTAATTTTTTACCTTTTGTTATAATTATAACACTAAATTTAATTAAAGTATATGATTCTACTTAAAAATTTGGCTTTGGGAAATCTTTTACAATGCTATAAATGTCTCATTCTTTACTTTTCTTTTCACTAATTTTCTAATTTTAAATTTTAACCTTATTTAAAAGTTTTTTAATTTTCTTCCTTTCTTTTTTACACTAAAAATTTCAATTAAGATGAAATTTTTTATTTATATTTTAAGTAAAAAATTTTTTTGCAAAATTTTATCTAGCCTACCTAATGCAAAAATTAATTTAAGGCAATAAAAAATCTCACGATTTTATTCGTGAGATAACTCTTTAAATATTTTCTAATTATTTCTTTCATAAGGAATACCATCAGCAGATGGTGCTCTTGAGCCTTTAACAAATACTATTAAAACAATAAGTGTTATTGCATAAGGGATCATTGAAAGTAAATTTGTATCGATTTTTATTCCAATAGAGCCAAGGAATACTGATAAGCCTTGTGCAAAGCCAAATAATAGACAAGCAAGCATGGCTCCTTGTGGTCTCCACCCACCAAAGATTACTGCTGCAAGAGCGATAAAGCCTTGACCTGATATAAGTGTCTCTCTGTAATTGGAAACTACTGCAAGAGACATTGATGCTCCACCAAGTCCTGCCAAAAATCCAGAGGCTAGCACGCAAATATATTTTATTTTGTAAGCGTCAACACCAAGAGTTTCTGCTGCCTTAGGGTATTCGCCCACAGCTCTTATCCTAAGCCCAAGTCTTGTCTTATAAAGAAGAAAATAAACTATCAACACAAGGACAAAGGCAAGATAAACTGAAACATATTGTGAAAAAACTATGTCAAAAAATCTTGTGATGCCCTTACCTGAACCGCCTTTAAATACATTTGCAAATAATACTGGGAGTTTATTTTCATAGTTAATTGACTTTGACATAGCCGCTCCATCGAAAAATAGCCTGCATAAGAAAAGCGAAAGCCCTGGTCCAATTAAATTTATAGCGATACCACTAACAACATGGTCTGCTGCAAAATTTATTGTTGCAATGGCGTGAAGTAGTGCAACTAACATTCCACCAAGTCCGCCACACAAAAAGGCAATCCATGGATTTCCAAAATAATAACCAACTATAGAGCCAACTACAGCTCCTATAGACATCATCCCTTCAAGTCCAATATTTACAACTCCTGCATTTTCAGATAAAACTCCGCCTAAAGCTGTGTAAATAAGAGGTGCTGAATATAAAAGTGTAATTGATAAAATACTTGCTAAACTTAAAAGTGAACTATTCATTTGCTCCTCCTTCTACCTTTTTCTTATTTCCCCTTGAAGTGTTTGAGTCTTTCTTTGTCCACTTAGTAAAGAAAAATCTAATCATATCCAAAAGTTTTGGCATTGCAATAAATAAAATCATTATGCCCACAATTATATTTACAACTTCTGAATAAGTTCCAATTGTAGTAAGTTTTCCTCCTCCATAAGTAAGACCTGCATAGAGTAATGCAGCTGGTATTGTACCAAGAGGATTATTGCCAGCAATTAGTGCAACAGCCATTCCATCAAAACCATATCCTTCTTGTGCTGCCATAATTCCGATGTCACCAGAAACTCCAAGAACTGTAATTGCTCCTGCTAGTCCTGATAAAATTCCTGCAATCCCCATAGATTTTACAATTGATTTATTAATACTAATACCGCCATATTCTGCTGCCTTTTCATTAAAACCAACTGCACGAAGTTCATAGCCCAAGGTAGTTTTTTTAAGGATGTACCAAATTATAAAGGCCGCAACAATGGCAATTATAATTCCAAAATTCACTGGCGGATTTAAAATATCTCTCAAAAATTTATTTTGCGCTAAGACAGCTTTTCCTGCTTCACTTGTCTTCCATGCACCGAGAATTTTTATGCTTGCACTTTCCTTAATTGAATAGGAGTTATCTGACTCAATATTTCTTAAAATCGGAAAACTTAAGAGATAATTACTTAAGTAAAAACCAATCCAGTTCATCATAATGGAGGAAATAACTTCATTTACTTCAAATTTTGCCTTTAAAATTCCAACTATTGCTCCCCAGATATATCCACAAAGAGCACCTGCAATAAGTGCTACAAGACCGTGAAGAACTGGTGGTAAATCTAAAAGTAGACCAACTACTAATGCACCAATAGAACCAACAATGTATTGACCTTCAGCTCCAATATTAAAAAGACCTGTATTAAAAGCAAAAGCAACTGAAAGTCCAGTGAGAATTAGTGGAACTGACTTTACAAGAGTCCATGAAATATATTTTGGTTTGCCAAAGGCACCAAAAAATATAACTTTGTAAGCTTCAATTGGATTTGTCCCGCTAATTAATAAAATAATAGAACCAATAATAATTCCAAGCACAATGGCAAGCACTGTATATAAAAATCTATTTCTCTTCATTTTTACCTCCTGCCATATAAAGTCCTATTTCACTCTCATTAGTTTCCTTAGCATCAAAAGTTTTTAAAATTTTTCCATTGTAAATGACCGAAATTCTATCAGATAGTGCCATAATTTCGTCTAATTCAAAGGAAATTAAAAGAACTGCTTTTCCCTTATCCCTTTGACTAATTAAAAAATTTCTAATGTATTCGATTGCACCAACATCAAGACCTCTAGTAGGTTGTGCTGCAATTAAAAGGTCTGGATCCCCTGAAATTTCTCTGGCAAGAATTACTTTTTGTTGATTTCCGCCAGAAAGTTCGCCTGCAAGCCTATCAATATTTCTAGGTCTAATATCATAATCATCTTCAAGCTTTGTTGCGTTTTCTACAATATTTTTAAAATTCAAAATTCCATTCTTAGAATACTTATTTTTGTAATAATTTTTTAAAATCATATTTTCAGCAACACTAAAATTTAAAACTAGACCACGAAGCTGTCTGTCTTCAGGAATTGAATTTATTCCCTTCTCAATAATTTCTCTTGGACTTCTATTTAAAATTTCGTCGCCCTTAAAAAGGATTGAACCACTCTCAGCTATTTTAAGCCCAGTTAAAGTCTCAATGAGTTCAGACTGACCGTTGCCATCGACTCCAGCTATACCATGAATTTCTCCAGCCTTTACATCTAAATCAAGATCATCTAATTTTTTTACATTTCTAAAATCTCTTGCACACAATTTTTTGATTTCAAGAATAGTTTCTCCAGCTTTTAGATCACTTTTATTTACATCAAGATGAACAGCCCTTCCAACCATCATGTCTGCAAGCTCTGATTCACTAACATCAGAAACATCTACAGTTTCAATTTTTTTGCCACGCCTAATAATAGTGCATCTATGTGCCATTTGCTTAATTTCTTTTAATTTGTGAGTGATAATTATAATTGACTTACCTTCCTTGGAAAGGTTTTTTATAATTTCAATAAGCTCAGTAATTTCTTGAGGCGTCAAAACAGCTGTTGGCTCATCAAAAATTAAAATATCTGCACCTCTATAAAGCACCTTTAAAATTTCAACTTTTTGTTGAGTACCAACAGAAATATCGTGAATCTTAGCATCGGGATCAATTTTAAAGCCATATCTCTCAGAGAGAGCCACAACTTCTTCCCTAGCCTTCTTTATATCGACCTTTATTCCATTCATAGGCTCCATGCCAAGAATAATATTTTCAACAACTGTGAAAGGCTCAATTAACATAAAATGTTGATGAACCATACCAAGGCCAGCTTTGATTGCATCCTTTGGGTCCTTAAATTCTTTTTTTTCGTTATTTATATAAATTTTACCTGATGTAGGAGAACTCATGCCATAAAGCATATTCATAAGAGTGGTTTTGCCGGCACCATTTTCTCCAAGAAGGGAGTGAATTTCACCTCTTCTTATATCAAGATCAATTCCATCATTTGCAGTGAAATCCCCAAATTTTTTTGTGATATTCTCCATGCGAACGACTAAATCTTTATTATCAATTTCCAAGACAAACGCTCCTTTGCTATATTAAGTAAATTATACCAAAGATTATAGAAATTTTAAAATAAAATACATCAAAAAAAGACATACCATTAGAAAAATTATATATCAAAAAAAGCCACCTCATTAGAATATGAGATGACTTTTAGCTTCAAATAAAATTATTTGTATTCGTTGTAAGTTTCTTCGTTGTAAGGAACTTTGATTTCTCCAGAAATAATTTTTTGAGTGATTTCATCAACGCTCTTTAAAATTTCTGGTTTAACATTTTTATCAGAAGTTGGTGCAATACCTACTGCTCCTTCATCAGATAGACCTAGTTCAATAGTTCTTCCACCTTCAAACTTACCTTCTTGCATATCTTTTACAACTTGGTAAACAGCAACATCGCCATTTTTCATTGCAGAAGTTAATACATTTTCAGGAGCTCTGTCGCTTTGGTCTCTATCAACGCCAATTGCCCACTTGCCAGCTTCCTTAGCAGCTTCGATAACACCTTCGCCTGCTCCACCAGCTGCGTGGAATACTACATCAGCACCATTTTGGTACATTGTAGCAGTAATTGATTTACCCTTTTGAGCATCAGAGAAGTTTCCAACATATTGGCTAAGAACTTCTATGTTAGTTCCCTTTTCCTTAGCTGCGTAATCAACACCAGCCTTGTAACCATATTCGAATCCCCAAATAATGTTACCTTCTTGGCCACCAACGAAACCAACTTTATTAGTTTCAGTAGTCATACCAGCAATGTAACCAACTAAGAAAGATGGTTCTTGTGCTCTAAACATAATTCCTAGTAAGTTCTTAGGAGCTTCAATCTTGTTACCATCTTTATCAACTGTAACGTCAACGTCAACTATTGCATAGTTTGTTTCAGGATACATTGCAGCAGCTTCTGCTACAGCTCCACCCATTTTGAAACCAGCACCAACAATTATATTCTTTTCTTGGTCAGCAAAAGTTTCTAGGTTTGGAGTGTAATCCTTAGTGTCCTTAGATTCAATGTATTCAGCTTTGATTCCAAGTTCCTTTTGAGCCCTTTGAAGTCCTTCCCAAACACCTTGGTTAAAGGATTGGTCATTAACTCCACCTTCGTCAGTAACAAAACCAACATTTACATCAGTTTTAGCTTCTGTACTTTCTTCTTTAGTAGCGTTTGCAGCTTTATTGTCAGCTTCTTTTTTGTTTCCGCCACCACAAGCAACAAGTGTCATTGCAATCAATAACACTGCGAGCAAAGTAATTTTCTTCTTCATAAAAAATCCTCCTATTTTTATTTAATTAAATTATATATTATTCTAAAAATTATTTCAATTTTTATGTGAATTATAAAAAAAGTTTTCACAAAAAAACCCAACTGAGTTGGGCTTTTATTTAATATTTAATTATCCTATAAATACTCTTGGAATTATAAATAATACTACTGAAATTACAAAATACATTAGTAAAAATGCAACAGATTGCTTCATTTCCTTTGTGCCAAAAGTTACATCTTCATCTGCTGCCAAAAATCTTGCCGCAATTGATGCAAGGCATCCTAAGATTGGATAGATTATTAATACTCCAAAGTTACTTGTTCCTTTGTCCATAAATCTGTAAAAGGCAGGGATTATTATAAATAATGCCCCAAGGTAAATTGGAAAACTTCCCTTGTCAAGCCAGATTAATGCAATTACGCCAAGTGTCAATACTAAAAATACCACTGTTGAAATTGTGTTAATTAGTGAAATCTTGTTTATCAGGCCTTGGTCAATTAATTCTAACTTATTTATATAATAACCTGAATTTGTGTAGGCTTCCTTTACGCTATTTGTTGATTTTGTAGTTTCTGTCCAATTTTCTACTTTAGCATTTGTTACAAATATTGATGCATCCTCAACTTTTTGTCCCCCAGAAAAATATAGTGGATTTGGATTGTAATAAACTTCAAAGGCATATTCGCCAACTTTTTCTGTTAAATCAACTTTTACCTGGCTCACTGCTTTAAATTCTTTATTATCAGTTTTGTTGTAAAAATCTTTAACTTTTAATTTTAATTTTTCTTCAAAAAGTGATTTGTTAATTTTATCAAAATCCCCTTTGAGATTTACCTTTGATTTGCTGAAGTTTACTCCTTCTCCAAAGAAAATTTGTCTATTAGGTGTGCCCATTATTCTTGCGCTTGTATCTGCACCTTTGTAATTAAACTTTATGTCATATTTTATAAGTTTTTCACTACCTTCTTTTACGACAGATCTTGCAACTTGAAGATTTTCGACTCCGTCGGAATTGTTAAATAAAATTCCGTCAAATTCTCTCTCTACATTTGAATTTGGCCACATAAGAGACTTACTAAAAAAAGCAGTTAGTGAAGCTAACATAAGTACTAATAAGAAAATTGCAAAAATAATAAGCTTTTTTATTCTCTTGTTCATTTTAAACCTCCATTATGAAAACATTTCGCATATACTATATAATATCACATGAAGGTCTTAAAATAAACAAATTTATTAGCATATTAAAGATTGGAAGCATTTATTTCTGTCCAAATTCTATCATAAACTTTTATAAAGTCTCCAAGATCTCTGAAAGATTCAAGTGATGGAAGTTTGTCTAAATCTGGATAAGCAACTTTTGAATTTTTGATTTCATCTGGAAGAAGTTCCTTCACACCCTTAACTGGGGAAGTATAACCAATACAGTGTTCTACATTCTTTGCTTGAACTTCTGGTTTAAGTATATAATTTATAAATTTTTCTGCTCCAGATACATTATTAGCATTCTTTGGAATTACCATAGAATCGTACCAAATATTTGAACCTTCCTTTGGCACTACATAATCTAAATCTTCATTTTGTTGCATCATAAGAAGAGCATCCCCTGAATACATTACAGATAGATTTGCATCTCCTTGCACTATAACATCTCTTCCATCGTCATCAAGATAAGCATAGACAAGTGCTTTTTGTTCTATGAGAGATTTTTTAGCTTCTTCCAATTCCTTTTCACTTGTAGAATTTAGTGAGTATCCAAGTCTTTTTAGGGCAACTCCAATTGTATCTCTTTGTGAATTATACATAATAATTTGGTCTTTGTATTTTTCATTCCACAAAATATCCCATGAGTCAACTTTATCCTTGACTTCGCTTTTGTTATAAACAATTCCCACTGTTCCCCAGAAGTATGGAATGGAGTATTTGTTTTCTGGGTCAAAGGTTGGATTTTTTAACTTGTCTTCAATTCCAGAAAAGTTTGGAATATTTTCAAAATTAATTTCTTGAATTAATCCTTCTTTTATAAATCTTTCAATCATATAATCACTTGGCACTACTACATCGTACTTGTCTTGTGATTGTGTCATCTTAATATAAAGGTCTTCGTTAGAAGCATAAGTGTCATAATTTACCTTTATGCCAGTTTCCTTTTGGAAATCCTTTAATATTTCTGGGTCAATATATTCTCCCCAATTGTAAACATAAATTTCTTCTTTTGCTTCTTCTTTGCCACAAGCAGTGAGAGTAAGAAGCATTAATAGTGACAGTCCTAAAATTATTTTTTTCATATTTCCACCTCAATTTTTTTATTTTTTTCACTTCTCTTGTTAATTATTACAAGGAGAATTAATAAAGCTACTAACATTAATGTCGATACTGCATTTATTGATGGATTGATTCCCTTTCTCGCCATGGAATAAATTGTAATTGATAAATTTGAAACTCCTTGTCCTGTGTTGAAGAAGGAAATTACAAAATCGTCAATAGAAAGGGTAAAGGACATCAGAGCTCCCGTAAGTATTGCAGGTTTTATTTGTGGTATTACCACGTGCATAATTGCATAAGTTGGTCTTGCACCTAAATCTAGAGCTGCCTCTACTGTATTTTTTTGCAACTGATTTAACTTTGGCAAAATCGACAAAATTACATAGGGAATACAAAAGACTATGTGTGAAATAATCATAGTTGTATATCCCATTCTTATATTTAAAAGACCAAATAATCCCATTAGTGCAACAGCTGTAACTATGTCGGGGTTGATTACTGGAAGATAATTAATATTTAGTATTGCATCTTTTTTAAATCCACGAAGTTCATTTATGGCAATTGCAGAAATTGTACCAACAATTGTGGAAATAATTGTAGCCACAAGAGCAACAAAAATTGTAGTCCAAAGTGAAGATAAAATTGCTGGATCATTAAAGAGTTGCTTGTACCATTTTAAAGTAAAGCCTGCCCATGAACCTCTCAGCTTTGAATTATTAAAACTAAAGACAACTAAGATAATTATTGGTGCGTACAAGAATATAAAAATCAAAAACAAATAAATTCTATCTATTAATTTTCTCAAAAAATATCGCCCCCCATATCTCCAGTTTTTATTCTTTTGTTAAGCAATTTTGGCACAAGTAAAATCAAAAGCATTATGACGATCAAAACCATGGAAATTGCTGAGCCAAATCCCCAATCTCCAGTAAAAGTAAATTGTTTTTCGATTAAGTTACCTATCAAGTAGAAGTTGTTTCCACCCAGTAAGTTTGGCACTACAAAGGTAGAAATTGCAGGTATAAATACCATTGTTATTCCCGTATAAATGCCAGGAAGTGATAGAGGTAAAATAACTTTTGTGAAAACTTCAAAATCATTTGCTCCAAGGTCCTTGGCTGCCTCAATTAGTTTTTGATCCATCTTTAATAAGACGGTGTAAATTGGAAGAACCATAAAGGGCAAAAAGTTGTAAACCATGCCTATCATTATTGCCTTAGAATTGTACATCAAATCCCAAGGTCCAAGTCCAAAAAGTCCAATAAATTTATTTATAAGTCCCTTGTTGCCTAGAAGAGTTAGCCAAGCATAAGTTCTTAGTAGAAAATTCATCCACATTGGAATTATAAAAATTAAAATCATATTATTTCTAACTTTTTCACTCATCTTTGAAATAATATAGGCAACTGGATAGCCAACTATTAAACATAAAATAGTTGAAAGGCCAGCAAGAATAAGTGAGGTTATTAAAATCTTTACATATAGTGGCTCAAAAAACCTTGAGAAGTTATCAAGTGTAAAGACAAAGTCAGACAAATCTGTATTGGCATTTAGGGCATGAGCAAGTATTAAAAATAGTGGAAGTACAATAAAAATTAATCCCCAAAATAAATATATTAGTGAAAATTTTTTCATATCAACCTCATTACATGGATTAAGTCAGGCTTAATAACTATGCCTGTCTTATCGCCCACTTCTCTCTTTTCCGTTGATTGAACAAGCATAGAGTAACCATCTACATCCACAGTCATTTCGTAGTGAACACCCTTGAAGACTAGACTTGTTACTCTACCTTCTATTTGATAATTTTCGTCCACCAAAAGCACATCTTCAGGTCTCACAACTACTTCAACATCTTCCATGTCATTAAAACCCTTGTCTACGCAAGGAAAATCGTAATCCAAAAATCTTACCTTAAAGTCACTAAGCATCTTTGCCTTGATAATATTTGATTCGCCAATAAAGTCTGCAACGAAGGCATTTTTTGGCTCATTATAAATATTTAGTGGACTATCCATTTGTTGAATTTCTCCGTTATTTAAGACAACTACAGTGTCGCTCATGGAAAGTGCCTCTTCTTGGTCGTGAGTTACATATATAAAAGTGATGCCAACACTTTTTTGTATTCTTTTAAGCTCAATCTGCATCGCCTGTCTAAGTTTTAAGTCAAGAGCTCCAAGGGGTTCGTCAAGCAAAAGAACTTCTGGCTCATTTACAAGTGCTCTGGCTATAGCAATTCTCTGTTGTTGTCCACCAGAAAGAGATTCAATTTCTCTATTTTCAAAGCCCACAAGATTTACAAGTTTTAAGACTTCTTTTACCCTTTCTTTTATAAGATTTTTGTCCATTTTTTTTATGTTAAGACCAAAAGCAATATTGTTATATACATTCATATGAGGAAAAAGGGCGTATTTTTGAAAAACTGTATTAATTTTTCTCTCATAGGGTTCTTTTTCTGTAATATCTTCGCCATTAAAAAGAATTTTCCCATCATCAGGCTCTTCAAAACCACCAATAAGTCTCAAAATCGTAGTTTTGCCACAGCCAGATGGACCTAAAATAGTAAGAAACTCATCTTTTTTAACTTTAAAATTGAAATTTTTTAAAATTACATTGTCTTCAAAACTTTTTGTCACATTTTCTAATTCAATTACATAATTTTCCATAATTCACCGCCTAAAAATTTGGTGGAGATGAAATCCACAAAATCTCACTTACACATTTTCCATCATTTTTTAAATAGTGGGAGCTGTTAGCTTTAAAATAAAAACTTTCGCCCTTCTTAATCTTGTATTCTTTGTTGCCATAAATGAGAGTTACACTGCCCTTTATTACATAGCCAAATTCTTCGCCCTCATAGGGTTGTATCTCCTTTGACTCTCCATTTGGCTTAATTTTTATTCGCATTGGCTCCATTTGATTTTTTTGTGCATTGGGCACCACCCAATCAAGGACATAGCCAAGCTCTTCATTTTCACTTTCAAAAAAATCTTCTTCTTTAAAAGTAATTTTTTCATTTTCATCTCTTTTAAAGAAATGTGAAGGGTCTGTGCCCAGTGCTTCCAAAATATCCAAAAGAGAATCAACAGATGGCGATGTCAAGTCTCTTTCAATTTGAGAAATAAATCCCTTAGTGAGTTCTGACCTATCTGCAAGCTCTTCCTGAGTAAGTCCCTTTTCAATTCTCATTTCTTTTATCTTATTTCCAATATCCACTACATCACCTATAATATTAAACAAATTACTTAACTTATTAAACTCATTTGAGTATAATTGTTAAAGATATTAATGTCAATAGATAAAGGCCATTTAATATAATAAAATTTTTGTCAAATATACTTTACTAAAAATATTTCTAAATCTTCACTCTATTAAATTTCCTTTTACCTTTACTTTTCCAATTTATGTTATAATTTTTCCAGAGGTGTAAGAATGGAAAATATAAAAAAAAGATATAACGCCATAGATTTTTTGCGTGGCTTTACAATTATAAATATGATAATTTTTCACGGCCTCTTTGACCTTGAAAATTTTTATGGCTTTAACTTCAATCATGACTTTTACTACTACCAACAATACATTTGCATTTCCTTCATTTTGATTTCTGGCTACTCAACACATTTTTCAAATAATTTTAAGAAAAAGTTTTTGATTTTGACAGGGCTTTCTATCTTAATAAGCCTTGGCTCTTATATTTTTTCAAAAGAAGATGCAATTTATTTTGGTGTCATTCACTTTTTTGCAGCTGCAACATTAATTCACATGCTCTTAAAAAATTACATAAAAAAATAAATCCAAGGCTTGGACTTATTTTTAATACCATTTTATTTGTTAGCCTAAAAAATATTTATTATGGAAGTATTTTCTTTGGAAAAATAATTATTCCAAGGTCTATTTACTCTTTAAATCTATTTTTTCTTGGTCTACCTAGTGAGAATTTTTATTCAGGCGATTATTTTCCCATAATTCCATGGATATTTCTCTTCTATATGGGATACTTTCTCTTTGATTTTGTAAAATTTACAAAAAAAGAAGCCTCCCACAATTTTATCAATGTCATGGGCAGGCATTCTCTTTTAATATATTTTCTCCATCAAATTATTTTAATTGGGGTCTTTTCTCTCATCTTTGGCTTCAATTAAAATCTTCCGCTGGCTCCACCGCCACCAGAGGATCCTCCGCCGCCGAAGCCTCCAAAGCCTCCGCCTGATGATCCACCGAAGCCGCCACTTCCACCAAAACCACCACTTGATGATCCTCCGAAAGTTCCCGGTCCCCAAAAAATTGTAGGTTCACTTACTTTTCTTCTGCTTTTACCTCCAGATCCACTTCCACCAGACTTTCCTCCACCTGATGACTTTCTAAAAATTAGTGAAATTATGAAAATTATGACAATTAATTTAAAAATTGACATAAATGGATCTGATTCTGATCTTTTGCTTTCTTCAGAATAATCAATTTCTTCCTGTGGCTCTCTTGCCACAATATCAACATTATATTCCCCTTCATATAATTTTATAAGCTGAGCATATCCTTCAAGGACTGCCTTCTCAAAGGGTCTGTCATTCTCATTTTCAGATACAACTTTTCCCATTGCTCTAATAATTCTTGAAGCATAAGCATCTGGAATAAATCCTTCAGAGCCATAACCTGTCTCGATTCTTAAAAATCTATTGTCTTCATCTAAAAGTGCCACAAGCAATAAAACTCCATTGTCCTTATCTTTATCGCCAATTTTTATATCATTAAAAATCTTTGTGCCATATTCTTCCAGTGAATAATCTTCCAAGTCCTTTACCATAATAATGGCAATCTCTCCACCTGTTTTCTTTTTCAAATCATAAGTGGTCTTGTTGAGATAGTCTATTGACTCTTGGCTAAGTGTGTTTGTCTCGTCATAAACATTGTAGGACATCTCATTTTTGTCAAAGGCTGCGTAAACATTTAAGACGAGAGTACATATAAAAATTAGTGTCGCAAGCCATTTTTTCATTTCATCACCTAAAATTTAACTTCTGGTACTTGATTATCCTTTTCTGAAACTTCAAAATAATCTCTTGGTCCAAAGCCTAAAATTTTTGCAATAATAGTAGTTGGAAATCTTCTAACTTTTTGATTGTAAATTTTAACTGTGTCGTTGTATCTCATTCTTTCAGTGGCAATTCTATTTTCAGTTCCTTCAAGTTGAGCTTGTAAATCCAAAAAGTTTTGATTTGCCTTTAACTCTGGATAATTTTCAACAACTACATTTAATTTACCAATAGCTTCTGTCAAATTGTCATTGGCTTCTGCAAGTTCCTTAGGTGTTTTTGCTTCAGAAATACCTGCACGAGCCTTAGTAATTTCAGTGAAAGTATCTTTTTCGTGACTAGCATAACCCTTAACAGTTTCTACAATGTTAGGAATTAAATCTGCACGTCTCTTTACTTGGTTTTGGACTTGTGCCCATGCACCATTAACATCTTCGTCTAGTTTTACTAGACTGTTCCATTGACCGCCCAAGAAAATTACAAGTACAACTACTATAGCAATAATTGCAACTATCCCAACGGCACCCTTGTTTTTATTCTTCATAATTCCCTCCTATCTTAGTGATCTCCATCTTACCTATAGCTTCTTCCACTAGCTTATCACAGTCAAGTGGCTCTTCAGACTTTTCTATTCCTTCTACAGTGGGTGTCAAAAGTGGATGCTTTGGCAAAAACACTGTGCAGCAATCTTCAAAGGGAAGAATAGATGTCTCATAAGTATCAATATCCTTGGCAATATCAATAATATTTACCTTGTCCATGCCAATAAGTGGTCTAAAAACAAGTTTATCTGTAATATCATTAGTTACCTTCAAACCGTCAATAGTTTGTGAGGCAACCTGTCCAAGGTTTTCGCCTGTAATAATACAGTCATAACCATTTTCTCTGGCAATTTTATCTGCAATTCTCATCATAAACCTGCGAGATATTATAGTCATCTCATCTTCAGGACAATTTATGTTTATTTCCTTTTGAATGTCCAAAATATTTACAGAATAAAAAGTGAGTTCGCCAGAAAAAGTTGATATGTCTTCTGCAAGTTTCTTGACCTTTTCTTCTCCCCTTTCAGATGTGAAAGGATAGGAATGAAAATGCAAGCAGTCCACAAGGACGCCTCTCTTCGCCATTAAAAATCCTGCAACTGGAGAATCAATTCCACCAGAAAGAAGAAGTAGTCCCCTGCCATTTGTACCAGATGGAAGACCACCATGTGCCTTAATCTTATCTACATAGATATAGGTATCCTTTTTTAAATCGCAATAAACATAAAAATCTGGCTCGTGAACATCAACTTTTATGTCAAAATTCTTTAAAATGATACCACCAATTTTTGCAGAAATTTCCATAGAATTAAGGGGAAAAGACTTGTCGCCCCTATTGGTTTTAACCTTAAAAGTTTTGTAAGATGGATTTTTTTTCAAAGTCTCATCCACAATTTTTATAACAGCCTCTTCAATCTTTTCCTTATCAGTTTCCACCACATAGCATGGCGCAATGTAGACAATACCAAAGACATGTTTAAGCCTATTTATCATCTTTTCTTCGTTGTCCATAACCATTTCTACATAGACCTTGCCCATGTTTTGATAAATTTTCCCATGGTCAATACTTCTAAGATTTCTCTTAATAGTGGAAATAAGTTTGTTTACAAATTTATATCTATTTTTACCCTTTAAGACAAGCTCGCCAAGTGAGAGTGCCATAACTTTTTTCATTCTATCACCTATTTCATTATCTTTCTGATTTCATTTACATACTTTAAAAGTTTTTCCACAAAAATATCTATGTCCTCTTTTGTAGTGTCCTTTGAAGTACAAATTCTTATAGTGCCTTCAGCGTATTTATCTGAAAGACCAATTGCCTTTAAGGTTGTGGACTTGTGAGTGCCGTTAGATGTGCAGGCAGATGCAGTGGAAATATAAATCTCATCGCCTTCTAAATAGTGAAGAAGAACTTCTGCCCTAATATCTAAAATTGAAAGAGAAACAATAAAATCTGTAGAATTTTCTGGAGTGTTTATTTTATAATCCTCTAAATTTTCTTCTAGCTTCTTTAAAAGATATTCCTTGATTTCCTTGGCATGACTAAGTCTTTTATCTAAATCTCTCTTAGTTAATTCACAAGCCTTGCCAAAGCCAAGTATTCCTGGCACATTTTCCGTACCAGACCTAAGACCTTTTTCTTGACCTCCACCAATTACAAGACTTTCAATGCTTAAATCTTTTCTTTTATAGAGAGCACCCATGCCCTTAGGCCCATAAATTTTGTGGGAAGAAAAAGATAAAGTATCGCAGCCCAAGTCCTTAACATTGACAGGAATTTTGCCAACAGCTTGAACGCCATCAACGTGACATATAATGTCCTTATTTTTTGCCTTAGCAATCTCAAAAAGCTCTTTTACATTATTTACAGTCCCAAGTTCATTGTGAACGTAGATTAGAGAAACTAAAATAGTGTCATCATTGACTTCTTCTTTGAATTTTTCCACATCAACAGCGCCAGTCTCGTCTACATCAAGATAACATACTTCATAGCCAAGGTCTTTGTAGTGCTTAAATTGGTCATCAATTGATGCGTGTTCAATGGCAGAAGTAATTATCTTCTTGCCCTTTCTTTTATTTTTTAAAATAGCACCATGCACTGCAATATTGTTACTTTCCGTACCACCCGATGTGAAATAAATTTCATCTGCCTTAGCACCAATAAGTTCGGCCGCATTTTTCCTTGCGACATCAATTTCCTTTTCAACCTTTAAGCCAAAACTGTGAAGAGATGAAGGATTTGCAAAATCTTCTTTTAGTGCCTTCATCATAGCATCAACAACTTCCGGGTCTGGTTTTGTAGTCGCACAATTATCTAAATAAATCATATATCTTCCTTCTAACTTTTTTTATAAAAAACTTTCTAATATATTATACTATAAGATGATTTTCTATTCTATTTATAATTAGAATTGGTAACTTCTGTAAAATTTTTAAGTATATAAAACTTTTAATGATATACTTTAAGAGGTGATACCGTGAAAAAATTGGAAAGAAAAATTGAAAAGCCAGCAAAAAATTATTTAAAAATAGAGACATCAGGCCTATCTCGAGAAATAGACTCCATTGTAGCAATAAGCATAGCTAAAAAAAATTCTGAAGTCCTAGAAAGCTTTTATATAGAAAATTTAAAGGACGAGAGAAAATTGCTAGAAGAAGTTTTGCCAATTCTAAGTGAAAAAGAATTTGTAACCTACTCTGGCAAGTCCTTTGACCTTCCTTTTATAAGAGAAAAAGTGAAATTTTACTTTAACAAAGATTTAGATTTTAATCTAATAGATTTGCAAGAAATTACAAAAAAATATAATTTCATATTTAATTTAGAGTCACATTCAAATAAAGTCCTCATTGATAAGTTTATTGGTCAAGAAAATTTAAGGGAGCAAAAAGAATATGAAGGCATAAAAATAAAAACCCTCTTCAAAAAATACCTAGAGGGCGAAAAGGGTGCAATAGATAAAATTTTAAATTACAATTACCTGAGCCTTAAAAATTTAATTCTTTTAGACGCAAAAATAAATGAAAAATTAGAAAAAAATCTATCCCTTGAAGTTTTAAAATTTGTATTTTTTATAGAAAATATGAAATTATTGGACAACACAATAGAAATTTGTGGAAGCACAAACTATAATAAGGACTGGTTTTCCACAAATGAAAAATATACTTTTGAAATAAATGGATTTAAGCCGAGAAAAAAAATTGTCGGATTGGAAAATTTTTGTGAGTCAGAAAAAATTTGTGAGTCAGAAAAAATTTGTGAATCAGAAAAATTTTATGAATCTTCGAAAAATTATAAATCTCAAAAAATTTATGAATCAATAAAAAATAAAAAATTAGATAAAGAATTTTCCTTAAAAATAAATACAGAGGACGGGCTTTACGATGGCAAAACCTCTTGCTACTATGTAAAGAAAAAGAACTTAGACTTCGACCTGACAAACCCAAGCAAAATAAAAAGCCCTGAACAAATCCAAATTCTCTACTACAAAAATCATAAATTCAAAAACGAAAAAGAATTAATTGAGAAAATAATAGAAAAAGAATTAGGAGAATAAAAATATAAAAACAAACGTAAAATTTTGCGTTTGTTTTTGCGTCCTTAATAAAGCGTAAATTAATTCGATGTATAAATTAAAAAGTGATATAATGTGATTGAGGACATATTATGGTGGTTGCCTAATAAATATATTAGGAGGATTGACTATTGTGAGTGATTTTGAAATTCTATCTTTAATATTAGAGTTTGCTACACTAATAGTCATCATCTTAACACTTAAAGATAAAAAGTAGTTAAAATGTGAAAAACCACCTATATCGGCTTAGGTGGTTTATATTAATAACACTAAGGCGACCGCTAATAACGGTGTCCTCATTTAGATATATAATACCATTTATTTTTTGTATATTCAATAACCTACAACTAAAAAAATCAAAAGACACAGATAAAATTCTGCCTTTGTTTTTGTGTCCTTAATAAAATATAAATTAAGGCTCTATAATATCTCTTAGAGATCTACTCCCCCAACAGATACTACAAAGCCTTTTTATTTTAGAAAATTTTATAAAAAGAATTACAAAAACTTAAAATTATTATTACTATTATAAAACAAATTTATTTAAAGCCTCTGCGACACCCAAAGATCTTTCATTTTCGCACACATAAAAAGCAGTATCCTTTAGATCGTCAACCGCATTGGCAACGGCAATAGAATAACTTGAAAAATTAAGCATTTCCCTATCATTTGTATTATCGCCAATAGCCATAACTTCAGAAGGCTTTATATTCAACTTATGGCATAAGTATTCTAAAGACTTACCCTTATCAACATCTTTCGGCATAATTTCAATTAAATAATTTTGTGATTGTGCAATATAAACTTCATCATCCAAAAAATCTCTCAATTCTTCTTGATAAACACCAAGCAAATTAGGATCCACCACAATCATTGCCTTTGGCGAAGGCTTAAAATCATATAAATCAAAATCTATTGCCTCAATTGCATTTACATTTTTAAGGTCTGGGTCTATGCGAGTTTCATCAGTAACTTGCTCAACAAGTATTTTGCCATCTTCATAAAATTGACAATATAAATTTTTCAGTTTACAAAAATCTACAATTTTTTTCATAAGACCAAGATCTAAATTTTTTGAAAAAACAATTTTATCTTTATTGTCAACAATTAGAGAACCATTATAGCAAATAATATAAGTATCTTCTCCTATCATATCTTTATAAATTTTGGCAGACTGATAAAGCCTACCTGTCCCCAAAACAATAAAAATACCCTTTGACAAACATTCCTTTAATAAAATCAAAGTCTGATCATTAATTTTATTATTCTTATCTAATAAAGTGTTATCCAAATCACTAACAACTAATTTAATCATATTAACCCCACTATATAAACTAAATATAAAGATACACATAAAATTATAAGTCCTATTATTATATCAAGAATTAAAAAATACTGATAAGTTTTTAAATACAACTTATGCCTATTCCTTGGTATGACCTCTGTTATATGCGCAGGTTTAAAACAATATAAGCTGAATATCCTTTCATTATTAAAAAGTATAGACTCTTCTTTTAAATATTTATCAAACTCATTAATTCCCAAAAATTGTCCCTCTGGAAAAATCATATTGTTTAGATAAACATAAGAAACTTTAGCATAAAACAGTTGCCTATTATAAACATCCTTCCATCTTATAGAAATACAAAATAAAATGAACCCTGTAAAAAAACCAGAAAATAATATTAACTCATTTACAATACACGATTTTGAATTTGTATTAACAAATGCAAAAATACCAGCAATAAGAACAGTATAAATACTATTAAATGTCATCCTCTCCATTTCAATATGTCTTGCATGACTTAAATTTTCAGAAAAAACAGTTTTTAAAAAATCTATTTTTTGTGTCCTTATCTCCTTACAATCTTTATCGCCATTGTTGAACTCGTCAAAAAGTGATTTAAAATATGAGTAATGCTCACTTTCAAGCTCAT
Organism: Peptoniphilus senegalensis JC140; assembly: GCF_000321025.1. GTDB lineage: Bacteria > Bacillota > Clostridia > Tissierellales > Peptoniphilaceae > Peptoniphilus_A > Peptoniphilus_A senegalensis. The sequence goes on from NZ_HE610717.1 coordinate 720,782, forward strand.
TATTCTTATTTTTATCATTATTATCTTTTAAGTCAGTAACTAAAAAGTCAATCATTATACATAAAAGGAATACTTGTAAAATAAATAGTGGCATAAATATTAACATAAAACTTACCTCCCTCTAACCCTACACCCTATATAAATCATACTCTAAATGGTTTCTTATATTAGGCATATTAAAATTAACCAGCCCATCAATAATTAATATGAAGTCTCTAAAAGCACTATTATTTCAAAGAATACTTTGTGCCTCTTCCTTTCCCACTTTTAATAACATAACCCTTATCCGTCAAATCATTTAACAAATTTAAAACTTTATTCTTTCCAAAACCAGCTGAAATAATTATATACAAAAACAAACGTAAAATTTTGCGTTTGTTTTTGCGTTTGAAATAAAACGTAAATTATATTTTGCGTTTGCTTTTGCGTCCTTAATAAAATACAAATTATAATATAGCATCATAATTTCTTGCAGAATAAAGAATTCTAACTACTTCAACTTGATTTTCATCATCATTTATATTATAAAAAATAAGATATTTTTTAACTCTACAAATTCTTATATTTTTCATATTTTCTAAATCTTTCAGGCATTACTTCCAAATCTTTTATATTTTGTTCAATTAATTTTACAAGATTAAGAGCTTCATTTGGTAAAAAAAGTTCATTTGAAATGTAAGAATGTATATTTTTAATATCTTTTTTAGCTAAATCTGTAACTATTACTTCATACTTTTTCATTATACTGCCTTTATCTTATAATATTTCATCATAAATACTTTTAAAGGCATCATCTACATTCTGATATTCGCCTTTTTCAATGTTTTCAAAACCTTCGTCTAATAAACTATTCAGCTCTTCAGTAGAAATTTCAGAAATATCTATTAACTTAGCATCTGGTATTTTAACATCAAAAGGCAAACCATTATTTAAAATAATTTGTCTATAAAACATATCAATGGCATTAGACGGTGGAATCCCTAGTTTTTTTAAAATTACCTCCGCTCCATTTTTTATTTCTGGCTTCATTCTTATATTTAGATTAGCTGACTTTGACATAATAAACTCCTTTTTTCTTTATTTTATCAATTTTCTTCTTTATGTCAATACATAGTCAATGCTTTTTTAATTTTATATTGCTTAATCATTTACCTTCTTAATTTTTATCATAAATAAAATTTAACCTCACATTAAAAATTACTTAATCGCAAGAAAATTATATTAAACTACAAATATCTTTCCATCAAAAAAAGGACTCAATTAAGAGTCCTTTTTCCTAGCAAATCAATCTTATTTGATTATAACTTTCCATTCTTCCATATTATCCTTTAATCTTAGATAAGTGTGGCTGTGGTAAGCTTCAACAAGTTCATAATAACCCCAATGTCCCTTATAAGACATATCTTTGTAATTGTGAACTAGATTTTGGTTTGCATCAATGAAATTCTTGTCAGGGTATCTGTCATACAATTTATTTAACATTGTTGCAACTTCTGCTCTTGTTATAAAATTGTCTGGTTTAAATGTTCCATCTGGATAACCTTCAATTCTTCCATTTCCATAAGCTTGATTAATTGCAGCTTCAAACTTGTGACCTTTCACATCATCAAATGGAGCAATAGCATTGTTCTTCTTGTCAATATGACTAATTAACTCAGCAAGTTCTGCTCTAGTGATCTTGTCATTAGGTCTAACATTTTCGCCTTCTTTTTCTAATAAATAACCTTCTTTAAATGCAGCGTTGATAGCACCGTTGTACCACATATCTGCCTTAGTGTCTTTATAAATCTTAGAAGACTTGTCGCTTAAATCAAGTTTTTGAAGTCTTGCAACTACTGCAATTGCTTCAGCTCTTGTCATGTCTCCATCTGGTCTAATAGTATCATCTGGATATCCGAAGATATATTGATCGTGAGAATTAATAACTTCTTTATCCTTAACTTCAACTACTCTCTTGTCCACAGATGCGTAAACAGGATAAGTTGGAGTGTATTCATGAATCTTTAACTCTGGAATATCATTGTCAATTACAGGTTTATCATCATTTACACGAATAACAAGGTTAGTCTTAATCTTTTCTCCACCAACTGTTACTTCAACTGGAATAACAACATCATGTCTATCATAATCTTTAGGAATTGTTACTGTAATAGAACCATCTGGATTTGGAGTAACAACTACACCATTGCCTGGTTGAACTACTTCAGGAGTAGTATCAGGTCTTGTAGGTTCTCCCTTCTTATCTTTGATTTCTGGAATTACAGTCTTAGTATCTCCCTTGTCCATATCAGTTGTTGGATAAGTTACACTAGGTTTTCCTTCAGGAGGTGTTACCTTGTTTTCTACTTTTACTTTAACTTCAACTGTTTCATTAGATCCATCTGGATAAGTTACATCAACAGGAACAGTTATAACATCTCCATCTTTTGCATTATCAGGAATTTCTACTGTAATAGCTCCTGTATTAGGATCAACAGTTACATTTGTTTGAGTCTTATCATTCTTAGCAAATGTAGTTCCCTTTGTTTGAGTAGTTGGTGCTGGTACATTTCCTGTAACACCTGTTTTAGTAAATGTTGGTGGATCAATTTGAACTATTTCACCAGGTTTACCAGATTTATCTACATAGTGCGGATCGTAATCTTCACTATTTTTAGTAGGTGTCTTGTTAT
>NZ_HE610717.1:726544-755385 GCF_000321025.1 Peptoniphilus senegalensis JC140
TTCGAATGTTACTAATACATATCCTTGTGGTGTTTGTGGATCATCTGGGTTTGTTGGTATTACTGTCTTTCCTGCTGTTGCTGTGAATACTTTGTTGCTTTCTGTTACTGTGTAATCTTTTGGATTACCTGGTGTTTGTCCTGACCAAGTTAGATCCTTGCGTCCTTCTTCTAATGTTGCTTTTGGAAAATCCTCATTTGTCAAAGTTTCTCCAGATTTTACTAATGTCTTTCCTGTTCCTGTCAGTTCAGTTACTCCCTCACCTTTTTGGTATGTTACAACCACTGCATCTTTTGGTGTTGGTTGTTTCGGATCTGTTGGAACTACATCTTTTTTGTCGTAGACAAATAGTTTTTGATCTACTTCTAAGGCAGAACCATCTGCAAAAGTTACTATTAATTTTCCTGGTTTAGTTCCTTTTTTATCTGTATCTCTGTTAGATTTGTCTGTTACAGTTGCTCCTGCTAAAAGGGTTGCTAACTTTCCGTCAGCATCTTGTACTGTATCTGCTAATGCTACTCCATCTTTCCAGAATTTTGCATCTAGTGTGTCTCCAACCCAAGCTGCTAAGTCTATACCTTTTAATCCACCAGCTTCTGTGATTTGTGTTGCAGCTAATTTTGTTGCACTTGCATTGAATGTGAATCTCTGTCTTTTAGAGTCATAATATTTTCTATTTTTTGTATCAACTTTATGATCTGTTGGTGTCCAAGTTACTTCATTCTTATATCCATCTGTATATGTGATATCTGCTGGGAAGTCTGTATCAGCTAATGTTGCATTTGGTTTAGCGTATGTTGTTTTGCCATTAGTATTTATATTAACTATGCCTTCTCCTGCTTTAAAGATAACTGTAATTTTATCTCGTGGTAGGTCTTCTTTTTGTGGTGCGTCTGGATCTGTGCTATTAGGATCGACTGTAACTATGTGTTCCCATACATATAGCCATTGGTTTTCAACTTCTAATGTTGAACCGTCTCCAAATGTTACTAGAAGTTTTCCTTCAAATTTTCCTTGTGCAGCTGAGCTTCTCTTTGATAAATCTGTTACTTCTGCATTATCTAGAAGTGATTGTATCACAGCTGCGTCAGCAGTATTCGTTGTTTTTGGAGCAACTCCTTTTTCCCAATCAATTCTATCGTCCTTCCAAACTTTGATTGTTTGAGGATTTAGTCCGCCAAGTTCTTGTACTTGTTCGGCTTTTGATTTTTTGTATTGGGCATTGTAAGTTGCTGTTACCACTGCTGTTGTGTCATTTGGAACTGCTGGTGTCCATGGGTTTTCTGCATCTTGTGCATAAGTTTTTGTTTCACCATTTACTTCTTTTGTTCCTGTTGTTGATAATGCTTTGATTGCAGCTTGTAGGTTAGCATTATCATATTGCACGCCTTGTTTTACGTCGATATATGATTTTTGCTTTCCTGCGTAATCTCCAGCAGTATGTGTACCTTTGATACCATCTTGTTTGTTTTCATTTGCATCAAATGTCAAACGTACATAGCCATCTGCAGGTTTTACAGGGTTACCATCGCCATCAGCTGGTGGTACAATTACATCTTTTTGATATACCATTTTTATTGTGCCAATTTCTTTTGCACTTGGTTGTGATATATCAACTATATATTCTTTTCCCCCTATTGTTATTTTTTCAGAGTCTACTTTTCCGCCAACTTTATAAGTTAAACCAGCTTCTGCTGTATTTAATTCGTCATCGTCAATGTCTCCTGAATTTCTCATGTTGATTTGACCTGTAGCCTTAGGTAAGTCGATTTCAACATCTGATAATTCTTCTGCTGTTACCTTTGGCATTGTATCAGCATCTGATGGTAAATCTGCTGGGTCAGTTATTGCTCTTCCATAAGGGTCAATGTATTCAACATTTACTCTTGGTTCTGCAAGCTCTGTTAGTGTAATATCAAAAGTTAACCTACCTGATCCTCCAGTTGCTGAACCTGAAGTTATGGCTACACGCACTTCTATATTTCCATTGTAATTAGTTACAACTGAAGCATTGCCCTTCATAGTTCCATCAACTGGCCAACCTACATTAACAAAGTTCTTTGCGTCTGATGTATCTGTGATTGTTGCAATTTCTTTTTGATGTTTTTGACCGTCTGTAGTTTCCCACTTAGCTATAAGTTTAAATTCTTTGTTAGGAAGTGCTGTCCAATCAAATGCTTTTCCATTTAAGCCTGTAGTTTTTATATTTACTTGTGTATCCCATTGAGCCGGTGCTCTGCGAGGTGCTCTTGCAGGCATTGCCTTTGCAGTCATAGGAGCTACTGATTCTTTACTTTTAAATTCACTTAGGTCAAAAGTAAATACTTCCTTATCGCCTTCTACTTTTCCTTCTATTTCAGTTTTTTTGTTTGTGCTATTGGCTTTAGCATTTTCTGTAATTGCATATACAGAGTCTCCAAAAGTGGAAACTACCATTAAAACTGCAAGGAAAAATGAAAGCAATCTTTTGTTAATTTTCATTTTGCCTCCTTTGGGGAGCTAAGCTCCCCACCATAATACTTCTAAAATCTAATCTCTTACTATTTAATTTATAAAGACAAATATTTATTTAATATCCATCTTGAATGGATTTGAAGTATAAGTTTTTCCATTTTCAGTTGCTGTACCTGATATAACAAGTTCATCCCCTGATTTTAGTGCGTATCCATTTGCAAATTTTACTTTTACAAATGTATTAGGTGCTGTCACTGTTGCACTTGCACTTGAAACTTCTTGTCCATTATTCATAACTTTAATAGTTACAGTTGCGTTGGCTTTATCTGCTGAAACTTTTACAAATTTCTTGCCAGCTCTTTCGCCAGTAATTAAAACTTTTAATTGATAAGATTCTGTGTAATCTACCTTTGAATCTTTGCTGTTACCAAATTCATCAACTGCTGTTATCTTAATTTCAGGAATATTTCCATCTTCAATTCCTTTTCTTAAAACTGTGTTAAGTTCTTTGATTATATTTGCTTTATTTTCAACTGTGATTTCTTTTTCCATTTCTACAGGATTTCCGTCTTTATAATCAATTGTTATCTTAACTTTTCTTCCAGCAGGAATTTCCTTTATAGTTCCTTCAAGGTCGATAAATCTTCTAAATGTTTCGTCCTTTGCTGTTACATTTGCTTCAGGACCAGCTTTATCAATTTTTACATACTTACGATTTTCATCGCCGTCTTGTGGTGTGTATTTTGCATCGCCAGTTCCTGTTGAATCGCTAGGATTAAGATTTGGTTGTTCAGATTTTATTCTTACGATGTCGCCATCTTTTACATCGCCATCTAAAGTTATCTCTTTCTTTGTTCCCTTATCGTCATCAGAATCAAGAGTTACTTTTCCTAAATCAACCCATTTATTTTGAGTCTCATCCCACTTTTGTGCAGTGTAAACTGTGCCTTTAGTAGGTTTATTTAAAACTGGGTCTGGAACTTTAAACTCAATCTTTGATTTTCCATCAGCATCGTTTGGAATTTGTTTCATTTCTTCAACAGGTGCAGATGTACCTCTCTCGTTGATTGTAATTCTTCCTTCAGGGCCTGTAACTTCTTGACCAGCTTTTTCAACTACATATTTAGCAACAATGTCTTGTCCTGCCTTTCCTTGTAAGTTAAGTGGACTTAAAACAAGTTTGTCGCCATCAGGTCTTGCTGTTATAGTTCCGTCAGTGTAAGTTCCGTCATTTTGTTTTACAAGAGTAGTTTCAGCGCCGTCAGCAACTGTTAAAATAATCTTTTTAATATCAGCGTTCTTTTCAGCTTCTGTCCAATGTAATTTAGCTTCTGTTTCATCATCATATACATTGTCAAATACTGGCTTTGGAATATCAATTGGTGTTGATGTATTCCAAATTTCATAGCCCTTTACTTCTTCGTTATCTCCAGTTGTTAGGATTGATTTTCTTGAAGTTGCAGATGTAAAGGCATCTACCCCAAGAGTGAAAGATTGATCTTTTGCAAGTGGATCGCCATAAGGGTTACCTGCATTTTCGTGTAAGTTCTTAGGTGCGTTAGGGTCTAGTGTTGCAGTTGCATCTTGAAGTCTTATATAAGTTTTTGCTCCCAAGGAACCCCAGTTAGGTGCTTGGAAGGTTGCATAAGCATCTTTTTGATCGTCTGTAACAATTACTGATACATAAGATTTTCTTTGTCCTAATTCATCAAATCCTGGAACTTTCCAAGTTAAAGCTTCTTTTGATTTACCGTCCCAAGCCTTTAAAGTACTTGTTCCACCTGGAAGTGGATAGTAACTAGCATTTTGGTGAACTGTTGGTGTACCATAATCAGTTACAGCAGTTCTGTGTAGTAGACCTACATTAACTGGCTTTTTATTAGCTTCATCAACTGTATCTACATACTTACCAAATTCTCCTTGATTCTTATCAATATTCATATAAGAAGGATGAACTTTTACATCAAAGAATGGTCTGTAGTTTGCATATAAGTGAAGGTCTTTACCTTCATCAATTGCATCTAAGAAAATAGTATATATTCCTACTCCGTCATTATTATCCTTACTTGGAACATCTTGTGCTCTTAATGCTATAGAGAAAGTATTTGGAATATATCTTGTATATTTGTATTGATCTCCTCTTAAATCTTTGATCCATTCAGTACTCTTTGGAATTCTCTTTGTTCCACCTGAAACTACACCACTTAACAATTCGCCAATTCTTTCATTATTTTTACCAGCAATCAATTTTGATTCTTGTGGGTCGTTAGAGTATCTATAGAGTGTCCAACCAAGGAATGAATTGTTTGGTATGTTAAATAGTTTTGCATTTGCATCTGTAACCTTATCTATTTCAGATTGTTCTCCAGTTACTGGAACTTTAGGAAGTCCTTTAATTACAAGATTACCCTTCATTTTTGAAAGAGTTGCACTTGAAACTTGATCAATAATTTTGTTTGTATTGTCAATATCAGATATAGTTACTGGAATTGTTATAGTTGTTTCATCTTTAAGATCAGCTGTGTTGTTTGAGTGAAGGACAATATTTATACCTTCGCCATAAACTGCATAAACTGTTCTTTCTTTGTCGATTGGAGATTTTGAATCGAAGATGTAGTTTTCATTTGCATCTACTTTTTCCCAATCTTTAGCTTCCTTTATAACTTTGTTATTATCTCTAAGTTCATTAAATTGTTCTACAGCCGTCTTTCCGCCAGCTATATCTGTTAGCTTAGTAGTTGTCCAACCAAGAATTCTCTTACCTTGTGGTACATTTATTTCATCTTTAGTTGGCATTTGTCTCTTTAAGAAAGCTGCCTTTTGATCTTTGTTTGTCAAATCATATTCTAAACCGTCATGACTAATGATGTTTTGATAAGTTCTGCCATCAACTTCCTTAGTTTTGTTCTTTTCATCAACATATCTAACATAGTCGCCTTCAAAACCTGATGGTTTATAATTATTGTTTACTTTTCCTGTCAAGTAATCATATCTGTATTGATTACTTAATGGAGCAATCTTTTCAATAACAGGAAGATTTTCCTTTGATGTTTGTCCATTAAGGTCAAACTTTACTTTTGTTTGAACTTGTTCTATTACTGGTTCTGATTTTAAAGAAGTTTCAGAATAAGTTGCAAATACAATAGGTTGGTCTCTTAATAAGCCAAGTTCTTCAACTGCTTTGTTTTCAGTTGCATACTTAATACTTTCTTTTCCAAAATATTGTTTTTTAATATTGAATGCAAGTCCTTGGTATTCCTTTTTATCAAAAATTCTCTTTTCAAAAATGTCTGATTTGCCATCATTATTTACTGCAAATTTTTGAGCTTCTTCTTTACCATCCGCTCTTAAATAAGCAGTTATATCGCCATCTTTATTTTCTTCTGTGTTAATAAATGATTTTCCTAAATAATGTGTAGACTTAGTTTCTTCCGGAATGTAAAGTTCTGAGCTAACTCCGCCTTCACTTCTCATAATTCCAGTAAACTCTTTAGAATCTGTGAAAATTTCATCTACTATAGGAACATACTTTTCAATTACGGCTGTTGCACCAACAGTTGAAATTGAATTTTTAAAGTACATTGGTGGATAGAAAAGATCAGAGCCATTCTTATTAGTAGCTTTTTCAAGTCTTAAAGTTTTATTACCTGTTAATGATGTTTTATTTTTTAGACTATCTCCTGATGCTCCCTTTTGTTCCCCTGTAACTATATCAAAATCAATATAATCAGGATATTTTCCTCTATTTCCATAGTCAAGGTTTGGCAAATAAACTGTTATAGGAGTTCCTGCCTTTATAGTCATACCAGTCTTTATATTATAATCTTTCATATAAAACTGCCAACCATACATATTTATAGCGTAATCATCTGTATCAGGGAAGAAGGCATGTCCTTCTCTTTTCCAAGACTTCCAAATTCCTTCGCTGCCACCTATATTTAGCACAAAGTCTTTCATTTCTGCCGCAGTTCCCATAGCACTTGAAATATTTACGTATGGATTGAAGTTAAGAGTGAAGAAATTGTTTTTGTTAGGTTGTATAACTATATCTTCAGTTGTAGTTGTAGTATATTTTCTAACTCCTCTATTGTTTGAAAGAATATATCTTGTGTCAAACATAAAGTTCTTTGATAGTTCCTTATCCTTAACTAAATCTTCGTTTATCTTTTCTGGATCTATATTGTATTCAAAAACCATGATAGAACCTGAGTCTTGACTAGCATTTCTCAAAATATTTTTAAAATCTGTTTTTACAGTTTCAACATAGTTTGGATCTGCTGAGTCAGGATTATCTTTATATTCATAGCCTGTTTCTGCAAATTGTAAGAATACAGCACCATCTTCACGATTAAATGTTGGGTTTCCTTCTCCATCAAGCTTTGCTGAGCCATCTGGGTTTAATTCCAAACCTTCTATATAGCTTGCGTAGATAGGAAGTTTTGTTCCAATTGGTGTTTCATTTTCAGATAGGAAATAGATAGAACCGATTTGATTTTTTTCTTCAGCTCCTTTGCCTTTGTTTCCTAGGTCAAGATATTTGATGAAGTCTCTATCAAGAGTTTGTCTAATAGCATACTTATCTCCATCCATTTTTCCACTAGTAACATCTGAAGCAAAAGTATAGATTAGTCTAACTTTTTTTTCATCTCTATCAAGTTGTAGAGCTGAGTCCGCTGAGTGGAACTGGTCATTTTGTCCACCAAATTGTGTCATTGATTTAGTAGTTGCTTCCATTAAATCCTTAGGTCTTTTTGATAAATCTCCTACAACTGCAATTTTAGTGTAGGTATTATATCCTAGTGCAGCATAGTCAGCACCCTTATATCCTCCAGCTGTAGAGAATATTTTTAAATTATTGTTGTTGGCATTATATAGTCTTAATTGAACTGCTTGTGTCTTTTGTGCAAAAGTCTTGTCCCAATCAGTATCAGCTTTTAAAACTATATTAACTTCTCTGTGACCATATTGAATCCCTACATTTCTATAAGGAAATTGTAGACAGTTGGCACTTTGTCCCCTAACAGTAGATACATCTAGTGTGTCAAAATTGTTAATAGAAAAAACTTCTGTCTGTTTCCAAAGTACGTATGAAGCCTCTCTATCAATCTTTTGATATAACTCAGCTGGGAATCTCATAACAAATCTATCCCAAGTACCACTGTCGGATTGGTTTCTTTGGCTTACTTCAAATTTTAGAACTATTCTTCCATTTTGGTCATAGTATCTGCCAAGGTAAGTAAAGCCAAGTGTATTAAGTGGGTCAGCTCCCTTTTGTCCTTTGATTATCTTTACATTTTCAGGAAGTGACCAATAGCCAGAGCCATCATCTGTAGCTGTAGCGTCTTCTTCCCAGTTAACAGAAGGTTTTCCTTCTGGATCTACTGCACGAGTAGATGTGCCAGGAAGTTGTGGTTCTTCAGCAAAGATGTTGAGTGGCAATATTCCTACTATCATAAGTATTGATAAGAATAATGCCATCAATTGTTTTGATTTTTGTTTTTTATCCATTTCATTTCTCCTTTCTATTTTTTTGGATTAAAACATTTTCTCCTATCTCCCCCTTTATCTCCATAACTTTTAATTGTTAAGTCATGATTGCTTTTTTTATATAGTTTGCTGTCTTTTGGATATAGTTATGGACTTTATTTTTATAAATTTATTATAACAAAAGAAAGTGTATAATTCCACTTTATTATAGATGTTTTTTGTCAGTTTTTCGCCATTTCAAAGTACAATCCACCCCCCCCCACTGAAAATTGTATTAATTTCAGCACAATTTTTTCACGTGCTTTTTGTGGCCTTTTATGTCTTTTTTTCTATCGTTATTTATGCAAGGCTTGAATTTTAGCCATTTCTTATATGTGATATTGTTTCTTGCTGCTGAATTTTTGCATTTTTCCCTGCAATCCTTTGCAATAATTTTTTTATCTCTTTTTATTTGTATTTTTAAATTTTTACTTTTGTAACTATAAAAAAAAGAGGTGGAAAACCTCTTTTTAAATCAATTTATTAATTTTTTTCTAAAATTTTTAATGCTATGTCTACATTTTCCTTTGATGCTTGTCGCATCTTTTCTGTATTTTCTATTAATACTTCTCGTCTTTCTTCTAGGTTGTCCAAGGCTTCTAGTATCTTGTCATATAATTCTTCTGCTGTGAAATTTTCTACATCCACTGCTTCTTTTATACCAAGTTCTCCAACCATGGCTTCAACTTTTGGGTCATAAATTATCCCAACCATGGGAAGATTTACGCTTGCTGCATAGACAAGTGAGTGAAGACGCATTGCCGCAAGGAGCCTTAGCCTTTTAAAGATGCCCATAAGCTCTCCTGCTGAGTAGTTTTTTTCTATTAACATGACTTTTTCTTTGTCGAGGCACTTATCTGCAACTTCTCTGGAATAGACGTTGTCCCTTGGCATGTGGAAGGGCACGAGCAGGATTTCGTAATCTTTTTCTATTAAAAGGTCTATTGTCTTTGCAAATTTTTCTTTTATGGTCTCATCTTTTTTGTAGTCTCTTATGCAAAATCCTAGGGTCTTTTCTGTTATTTTTATGCCTTCGTCTTTTAATATCTCGTCTATTCTATCATCTTCTTCTGCCTTTAGGGTGAAGACTGGGTCTGCTGTCACTTCTATATTTTTATTTGTCACTTCAAGTTCTCTCACAAAGCTGTAGGAAAGTTTGTCCCTAAGTGTGATGTAGTCCACTTTGTTTAGGACTTTCCTTGTGAGGATTCTATTTATCTTTTTGTCAATTGGCCCTATTCCATTGGCATAGACATAGACTTTTTTTCTTACAATTTTTGCTATAATTATGACTGAAAGATAGTAGATTATGCTCCTTGTAGATGTGATGTCTTGAAGCAGTGATCCTCCACCCGACAAGAGAAGGTCAGCATCTCTTAGCGCTTTTACCAGCTCTTTTAAAGAAAATCTATCTACTGCATTTATGCCATAAACTCTTCTTGTCTTCTCAGGATTTTTTGAGAGGGCTGTAATCTCTATGTCTCTATTAAGTTTTTTAAAGTCTTCTACCATGGCTTTTAGGATGGCATCGTCGCCAGAGTTGTCAAAGCCAAAGTATCCTGATACAACAATTTTTTTCATAGCCGTCACTTAACTCTGTTTATTTCTCTTTCTAAAATATTTTTATATTTCTTTTTGTAAATTGTTTAAATTTTCTTTGTTTTCCAAATTTTCTTTATTTTCTAAGATTTCTTTTTCCTCAATATTTTCGCAATTGGCTACTTTTTCTCTTTCATATTTTTCTACATTTATGGCTGTAAAGATTATGCCAAGGACAATCCAAAATGTGAAGATTATTCTTGGAATGTATAAGAAGTGCTCTACAAGTCCATGACCCATTATGCCAATTATTGAGGCAAAGAGTCCTGCTCCAAGGTATTTGAAATACTTGTCCTCTGACTTAACTAAGCTTGTATAAGCGTACTTCAAGGTTGAAAGTAATAGCAACATGAAAAAGATAAATCCAATTAGTCCGATTTCTGCTGCTACTTCAAGATAGGTGTTGTGAGCGTGATAGATTGGCATTGTCCTAATATATTTTTCAAAGGTTTCCTTAAAAGGAATGTAACCAAAGCCAACTCCTGCAATTAAATTATCTCTTATGACATCCTTTGTTATTTGCCAAATTTTTATCCTATATAAGTTTGATGAGTCAACTGTTGAACCAATGGATATAATTCTATCTAAAACTTTTTGTGGAAGAACTGCTAGTCCTCCAAGAATTATTGGCAGACCTAGTAATAGTAATCTCTTATCTACTAATAGGACAAAGGCAAGGGCCGCAAGGGCAAGACCTACCCAGCCACCTCTTGATAAGGTTAAGACAATACAAATTAGTAGGATGCCAGTTGCAGCTGCAAAGAGAAATTTTTTTCTCATGGACTTTGTGTACCAAGTTATTCCTACTGCTATTGGTGTGATGAGTACAAGGTATTCTGCCAAAATATTTGGATTGAAAAATACTGAGTAAACTCTAACTGCAATGTCTGTGTTATTTTCTGTGTCAAGCCACTCTGGTCGCATTTGCACTCCTGTAAAATATTGGACTACTCCAAGTAGGGCAACTACAAGTGCCGACAAAAGCAGAGTTGATATAAAAGCGTTGAGTTCGCCCTTTGTCTTTATGGAATTTGTCATGGCAAATAAAAAGGATATGCCTGCTGCATTTAGTGCCAAGTCTCTAACTGAGCCTGATGGGTCAATTGATGTAATAGTAGAAAAGGCTATTATAAAGGCAAATATGAAAAGGGGCACTGTCCTTTCGCCCACTGTAAAACTTTCTTTATATAGAAAGCTTCTAAGGAGAACAAAAAATCCCATGGAAAGTAACATTATTAGTCCCAAGGCATCTGGCACAAATGGATATAAGAAGGCTGCCGCAAATAATCCTATTTTTATGTCATAGATGACTAAGAGAAGTCCGCTTATGCCCACAAAGGCTGCCAAAAATAATTTTGTTCCCAAAAAATAATATATTAGGCTTAGAAAAATTGCTGATAAAAGTATAAAGTTAATTTTTTTTGATTTTACCACCAGTTTTCACCGCCTTCGTCTAGTTTAAAGAAAGATATAAAAAATTCTAAAACTTTTGAGCCCATAATTATGTCCATATATTTTCCCTTTAATAAGGAAAGAATTATCCCAAGAATAATAAAAGCAAGGGGAAAAATTATGCTTGCCCTTATAATTAAGGAAATAATCAATGTGAATATTCCTGTATAAAACATTATGTTTGATATAATGCCTGCGATTTCGTCAAAATTATCAAGTGACTTAAAAGTTGCACCAAGGAAAAAAGATTTTTTTATCAAAGGAAGAAAAATCTTTCCAAGTAAATTCATAAATTTTTCTAGTAAGTTAAATATCCCTCTATAAATTTTATATATAAGGGTATCCCTAAATAAGGGTTTTTCTCCTGCTATTACAACTTTTGTCTTTGAAGTTGAAAAGTTTTTTGCTAGAGGCTTTGTTATAAAATCATGAACTTTTTTTGTAATAGAATCTTCATAAAAACCAGAAAAAGCTCTGTAAATTTTATTTAAAGATCTTATAGTTAATGAATTAATAGTAATCACCTAGTTCTTTACTTCTACGCCAAGGACTGTCATAAAAGATGTAATATTTTTATTTTTTATTCTCATTTCTGCACCAATTCTTATTTGCTCAGTGCCAACTTGGTAAAAATCTTGTGTGTCCTTTACATCTGCATCAATTGTCATGATAACTCTATACTTGCCTGGTACTTCTGCATTGTAAAACTTACCTTGGTATTCTGTCTTATCTTTGTATGGTTCAACTTCAGCTGTGGCGATTTTGCCAAGGTAAGTTCCCTTATCGTAATCATAGATAGGATCGCCTACTTTGACATTATTTGCAGTTACATCTCTAACATCTTTTATTTCTGCTGTGATGATACCTTTTTTTGTAGTTACTTCTCCTACTGCTCCCTTTGAGCCAAATCTCTTTACTCCTACTAGGGCAAGTGCAAGTATTAAAATTATTACTAATAAATCGACTAGGTTAATTAGTCCAAAAAGTCTGCCCTTTTTGTCAATTATTTTCATTTTTTCCTCCCATTAATATTTCATCATATATTTCTTTTTGTCTCTCGCCCATGGATAGGTGAGAATATCTTTCTACTACTTCTCTTTTTATGTTGTCGCCAAGTTCCTTTAGTTTGTCTCTCTGGTCATAGAGGTCTAAAATGTATCTGGAAAGAGACTTGTAATTTCCCACTGGGAATAAGTATCCAGTGTAATCATCCTTTATGATTTCTGGTATGCCTCCTGTTTTTGTGGAAACTGTTGGCACAGATAGCCTTGCTGCTTCAAGAATTACATAGGGAAAGGATTCAGAAATAGAAGTAAGTACATTTACATCTATGGCGTTAAAGAAGGAATATTTGTCCCTTACAAAGCCTAAAAAGTAAATATTCTTTTCTATGCCAAAGGACTTAGCCATTTCCTCTAGTTTTTTCTGTTCGTCGCCATCTCCTGCTATTAAAAATATTATATCTGGATTTATTTCAAGTGTTTCCTTGCAAGCTTTGATAAAAGTTTCGTGGTCCTTTACCTTGTCAAGTCTTGCTGCAATTCCAACTAAAAACTCGCCATTGTAGTTAATCTTATATTTTTCCAAGAAAGCTGTCTTTGGAATGTAGAGAGTTTTTTCATCAATATCAATTCCATTGTAGAGGACATGGATTTTATTTTTATCAAAACCTCTATCTACTAGCATCTTTTTAAAATTGTCACTTACACAAATGTAATGATCAAATTTTTTTAAAGACATTTTGTTTAAACTTGTATAAATTAAATTTTTGTAAAATGAGTCCTTGAAGTCAAGCATATAGTCTGAATGGACTGTGGTGACCATAGGCACATTTATTTTCTTTTTTAAAAACATACAAATAAAATTAGCACGAGCTCCATGAGCGTGGACTAAATCGTATTTGCCATTTTTGATTTCGTCACTTAATTTAGAAACGACGGAAAGATCCCATCTCTTTTCTTGTGGATATACTTCTATGTCGATGCCTCTCTCCTTTGCTTCATCATAAAAGGTGTCTTTTATGAAGCAAATAATTTTGGTATCGACTTTTCCACTTAGACCTTTCATTAGGGTAAAGATGTGAGTCTTTGCCCCACCAGTGTCGCCGCCACTAATTAAATGGAGAACTTTTGTCATAACTTCTCCTCCTTATCTAATTTATTATACAATAAATCCAAAATAATTTTAACTCTTTTGTTGGACAATGTTTCATGGTTAGAAAGAAATTTGATTTTTTTTATCAATTGTAAATTTTTGTAAAAAAGTTCTTGCAATTTTTTCTCAAAAGTGATTTAATGATAAAGATAAAAAAATAGAAAATCAGTCCAAGGACTGAGTAAAATCATGTCCTTGTGCATGATTTTTTTTGAGCAAATTTAATACCTTAAATTTTTTTTGCCCATTTTTAAGAATGTTTGATCTTTTATTTGGAAAAGGAGAAAAAAATGCCAAGAGATAATTCGATTAAGAAGACGCTAGTAATAGGTTCTGGTCCCATTGTTATAGGACAAGCTGCTGAGTTCGACTACTCAGGAACACAAGCTTGTGAAACCCTAAAAGCTAATGGAGTTAAGACTGTCCTTGTGAACTCAAACCCTGCTACTATTATGACAGACAAGGGTATTGCCGATAAGATTTATATTGAGCCAATAACTATTTCCTTTATAGAAAAAATTATTGAAAAGGAAAGACCTGATTCCCTTATTGCAGGCATGGGCGGACAAACTGGTCTTAACATGACACTTGAACTAGACAAGCGTGGAATTTTAGATAAATATGGAATAAAAATTATAGGCACTGACATTGAAGCTATAAAAAAAGGCGAAGACAGAGATATTTTCAGAAATACAATGAAGGAAATTGGCGAACCAATTATTGAGTCTGAAATCGCAACTACACTAGAAGAAGGAAAAATCCTTGCTAAAAAAATTGGCTATCCTCTAGTTATTAGACCTGCCTACACACTTGGCGGAACTGGTGGTGGCTTTGCCTATGATGAAGAAGAGCTTGAAGAAGTTTTATCCCACGGTCTTAGCCTTAGCCCAGTAAATGAATGTCTTCTTGAAAAATCTATTCGTGGCTGGATGGAAATTGAATTTGAAGTTATAAGAGATAGTGCTGGCGAAAAAATTATTGTCTGCGACATGGAAAATGTGGACCCTGTTGGTGTTCACACTGGCGACTCTATTGTAGTTGCTCCTTGCCAAAGTCTTGATAAGGATGTACTTCAAAAATTAAAAAATGCTGCCCTAAATATTGTTGAAAATGTAAATGTTGTTGGGGCTTGCAATGTTCAACTTGCCTTAAATCCTGAAACTTTGGACTACGCAGTAATTGAAATCAACCCTAGAGTTTCTCGTTCCTCTGCCCTTGCATCAAAGGCAACAGGTTATCCAATTGCAAGAATTGCAACAAAGATTGCTCTTGGACTAAACTTAAATGAAATCGAAAACGAAACTACTGGCGAAACAATAGAAAATTATGAACCACACTGCAATTATGTAGTTGTTAAAATTCCTAAGTGGCCTTTTGACAAATTCAAATTTGCAAATAGAAAACTTGGCACAAAGATGATGGCAACTGGAGAAGTCATGTCAATTGGCTCTTCCTTCGAAGAAGCTCTCATGAAGGGAATTAGGTCTCTTGAAATTTCTAAATTCTCCCTTGAATCTAAATTCTCTGAAGAAAGAACTACTGAAGAATTAAAGAAGAGAATTAAATTCCCAGATGATGAAAGACTTTTTGATGTTGCAGAAATTATTAGACGTGGACTTTCCCTTGAACTTATCCATGACATAACTGGCATCGACCTTTACTTCTTGGAAAAAATTGAAAACATTGTGCGTGAAGAAGAAAATCTTAAAAAGCTAAGTCTTGACACAATGACTCCTGATGAGCTTGCTAAACTTAAAAAACTTGGCTTCTCTGACAAGACTATTGCCAAGGCTCTTGGAGTAAAAATGGAAGATGTAATTGAACTTCGTGAAAAAAATAATATTCTTCCAAATTATAGAAGAGTTGACACTTCCCCATTTAGAAAAAACGGCGCTTACTACTATTCAACTTATGAAAAGACAGACGAAAATATTGTGTCAGCCAATAAAAAAATAATAGTAATTGGGTCTGGTCCTATTAGAATTGGTCAAGGAATTGAATTTGATTACTGCAGTGTTCACGCTATCAAGGCTCTAATAAAAATGGGCATAGAAACAGTAACAATTAACAACAACCCCGAAACTGTTTCAACAGACTTTGACACATCTGACAAACTTTACTTCGAGCCACTTACTGAAGAAGAGGTTAAATCTATAATTGAAATAGAAAAACCTCTAGGAGTTATCCTTGCCTTTGGTGGACAAACTGCCATTAAGCTTGCAAAATATCTGCACTCACAAAAAATTAATATCTTGGGAACAGACTTTGAAGATATTGACAGGGCTGAAGACAGAGAAAAATTTGACGAAATGCTTGAAGAATTAAAAATAAATAGACCAAAGGGACATGGAGTATTCACTGTAAAGGAAGGGCTTGACTCTGCAAAAGAACTTGGCTATCCATTACTTGTTAGGCCTTCCTATGTGCTTGGTGGACAAGGAATGCAAATAACTTATGACGAAGAAAGCTTGAAAACTTATTTGCAAAGTGCCTTTGAAAGAGATGCAGTAAACCCAGTTTTAATTGACAAGTATTTAGTTGGCCGTGAAATCGAAGTTGACGCAATTTCAGATGGCGAAGATATATTAATTCCTGGCATTATGGAACATCTTGAAAGAGCAGGGGTTCACTCTGGCGACTCAATAACAATTTATCCAAGCCTTCACATTTCTGATGCTATAAAGGCAAAAATCTTAGATTACACAAAGAAAATTGCCAAGGCACTTCATGTAAAGGGTATGATAAACATTCAATTCATCGAATACAAAAATGACTTATATATCATTGAAGTAAACCCTCGTGCCTCAAGAACTGTACCTTATATCTCAAAGGTTTCTGGTGTGCCAATAGTAGATCTGGCAACAAAGACTATGCTTGGCGAAAAACTATCTGACCTTGGCTATGGAGTTGACATTTATAAAGAGCCAAAGCTAATGGCTGTAAAAGTTCCAGTATTCTCAATGTCAAAACTTAACAGAGTAGAAATCTCTCTTGGCCCTGAAATGAAATCAACTGGAGAAGTCCTTGGCGTTGGAAAAGACATTGACGAAGCACTTTTCAAAGGCTTCTTGGCTGCAGGCTCACAAATTGAAAATGAAGTTTCAAGAGTTCTTGCAACAGTAAATGACAATGACAAAAAAGAATTTATTGAAATAGCAAAAACTATGAAGGATTTGGGTTACAAATTTATCGCAACTAAGGGAACTTGCCAGCTTCTTAAAAAAGAAGGCATTGACGCAAGAGAAATCGGAAGAATAAATGACCCAAGACCAAACATTTTGGATGTAATAAGAAATGGCGAAATCGACATAGTAGTAAACACTCCAACAAGAGGTGGCGACTCAACAAGAGACGGCTTCAAGATTAGAAGAATGGCAACAGAATACGGCATAGACATAGTAACATCACTTGACACACTAGCAGCAAGAGTTGCCGTAAAAAATAAAAAATTCCACGAAGAAAACATGGATATATATGACATCACAAAATTTTAATTTGTAAATTTATAATTAAAAAATTTTAGACAAAAAATTAGCCTTGGTGTAGGAACATCAAGGCTTTTTCTTTTATTTAATATTTAATTTTTCCCTCAGCTCTTTTATGGCAGAGTCAAGTTTTTCCTCGTTGAGTTCCTTATTTTTATTTTCTATGGCTCTTTCTACCAAGTCCATAAGCTCGTCATCTTTATCACTTTCTAGCCTATCCAAGGCAATTTTTACCAGCCCGCCAAGTTCTCTAAATTTTGTGACAACTCTGTGCTCATCTGCTATGTGACCCATTAAAAAAGCAAAAGTCCAATTAGCATTTGTCTCTGTGAGAACGCATTTGTTATCTAACATTACACCTTCCTTTTTTAAGGCAATTAAAAAGTCACGCAAAATATTTCTGTCAAAGTCAGAAAATACCATAAGTTTATTTTCATCTTCTACTGGAGAATTTTCTCTCAAATCTAATTCAAAGAGGTCGCCAACTTTTTTCTCCATATCCTCTTTAGCTACTTTATTTATTTCAATGCCAAATTCACTAGCAACTTTTTCTGTGATTTTTGTCTTTTCTTCTTCTAATCCGTATAATAAAATTTTTTTCACTTTAACACCTCTTTTTTATTTTACCCAATTTTAATTTATTTATTGGGTATATTATTATTAGGTATTTTTATTAGATTAAATAAGGGCGACGAAGTTATTTACGTTAGAGTTTTTACTGAAAAAGACTTGAGAGACTACGCAGAGAATGCAAACTTTTGGGGCAAGCACCAGGAAAGTCCCAAGGCTGATGGCGAGTACCTCTTGCAGGGTCTATTAACTGCAAGCCTTACTAATAAAATTGGCGGCGACTAGGCTATTTTGATGTATCGCATGGAGTTTGATTTTATAAAAAAAGCTTACACTGGAAGAAAAATAAAGTGTGTAAATAAAGTTGAAAACCTAGAAAATAAGCGTGGCAAAAATTTTATAGACATAATTTCCAATGTCTATGACGAAAATGGCGACCATCTCCTTCATGGATTTTTAAGGGGAATTTTGTTAGACTAAGTGTGGGAAGCTTCCTGCACTTTTTCTTTTGCCACTTAGGTAAAATTTTCAACCACTTAGAGCAGTTTTGTTTACTTTTTCTTTTCAAGGTTTATATTATAAGTAAAGGAGGTCAGAAATGGATTTTGAGATTAAGATTTATGAAAATTATAAGGTGCCTAAGGCTATTGTCTACACTGATAAGGTTACAGAAGAAGTTTTAAGGCTGAAGTCCTTTGTGCTAGAAAATTCTGAAAATTTGTTAATTGGTTTTCTTGATGAGAAGATAAAAATTTTAAAGCCTGCAAAGATTTACAGGATTTACACAGAGGACTCAAGGGTCTTTGCCGAGTCTCTCGACGAAAAATATTTAATGAAAAAGAGAATTTATCAGCTGGAAGAAATTTTGAAGGCGAAAAATTTTGTTAGGATTTCAAACTCTGAACTCATCAACCTAAACTTAGTTGATAGCTTTGACTTGTCCTACTCTGGAACTATTTCTGTCACTATGAAAAATAAGTCCAAGACCTTCGTATCTCGAAGATATGTGAAAAAAATTAAAACTACTCTAGGTATATGAGGTGATTTTATGAAAAAAATTATTAGTCGAATGGTAAATGGTCTTTTGATTTGTGAATTTGTTTTGCTTGTCATTTCCCTAATTATGTCCTATATTTTTGCTGATGGGGATTTTTCTCTTGCAAACCCAAGCTTAATAGAAAGTTCTAAGTCAGTCTTTGCGGCAAATTTTTTGTCCATTTGTCTTACTGGACTTCTTGGCATGGTCTTTGGCTTTGCCTCTATAGTTTGGGAAGATGAAAAATTGTCAATACTTACAAGAACCATCATTCACTTCTTGTTAACTGCATCCACCATGGTTTTTGTAGGCTACAAGCTCTATTGGTTTCAAAAATCCTCTTTGTCCCTTGCCATCTTCCTTGGCATTTACCTTTTAATCTATCTTGTAATTTGGTTTGTTGAATACGCAATTGCCAAAAGGGACATAGCAAGATTAAATGAAAAATTAAAAAATAATATGTAAAAAGATGCCAGCTTATGAAATAATTTCACGAGCTGGTGCTTTTTTTACTTATAAATTTTTTGCAAATTTTTTTACTTGACTTATAAGATTTTCAGAAATATAATTTTGTTAGAAAGTATGATTTTCTAACTAAGGAGGCTCTCATGTTAGTTGAATTAAAAGCAAAATCACAAGTAACTATACCCAAGAATATTATTAGTTCCATGAAATTAAGTCAAGGCGACCAGTTTGAAATCCTTGAAGATAATGGAAAAATTATTCTTGTTCCAGTTGCAATTTATCCCAGCCATGTTATTGAAAATATAAAAGAATCTGTGGAAGAAATTAAAGAAAACATAAAAAAGGGTCAGCAACCAGTTTTTGATTCTCTTGATTCTTTATTTGAAGAGTTGGATAAATAATGTCTTTTAAAATTACTTATAATTTATTTCATAAAAAATCCACATCAGCTTTGATGTGGACTTTCTCTTTATTTACTTTTCTCCAATTACTTCAATTTTATATCCATCTGGGTCTTTTACAAAGAAGTAGGAATCTGATTTGTCAGAAAGTGCTTTTAATTCTGTCACATCACAGCCCTTTTCTTTTAATTCTTCTCTAAAGGCTTTTATGTCTTTGTGAGATATGGCAATGTGACCGTAGCCATCGCCAATTGTGTAGTCCCTTCCGTCATAATTATATGTTAACTCAAGTTCATAGGGCGAGTCCTCTAACTTTAAATACAAAAGTGTAAATTCATCTTCTGGAAAATCCTTGCGCCTTGATTCAACAAAACCCAAGGCTTCTTTATAAAACTTTTCAGATTTTTCCAAGTCCTTTACTCTAATCATTGTGTGTAAAAATTTCATAACATCCCTCCAATTTATTTATACCAATAATTTATCTTGGTACGCAATTTAGTTTGATGTTTTTTAAATAAAAATAATATGCACTATATTATATGGATGGAAATTAACTTTGTCTGCTAATAAAGTTTTCTGATTTGAGCTTTTTATCTTTTAATATCTTTTATTAAAATGTCAATTTTACATTCTCAATTTAATATTTTAATAAACAAATTTATATACACCGAATAATAATTTTCATAATTAGAAATCTTTTAATTTCGGTTTTCTTTTTTCTAAAAATGCAGTTAACCCTTCTTTTTTATCATCAGTAGAAAATACTACACCCAATAAGTTCGCTTCCAATTGAATTCCTTCTTCTAAACTCATATCCATTCCAATATTTATAGCTTGTTTTGCCACAGAAATTGCATATGAACCTTTCTTAGTAATTCTTTCAGCCATTTCTTTACAATAATCTATAAGATTAACTTGATCTACAACTTTGTTTACAAGTCCAATCCTATAAGCTTCTGTTGCATCAATTTTATCAGTAGTAAATATTAATTCTTTGGCTCTCCCTTTGCCTATTAATCTAGGTAATCTTTGAGTTCCTCCAAATCCAGGAATAATTCCTAATCCCACTTCCGGCTGAGCAAATGTAGCATTTTTAGATGCTATTCTAAAATCAAATGCCATAGAAAGTTCGCATCCTCCTCCTAAAGCATATCCATTTACAGCTGCTATTGTAACTTGTGGTGCTTCTTCTATTTTTTTAAATGTCTCAAAAGCTAAAAGTCCAAAATCTCTACCTTCTTTTGGAGTTGCATTTGCCATTTCATGAATATCTGCCCCAGCAACAAATGATTTTTCTCCTTGCCCTGTCAATATTACAACTTTTATATCTTTTCTATTTTTTATGTCTGAAAAAGCTTCATTTAATTCCTTTAAAGTTTGAGTATTAAGCGCATTTAATACTTCTGGTCTATTAATTTTTACAAGTGCTGTTTCATTTTCAATATCTATTAATAAATTTTCCATTTTTAACTCCTTATAAAAAATATAGAGTCTATATCTCTATAAACTCTATAAAATACAATAAAATTAACAATCATATATCTATTTTTTTTAATTATCTTTAATCCTTAATTTTTCAAAGATAACTTTTTTATAGTTTTTATAATTATGATCATTTATATCTATAACACTATTATTAACTTTATACTTACTTATATCTGCACATTTAACTGGGCATCCAGATATTTCTAACAAATAATCATAAGTTTGTCCATCCTCTACAAATTCATAATTAAGTTCAGGAATATCTTTAATTATTTCTCTTATTACTTTCCCTCTATCGTATCGACTTTGACATCCTCCACAATATTTTATGCCAATCTTAATATCATTCTCGATATAATCACCTCTTTATTCATCTTTTACTACTTTAGAAATGTAGTTTTCAATAAAAAGGCTCTTGTTAAAAATCCCTATTACATCAACTTTTGTGTTCTCTTTTATTGTGGACTCTATATCTTTATCAAGTGCTATTTTTATTCCATCTACCTCAGTTACTATATAATTTTCAGTGTTAATTTCATATCCTATATCAGCCTTGGGACTGTAAGTAACAACTGATTTAGATGAACAACCACAGCCAGAGAAATTTTCATTCCTTTTTACATCTATTACTATATAATCAGCTGACTTTTCTTTAACATACTTTTTTGCTTTATCACTTATTATCATATTCTCTCCGATGCAACTAAAAATTTGCATTTTAGACTTTAATCAAGTTCTGCTTTATTTTCAGCATATTCTCTTTGACGTTTTTCTTTAAGTGTTAGTATAAAATATAAAATTAGCCCAACAGCTAAACCCCATGCTGCTCCTCTTGAAGCTATTACAGCACCCATAACTCCTGCTATACCTTTATCGACATCTGTTACTGTCATATCAATAGCAAGCCTTACACATATGTAGCCCTGTACTAATAAAGTCATACTTAATGCCGCTGGTAATATTGGTTGAACAAAACCAACTATAGGAACTATTGCAACTGCTAAAAATGTTGACCATCTAAATGTACCGACCCCTGAAAATATACTTTCCATTTTCTCTGGACCATCTTTATATCTTTCAGCAACAGACGCTGTTACAGCTGCCCAAAGTGGGCCTGCTAATGTTGGATATGCACAAAATAGGCCTTCTATTAAGTTTCTGATGCCACTTATTAAATTTGATCTATTTGCATCAAAGTGTATTTTTTCATCTTGTCTAATTTCATCTGCTTCATTTAATAGTGCTTCTGATGTTACGAAATCTCCAAAAGCTATTATATAAATAACAATTGCCATTGGAACCGCTTTTGCAAACATTTCAGCACTTGGCCATCCTATGAAAAATGGACTTACTGTATGAAGAATTCCAACAAAGTCAGGTACTTTTATCAATGGCCAAAAATCAACTTTTGGTATTACATATTCTCCAACAATTGGTCCAATTATAACTGCTAGAATTATAGCTGGTAACATTCCAAATCCACTAATAGTATCCCAAAATTTACTCTTTTTCCTAAGTTTTTTAAACTTATTAGAAAAAAGTAAAAAAAATGCAATTAATGCACCAATGCCAATAGTTATTGGTGTTTGGTCTAATCTTTTTCCAGCTCCCACTTCTCCTATTACTGCTGCAAATCCTGCACCCATAAGTATACCTGATTTAATTGATTCTGGCACAAGTCCTAGTAACCTAGCTGCAATTCCTGTAATACCCATAATTATAAATATCAAGGCTACTAATAATTGAAGTGCTATCAAAGCTTGAATTCTAGTTTCTCCCATTGGAAAACCAGCTAAAAATGCTAACGTCAAAGGTATAGATGGCGTTATCCAACCTGGTACAACAGGATCACCCCATGTAGCATGTAATGTATATAAAAAACCATTTATAATAACCATTCCCCATGCAAGTTCAAAAGGAATTCCTAAATTTTCTGTCATTACAGGAATTGCTCCCAAACAAGTAGCACACATAAGTAAGGCTTGTAAAAATTCTGATTTTTCAAATCTGTAATGAATAAATGGAATTCTTAGTACAAACATTCCAATTTTTATACCAGGCTGTTCTTGCCCATATTCTCTTTTTACCATATCTTCACCCTATCCTTTAAAATTATCTGCAAATTTTTCATTATGATATTTTATTAATTCTTCTCTAAAATCAGGATGAGCAATTTTTATAAGAGCCTTTGATCTTTCCCTCAAAGTTTTTCCCTTTAAAGATGCTACACCATATTCCGTTACTACATAATCTATATCATTTCTAGAAGTTGTTACTACTGAATAATCATCAAGCTTCGTTACAATTTTTGAAATTTTTGATTTAACAGTACTTGGCATGGCTATTATTGACCTTCCATTTTTCGCCATAGCAGCGCCTCTTATAAAATCAACTTGTCCACCAACACCAGATATTTGTGTTGCCCCAATACTTTCTGAACAAACTTGACCCATTAAGTCGATTTGAATGCATGAATTTATACAAACTATATTGTCTTCTTTCATTATTTCTACAGGATTATTAACATAATCTACTGGCATCATTTTTATAGATGGGTTGTCATTTACATATTCATAAAGCTTTTCGCTGCCCATTAAGAAAGTTACTACCATCTTATCCTTATTAGTAGTTTTCTTAGAATTATTAATAACTCCTTTTTCTACTAAATTCACAACGCCATCCGAAAACATTTCTGAATGAATTCCCAAATCTTTCTTATCAGTTAAAAAACTAAGTACTGCATCAGGAATAGCTCCTATTCCTAATTGTAAAGTATCTCCATCATTTATTAAGCTTGCACAATATCTTCCAATTTCTTTTTCTATTTCACCAATTTTAGGACTTTTTAAAGTGTGAATTGGTTCATCGTGTTCAACAAAATAATCTATTTCTGAGATATGCACAAAGCTTTCTCCATGAGTTCTAGGCATATACTTATTTACTTGAGCTATTGTTATGTTCGCGACTTCTACTGCTGCTTTTGTATAATCAACAGATACCCCTAAGCTTACATATCCATGCTCATCAGGCTTAGACACTTGAACAAGAGCTACATTTATTGGCATAGTAGTTCTAATCATTTTTGGAACTTCATGGAAAAATACTGGTGTAAAATCTGCTCTACCATTTTTAATAGCTTCTTTTGTTGCCCCACCTGCAAATAGCGCATTATGTGTGAAATATTTTTTATTTTCTTCATTACAATACTCAGCTGGCCCCATTGGAACCATGTGTACGATTTCTACATCTCTAAAATTTTCTTTCACTTCTACAAGCTTATCTACTAAATATCCCGGTTCTCCACAAGCATGAGCAAAAATTACTCTATCATTTGATTTTATATGTTTTAAAGCTTCTTCTGCTGTAACAATTTTTTTATTATATTCATCAATCCAATTCACTTCTTTCACCTCTCAATAATTCCTTAGCAAAATCCCAAATTTGATCATCTATGTCCTGATATACTTTTACTCCTCTTATTTCATCCCCGAGTTTTTCTTTAAGTTTCTCTTTAACAATTTCTTCTGCAGTTATTTGTGCTGAAATACAGCCATTACAATTACCCCCAAGGGTAATTGTAACAACTCCATCTTTTAAAGATTTAAACTTAATAAATCCTCCATGTGCTTTTATTTTTGGAAATATGTCATGATTGATAACATGGATGATCTTCTTTCTTAAATCTTCTCGATCTTCCATTTATATACCTCTCATTTTTTTAAATTGTCTTTTGATACATCAATATGTGCAATCTTTCTTGCCATTTCTTTTTTTGATTCCAAGTTTCCTTGTCTTGCTATCATTATTCTTTGTGCTTGAGGTGAACCTGCTCCATGCATTGATTCAGTCCTATATCCTACTGCAGCCGTTCCAAGTGTTATATTTTCAATAAGCCTTAATACTCTCATTCTATTTTCTGTGTCAGTTCCAACTTTGCCTCTCAAAAACTTTTCAACCCAAGGGCCTGTAAAATCATCTTTTAAGTCCTTTTCTGAAGGCATTGTTACCATTAAACCTCCCGCTATATCTTCTGCAAGTCTTGCTATATCATAAGGAAATCTCGTAACATTTTGTTTACATACATTTGCAAGAAGTAAATCAATTAGATATCCTCCTGATTCTGTTTTTGTTCCTTCATAGGAACAAGCCAATGAACAAGCCCACATAGTTTCATTGAGATGTTGCATTTCAATAATCTTATCTTTAATATGACTGGCTTTAGGTACTCCGTTATAATCTGCTGCTAAAGCTGCTGCTCCAATCAATACATCGCCTACTCCTGTTTTACATGCATAAGATTGTCTATGATATCCTGCAAATCTTTCAACTAACATTCCTGAATATTGCCATTCTTTGCACATAAATACTCTTTCATTAGGAACGAACACATCATCAAATATTACAAGTGCTTCTTGACCACCAAAAGTATTATTTCCAAGATCAATATCCGCACCTTCTTCTAATTTTCTTGTATCACAAGATTGTCTTCCGTAAATCATGAATACGCCCTTAGCATCTGTAGGAACAGCAAAACTTACTGCATATGCTGCATCTTCTTCTTTCATTGCGATTGTAGGCATTATTAAATGTTCATGAGAATTTATTGAGCCTGTTTGATGAGCTTTTGCTCCTCTTACAATTATTCCATCTTCTCTTATTTCTTTGATATGAACATACATATCAGGATCTTCTTGTTGTGATGGAGATAATCCTCTATCACCTTTTGGATCTGTCATAGCTCCATCAACAACTAAGTCGTTATCTTGACAATAAATCAAATATTTTTTAAATCTTTCATGATAATCTGTTCCCTTTTCCTTATCAATTTCATATGTAGTCGAATAGATAGCGTTAAATGCATCCATACCTACACATCTTTGGAAACAACTTGCTGTTTTTTGTCCCATCAATCTTTGCATTTTGATTTTCTTAACTAAATCTTCTTTGCTTTGATGAATATGACAAAATCTGTTTATCTTATTTCCTGTTAAATGACTTGTAGTAGTCATTAAATCTTCATATTCTGGATCATTTGCTAAATCATAAGTCATTGCAACCGAATTAATTGATGGTCTAATTATTGGGTTGTCAACTGGGTTTTCAACTTTTTCTCCAAACATATACACTTTGATATCTAAGTTTCTTAAACTTTCAATATACTCTTTACCTGTCATTAATGTCATAAAATTATACACTCCTTCTTAATATATATATAGTTTTAGCTTACACATATATATAACGCAAAAATCATGCCAACTTTCATTTTTTTATAATCTGTATTTTGCAACAAATAAAATCTATTCAAAAAAAATAAACAAGCATTAAATTGTACTTTTACAATTTTTTAGCTTGCTTATTTTTATATTCCTTTAATTTTCGCAATTTAACCTAGTTTATTACTATTGCAGTATTTCAATTTTGCTGTGAAACTCCATATCAATTATTTAGATGTAATTTTAATTAATATTCTTTTCTTAAATTTGATGGTAATATTCCTAGTTGCTCTCTATATTTAGAAATAGTCCTCCTTTTTATTTCTACACCATTAATTTTTAATATCTCTAATATTTTTTGATCTGAATAAGGTTTTCTTACATCCTCTTCGCTTATAATTTTTTCTATTAATTTTAAAATATCATCTTTAGAAGTTTCATTTTGCCCAACCCCAGATACTAAAAAATATTTTAATGGAAAAACCCCTCTTTTAGAGTGAATATATTTTCCTTTCATTGCTCGTGAAATTGTAGACTCTGATAATTCCAATCGTTCTGATAAAATTTTTAAATTACATACTTTTAAGTTAGAACCTTTTAAAAAAAAGTCTCTTTGTATACTAACTATTTCATTAGCAATCTTCCTAATAGTTGCCCTTCTTTTTGCTATAGCTTCCAAAAAAAATAGAGCCCTATTATATTTTTCCATTAGGTAGTTCTTGATTTCTTCATCTTTTGTATTTTCAAATAAACGCATATAATATTCGTTAAAACCTAATTGATTTTCTCTCGAGTCAGTTACTTTTACTTCTAACTCTTGATCTTTTTCTAAAATGAAAATCTCTGGAAATATGTATGACGTGTTTTCATTAGAATTTTCTCCCGAACTTGGCACTGGCTCTAATTTTTGCATTCTTTTGTATAAATCTTTTACATCTTCCATAGAAATATTCATGCTTTTGGCTATGATATCTAACCTATTTTTAGCCAAATTATCTAAATGAATATTAATAAATTTATACAGAATATCTCCCTTTTCAACCTGAACTAGAAGACACTCTTTTAAATCTTTCGAAGCAAAGCCCTTATTATCAATTATCTTTATTTTTTCTCTTACTTTTTCTACAAAACCTTGACTTACTTTAAATTTTTTAGAAACTTCTAAAATATCTAAATCTAAATAACCATCGTCTCTCAAATTATTTATCAAATATTTTCCAAGTTCTTCTTCTTTCTTTGATAGGTTATAAGTCAAAAAATCTTTTTCTAACTTCTTTCTAAAATCTTCTTTATATGTAAATGGTAAGCTAGAATAATCTTTATATTCTGTCCCATAACTACTATATTCTTTATTTTTATTATATGAACTTAATAAATTATCTATACTTATAATATTTTCTCTTTTATTATAATCTAATATTACATTTTCACAAACTTCTTCAGTAATTACTTTATCAAGTTCAATTGCATTTAATTCTAAGAGTTCTATGGAATAAATTTGTTCTCTCGTTATTTTCAAATCTAAGTTTTGTCTCTGTTCAAATTTTATATCCATATATATAACCCCACTTTTTAAACACCTATAATAGTAACCCAAAAATTTTATATATTATTTATATTCCATATTTCTGCCTTTTCCTTGTTAATGTAGATGGATCTACATTTAAAATTTCTGCTGCTTTTTTATTATTCTTGCTATTTGATAGAACATCTTCAATTAAAAGCTTTTCAAACTTTTCTACAGACTCATATAAGTTTAAATTTCTAAATTCTTTAAATCTATCAGAAACAATTTCACTATTCAAATTTTCAGGTAAGTCAGATTTTTTAATATGAGAATTTTTACTTAAAATATAAGTTCTCTCAATTACATTTTTCAATTCTCTTATATTTCCATGCCAAGAATAATTATATAAAACCTCTAATGCATCTTCATCAAAAAATTTCTCTTGATTATAACTATTTATAAGTTTATTTAAAAAGTAATCTATTAAAACTGGTATATCTTCTTTCCTTTCTCTTAAAGGTGGTATGTATATAGGAATTACATTTAATCTATAAAATAGATCCTCTCTGAATTTTCCTTCTTTAACCATATTGTAAAGATTTCTATTTGTTGCAGAAATTATATTAACATCAATATTTATAAATTCATTTCCTCCAACTCTATATAATTTTTTGTCCTGAATAACTTTGAGCAGTTTTGTTTGCATATCAAGAGACAATTCTCCTATTTCGTCAAGAAAAATTGTGCCACCATTTGCCATCTCAAAAAATCCTTTTTTACCTTTTTTAGATGCTCCTGTAAAGGACCCTGGTTCATATCCAAATAATTCTGATTCCATAAGATTTGTTGGAATAGCTGCACAATTCACGTCAACAAAAGGTTTGTCTTTCCTTAATCCAAATTTATAAATCAATTTTGCTATTAAATCTTTTCCTACTCCAGTCTCTCCATTTATTAGTATCGTTGTATTATACTCAGCTGCTTTTAATGCTGTATTGACAACATCTTCCATAATTCCCGATCTATAAATCATATCACCATCTCTTTCTAAAACTAGCATAAGATTATTTGTTCTCTTTTCCTTCAGTGCTAATTCTTCTTGCATCTCTTTAAGCCTAGTAACATCTCTCAAAATAGTAACTACCATTTTTATACTATTGTCTTTTGCAAAAATTGGAGATGAGGTAATCAAAACTTTTCTTCCATTTTTTAAAGTTTGATTCATCGTAACTTCTTTTCCTTTTTCAAGAACTTTAAGACTTGCAGAATCATCTACTAAATTATCTTCAACAATATCTTTCATATTCCTATCTAAAAATAGTCCTCTATTGCCTCCACTAATATTTTCATAGGCTTTATTTATAAATAAAGTTTTGGCATTCCCATCAGTTAAATATATCCCTTCTCCTATATTTTCTAAAACATGAATTAAGTCTTCTTTATCATAAACTTTTTCATTTACTGTCATCCCAAAACTTCCCCCTTTTTTTATAT
>NZ_HE610717.1:756172-768500 GCF_000321025.1 Peptoniphilus senegalensis JC140
TGAAAAATAAATTTTTTTAAGGCTCTATAATATCTCCTAGAAGCCAATGTCTAATAGCTAATATAGAGCCAAACTTCTTCAAATTCATCTATTACAAAAATCACAATCAGTTAAATATTATAAATATTTTATCTAATCTTTTTTATATCATCTTCTGCTGCTCCTCTATATAAAGAAATTTCTTCAAATATAATATGCTGACCTAAACTATAATATTAGGTTTTTCTTTTCAACCACAAGATAGTAATAATATAGCTTGTTATATACTTAATTATCTAAAAATAGATTTCTATCTTTTATTTTTAGGTATTTTATATATAACAAATTCTAAAATTTCATCAGATGATTTTTTCTCGGTAATTTGAATTTTTTAAATTTTCCCTTTATAGATTCAGCTTGATTCGTTTTTTATATTCCACTATCTAATTAGATTCTTCACTTAGAGTCCTTTTATATTAAACAAGCTCTGCATTTACTTTTTCAGATTTTTCTTCTTTCATCTCGTCCTTTGAGATAATATCCTTAACCTTCATTAGCCTTGTTATATTTGCTCTTTCACTTTCATCAAGTTTTGAACGAATATATTTTATTGTCTCTTGTAAGTCTGGAATTGTCTTGTACTCAAGGGCATTTACTCTTCTTCTAGTTTTTTCAATTTCGTTGGCAAGAAGTTGAGCTGCCTTTTCCTTTTGTGTAAGTGTCAAAAGTTCTTCCATAACTTCTGTAAGATCGTCTATAGCAGCATCAAGGTCTGATGTTGTCTGTGCATATCCATAAGGATAGCAAGATGCGTCCTCTGATGTTTTTTTTGTTATAAATTCCATCTCTGGCACATCAACAGACATTACATTTTTCTTTTTGATTTTAACAAAAGTCTGCATGGTAGGAAGTGAAATTGCTTCTTCAAGCATTTCTGGACTCATGGCTGCTGATGCCATGAGAAAGGCTTTGAAAGAATTTTGCAATTTCTCTTCCACTTCAAGTCTAAGCTTTTTATTTTCCTTTATGAGAGTAATAAATTGTCTCATAAGTTCATCTTGCTTGTCCTTTAAAAGTTTATGACCTCTACTTGATGTCTCTAATTTACCTTTTAGAATGGACAAATTCATTCTAGTGGGATTTACTTTAAGTCTTGTCATTATAATCCCTCATTTTCTAAATCTTCAGAATCTTTAGAATCTTTCTCCTTATCGCCCAAATATTTTTCAATTAATTTGTCGTCAATTCTCTTTAGTTCTGTTCTAGGTATTATAGATAAAAGTTCCCAACCTAAATTCAAAGTATCTTCAATTGGTCTATTTGTTTCAAAACCTTGAGATACATATTGTTTTTCAAACAAATCAGCAAATCTTGCAAAGGCCTTGTCTGTTTCTGATAGAGCAGTTTCGCCAAGGATTGCAGAAAGTTCTTTTGCTTCTTTACCTGCAGTGTAGGCTGCATAAATTTGGTTCATTGTATCAGCATGGTCTTCACGAGTTTTCCCTTCACCAATTCCCTTATCTTTAAGTCTTGAAAGTGATGGGATGGCATTAATTGGTGGCTCAAGCCCTTGTTTGTATAAATCTGTTGATAAAATTATTTGTCCTTCTGTTATATAGCCTGTAAGGTCAGGGATTGGATGTGTGATGTCTCCTTCTGGCATTGTCAATATAGGGATTTGTGTAATAGAGCCTTCTCTTCCCTTAATCCTTCCTGCTCTTTCATAAATACCTGCAAGGTCTGTGTATAAATAACCAGGATAACCACGTCTACCAGGAACTTCTTTTCTTGCTGCTGATACTTCTCTAAGTGCTTCTGCATAATTTGTCATATCTGTCAAAATTACAAGTACATGCTTTCCAAGTTCAAATGCCAAATATTCTGCTGCAGTAAGTGCCATCTTTGGTGTCGCAAGTCTTTCAATGGCTGGGTCATTGGCAAGATTCATAAATAAAACGGCTCTGTCAATGGCTCCAGTTTTAGTGAAATCATCTATAAAGTATTGAGCTTCTTCAAAGGTTATACCCATGGCTGCAAATACTACGGCAAAGTCTCCACCAGAAAGTACACTTGCTTGTCTTGCAATTTGTGCTGCAAGTTCGTTGTGTGGAAGTCCTGCTTCAGAAAATATTGGAAGTTTTTGTCCTCTAACAAGAGTGTTAAGTCCATCAATTACAGATACGCCTGTTTGAATAAATTCTGATGGGTAATCTCTTGAAACAGGATTTATTGCTGTTCCATTAATATCAATTTTTTCTTCAGGTATAATCTTTGGACCATCGTCAATTGGTTCTCCAAGTCCGTCAAAAACTCTTCCAATCATATCTGGCGAAACACCAAGTTCAAGTGGCTTTCCTAAAAATCTTACACTTGTGTCCATTAAGTTAATCCCACTGGACCCTTCAAAAATTTGAACCATGGCCTTGTCGCCTTCAATTTCTATAACACGTCCACGCCTCTTTTCGCCGGTTTGAAGTTCGATGTCCACAAGTTCTTCGTAGGCTGCACCCTCTACTCCTTCAACAGTCATAAGAGGTCCAACAACTTCTGTTACTGATTTATATTCTTTAAGCATCTACATCACCGACCTCTTCTAATTTTTTAAGTTCACTGTCAATCTTATCTTTTATTGCATCAATTTTTTCTAATTCGTCATTAGGCACATACTTCATTCTTGCAATATTTTCTTTTACATCAAGCTTTTCTATTTCACTAAAGTAGACACCTTTTTCTAAGGCTTCTTGTGATTTGTCATAGAAATAAAGAATAGTGTCAAGCATCTTGAATTGTTTTTCAAGAGGACAGAATGTATCAACATCATGGAAAGCATTTTGTTGCAAAAAGTCTTCACGAATTGATTTTGTAGTGTCTAATTTAACTTGGTCTTCATCAGATAAAGTATCACGGCCAACAAGTCTTACAACTTCAAGAAGTGAAGTTTCTTCTTGTAAAAGTGCCATGGCTCTCTTTCTAAGTCTTGAAAATCTCTTATCTACATTTTCATCTAAATATTTATCAATTTTGGATTGATATAGTGAATAGGAATCAATCCAGTTAATAGCTGGGAAGTGCCTTTGATAAGACAAATCGTAGTCAAGTTTCCAGAATATTTTTACTATTCTAAGTGTGTTTTGTGTAACTGGTTCTGATATGTCTCCACCTGGAGGAGAAACTGCACCTATAACTGAAAGTGCTCCTTCTCTTTCTTCAGAGCCATTTACAAGAACACGTCCAGCTCTTTCATAGAACTCTGCAATTCTTGAACCTAAATAAGCTGGGTAACCTTCATCGCCAGGCATTTCTTCAAGACGACCAGACATTTCACGAAGGGCTTCTGCCCAACGAGAAGTGGAGTCAGCCATCATGGCAACTGAATATCCCATATCTCTAAAGTATTCTGAAATTGTGATTCCTGTATAAATTGATGCTTCACGAGCTGCTACTGGCATATTAGAAGTGTTGGCAATAAGAACCGTCCTCTTCATAATTGACTCGCCAGTTGTAGGGTCCATTAGCTCTGGAAATTCCATAAGTACATCTGTCATTTCATTTCCACGTTCTCCGCAGCCTACATATACAACTATTTGAGCATCTGCCCATTTTGCAAGTTGATGTTGTACTACAGTCTTTCCTGAACCAAAAGGCCCTGGAATTGCGGCAGTACCACCCTTTGTAATTGGGAAAAATGTATCTATTACTCTTTGTCCAGTAACAAGAGGTTCCTTTGGATCAACTTTTTTCTTATAAGGTCTGCCCTTTCTTACTGGCCATTTCTGTATCATTGTAAGATTTTTGTCGCCCTTTTCTGTTTCTATAATTGCAATAGTCTCTTCAACGGTAAAAGAGCCTTCTTTGATTTCTTTAATCTTACCCTTTACTCCATTGGGAACCATGATTTTATGAGTAACAACAGGAGTTTCTTCTACTGTTCCAAGAATATCTCCTGCTTCAAGTATATCTCCAACTTTTGCAACTTTTTTAAATTCCCATTTCTTTTCTCTATTTAAAGGATTTACTATAACTCCTCTTTTTAAAAAGTCTCCAGCTTCATCTCTAAGTCCAACAAGAGGTCTTTGAATACCGTCAAACATTTGCTCGATCATTCCAGGTCCAAGCTCAACGGAAAGTGGTGCTCCTGTTGTATATACTTCATCTCCAGGGCCAATACCTGTAGTTTCTTCGTAAACTTGAATGGAAGCCTTGTCGCCTCTCATTTCAATAACTTCACCAATTAATTTGTCCTTAGAAACTTCTACTACGTCATAGACATTGGCATCTTCCATGCCAGATGCTACAACTAGTGGTCCGGATACTTTAATTATCTTTCCTGATTTCAATAAAGCTCCTCCTTTATAAAAAGGTGATTAATCACCTAATATATTTGCTCCAACTGCCTTTTCAACATTTTTGTTCAAATTCTTCATACCAATACCAAGAGTTCCCTTATTTGAAGGAATAACTATAATTGCTGGCAATAATTTGTCATTATATCTCTCTATAGTATTTGGTATTTTTGCAGCAAGTTCTTCTGTAATATAAATTACACCATAATCTTTTTTGGCAAGAGCATCAACTTTTGCCCTTGCGTCCTTTTCTTCGTAACTAACGAAGACATCTATCCCTATTGCCTTAAAGGATAAAACTGAATCTTTGTCGCCAATAACTGCAATTTTATACATAAGTATCACGCAACTTTTCTCTAATAAATTCACTGTCAAGTCCATTTAGTTTGGAAACTAAAATGATTCTAAGATTTTTAATCTCCATTTCCTTTGCCAAAGCATTGGCAAAAACAACTTCAGGACCATAAGTGATGTACTTTACATCTTTTATCAAATCTATAAAGTAATTGTCCATCTCTCTTTCAAAATCTGAAAGATTTCCCCTTTCCTTAAAGGAATCAAGTGCCTCTTTTATATACTTGTAAATTTCAAGTTTTTTAAAGGCATCTGTATCTGAACTTATATCTCTATTTAATAAATCAAAATAAGTTTCCTCTCTAACATTGCCGCCTTCAATAATTATACTCCTTAAAAATTCTACGCTTTTTTCTTGCTTCTTAGCCCTTAAAAGTGTCCTAATATTTGTAAAATCAATTAAATTCTTTGCATATTTTATAAATAAATCCACCTCAGACTCTTTTGCAAGTTCAAGAAGTTCAGTAAAGTAAGCATTATCAAGATAAATATCAATCAGCTGTTGATCTTTCTTTTCTTCATAAAGCTCCTCAACCCTTGTTATGAGTTCAAAATACTTATTTTTTTTGCTTCCCTTTAAAAGAGCATCCTTATATTCCTTTAGATCAAAATCTCCAATATTCATATAGAGATCTTTTAAATCCTTTTTCCCAATGTCCTCCTTAATTAGCACTTTTAAATTGTGATAAAAATACTTTAAAGTAAGAAGTTTTACTGGAATTTTAGAAGGAGAAATATCAAAAAGCTCATCATAAAAATTTGTGAGTTCCTCTTTTAAAATATATTCATATTCTGTGGGAGAAGAAAGTTTATTAATATACTTATTATAAACAGTATCAGATAGAGATCTAAGTGCGTCTTCCAAAGTTTCTGTTTCAGAAATTCTTATAAAGTTTTCACTTTTTAAAAATTCCTTTTCCAAAACTCTAAGTCTTGTAGAACTTTGGATGAATTTACTTTTATCCATTTAACCACCTTTTCCCTTAACTGAAAAGTTTTTCAGCCAAAAATTTTTCCAAATCTTCTCTTTCAGATTTTACAATAGATTTGAAGTCTCCATTATAAACTAAATTTCCATTGTGTAGGACAAAACCGCTATCTATATCTGTGTCAGAAACTTTAAATCCGAGATTGGCATTTTTTATTGCATCTCTATACTTATTTGGCACATCTAAAATAGAATTTTTATCCTCTACACCTGCCACATTATTTTTAACATATTTTATAAAATCTTCTTCTGACAAATTTTCAAGTTCGACTATTGCCTTTTCAAGAATTTTATCTATTAACTTGTGTTTTTCAGCTAAAATATCATCTCTTGACTTTAGTTCAGCCCCTGATTTTGCCCTTTTTAAAATGTCTTCTCTTTCTTTTTTTGAAATTGCATCAATTTTATCTGCTAAAAATTTTGCGTCATCTTCTCTTTTTTCTATAATAGAATCTCTTTTTTCTTCTGCTTTTTTTATAATTTCATCAGCCTTTTTATTTGCATCCTCAATAATTTTATTTAAAATATTTTCAAGTCCTGCCATAGTATCACCTAGGCTCTAAATAGTATAAAGAATGAAATTGCAAAGGCAAGAATTGCATAAAGTTCAACCATTACTGCAAAGATAATACCCTTTGCTTGTTGTTCTTCATTTTTTGCCAAAATGTTAATACCTGCAACAGAAACTTTTCCTTGTGCTACTGCAGATATAAGTCCAGCAAGACCAATTACGGCACCACTTGCCATATACATAAATCCTGTGTTGACTGGAACATCTGGTGAAAGTCTAAATAAAATAAATAGTCCAATTACGAATCCATAAAGACCTTGTGTACCTGGAAGTAGTTGAAGTACAAGAGATTTACCAAATTTTTCTGGTTCATCAATTACTACTCCTGCAGCAGCTTCCCCTGCCATACCTACTCCCTTAGCAGACCCTGCACCAGAAAGTGCAACTGCAAAGAAGATCCCAAGAGATCCTAAAATCAATCCACCATATTCTCCCATTAATCCATTTAACATATTAATCCTCCTAGTCTATATTAAAGTAATCTGAATTTTCTATCATTTTTTTGAAAGGTATGCCTCCACCTTCATAAAATTTATTAAACATTTCTACATAAGTAAGCCTTGCTGTGTGCACATAAGCTGACAAATAAGAAAGAAAGGCATTAAATAATTGGAATACTACAAAAATTACTATTGCAAATATTTTGCCAAGTACATTTGATTCAAAAAGCATTCCTGCAATCATATTTATGGCAAGTCCCAAGAAGGAGCCTGACAATACAAGTGCCATAAGTCTTAAATAGGAAACAAAATCTCCTAAGTAAGAAGAAATTCCATATAGAGAATAAATTCCCCAACCAATTTTTGCCCCTGTAGATTTTTCTTCACGTCCACCAGTTGCCACTATGCCAATCATTCCAAGAATCATAATGATTAAAGCGCCCTTTGAAAAAGGTGCAACTTGTGGCAGAGCCTTTCCAAGTCCAAAGACAATTGCTCCTAGAACTGCCATATACCAAAAACCAACATCATATAGGGCATCCTTTGGTTTTCCATCGCGAATGTTCATATATGCCTTTATGCCTAGAGCAAAGAATATATGAATTCCGCCTAGGATAAGTGACAATATTACTAAAAGTGTGGAATCCTCTGCTGGATCAATTAAACTTGGGAGTTTAATTATTCCACCAAAGAAGGAGCCAAATACTAATCCAAATATCATTGTGGAAATTGAAAGGTAATTGAAGAATTTAATAAATCTTCTCTTTTTATCTGTGAGTTTAAAAGTTTTTAGAGCAAAAAAGTGTACCTAAAAATACTAATAGGCCATAGCCAAAGTCGCCAACCATTATACCTGCAAATATGAAATAAAAAGGCGCAAAGAAAGGCGTCGGATCAATTTCATTATATTTTGGCATGGAATACATTTCCGTCATAAGCTCAAAAGGACTTACAAAGGAATTGTTTTTTAGTAAAATTGGCACTTTATCAGAATCTCTCTTGGCATCTTCTGCACTTAGATAATAATTTTCGCCACATACTTTTTTAACTTTATTTTCAAAATCTTCTAATTTTTCACTTGGAACATAACCTTCTATTAAATCAACTTCTGTAGTCTTTAAAAATTTTCTCTCTGACATTATCTTAATTTTTTCATTTCGATAAAATTCATAGGAAAATTTAAAATCTTCCAAATATTTTAAATAAGTCTTTAAGTCTTCTTCAATGTTTTTATTTTTTTCATAAAGAAACTCTTTGTCTCTTTCATAGGAGTCTATCTTGTCCTTAACTTTGCCATCTGCCTTAATGTTTATGGGTGTGAAGCCATAAGTTGAAAATAGGGACTTTATATTTTCATCAATAGATTTTTCCACTATCATTAGATAATAATAAAAATTCTTGTCCTTTGAGACTCTTTCAATATATGCCAGCTCATTTTTTATAAATTCACTTTCAAATTCAGCTGCATGATTTGAAGATATTGTACCTGTGTAAATGTTTACAGAACCCATATCGTTTATCCTAGATAAGGATGATGAAAGATTCTCCCAAGGTTTTAATTCACCTATCTTGGAATCGATATTTTGAATTTTGCTATTATTTTTATCTTTTTCATCAACTAGTGCTTTTATCTCACCATCAATTTTTTCAAAGGGAAAGGTCATTGCTCTAGCTGCAAGTTCCTCTAAAGTGATGTCTTTTACCCCATCTTTCATGGTCTTTATAGGATTTTCCTTTTCCTTAAACTGAAGTAGCAGATCAATGTCTTCCTTAGACCTTTTGATTTTATCATCAATTTCAATTAAATCTTCTGAAGATCTAGGTCTTGTGAAATCATCTTCTGACAAATCTTGGTCAATTTTAGACTCATCGATGTGAACATAATTAAATTTTTGAAATTTATCAATTAATTTAACTCTATCCTCATCAAAGATAAAGAGTTTGAAATTTTTCATATTAACTATTGCCATTATTCACAATCCTCTCTACCACTGATTTTACAATTTCAGCTTCTTTGTCTTCAGAAATACTTGAAATTTCAGCAATTTTTTTCTCTGCATCTTCTCTTATGGGCTTAATCGAATCTTCTCCTTCTATTCTAGCCTTTTCGATAAAATCATCCTTAGCCTCCTTAGCCTTTTTAACAATGGCATCATAGGACTCCTCTGCTAAAGATTTCGCCTTTTCAATTATCTCTTCAGCCTTAACTTCTGCATCGTCAATAATTTTTTTTGCCTCAGCTTCAGTGTCTTTAACTTTCTTTACTGCATCATCTGACACTAAATCACCTCCAATGTAAAATCTTTCTTAAATTAATTATATCACTTGTTAAATTATTATTTAACTATAATATTAATAAATTTAATTTTATATAATTTATATAATACCCTATTAATACAACTTTATTTGAAAAAAATAAAAAAAGTAAATATTTTTCATGATTTTACGAGAAAAGTAATTAAAAGTTAGTGTTTTTTATTTTTTACCAAGATAAAATATACTTTTGTTAAATATAACAAGCCACTGCTCTCGCAATGGCTTATAATAATTTATTATTTATTTTTCAAAATTTCCTTAAAGCTACTCATGTTGTAAATTTTTGAAACTAAGAGAATTGAAATTAATTTGTCTATATAATCTGTAATCAATTGAATTATAAAAACAATTACAAAATCAGGCAAGTCCATTACAGCCCTAAGGGCTTGCACAATATAAGATGAACCTGCTGTTGTAACTGTTCCAAAGAGATAAGTTGCAATGAGGGCAGATGAAATTGCAACTGGTATGGACATGGTTGGAGTCAAATAAAACTTTGACATAAAGTCATCTCTCTTTAAAAATGTAAAGATTCCAGATGTAAGACCAACTACAATTTGCGTAGGCATAAAATAAATTGCAATTGGATCTCCTATACTATTTGCAAAGGCTGAAATAATTCCTGTCAAAATTCCAAAAGCTGGTCCAAAAGAAAAACCAGCCATTATTGTTCCAATAGAATCCAGATATACTGGTAGTTTTAATACTACAGCAAGCCATGCACTTACTGAATTTATTGCAACACATAATGCTATAAATGTAATTTTCTTTGAAGTGAATTTCATAAAAGATCACCCAAAATTTTCTCATCAACTTCCCGTTTTGTAATTTCTTCTAAAAAATATTTCCAAACTTCGAAGACGTCTAAATCTTCATAGAGTATTATATTTTTCTCTCTCTTCAAAAAGTCCATCTCGTCCACCATTAGCATACCTCTCGCAGGTCCATCTGTTATACACTCTGCGTTAAAAGCCCTGCCTTTAAAAAGTTCTTGCTTTCTTTCAAGGATAATTGTAAGTGGGTCATTTATAACTGAGCCAATAATTTTTTCGTATTCCCAATGAAAGTCCATGTAAAAATTCGTTATCTTTTCAACAAAATTTCCCACTTCTGGATTTAATCTCTTCATGTAAGATAAAATGCTTGGAGTTAATACAAATTTTCTAGTGACATCAAGAGGCATAATTTCAACTTTATTGGGAGCATTTTTTATTACATAATCAGCAGCATCTGGATCCACATAAAAATTAAATTCTGCAACTGGACTCATGTTGCCATGACTCTTAAAGTTGCCTCCCATTATAATTATTCTAATGTCCTTAAAGGCAGCCCTATCTCTTTTTAAAGCCCTTGCAATATTGGTAAGTGGTCCAAGGGCAAAAATAATAAGATCTCCCTTTCTCGCTTCTTCCACTAAAAAATTTATGGCATCGCCATCACTATCTTTTCCCTCATAATCAAGATAAGTTTCGCCAAGACCGTCTTCGCCATGAGTGTCTTCTGCATTAATAAATTCTTTTGAAAGAGGAGATGAACTTCCCATATAAATCTTAAAATCTCTATCTAAAAATTTTGAGATCCTCAGTATGTTTTTCTTTCCCTTTTCAACATGCACATTTCCCGAAACTAAAGAGATCCCTAAGATTTCATATTCTACTACATTATTTGCTAAAATAATTGCAATAGAATCATCAATCCCGGGATCTGCATCAATAATAATTTTTTTCATTTTTACCTCCATTTCTTTGGAGAACAATTAGTTTTTTATACTTGGAGTTCCCGAACAAGTGGAATTTATTATACAATAAATTTTTGAAATAGACAAGTTCACTAATTTCAAGTATAATTAATTTAGGCAAAATTAAAAATTTAACTTGGAGTGATTATATGAAAAAACTTTTTAAAGTATTGATTTTATTTGCAGTGGCTTTAACTCTTTTTGCTTGTAACAAAAAAAATGATCAAGCTGATACTACAAATAAGGTCGAAGAAAAATCAAAAACCACAGCAAGCGCAATAGAATTAGACAAAATGCCAATTGAAAATTTTGATTTTCACACTATTGATATTGTTAATGGCAACACAGTAAAATCAGAAGATTTTTACAAAGAAAAACCACTAACACTTGTAAATGTTTGGGGAACTTTTTGCGGACCATGTAAAGAAGAAATGCCTGATCTAGCAAAATTATATGAAGAATACAAGGATAAGGTAAACTTCCTTGGTGTTGTTATTGACACTAACGCAAGTATGGATACAAATGTCCAAGAAGCTCAACAAATTTTGAAAAACGCAGGTGTAAATTACACAAATATAATGCCAAACTCAACTACAGAGGATACTTTGGTAAATATAACTGCAATGCCAACAACATTCTTTGTAACTAGCGAAGGAAAAGTCCTTGGTGGTTTCGTTGGTCAAGCAGACAAAGAGAGTCTTGCGGCAACACTTGACAAATTAATAGAAGAAAACAAATAATACAAAAGATGAGTTCAATTGAGCTCATCTTTTTTTGTAAATTTTTATTTACTTGTCGGTATGTTAAAAGTTTTTATATAAAGTCTCACTCCATATTTTTTGTGACATCAATCCACTCTTTATACTTTGAATATTTTTCTAACTCATCTAGTGTAACTTCTATTGCGCTATTACTAGATCCGCAAGCAGGAAAAACTGTCTCAAATCTTTTTAGGGACTCATCAAGATAAACATCTACATTATCCTTTATCCCAAAGGGACAAACCCCTCCAACCTTATGACCGATTAATTCTTCCACCCTATCCTTATCAACCATCTTTGCCTTGGTTCCAAAAAATTCTTTAAACTTCTTGTTGTCAACTTTTACATCTCCTGCTGTTACAACTATTACTATCTTATCCTTTAAGATAAAAGAAAGGCTCTTGGCAATTCTTTCTGGCTGACAATGAAGGGCTGCTGCTGCAAGTTCCACAGTTGCACTAGAAGTATCAAACTCAATTATCCTATCTTCAAGACCAAAATTTTTAAAATAATTTTTAACTTTTTCTATGCTCATTTTCCCACTCCATAAATTTTTATTATTATACCACAAAATATTTTTTTATTAAAAATTTTATGATACATGAAATCATTTTTAAGTTGTTTAATTTTAAATTTTATCTTTTTTATTCAATAATTTTATGGGAATAAAAGATTTTTCTCGCTTATTACATAAAATAATATCATCTAAAGATTTTCTTTAAGAAAGCTTACAAATCCTTTTATCAAGATTATAATTTCCAAGATTTGCAAAAAAATAGAGCAGACGAAAAATCTGCTCCATTTATTTATTAAATTTAGTTTTTCTAAATTAGTCAAG
>NZ_HE610717.1:769433-881198 GCF_000321025.1 Peptoniphilus senegalensis JC140
GTCTGCTGCTGAACATACTAGGATTGCTCCATCCATTTGTGCTGCTCCTGTGATCATGTTCTTTACATAGTCAGCGTGTCCTGGGCAGTCTACGTGTGCGTAGTGTCTGTTTGGTGTTTCGTATTCTACGTGAGATGTTGAGATTGTGATTCCTCTTTCTCTTTCTTCTGGTGCTTTGTCAATGTTTGCGTAGTCTACGAATTCTCCGCTGCCGTATCTCTTGTTCATTACAAGTGTGATTGCTGCTGTAAGTGTTGTCTTACCGTGGTCTACGTGACCGATTGTTCCAATGTTTACGTGTGGTTTATTTCTTTCAAATTTTGCTTTAGCCATTATTAATCCTCCTAATTATTAGTTTTTCTTCTTATTTCCAACTACTTCTTCTGCTATTGATGCAGGTACTTCTTCGTAGTGATCAAATATCATTGAGTGGGTTGCTCTTCCTTGTGTATTTGAACGAAGGCTAGTTGCGTAACCAAACATTTCTGCTAGTGGTACATAAGCTGTAACGATTTGAGCTCCAGCTACAAGTTCCATACCTTCCATTCTTCCTCTTCTTGAGTTAATGTCTCCAATTACATCTCCCATGTATTCTTCAG
Organism: Peptoniphilus senegalensis JC140; assembly: GCF_000321025.1. GTDB lineage: Bacteria > Bacillota > Clostridia > Tissierellales > Peptoniphilaceae > Peptoniphilus_A > Peptoniphilus_A senegalensis. The sequence continues at coordinate 770,033 of NZ_HE610717.1, forward strand.
GAGTTGTAACTTCAACTTTCATCATAGGTTCAAGAAGTACTGGGTCTGCTTTTGCAAGAGCATCTCTGACTGCCATAGAACCAGCAATCTTAAATGCCATTTCAGAAGAGTCGACTTCGTGGTAAGATCCATCGTAAAGAGTTACCTTAACATCAAGCACTTCGTATCCACCAATAATACCTGATTGAAGTGCTTCTTCAATACCTTGTTGTGTTGGTCCAATAAATTCCTTAGGAATTGCACCACCAACGATGGCATTTTCAAATACAAAGCCTGCACCTGGTTCGTTTGGTTCGATTCTAATCTTAGCGTGACCATATTGTCCACGACCACCTGATTGACGAGCGTATTTAGCTTCGCCTTCAGCATTCTTCTTAATACCTTCTCTATATGAAACTTGTGGGTTACCAATGTTGGCTTCAACTTTAAATTCTCTTAAAAGTCTATCAACAATGATATCAAGGTGAAGTTCACCCATTCCTGAGATAATTGTTTGACCAGTTTCATCATCAGTGTGTGTTCTGAAAGTTGGATCTTCTTCAGCAAGTTTTGCTAAAGCAAGAGCCATTTTATCTTGAGAAGCTTTAGTCTTTGGTTCAATTGCTACAGAGATAACTGGATCTGGGAATTCCATGTTTTCAAGAATAACAAGATTCTTTTCATCACAAAGAGTATCTCCAGTTGTAGTGTCTTTAAGACCTACAGCTGCTGCAATTTCGCCTGCACGGATTTCTTCAATTTCTTCTCTCTTGTTAGCGTGCATTTGAAGAATTCTTCCGATTCTTTCTCTCTTGCCCTTAGTTGAATTCATTACATAAGAACCTGCCTTTAAAACTCCAGAATAAACTCTAAAGTATGCAAGTTTACCAACATAAGGGTCAGTAACGATTTTAAATGCAAGTGCTGAGAAAGGTTCATCATCTGATGAGCGTCTATTAATTTCATTTCCATCCATATCTGTACCTTCAATAGCTGGTACATCAGTTGGAGATGGAAGATAATCAATTATTGCATCAAGAAGAAGTTGAACTCCCTTATTCTTATAAGAAGAACCACAAGATACTGGAGTGATTTGTACTGCAAGAGTACCCTTTCTTATAGCTTTTTTAAGAAGTTCTTTGTCGATTTCTTCGCCTTCAAGATAAGCCATCATTAAATCTTCATCAAATTCTGAAGCTTTTTCAATTAATTTATCTCTATATTCATTTGCCTTGTCTAAATATTCTTCAGGAACATCAATAATTTCGATTTCCTTACCAAGTTCATCTTTATAAATTTCTGCTTTCATTTCAACAAGGTCAATCATTCCAATGAAAGTATCTTCTGCTCCCATTGGGATTTGAATTGGAATTGGGTTACCATGTAATTTCTTGTCAATAGTGTCAACTGATCTAAAGAAATCAGCACCAGTAACGTCCATCTTGTTAATATGTGCAATTCTTGGAACGTGATATTTATCTGCTTGTCTCCAAACAGTTTCAGATTGAGGTTCTACACCACTTTTTGCATCAAAAAGTGCAACAGCACCATCAAGTACTCTTAGAGATCTTTCAACTTCAACTGTAAAGTCAACGTGTCCCGGAGTATCGATAATATTAAGTCTGTAGCCCTTCCAGTGTGCAGTAGTAGCTGCAGAAGTAATTGTGATACCTCTTTCTTGTTCTTGTTCCATCCAGTCCATTTGTGCTGCCCCTTCGTGAGTTTCACCGATTTTGTGAATCTTACCAGCGTAGAAAAGAATACGTTCAGTAGTAGTAGTCTTTCCAGCATCAATATGGGCCATAATACCAATATTTCTATATTTCTCTAATGGTATTTCGCGAGCCATAAATTCCTCCCCTTATTACCATCTATAGTGAGCAAAGGCTTTGTTAGCTTCTGCTGTTCTATGCATTTCATCTTTTCTCTTAACGCTTCCGCCTAGTCCGTTAGATGCATCAAGGATTTCTTTTGCAAGTCTTTCGTCCATTGTCTTTTCGCCTCTAGCTCTTGCATATTTAACTAACCATCTAAGTCCTAGTGTTTGGCGTCTTTCCGGTCTAACTTCCATTGGAACTTGGTAAGTAGCACCGCCTATTCTTCTTCCCTTTACTTCAAGTACAGGCATTACATTGTTAAGTGCCTTGTAAAATACTTCAAGTGCGTCTTCTCCAGTTTGTTCTGCAATTGTTTCAAGTGCTCCATAAACAATTCTTTGAGCAGTACCTTTTTTACCGTCAAGCATAACATTGTTTATAAGCTTAGTGATAACTACATCAGCATACATTGGATCAGCCATAACTTCACGTTTTTGGATATGTCCTTTTCTTGGCATAACTTCCCTCCTTAACTATTTTTCAGTCGATTCATTGGTACTCAGGTTGAGCCCGTAAGCCAAAAATCTATAAATTCTCATAAAAAATTCTATCAATTTTTAGGTTTCTTAGTACCATATTTAGATCTAGCTTGCTTTCTGTCTGTAACTCCAGCTGTATCAAGAGTACCTCTTACAATATGGTATCTAACACCTGGTAAATCCTTAACTCTTCCACCACGGATTAAAACAACACTGTGTTCTTGTAGGTTGTGTCCGATTCCTGGAATGTAAGCCATAACTTCGTAGCCATTTGTCAAACGAACTCTGGCAACTTTTCTAAGAGCTGAATTCGGTTTTTTAGGTGTTACTGTTCTTACTGCAACACATACTCCTCTTTTTTGTGGAGAATTAACTTCAGTTTCAACTTTTTTAAGTGTGTCATAGTTTACATCAAGAGCTGGTGATTTAGATTTACTGTGAATTTTCTTTCTACCATTTCTTACTAATTGGTTAATTGTAGGCATTAATTGCACCTCCTGTTTTAATAATAGTATCAGACATTTCAAAGACTACCCAGTCTTAGGTAGTCTTTCCGTCTCAAATACTCATCAATTTTATCATTACAAAGCCATTAAGTCAACAAAAAATATGAGAAATTAGCGAATTCCTCATATTTTTTAAAATAATCTTTAGTTTTTTGAAATTTTTACTAAAATTTACAATAATCTACCAAGGTAAAAATCAAATCTATTGATATTTATGAAGTCATAGATTGTAAATCCTGTAAAAAATAATACATATAAAATTTGTAAAATTACAAAAGTTTTTCTGTAAGAGTCCTTTTCTACAAAAATTTTTGAAAGTAGTTTTTTTGACAAATAGTAGCTAAGCCATAAGATAACTAGCACAAAGCATGACAAAACTATTAAAAATTCATTTTTTGCGAAGTAACTCACTTTATGACCATCTTCAAGGGTCATAAAAAATATTAGTTGATAAATTATAAGAATGCCTTGAACAATAATTGTTGTTATCTTATAAAGTCTTAGGTCGTCTTTGTACTTATTTTTCAAAATATCTTCTGTGTAAGTTCTGTAAACAAAATATACCACAAGACCAAAAACTGCTAAATATATATATGGCTTATTTTGACTAAAAACAATGCCAATCCAAAAAGACATCATTGTAAAAACATATATGTAGTTTTCCACTATAGCGCTACTTTCAGTTTCTATTCCCCTATTTTCTTTATATCTATAAGTTAATGGAATTATTGACGAAATAAGTATGGCTGGTATAAAAAATAATAAAATTAATGATTCCATAATTCCTCCACTGATATTTCTTTATGATTTTCTCTTTTTACATAAAAATCAAAGCGACTTGTATTTTTTATGTTATAGGCACTTCCTAAGGCGAGTACTAAAAGCAAAATAATTTCTGAAATAATAAAAGCTCTTCTCCAAATATCCTTTTCAAATAAAATATTTTTTAAAACTCTCATATCTAAAATAATTTTAAGGTAGGATAAAAAAAGAGTTGAAATTATTAAAATTTTTTGAAACTCAATTTTGCTATATCCAAAAATAGTATCCCAATCTTTCAATTCTAAAAAACTAAAGCTTGCAAATACTATAGAAGATATTGAAATAAATAAAATCTTCCACTTAGGCTCATTTTTATTTTCCAATAACTTCTTTCCCCTTTTGCTATCTGTGTAAAATGTATAAATAGCCCAAACTACAAAATAAACCAAGATGCTGACAATAATTATCATCCCAATATTTTGATAAACTTTAAAATAATATTGTAAGATTAAAAAGTTGCCCATTAAGAAAGAATATATTATGTCATTCTTAGAATCTTTTTCTTCTTTCTTATCTCTTCTTATGTAACTAAAAGTGGCTAAGGCTGACGTAAAAATTGCTACTAACAAATATATTGTTGAATCACTCATTAAATCCTCTCCCACAATCTTTCCTTAATAAATCAAAACTTTTGCTTCTTAATTCATTATAGCACCTCATAAAAGTTTAAAGAAGTTAAAAAAATTAAAAATCAATGCCCAGATTTTTTAAATTATCTTCAAGAGAAAAAATTTTTTTACCATCTTTACTTATTTCTGACTTTAAATAAATTAGAGAATTAATAATGGATTCTTCCACTGATTCTGCTGCAGCTCTAAAAACATCATCTAATAAATCTTCTTTTAAAAGCCTTATATCTTCAAAGGAATTATTTTTTATTTTATTTGCAGTGGAAAAGGCAAGGGCAATATCTCCAGACCCATGTCCCAAGAAAGACCCAACATTTCCAAGACCTATAGTAGATCTCTTGGCAATTCTCTTTAACTGCCTTGCACTTAGGGGTATGTCCGTTGCAATTATTATAATGATTGAACCCTTATCTTTTTCTTCCTTTTTCTCTTTGGACTTTAAATACATTTGGCGACCAATCTCCCTATTTTCTATCTTTAAATCTTTTATCTTTCCAAAATTTGAAAGGACTAGGCTTCCAAGTGTATAATTCTTACCATTAATTTCAATAATTCTTGATGATGATCCAATTCCACCCTTTAAGTTAAAGGAAATCATACCAGTTCCAGCTCCTACAGAACCTGATTTGAAATCTCTTGAAACATTATTAATTGCTTCAAGTACATTTTTTTCTTTGATATGAAGTCCTCTCATATCATTAATAACTCCATCGTTACATTCAGTAACAATTATATTTGGAGCACCAGACTTGTCGCCCACATCAGGATACTTATCAATCATCCACTTCATAGATGAATTTAAAACTTCCCCTAGGCTCATGGTGTTAGTCATAAAAATTGGAGACTCAAGAGTGCCAAGTTCATCAAGCTGGATTAAACCCAGGCTTTTTCCATAGCCATTAATTATGTAAGATGCTCCAATTAGTTTTTCATTAAAAATATCGCCATCATGAGGCATGATACATGTGACACCAGTTTTTATTTTGCCATTTTTAATTGTAGAGTGACCAACTCTCACGCCCTTAACATCTGTTATTTTATTTAAAGGTCCCTTTTTGCTATCAGTAAAAATTTTCAAATTATCACTCCTTGTAAATAAATTATATCAGATAAATTTTTTTATTTTGCTTTCTATTCTTTTTAAAAATTTTTGGCAAAAAAAAGTAGGCTGACTAATCAACCTACTTAAAATTTATTTTTTATGAATATATTTTTTTAATTTACTCTTCTTCTGCTAAAGTTTCAAGTTCAACTTTTACATCATCTTGTGTTATTACTTCTGAGTCTTCAAGGATATTGTAATCTTCTTTTAGGCTTTCGTCGATTCCAATTTGTACCTTGGAATTTATACGAGCGCCTGTACCTGCTGGTATAAGTTGTCCGATTATAATATTTTCCTTTAAGCCTTCAAGCATATCTTCTTTTCCCTTTATAGCTGCATCTGTAAGAACTCTTGTAGTTTCTTGGAAAGATGCTGCTGATAAGAAGGAGTCTGTTGCAAGTGATGCTTTTGTAATTCCAAGAAGATTTACCTTTGCAGTAGCAGGTTCTTTGCCTTCTTCTATTGCAATCTTATTTGCTTCTTTATAGTCAACTACATTTACAAGTGCACCCGGAAGTAAATCTGTGTCTCCTGCATCTTCGATTTTACACTTTGATAGCATTTGTCTAACTATTATTTCAATGTGCTTGTCGTTGATGTCTACCCCTTGAAGTCTGTAAACTCTTTGAACTTCCTTAACAATGTATTCTTGTACACCTTTTTCGCCTTTTACACGAAGTAAATCTTGTGGATATACAGAACCTTGTGTAAGTTCATCTCCAGCCTCAACTTCATCGCCTTGTTTAACTTTTAGTCTTGAGCCATAGACGATGTTGTAAGAGTCAACTGTTCCATCTTCTGCTGTAATAAGAACTTCTCTCTTCTTATTTGTTTCTTTTATGTCGACAATACCGCCTCGTTCTGCAATTACTGCAAGTCCCTTTGGCTTTCTTGCTTCGAAAAGTTCTTCAACTCTTGGAAGACCTTGTGTAATATCTGCTGCTGCAGCTACACCACCAGTGTGGAAAGTTCTCATTGTAAGTTGTGTACCCGGTTCCCCAATTGATTGAGCTGCAATTACACCAACTGCTTCTCCAATTCCAATTTGTGAGCCTGTTGCAAGGTTTCTACCATAGCAGTGTGCACAAACTCCATTTTTAGTTTTACATCCAAGGACTGATCTTACTTTTACTTCTTTTATACCAAGTGATTCAATTAGGACTGCATCATCATCAGAAATAAATTCATTTGCCTTTACAATAATTTCTCCACTTTCTGGATTAACTATATCTTCGAAAGAATATCTTCCTTCAATTCTGTCAGCAAGAGATTCAATTAATTCTTTACCATCTTTAAAGGCTCTTGCTACTAAATATTCATCAGTTCCACAGTCTTCTTCAGAAACAATTACTTGTTGTGAAACGTCTACAAGTCTTCTTGTCAAATATCCAGAGTCGGCAGTTCTTAGTGCTGTATCGGCAAGTCCCTTTCTAGAACCATGGGCTGACATATAAAATTCAAGTACAGAAAGGCCTTCTCTAAAGTTTGAAGTGATTGGAACTTCGATTGTTCTACCTGAAGGCGATGCCATAAGTCCACGCATACCTGCAAGTTGTCTGATTTGGTTCTTTGAACCTCTGGCTCCTGAATCTGCCATGATGTAGATGTTGTTTAGGGCATCAAAGCCGTCCATTACATCGTCAGTTAAGTCATCAGTTGCCTTATTCCAAATTTCAATTACTTTTTCATATCTTTCTTCGTCAGATATAAGACCTCTTCTAAAGGCTTTTTCATATTTAGCAACTTCTTTTTCTGCATTAGCTAAAATTTCTGGCTTAGTGTCAGGAATCTCAACGTCACCCATTGAAATAGATACAGCTCCAATAGTTGAGTAGTGATATCCTGTAGCCTTGATGTTGTCAAGTAGCTCTGCAGTTTTTATATTTCCATGTTTTTTGTAAGTCTTTTCAATTATTTTTCCAAGAAGTTTTTTGTCTACAACCTGGTCTATTTCAAGAGAATATTTGTCTTCATCTCTATTTACAAAGCCTAAGTCTTGTGGGATAAATTCATTTACAATAAATCTACCAACAGTTGATGGGACAATTTTACCTCTCTTGTCATTTTCATCAGCATATCTTCTAACAGCTACATGAGATTGTAGGTGCAAAAATCCTGATTGATAAGCATGGAACATTTCATCAAAGTTTCTATAAATTGAACCATCGCCCTTTAATTTATCTTTTCTATCTAAAGTTAAATAATATGAACCAAGAACCATATCTTGAGTAGGAGTAGTAATTGGTTTACCATCCTTTAGTGCCAAGATATTATTTGTTGAAAGCATTAGTAGTCTTGCTTCAGCTTGTGCTTCTGTTGATAGTGGCAAATGGACAGCCATTTGGTCTCCGTCAAAGTCGGCATTATATGCTGTACAAGAAAGCGGATGAAGCTTAATAGCTTTGCCTTCTACTAGGACTGGTTCAAAGGCTTGAATACCAAGTCTGTGAAGTGTCGGTGCACGGTTAAGAAGAACTGGATGATCCTTAATAACATCTTCAAGTACGTCCCAAACTTCGTCTTTTCCTCTTTCCACCATTCTCTTTGCAGACTTAATGTTATAAGTTAAATCTCTTTTTACAAGTTCTCTCATTACGAAAGGCTTGAAAAGTTCAAGAGCCATATTTTTTGGAAGTCCACATTGGTAGAATTTAAGCTCTGGTCCAACTACTATTACAGAACGACCAGAGTAATCAACTCTCTTACCAAGTAGGTTTTGACGGAAACGACCTTGTTTACCCTTTAACATTTCTGATAGAGATTTAAGTGGTCTGTTTCCCGGTCCAGTTACAGGTCTTCCACGTCTTCCGTTGTCAATAAGAGCATCAACAGATTCTTGTAACATTCTCTTTTCATTTCTAACTATGATGTCTGGAGCATTGATGTCCATTAACTTTTTAAGTCTGTTGTTTCTATTTACAATTCTTCTATATAAATCATTTAAGTCACTTGTTGCAAATCTTCCACCATCAAGTTGTACCATAGGTCTTAAATCTGGTGGAATTACTGGGATTGCATCAAGTATCATCCATTCAGGTTTGTTATCTGATTGGATGAAGGCATCTATTACTTCAAGTCTTCTTGTAATTCTAATTTTCTTTTGTCCAGTTGCATCTTGAAGTTCTTCTTGAAGCTCGTCATTTTCCTTTTGTAGGTCAACTTTTTGAAGAAGATCTCTAATAGCTTCTGCACCCATCTTTGCAGTAAACTTGTCGCCATATTCTTTTTTGAACTCTCTATATTCAATTTCTGAAAGAAGTTGTTTTTCATAAAGAGTTGTTTCGCCTGGTTCAACATAAGTTACAACATAAGATGCAAAGTATAAAACTTTTTCAAGAGCTCTAGGGCTCATGTCTAGCACAAGACCCATTCTTGAAGGTATGCCCTTAAAATACCAAATATGTGATACTGGAGCAGCAAGTTCAATATGACCCATTCTTTCACGACGAACCTTAGCCTTTGTGACTTCAACGCCACATTTTTCGCATACTACTCCCTTGTATCTTACTCTTTTATATTTTCCACAGGAACATTCCCAATCCTTAGTTGGTCCAAATATTTTTTCACAAAATAGACCTTCCTTTTCAGGTTTTAATGTCCTGTAATTTATAGTTTCCGGTTTTTTTACTTCGCCATAAGACCAAGATCTAATCTTTTCTGGTGAAGCAAGTCCAATTTTTATTGAATGGAATAATTCATGTTCGCTCAAGGAGCACTTCTCCTTTCCTATTAATTAAAAATAACTAATTAATCTTCAGATTCATCGGATTCATCAAAATCGTCTTCTTCATCTTCATCTTCATCTTCATAGAAGTGACTGTTTTCAAAAGACTCAACTTCATCATTTGAAATTGTTCTGATGCCAATATTTGCAGTTCCTGTGTGTTCAATAAGTTCCTTTATATCATCTTCTGATTCAGTGTTTTTATCGTCAATGTTGTCAATCTTAGTTAGTTCATCCTCGTCAACTTCAAGATCAACTTCATTTCCATTTTCATCTAGCACTTGAATTTCAAGAGCAAGTGATTGTAATTCCTTTATTAAAACTTTAAAGGATTCAGGAACTCCTGGTTGCGGAATATTTTCTCCCTTAACTATTGCTTCATAAGTCTTAACACGACCAACTATATCGTCAGATTTAACAGTAAGCATTTCTTGTAAAGTATGGCTGGCACCATAAGCTTCAAGTGCCCAAACTTCCATTTCCCCAAATCTTTGTCCACCAAATTGTGCCTTACCTCCAAGAGGTTGTTGTGTAACAAGTGAGTAAGGTCCAGTAGAACGAGCGTGGATTTTTTCATCAACTAAATGGTGAAGTTTCAACATATACATATAACCAACAGTTACAGGGTGGTCAAATTCTTCTCCAGTTCTACCATCTCTTAGTTGAATCTTTCCATCTCTTGAGTATCCAGCTTCTTCAAGTGTATCAAAGATGTCGCCTTCGTTAGCACCATCAAATACTGGAGTGGCAACATGCCATCCAAGTTTTTTTGCAGCAAGTCCCAAGTGAACTTCAAGAACTTGTCCAAGATTCATACGAGAAGGAACCCCTAGTGGGTTAAGAACAATTTGGATAGGTGTACCATCTGGCATGTAAGGCATATCTTCCTTAGGCATTACCCTAGAAATAACCCCTTTGTTACCGTGACGTCCACACATCTTGTCTCCAACTTGAATCTTTCTCTTTGTAGCAACAAAAACTCTTACCATTTCATTTACACCTGGTTGAAGTTCGTCGCCATCTGATCTATTAAAAGTCTTTACATCGACAACAATACCATGTTCCCCATGAGGAAGTCTTAGGGATGTGTCTCTTACCTCTCTGGCTTTCTCGCCAAAGATTGAGCGAAGTAGTCTTTCTTCTGCAGAAAGCTCAGTTTCTCCCTTTGGAGTTACCTTTCCAACAAGAATATCTCCTGGCTTAACTTCTGCACCAATTCTAATAATTCCTCTGCTGTCAAGGTCTTTTAACATGTCTTCGCCAACATTTGGAATATCTCTAGTTATTTCTTCAGGTCCAAGTTTTGTATCTCTAGCTTCAGATTCATATTCTTCGATGTGAAGTGAAGTTAATACATCGTCAATTACAAGTTCTTGGCTTACAAGCATGGCATCTTCATAGTTGTATCCTTCCCAGTTCATAAAGGCTATTAGGATATTTTTGCCAAGAGCCATTTCGCCTTGGTCTGTACTTGGTCCATCGGCAATAATTTCTCCTGCTTCTACGGAGTCGCCTGCATTTACAATAGGTCTTTGGTTAATTGTAGTGCCTTGGTTGCCGCCCATGAATTTGTGCAATTTATAAGTGTCAATGCCCTTATTAAATTCTCTTTCGATTTCAATGTGAACGGCATCAACTTTTTTAACAGTTCCCTTGTTCTTAGAAACTATTACAACACCTGAGTCCTTAGCAGCTCTATATTCAATACCAGTTCCAACAACTGGAGCTTCAGTTTTTAATAGAGGCACTGCTTGACGCTGCATGTTTGCACCCATTAGGGCTCTGTTGGCATCGTCATTTTCCAAGAAAGGTATCATAGAAGTACCAACTGCAACAATTTGTTGAGGTGATACGTCCATGTAGTTTACATCTTTAATATCAAATATATCGGCATTACCGCCATGACCTCTGGCTGCAATCCTGTCTTCAACAAATTTATTATTTTCATCAAGCCTTTCGTCAGCTTGTGCAATGATTTGTTCGTACTCAACATCGGCTGTTAGATAATCTATTTGATCAGTTACAACTCCGTCAACAACTTTTCTATATGGAGTCTCGATAAATCCATAATCATTAATTCTTGCGTAAGTTGTAAGTGATGTTATAAGTCCAATGTTTGGACCTTCTGGTGTCTCAATAGGACACATTCTTCCATAGTGTGAGTTATGGACGTCACGCACTTCAAATCCAGCTCTATCTCTGCTTAACCCACCAGGTCCAAGTGCAGATAACCTTCTCTTGTGTGTTAATTCTGATAGAGGATTGTTTTGGTCCATAAATTGTGAAAGTTGTGAAGAACCAAAAAATTCTTTTATAGCAGCTGTCACAGGTCTAATATTTATAAGTGATTGTGGTGTAGTTGCATCGGCATCTTGGACTGTCATTCTTTCACGAATAACTCTTTCCATTCTTGAAATACCAATTCTAAATTGATTTTGAAGAAGTTCTCCAACGGATCTAATTCTTCTGTTTCCCAAGTGGTCGATATCGTCAACTGAACCAACATTATTCATAAGTCCAAATTCATAATTAATACCGGCGATAATATCGTCAATTAAAATATGTTTTGGAGAAAGTTCTCTATGAGCCTTTACAAGTTCTTCCTTGAATTTTTCTGTATCTTCAGAAAATTCTTCGTAAAGTTCATCGAAAAGTGGTCTATAAACTTTTTCTTTAAAGCCAAGCTCTTCCATATCAAAGTCAAGTTCGTAAGCATCAACAAAAGTAAAGTTGTTTCCTATTACTATTGTCTTATCTGTTGCGTGTTCATAATTTTCATCAGTCTTTATAAGAACTTGATTAACTCCAGCTGCTTCAATTTTTTCAGCCTTTGCTCTAGTTAGAAGTTCTCCTTCTTCAGCTAAAATTTCGCCAGTCATAGGGTCAATTATATCTTCTGCAGGAATATTATTTTCTATTCTTGCACTGATTCCTAACTTTTTATTGAATTTATATCTTCCAACTTTTGCAAGGTCATATCTTCTGTCATCGAAAAACATATTTTCAAAAAGTGATTGTGCTGAATCAATTGTTGGTGGTTCCCCTGGTCTTAACTTTTTATAAATTTCTAGTAAAGCTTCATTTTTATTAGTAGTAATATCTTTTTCTAATGTCTTTAAAAGTGCTTCACTTTCGCCAAGAACATCAATTATTTCTTGGTTGGATTCAACTCCCAATGCTCTTAAAAGAACAGTGATAGGAAGTTTTCTAGTTCTATCAATTCTTACATTGATTACGCCCTGAGCATCAGTTTCAAATTCAAGCCAAGCTCCTCTATTTGGAATAAGAGTCGCCGAATAGATTTTCTTACCTGTCTTATCTCTCTCTTCTTTGTAATATGCTCCTGGACTTCTTACAAGTTGTGAAACAACTACACGTTCTGCTCCGTTAATTACAAAAGTACCAGTTGGTGTCATAAGAGGAAGGTCGCCCATAAAGACTTCTTGTTCCTTTACTTCCCCAGTTTCACTGTTGATAAGCCTTACCTTTGCCTTTAATGGCGCAGAGTAATTAGTATCCCTCTGTTTTGATTCGTCAATATCATATTTAATCTCGTCAGATAAATAATAATCGACAAATTCCAAAATTAAATTTCCAGAGTAATCCTCGATAGGAGATACATCATCAAATACTTCCTTTAACCCTTCTTCAATTAACCATTTGTATGAAGAAGTCTGCACGTCAAGGAGATTTGGTAGTGACATAACTTCGTCTACACGAGAAAAACTCATTCTCTCACGTTTCCCATATTTAACAGGATGTACCATTAATTTTCTCACCCTAGCCTTTCAAATGAGTGTCTCCAATTAGAGTACAAATCACCACTCTAATTATTATTATGCAAATATGTATTTTATCATTTTATATGGCAACTTTCAAGCCTTAAAGCAAAAAAAATCCTGCCTTTTGGCAGAATCTTTTTTAAAGTCTAATATAAGCGTAACCTTCGTTTTGGAGTTTTACTATTTTTGTTATAACTAAGTCTTCCACTTTGATGCTATGAGGTAGCAATTCCTTTGAAAGTCTATTTTCTACCAAAGCTTTCTTTCCAATTGTAATATTTACTTTTGGATTTCCAATAACTCCTTCGAAATCAACTCCAGAGTACCTGTTAAAAAGTGCAGCAGCCTTAGCCATAGCAATTATTTCAACTTGTATATCATCGAAAGTGTCTAATAAATCTCTAACATTTGAAATTACAGCAGACCATTTATCTTCTTCAACTACGTGAAAAATTACCTTCATATTCATCACTCCTTTATTAAGTAATATTTTACACTATTAAAGAGTAAAATAAAAGGTAATTTTCCCTATTTTGCTATTTCTTAAATATGAACTTTTTAATCTCACTTATCTCGTCAACTCTAAATACAATAAGTAAAATCAAGTATATAGCACCTGCAATAATTATAGAAATTAATAGAGATAAATTTATTCCAAAGCTTTTAGTTAATATATTGTAGAAAATTTTTGAACAAAAAGCCATGACAACTGATGAAATAGTAATTTTTATGACATTTGTAAAAAGTTTTTTGTTAAATACATTGCCAATTAATTTAATAGATGGAAGGTAAAGTGCTATAGCCCCAACTATAAAGGATATAGAAGTCGCAAGGGCAATTCCCCTTATTCCCATTACTTTTGAAAGTAAAAGGGCAAGAATGATATTAATTGCTACTATTAAAACAGAATTTATAACTGGAGTTTTGTTATCTCCAAGAGAATAAAAAACTCTGGATATAACTTCACGAACTCCAATTCCAATTACACCAAAGGCAAAGAAAGATAATACTGTAGCAGTAATCTTTGCATCATCAACAGAAAATTCTCCGCCAACAAAAAGTAGATTTACAATTGGAAAGGAATAAATATAAAGTCCAAAGGCAGCCGGCACAACTAGAAGTAGCATATTTGAAAGACCTTCTGAAAGTGCAGTTTTTAAATTTACATAATCTTTCTTTGAGCCAAAATTTGCGAGCTTAGGATAAGTAGCTGTTATTATTGATGTGACAACTATTCCTGTTACAAAACTTTGGAGTTTGTAGGCATAATTTAAAATTGAAATTCCTCCCGCATAAGCTCCCGATGCAATGGATCTAGAAATCATAAAGTTAATTTCAATTGCAGAAGTGGAAATTAAAATTGGAAGAATAGAAATAAACATCGCTTTCATATCTTCATTAAAATCAATTTTTAAACTGTGCTTGTAGCCAAGTTTTTTAATTGGCATTATAAAAATAGCATATTGCAAAACAAAGGCAACTAAAATTCCTATGGCAAGATAATTTATGCCAAGATTTCTTGATATTGCCATGGCTCCAATTAAAATTACATTCATTAGAATTGAGTGAAGCACAGAAATAATAAATCTCTCGTGAATTTGAAGGTATGCCTTATAAATTGAGCTAACAGCAGTAACTGCAATGGAGAGCATGGCAACTCTTGATACAAATACAGCAGTTTCAAGCTTTTCTCCTTCAAAACCTTCAGCCATTAATTTTACAAGAGGTCTTGCGAAAATAATAGAAATAATAGTAACAAGAACAAATACAAGTAAAATAACATTAGAAAGATTAGCCGTAAATAAATCAGCTTTTTTCTTGTCTTCCCTTTCTTCAATTTTATCGTACATTGGTATGTAACCATTGGCAACAGCACCACTAATGACATTGGTAAAAGTCATAGGAAGTTGAAAGGCAATTAGAAAAATATCTGCAACCATGCCAACTCCAAAAAAGTAAGCAAGTGCCTTCTCTCTCAAAAGTCCAAAGATTTTTGAGACAATTGTAATAAGCATTAATATATATGAAGTCTTCATCATTTCTCCTTTAAATAAAAAACTTGGGTCTAACCCCAAGTAATTATATATTTTTCTAATTTTATTTACAAGTTTCTCAAGTCTATTAAAAAAATCATTTCTCACTTTCGAGCAAAAAATCAATGATATTTTTGTGAACAATTCCCCTTTGTGAAAAATCAAGTTTATCCATTGAAAGAACATATTTCGGATAATTATCTTTAATCAAATCATAAACTCCAAATTCTCTATCTCTAGTTTCTTCATTTTCCATTAAATAGGCAATTTGAAAATAAGAAATATCTTCGCCTTTTTTTGCAACAAAATCTATTTCTCTATCTTTGACTTTTCCAATTTTTACGCTGTATCCTCGTGACAAAAGTTCAATGTAAACAATATTTTCCAAAGTTTTTTCAATATCTTTAACATTAGAAAATCCCATAGACTGTCTAAAACCATGATCCGTCAAATAATATTTTTCATCAACTTTTAAAATCTTTTTGCCTCCTAAATCGTATCTTGGAACTTTCTTCAATACAAAGGCTTTGTTGCAATATTCCAAATAATTTAATACAGTATCAACAGAAATATTTCTATTTTCACTCTTCAAGTAATTTCTTATGGCACTAGCAGAAAAAGTCGCACCAATATTTTGCATGGCAAAGCTTAAAATTCTATTAAAAATATCCACATCTCTTATATTATTGTAATTTAAAACATCTTTTACAAGCACGGTGTTATAAATGTCATTCAAATATTTTTGTGAAACTTCTTCGTTGAGATTAAAATATTTTAAACCAGGCATTCCGCCAATTTTTATAAATTTTTGAAATAATTCCTCTTCGCTTAAATTTGAGTTTTTATAAATTTCTGAAAATTCATCAAAAGTAAAGGGTTGAATTTCAAATTCTACATATCTACCAGCAAGAAGTGTGGATAAGTCGCCAGAGATTAGTTTTGAATTAGAGCCAGTGATGTAAATATCAGAATTAAGACTAACTCTAAGTCCATTTATTACCCTCTCCCAATCCTTAACAAGTTGAATTTCATCAAATAAAAAATAAACTTTTCCCTTTTTGTTCTTCAATTTTTTATCTAAATAATCTTTTAATAAATCTGCATTATTAATATCAAAAAATTCAAGGGATTCAAAATTCATATAAATTTTATTTTCGACAGGCACATCCTTTAAAACATCATCTCTAATAATATTTAAAATTGTAGATTTTCCAACACGCCTCATTCCAGTTAAAATTTTTACTATTGGCTTATCAATAAATTTTTTTATTTTTTTATGTACTTGGCTCTAAAAATATATTTCATTCAAACCCCTCCTTTAGTTTCGATTATACTCGAAATAAAAATATTTTTCAACTTACATTCGACTATACTCGAAATAATTTTATTATTTTTTATTTATTTATAATATAGTCGAAGCCGTAAAAATTTATTAAATAAAAAAGTGATGCTAAGAATAAAATTAATTATCCCTAACATCACTTAAAATAAATTATATTAAACTGTTAATAAACATGAAGAGTGGAAATATTATAATTAATAAAAAATTTAATACTCCAAAGAAAACTGACTTTTCTTTTACTGCAAATACAAGACCAATAATGCCAATAACCCTTAAGATTGATAAACTGGTAAGACCTATTGGTCTTAAATTTGTAAACTCAGCAAAAAAATCTACCGGTAGTAAATATAAAATTATAAAAAACCAAAACTCCTGCGATAAATAAATACTTGCTAAGGCTTTTTTTCATGACTACCTCCTAGTCAAATCCTCTTATCAAATCAATTGGATCAATCTTTAAAATATTTTTTAAAGATAAATTGTAGATTAGTATATTTATACCATAAATCAAAATGGAAAAAGCAATAAAATACTTATATTCAAAATAGGATAATAAAATTTTCATATCCATAGTTGGCGAAATTTTTGCAATTATAAATAAAGCAGCTAAACTTACTATTAAAACTATTGCCAGAGATTTTATTTCTTCTAAGATAAAATCTCTTGTGTACTTATATTTTAGTTCTTCCTCATCTATTCCACAAGACATTAAAGAACCAATTTCTTTTTTTCTTGCCATTAAACTTAAATTAATAGAAGAATATCCATTAGTTACATTTAAAATAAAAATTATACTTGCAATAGAAATTATCATAATCCCAAAAGTTTTTACATCTTTCATGCGATTTGCTTCTACATCTTTGCTTGTAGTTAAATTATAGGTTTCATTATAGGCAATGGATGTATCTAATTTTTCTTTAATTTCATTCTTTATATCTTCCAACTTACTTTCATCAACTTGCATTGAAAGTTCATAGGTGTTTCTTTTCAATTCATTATTGTTTTTTAAATAGTACTTATTCCATTCATCTAGGAGTTTAAAATATGTGTCAAAGTCGACATATAAATACACGTTGAAGGGTAGTCTTCTTTGCCTAAAGTCCTTTGTGTCATCGATTAATTTATCTACTTTGATTGAATAATTGTAATCTTTTTTCTCTGTTATAGAGTAATTTAAACTATTTATGTTTTTAAAATATTTTGTTGTTTCTGATCCATCAATAGGTGCATTTGGATTGACTTGGACCCTATTTAATAGCAAAGCCTCTCCCTTTTTACCACCGATTTTTTCAAATGTTTGGTCATCTAAAGCCGTTATAATTCCATCGAGATAAAAATCTTCGCCATTATCGTAATATTTTCGCATTTTTTCGTCTAAATTAAGAGACCTAAACTCATCTGAATAATTTTTATCCTTACTAAGGGAAATATATTTTTCAGTTGAAAGGAAGGCTCTGTGATTTTCTGTAGTCTTCATTATATCCTTTAAGACATTTGGAACTTCAGCTTCATTTGAATGAATTAGTATATTAATATTCGTATTGTAAGTGTAAGTATTCTTCACCCTATTGTACTTTGCCATAGAAAAAACTATCAAAAAAATTGATACAATTATCATTCCAATTGCAGAAATATATCTCTGAGAAGAAATAGTTTTTAAATTATTTATCTTTAATTCCTTCCAAATATCTTTATTCCTTTTTAGTTTTATATTTTTGTCACTAAAGTTGCCCTTTATACCATCAATTATATTTATCTTTGCGATTTTTTTAGCTGGAGCAAATATTGATATGAAAATTATAAAAAAGCAAATTAATAAAACTACAAGTGAAAGGCTTGGCGAAAATTCTATATACTTGTACTTTTCCTCTTCCTCTACAATCCTTTGAATACCAAGATTGAGGAGGTTGATTCCCCCATATCCGAAAACATGTCCTAAAACTATTGGTAGAAGCGAAATTTTTAATCCATCTTTTAAAAGCAATTTATAAATTTGATAATCTGTTGAACCAATGGACTTGTACATTGAAATTTCTCTTATCTTTCTTAGACCCCAAACTGTAAAAATATTTTTTACAAAAAATATAAAAATGAGGATTGTAGCAAATATTAAAATAGAGTCTACAATTATCTGCCTATTTTGTTGTAAAAGACTTCCATCAACATTATAGTAATCTTTCATTATCTCGCTAAATGCAAGTTCTACTTTATCTTTATTCAAGGCAGATGCAAGATCTTTTTCTAAATTATCTTTATTATTGTAGGCTTTTCTAAAATTATCAAATCTTACAAAGCTATTGGTTTTTTGACCCTTTCCTATGACAGTAGAAGCATAAAAAATCTTCATATTTTCATTGTAAAGATTTCTTGTGAGACCACTTATTACATATTCTTTGCTATCTTTTCTTATAAATTCCTCATCTTTAGTAACACTTGAAACTGCTTTTATTTGTTTTCCATCAACCAATCTATTTCCAAATTCTACTTCAATCTTATCCCCAATTTTTAAATTTTCTTTTTTTGCAAGACTTTTTGGTATGGTAATTTCATTATCTTTTGCAGCAAAGCTTCCCTCTTTTAATATACTATCTTCTAACATCTTGTTAAAACCCTGGTCTATGTAATTTACCACTAAGACATTCTGAGATATCTTGGCTGAATTATTTTCTACAGCAACTTCTCCTACTTCTTTAATGTTTTTTATTTCTTTTAATTTGCTTGAGTCACCAGAGACTGTATCGACCTTGACTTTGGCATCATAAATTGATCTGTTCCTAAAATATTCATAATTAAACTTATTATTTACATATCCAATGTAAAGGCAAAATGTAAAGAAAATTGCAGTTATAAAAAGTGAAAGTGAGATTGAGAGATTCTTCCTATTCATTCTTATCATCTCCCACTACTTTTCCATCCACTATTGTTATTACTCTTTCTGCTTCTAGAGCTATAGACTCATCATGGGTGATTACAATAATTGTCTGTTTTAAAGTCCTATTAAAATATTTTAAAATTTCAATTATTTCTCTTGAATTTTCTCTGTCTAAGTTTCCTGTTGGCTCATCAGCAAGTACAAGGGACGGAGAATAGATAAGACTCCTTGCTATGGCAACCCTTTGTTGCTGACCACCTGATAGTTCACTTGGAAAAGAATCTAACTTATTTTCTATGCCAAGTTTTCTAACAATATCTAATAGGACTTCATCATTGATTTTTCTCTTATCAAGCTTTAGGGGCAGCTCAATGTTATGCCTAACTGTTAAGTTTGGGATTAAATTATAAAATTGATAAATTAATCCTACTTTTCTTCTCCTAAAGAAAGCTAATTCTTTTGATGAATATTTTGAGATGTCATTGCCGTCTATAAATATTTTTCCAGAACTTGGATTGTCCACACCACCTAACAAGTGAAGAAGCGTTGACTTGCCTGATCCACTTGG
Source organism: Peptoniphilus senegalensis JC140 (assembly GCF_000321025.1). Lineage (GTDB taxonomy): Bacteria > Bacillota > Clostridia > Tissierellales > Peptoniphilaceae > Peptoniphilus_A > Peptoniphilus_A senegalensis. The sequence goes on from NZ_HE610717.1 coordinate 789,748, forward strand.
TCCAACAATTGCAATAAATTCTCCTTTTTCTATTTTTAAATTAACATCATCAATTGCTCTTACAAGATTTTCTCCACTTCCATAAGTTTTTGATAAATTTTCAGTTCTAACAATTTCCATATGTACCTCCCTCTATTTGTCTCAATAATAAAAGGTTAAAATGACTTTTAAGTGACATTGTAAAATTTAATTTTAAAAATCGCACCATCTTTGCCATTTTTTACAGATATATCTCCATTGTTCGCCTCAACAATTGATTTTGCCATAGCTAGTCCAATGCCAAATCCCTTAGAGTCAGGACTCTTATAAAATCTTTCAAATATTTTTTTGAAGTTCTCTTCTTTAATACCTCCACCGTCATCTTCAATTATTATCTCTGTGTAAATCGGATTTTTATTTGTAGAAATTTTAATTTTTGTAAGTCTATCAAGGCTTAAGGCATTCTTAATAATATTTATTAGGGCTTCAGAGGTCCAATAGTAATCGACTTTTATCTCATAATCCTCGTAGTCACAAATAACTTTTACCTTTTTCTCATCAATAGATTTCCTTAAAATATCCAAAACATAGTCAAGTATCTCTGAAATCAAAACTTTTCTCTTCTCCATCTTATCTATATTTGCATCAAGACTAGATAGCTTTAATAAAATATCAGCAAGAGAGTTAAGCCTTTCAAGTTGAAGCTCAAGTCTTTCAATTTCTTTTTTATTGTCCTCATCCTTATCGATCATCTCCAAATCAAAAAACATTGAAGTAATTGGAGTCTTTATTTGATGGGCAATATCTTCTAAGTTTTGAATTTGTTTTTTTGAATTTATCTCAAGGCTTTCTCTCGCCTCAACAAGTTCTATAAAAATTTTATAAATTTTATCTTCAAGGATTGAAAAGTCATCTTGCACCATGGGAATCGAATAATTTTTTTCTCCCAGCCTATCTATAAGTTCTTCCAATTCTTCAATTCTTTTCTTTTGTCTTTTCTTTAAAAAATAATATAGAGCAAATAAACTCACAAAGTAAAATAAATAAATCATCAGTCCATCCTATAACCTATTCCACGAATTGTCTTAATAATGTCTCTGTCACTTTTATCTCTTATTCTTTTAACAGTAGCAGTAAGTGTATTATCGTTGACAAACTTCTCTCGCCTATCCCAAAATCTCTCTAGTAAAAATTCTCTAGTAAAAATTCTATTGGGATTATTTATAAATAATTTCATTACTTGAAATTCCTGTGAAGTCAAATCTAATCTTTTATTTTTATAATAAAAGTTTCCTTCCTTATTATTTAAAGTTAGGTCCTTAAAGCTAATAAAATCATCTTTAACGAGAGCAGTTCTAAGGGTTTTATCGATTCTCGCTCTTAGGATCGAAAGCTTAAAGGGTTTTGTAATATAATCATCAGCTCCATTATCTAAAGCTCTCACGATAAATTTCTCATCATTTTTCACTGTTGTGATTATGACACGGATATTATTGTTTCTCAAAATTTTTAATAAGTTAATTCCATCAATATCAGGCAAATTTATATCAAGAATCGCCAAGTCAAAATAATTATTTATTTTATTTATTGCCTCTTTATAAGATTTACAAATTTCCACATCAAAATTATTTGCAGACAAATATTTATAAATTTGATTTGATAAAATTTCATCGTCTTCTATTAAAATTATTTTTTTCATTTAATCACCTAACACAATCTTATAAACAAATTTTATCATAATTTATAAATTTTAAAAAATTTCTAATTACTTTAATAGATTTTTAAATTTTAGTCAACAAAAATGCCCTTATAAGTAATGTTTCATTATAAGGACAAAGAAAAAAAACTATTAAATTATTTTTCATTTACTGCAATCCAAATCTCACACTCATAATTTGGATTTAAAATATCATCTGAATAATAAACTTCAAACTCTACATTAGACGCATATTCATATTGTGTGCTCTGTGGAAAAAATTCTGTGACAATCCTTTTGTAAGTTTCTATAAAAGCATCGGGCATCTTACCCTTACTTGTAAAAACTGCATAAGTATTTTTTGGTATAGTGACAATTTCAAAATTTTCATCAACTTTTCTACCATCATATTCAACACCTATTCCATAAGAAAAATTATCCGATACTAGCTCAGATGTAAAACAAATGCCAAGTAAACCATTCATAGCAGAATTTTGTGGGATATATGAAACTAACTTATTTAGACTTCCATCTTGTGAACACTCCTTCCACATTTCATTAATTTCTTCACTTCCACTTCCCGACATAGGCTTTTCAACTTTTTTTCTTTTACAAACAATTTGAAAAGAATCTCTTTTTTCAATTCTGTAATTCATCTTGCTACCTCCTGTTAGAATTAACTTTACAGATAAGGGAGTAAAAATTTTTACATTTCCACTTTTCTTGGCTTCCTTTGGAGAAATTCCATGAAATTTTGTAAATGCACGAGAAAAACTTTCTGGCGATTCATATCCATATTTTAAGGCAATATCTATAATTTTTGCATTTCCCTTTGAAAGTTCTTCGCCTGCAAGAGAAAGTCTCCTCATTCGAATATAATCTCCAAGAGAAAAGCCACATAGAATACTAAACACTCTTTGAAAATGGAAAGATGAAGAATACGCTCTTTTTGCAACTTTTTCAAAATCAATATTATCTCTTATATTTTCTTCAACATAATCAATGGCAGCTTGTATTCCTTGTATCCAATTCATTCTCTCACTCCCTTTCTGAAATAGAGTTTAACAAAAATAAAATTACATTTCTTGATTGTTCATGCTATGATATGCTATGAAATAAAAAGCACCGACATCTGTCAGTGCTTTGTTTCAAAATTATTTTATTTATTTTGCTTGATTGATTGCATCCTTTGCTGCTTCTACGAATTGGTTGTATGATTGAGTTGCGCCAGTTACTGCTTCTACTTCTTCAACTGAACCCTTTTCTGTAAGTTCTTTTCCATATCCTTGTGAAGCTTCAAGTGTCATTTGTGCAGTCTTGTGTCCTTCTTCTCCAGCTTCTTTACCATATTCTTCGCCCTTTTCAGTACCATCTTTTTGAAGGTTTTTAACTACAGTGTCAGAAATTTTTCCGTCAGCAACTGTAATTGTTACTTCAATATGTCCGCCGTAATCGTCATCAGATGATTTTCCTGTGTAAGTTCCGTCTTTAAGAGCTACTGCTTCTTCATTTGTTTTAGCATTGTTAGTTGCTTCTACTTGTTTGTTGTTTTCCTTTGGAGCATTTTCTTCTGCCTTGTTTTTTGCTCCGCCACATCCAACAAGTGTTAGTGATAGAAGTGCAACTGATGCCATAGTAATTTTCTTATTCATAATTTTCCTCCTAATAATTATTCTTATATTAAATATTTATCAAATAATAACTATATTTTCAAATATTCTTTAATCTTAACTCAAAAAATCCTTTGGAGCAATTTCAACTAAATTTATGCTTCCCCTTGAAATAATTTTCATCTCGCCTGTTAGTTGATAAATCCAATTTGATATAAAAGGTTCATGAGATACAAAAATATAATTTTCATTTTCATCTAAAGTTTTTAATATGTCTTTTATCCTAGCTCCGGCAAGATAGTCTTTAATCTCATATTTTGAGTCCAGATGTTTTGCCAAAATCTCTGCAGTTTCCTTTGCCCTCTCAAGAGGCGATGAATAGATTTTAAAACTTCTTTTGTCCTTTAAATTATTTGCAAAAGCTGTAAAAGAAACTTCTAATTTTCTTTTGCCAAGAGTTGTTAGCTTTCTCTTGAAGTCATCATCTGCATAAATTTCTGCCTCGCCGTGTCTTATAAAATAAATTTTCATTTTAAATTGAAGAAAGCATCAAATCCAGGATAAATTGCAAGGTCGCCTAGTTCATCTTCTATGCGAAGAAGTTCATTATATTTTGCAACTCTTTCAGATCTTGCTGGTGCTCCAGTTTTAATAAAGCCTGCATTAGTTGCAACAGCTAAATCAGCAATTGTTGAGTCTTCACTTTCTCCTGACCTGTGAGAAATAATTGCTGTATAATTATGTCTCTTTGCAAGTTCAATTGCATCAAGGGTTTCTGTAATTGTTCCAATTTGATTTAATTTTATTAAAATTGAATTTGCAGATTTCTTTTCAATTCCTTCTTGAAGTCTCTTAGTGTTTGTAACGAAAAAGTCGTCACCAACTAATTGAACCTTGTCGCCAATAAGTTCTGTCAAGTGCTTCCAACCTTCCCAATCGTCTTCTGCAAGTCCATCTTCTATTGAATAAATTGGATATTCATTTACAAGTTCTTGATAGAATTTTGAAAGTTCTTCTGATGTAAATTCACGACCTTCTCCTGCAAGGACATATTTTTTCTTATCCCCATCATAAAATTCTGAAGCTGCTGCATCAATTGCAAGGACAATGTCCTTACCTGGTTCATAACCTGCTACCTTTACAGCTTCAAGTATGCAGTCGAAGGCTTTTTTATTAGATTCAAGATTTGGTGCAAAGCCACCTTCGTCGCCAACTCCAGTTGAAAGCCCCTTGTCCTTTAAAACTTTTTTAAGGGCGTGATAAACTTCTGCGCCCATTCTTAGTGCCTCTTTAAAAGTTTCTGCTCCAATTGGCATAATCATAAATTCTTGGATATCCACATTGTTGTCAGCGTGTTCGCCACCATTTATTATATTCATCATTGGAATTGGCAAAGTCTTTCCATTTACTCCACCAAGGTATTGGTAAAGTGGAAGTCCTGCTTCATTGGCTGCAGCTCTTGCAACTGCAAGAGAAACTCCAAGGATTGCGTTAGCACCAAGTTCTCCCTTGTTTTCTGTGCCATCAAGTCCTATTAGCATTTTGTCAATGCCAAGTTGGTCAAAGACATCAAAGCAAATTAATTCTTCTGCAATTTTTTCATTTACATTATTAACTGCCTTTTCAACGCCCTTGCCATTATATCTTTCTTCTCCGTCGCGAAGTTCAACAGCTTCGTGCACACCAGTTGATGCCCCACTTGGCACAATAGCAGAACCAAAGCCACCATTAACTGTGCCAACTTCTACTTCAACTGTTGGATTTCCCCTTGAATCAAGAACTTCTCTCGCATAAACGTAATCAATTAAACTCATAATTCCTCCTAATTAAAATAATTTATAACTTAAAATAGACTTTTACCAGTCATAAGCTCCGGCTTTTCAATTCCCATAATCTTTAAAATTGTTGGCGATAAGTCGCAAAGTGCACCGCCACTTCTAAGTTTTGCATCTTTATTAAAAAGAAAAACTGGCACAGGGTTTGTAGTGTGACTTGTAACAGGATTCCCTTCCTCATCAATCATGCATTCACAATTTCCATGGTCAGCAGTAATTATTGCCACGCCATCTTTTTCTTTTAAGACTTTTAAAATTCTTGCTAAATTACCATCAACTGTTTCCACAGCTTTTATGGCTGCCTTTAAGTCTCCAGTGTGACCAACCATATCTGTATTTGCAAAATTTAAAATGATTGTGCCATACTTGTCTTCCTTTAATTTTTCAATTACGGCATCTGTCACTTCATTGGCAGACATCTCTGGCTTTAAGTCATAAGTTGCAACCTTTGGCGAAGGAATAAGAACTCTGTCCTCTCCTTCAAAGGGATTTTCTCTTCCTCCATTAAAAAAGAATGTGACATGGGCATACTTTTCTGTCTCGGCAATTCTTAGTTGCTTAATTTTATTTTTTTCTAAGATTTCTCCCAAAGTATCCCTTGGAATTTCGTCCTTAAAGGCAACAAATTTATTTTTTATATCTTTATCATAGTCTGTCATTGTAACAAGAGTCGTCTTAATTTTTTCTCTCTCAAATCCCTTAAAATCATCATCAACTAAGGCCCTTGTAATTTGTCTAACTCTATCAGGTCTAAAGTTGAAAATTATAATTGAGTCTCCGTCTTCTATTTCAGAATTTTTTACAAACTTTGCTGGCAGTAAAAATTCATCAGTGATGTCTTTGTCATAGGAAGACTTTATATAAGTTAAAATATCTTCATCAACAAATTCAGCATGGCTTGTTAAATTGTCATAATATTTTTTAGTTCTTTCCCATCTGTTGTCTCTGTCCATAGCATAGTATCTTCCAGAAATTGTGGCAATTTTTCCATTGCCAATTTTTCTGATTTCATCTTGAAGTTCTTTTATGTCATCTATAGCAGCGTGAGGCGAAACATCACGGCCGTCTGTAATTGCATGGATGTAAGTTTTTTCTATTCCCTCATCTGCCATTAACTTGATAAGAGCCAAAAGGTGATCAAAGTGTGAATGCACTCCACCCTTTGAGACAAGCCCTATTAGATGAATTTTTGAATTGTTCTTTTTTGCATTGTCAATTGCTCTTTTAAATTCAGGATTTTTGAAAAATTCTCCAGATTTTATGGCTTCAGTAATCTTTGTAAGATTTTGATAGATAACTCTACCTGCACCAATATTTAAGTGTCCAACTTCAGAGTTCCCCATTTGTCCATGGGGAAGTCCTACATACTCTTCGCTAGCAAAAATTTCTGTGTGAGGACAACTTTTATATAATTCATCAATAGTTGGAGTCTTAGCAAGCTTAACTGCGTTACCTACTTGGCTGTCTCTTATGCCAAGTCCATCTAAAATTATTAACATTGTTGGTTTCATAGGCTTTCACCAGCTTTAATAATCTCAACAAAACTATCTACATCAAGGCTTGCTCCACCAACTAAAACTCCGTCAATATTATCCTCAGATAAAATTTCTCTTGCATTAGATGGTTTTACCGATCCACCGTATAAAATTCTAATTTTTTCAGAAACTTCTCCGTAATTTTTATTTATTATGCCCCTTATTTCTCTGCACATATTTTCAGCATCTTCTGATGAGCAAGTTTTTCCAGTGCCAATTGCCCAGATTGGCTCATAAGCAATGGTTATATTTTCAATGTTTTCTATTCCATCAAGGGATTTTAGAAGTTCATCTTTTACGAAATCAAATTCTTTATTTTGAGCTTTGACTTCAAGAGATTCGCCAAGGCAAAGAATCACATGAAAATCATCTACAAGAGCCCTTTTTACCTTTGCATTAACAATTTCATTAGATTCAAAAAACTTTTCTCGCCTTTCAGAGTGACCAATGATGACATTTTTAACGCCAATATCCTTTAACATAGAAGTTGAAACTTCGCCAGTATAAGCACCATCGTCAAACTGAGAAATATTTTGTGCCGCTACTTCAATCTTTTCGCTTATATTATTTTTAAAACTTTCAAGAGAAATAAAACTTGGAGCAAGAAGGACATCTACATTTTTAAAATCAAATTCATTGATTTTTTTTGCAAAATTTCTTGCTTCAGAAGAAGTCTTGTTCATCTTCCAATTTCCACAAATATATTTTCTTCTCATGCTTCTTCAACTGCCTCAATGCCAGGAAGTTTTTTACCCTCAAGCATTTCAAGACTTGCACCGCCACCAGTGGAAATGTGAGTAAGTTTATCTGCAACACCAGCCTTTTCAACTGCAGCAACAGAATCTCCACCGCCGACAATTACTGTAGCATCAAGATTTGCTAAAATTTTTGCAAGTTCAATAGTTCCATGAGAAAATTCTTCAATTTCAAAAACTCCGCAAGGTCCATTTAAGACAAGAGTATTTGCTTTTTCAAGAGATCCTTCAATATCTTTTAAACTAACACTACCAATGTCTAGGATCATGTCATCTTCACTTACATCTTCTACATCTTTTAAAGTTCCCTTTGCATCTTCAGAAAGTTCTGGAGCTACAATTACATCTTTTGGTAGAATTAATTCCACATGATTTTCAATTGCCTTAGCCATAATTTCTCTGGCAAGGTCTAATTTGTCATCTTCCACAAGAGATTTACCAACTTCAAGACCCTTGGACTTTAAGAAAGTATTTGCCATTGCACCTACAATTACAAGTGTGTCAACTTTTTCTAATAGATTTTCGATTACGCCAATTTTATCAGAAACTTTTGAACCACCAAGAATTGCAGCAAAAGGTTTTTCTGGATTTTTAAGGGCTTCTTCAAAATATTTAATTTCCTTTTCAACTAAAAGTCCTGCACAAGAAGGCAAAAATTCTGTCACACCAACATTTGAAGCGTGAGCTCTGTGTGCAGTTCCAAAGGCATCATTTACAAAAATATCTCCAAGTGAAGCAAGTTTTTTTGCAAAATCAAGGTCATTTTTTTCTTCGCCCTTAACAAATCTTAAATTTTCAAGAAGAGCAATTTCTCCTTTTTTAAGATTTTTAACTTCTTCTATAACTTTTTCGTCAACAACTTCCTTTGAAGGGATAAATTTTACATCCTTCTTTAAAAGTTCAGCAGCCCTATTAGCAACAGGAGCAAGAGAAAACTCTTCCTTGTATTCTCCCTTAGGTCTACCAAGATGACTCATAAGAACTACCTTAGCCCCATTTTCAATTAAATATTCAATAGTTGGAATAGCCTTTACAATTCTATCGTCGCCAGTAACCTTGCCATCCTTTATAGGGACATTAAAGTCAACTCTAACAAGAGCAGTTTTATCATTAAAATCAAAATCTCTAATAGTTTTTTTCACATTACACCTCTTATTTTCGATTTGTACTTAAAATTTAACACTTAAATTATACCATAAAAAGAAAAGAGTTGAAGTTACTAGAAGGTCTTTATAAATATTTATTCTTGCTTAATTTAATAAAATTATCCATTAATTTTTTATAAAGCTTTACTTTCTTTTTTTGTGGTATAATGTGGTAAATCAATAAAATAATAAATCCTATAATTTTCTACAATATAAAGCTCATAAGAAGGTGTAAAAATGTACTTTAACTTATATAGATATAAAAATGGAGACGAAAAATTTTTGTGGAAATATTTTTACTAAGATTTTTAATGGAGGAGCATAATTATGAAAATGCAAATAATAAAATTCCTTACTCTGATTCAACCTCATTATCTTTTTAACATAATTGAGATTATCCTTTTATTTTTAATATTAAATAAATTAAAAGAGCTATTTAAGGAGATGTGATTTTATGGAAAAATATGAAGCGACTATGACAATCTTAACAGGTCTTATTCCCTACACTCTTTTACATGTGATTAAAATTGTTTTACTTCTTAAAATATTAAATCTTCTAAAACAATTTAAAAAATAAAATATTTCTGATATAGCAATAGAGCTGAGATAAATCCATCTCAGCTCTTTTCTTTATATTAAAATGATATTGCAGTTTTGTATTTTTTCAGCTTCAATTACTAAAACCAAATTGATTTTTATTAAATCGTATAATTCTTAATCTTTTTTTAACCATTTCTTAAATAATTTCAATTTTAAATTAGTTTAAATTAATTTTGAGTCGGGTATTTCTTAAAAAAATATTATGAGGTGATAAAATGAATAAAAATGTATTTTTTATAGGTCTTTTACTTATTCTTTTAATTACTATAAGTTTTAAGTTCTTAAAAAAAGATCCAATAATAAGTTCAAATGAGCTTGAGAAAGAAGAAGTAAAGGCAGAAATAAGCCATGTAAAAAACAAAAATGAAATCTATTTAGCTGGCGGTTGCTTTTGGGGAGTTGAAGGTTATTTCAAAAAAATCCCTGGAGTCATTGATACTTCTGTTGGATATGCAAATGGCAAAACAAATTCAACTAACTACAGTAATTTAAAAAAGACAGATCATGCAGAGACTCTAAAATTAATTTATGATAAAGATATTATTTCTTTGCAAGAAATTTTGGAGCATTACTTTAGAATAATTGATCCAACTTCTATAAATAAACAAGGCAATGACAAAGGGAGACAATATAGAACTGGCATATACTATACAAATAAAAATGACAAACTTGTAATCAATGAAATAATAAGACAAAAACAAGAAAATTATGATGAAAAAATTGCCGTTGAGGTTGCACCTTTGAATAATTTTATCCTTGGAGAAGATTATCATCAAGATTATTTAGACAAAAATCCAGGAGGATATTGCCATATAAATTTGGCATTGGCATCAAAGCCACTTGAATCAAAAAGTGAATTGATGGAAAGAGATAAAAACAAATTAAAGAAAGAACTTACAGAAGAGCAGTATAATGTAACTCAAGAAAATAAAACTGAAAGAGCATTTTCATCTAAATATGACAACTTTTATGAAGATGGAATATATGTGGATGTAGTAAGTGGTGAGCCCCTATTTTCATCAAAGGATAAATATGATGCAGGTTGTGGATGGCCTTCCTTTACAAAACCAATTGACTCAAATATAAATTATAAAAGTGATGAATCACTTCACATGAGTAGAGTTGAAGTTAGAAGTAAAAATGGAAATTCCCATCTTGGCCATGTCTTTAACGATGGCCCTATAGATAAAGGTGGTGCAAGATATTGCATAAATGGTGCATCACTGAGATTTATTCCACTTGATAAAATGGAAGAAGAAGGCTACGGCGACTATATTGACAAGGTAAAATAATTTATCTTATGTAAGGGAAATTTTTCTTATAAGATTATTTTGTGCATTAGCTTAGTTTTTAAAACTAAGTTGATGCACTTTTTTTATATAAACTTTATTCATTATCTTTTAAATTAATCTTAACTTTTAAGTTTATCTCGCCATAATTTTTTTGTTGCACAAAAAAAGGTAGCAAGTTTTCTGTTAAGATTACTTGCTACCTCTTGGCACACAATATCTTGTTTTACAATTTCAAAATGAATAATAATTCTTTACTTGAATTTTTATTATCTTTTCCAGTAACTTGATAATTATGTTTTTTCGCTTTAAGCTCTACCTTGCCATATTTTGATAACATTTCCATTATCTCTTCCATTCCTGGCTGAACTCTTGTATTTTGACTCAATACAATATACTTTGTTTTATTCTTCAAAACTTTAATTAGTTCTTCAAGATTATTCAAAAAATTACTCTTATTTGTAAAGTCCATATGCGTTGCTCTTTTAGAAAACATCTCATCAAACAATCCATAAAACGCATCGTAATTATTCATAGTTGAAGGATATGGTGGATCCATATAAACTACATCAACTTTCGAGATATTTTCTGCCAACCTCATTACATCAACATTATATATTTCACATGATCTTCCTTGAAATATAGCACTATTGTACTCATTCATATTCTCTCTCATATGACTTTCAAATGTCTGATTATGATATGCTCTTTTTCTCTTATATTTTCGATAGCTATATTCCTCATCACGCAATTGCTGAATTTGATTCCAAGGAACATTCATTCTCGAGTATGGTAGCTTTCGAATCATCGCTCTACGAACCAATGCTAAGAACAAATACTTTTGACTATCATCAAGCTTTTCAGAGATGGCAATTAACCTTGCCAATTCATCTACTTCATCTGGATAATATAATCTATCCTCTAAAAAAGATATTTTGTTTCGAATAGAGGACACCTCTCTTGAGTCTATTTTAGTCTCAAACACATCATCGCTAATCGCTACTGTGTCATTGGATATCAGTGCCATTGCTATTATATAATCTGCATATAAAATATCATTTGCAATCACTTCATATCCAGCATCTTTCAATGCATATGATACAGAACAACCACCTGCAAAAATATCAAGTACTTTGCCTTTTTTTACTGGCATTTCAGATATAATCCATTGAACAAGCTTTTCTTTGTTTCCAATGTAATTAACTTTAGGATATTTATGCATTATCAAGTGTCTCCTTTGCCTGCTCTGCAAGAAAGTTTGCCAACTTTGGTGGTACAGCATTTCCTATTTGTTGTTGTATTTGAATTGATTTACCTTCAAACACGAAACTATCTGGGAAAGATTGAATTCTTGCCAACTCTCTACATGTTAATGCTCTGTTTTGTTCATAGTGAAATATCTTTCTCATATCACCAGTTACGCAAACAGAAGGTCTTGTGCTATCATACCTTATATATTTCCTAACATCTCCAGACTTTGGTCTAAGCTCTTCAGGGATATCATAACGATCTCCACCATCTTTTATATAGCTCATTTTTTCAAGCATCTGCTCACTATGAGACATTGCAATATGATTAGGAATATTGCTTTTCTCTCCACTTGCTAATGGTGGAAGGTCTCCAATAACCTCTTTTATAGTTTTAATAATGGTGCTGTGAGTTGGGTAACTAAACTCTGTATCCAAATCAGACCTAACACCCACAACAACTATTCTTCTTCTTTCTTGGGCTATTTCATAATTAACAGTATTTAGGACTTCCCATTTTACTTTATATCCCATACCTGCATGTTCAAATGCATCAACAATAGCCTTTATTGTTTTACCTTTCAGATGGGTCGCCATGGCAGCCACATTCTCCATTATAAACATTTTAGGATTTACTTCACTTACAAATCTTACAAACTCTTTAAATAGTCTATTTCTCTCATCATCAATGAATGTCCTACCTATATTTCCTGCTATGGAAAAACCCTGACATGGAGGTCCACCAATAATGATATCAATTTCTCTACCTCCAACCAATTCCTTTACTGTATCATTAGATATGTCTCTTATATCTTCTACAAGCAATTTGTGTGAAGGAAAATTCTTTTTATATGTTTTAGCAAACTCTGGATTAATTTCAACAGAAAAAATATTTTCAAAACCTGCTTTATCAAATCCAAAAGACAACCCTCCTGCTCCACAAAACAAATCTATATATGAGTACTTCATCTACTGTTATTCATTCCTCTCATTAAAAATCTTTCTGTGATATGCAAGATATCTTTTTCTTGCAGATGTAAGAACATCTTGGTCAAGGCTATGTTTTTTTAACTCAACCCTTATACTTTCTGGCACTTTTTTACCAATGATCATTTTTCCATCATCAGAGAAAGAAATCTCAAATTTATCGAAATATGAATCAACTTCTTGGTTTAAAAGTAATCCATTTTCTGGGTCATACGCTTGGTCTTCCCTACCCTCTTTCATACAATGCTTATAAGGCTTAATATGGGATGCTATTAATACCTTGTGGGGTTTTTTATCAAAGAAGCAAACAATTTCACCATAACGAATTTTTGCTTCATCTTTAAGCTCTTGTTTATAGATACGATGTTTAATATTGTTTCTTGGGTATGTTGCATCAAATTCTTTATCTACAATATCAGGATCATCTGCAAACCAAAATTTACCGTTATCTTTATCATACTTTAAGTCAATAAAGTTTCTCAAATATGCTATCAAATGGGCAATCTGATTATACTTCCTATTCTCAAAACTATTGATTTTGGCAAATCTAAACTGCTCATCCAATTGCTCTCTTGTCAGATATCCTGCTCTGTATTGCGTAATATCTGTGACCATTAAAGCTGTCAAATCATCATTTGATAATGTCTTGTTATAATCTAATGTTTGCAAAAAGAAACTCACATGCTTTAAGTGTGAATTATCCTCAGTTGTTCCAGATGCCAACGATGCATTTTCATAAAAAATCTTTGAAAAAATAGTCTTCTTCTTTTCTTTACTATCAGCCCTTAAAAACTGTTTTACTAATGGATGATATCCTACTAAAAACGGATAAACAAAACCAATTTTTACATAAAGATTGATTAGTTTTCTTGCTGATAATGTCGCATCAGAACCTTTAAAATTCATCATTTCTGCAAGCATTTCTTGCAAGTTTTTATATAATGGCAATGCATTAAAATTATTATCTTCTTCTGCATTCTCTTGCAACACAATCTTGTTCTTATCAATGAAATTAACAATAACACTTAATGCATTCTTAAATTTACTACCATATATATCTGTTAAAGCTGCTGTGAACTTCCAATAATCTTCATATATTTCGTAATCTCTACGTTTTTTTGTATTTGCCATGTACATCTACCCCTTATAATACATTTTATGTTACTCATAGTCAACGATTATATACCTTCAAAAAAGTCGTGAAATGAAACATTTAGTGCATTTATGATTTTTTCAAGACTTTTTATCGAGAGGTTTCTCTTGCCATTTTCAACACCTGCCAAATAGGTTCTATCAATTTCAGCTTTAAGTGCCAATTTTTCTTGACTTATACCTATTTCAGTTCGCAAATCTTTAATTCTTTGACCAACTTTTTCTGTAATCATTAGCATTACCTCCATCATATTATTATGTATTTTTCGTTACTTATGAGTCAACGGACTATAAGTAACAATAAAGCATTTATTGAGAACTATTTATTTTTTCATTCCTTTTGTAGCTTGCTATCTCTGCTCCTATTATAACTTTCTTGGCTTACGATAACTAACGGCTGATTTTGGCATTTCATAGGTCTTGTCAATATCTCTATAGTCTATGTACCTAAAGACCTCTTGGAACTCGATAACTAACGCATCAAGTCTTCTCATAACAGCAGAATCACGAGTATAGACTGCTCCACTTCTTCCCCTGCATTAAAATTTATAATCGTCTCTGATCATATCGTGATAGTTTACTCATCTTCATCTATCCAGTTATTTTTATACGAAAGATCCATTCGATTAAGCATATATTAATACAAAACTTTAGCTTCAATAGAAATGCTCTCAAAAACTTCATCTTCCATTAATACCATAGGTAAGCTAATGAAGTTATACATCTCAGATTGCCTATTATAAAAATAATCAAAATTCATTCCTGCCTCCTTTCTTTGAAATAAAAAAGACGATAGAATTTTTAATTTCTATCATCTACGATTGTCTAATATTTATTTTTCTTTAAATTGATTTTATTGTATAGTTTAATAATTCTAATAATCCAATAATATATACGTCTAATTTGGGTAATCCAAATGGACTAAATAAAAATGCTATGATGAGTGCTTCAATTACAATTTACTTATCTCCTTGAAATATGCTAGCTAATCCAATTATAAAAATTAAACTGGGATTCATAACAAACCCCAGTTTCATAATTAGCGTGTTCTTTTAATATAATTTTGCTCCTGCTGGGATTTTGTCATCTACCATTAAAAGATTTAGTAATTCTTCGCCGTCATAATCGCAAACTGCTGATAGGAGCATGCCGCAGGATTCTATTCCCATCATCTTTCTTGGTGGAAGATTTGTTATTGCCACAAGAGTTTTTCCAACTAATTCTTCTGATGAGTAGAAGTTTTTAATTCCAGATAGGATTGTTCTTTCCTTATCTGTTCCATCGTCAAGTGTGAATCTCAAAAGTTTATTAGATTTTGGAACTTCTTCACAATTTTTAACTTTTACTACTCTAAAATCAGATTTTGAGAAAGTGTCAAAGTCTACAAATTCTTCAAATAGTGGTTCAACTTTTATCTTTGATAAATCAAGTTTTACAGCTGATTTTTCATCTGCTGCTTTATTTGCATTTATTTCTGCAACTTCTTTTCCTATTGGCTTCATTGTTGGGAACAATAATACATCTCTAATGGATGGTTGGTCTGTCAAAAGTACAATCATTCTGTCTACACCAATTCCAAGTCCTCCTGTTGGTGGAAGACCTACTTCAATTGCGTTTATGAAGTCTGAATCCATTGGGTGAGCTTCGTCGTCTCCTGCTTCCTTTTCAGCAACTTGTGCTTCAAATCTTTCTCTTTGGTCGATTGGGTCATTAAGTTCAGAGAAGGCATTGGCAAATTCCCAAGTATTTATGAAGGCTTCAAATCTTTGTGTAAGTCTTGGATCCTTTGGATTTCTCTTTGCAAGTGGGGAAACATCAACTGGATGACCAATTACAAAAGTTGGTTCAACAAGATGTTCTTCACAGAATTCTTCAAACATTTCTGAAAGAATTTTGCCCCAAGTGTCTTTATCTGAAATTTCAAGTCCCTTTTCTCTTGCGATTTCTCTCGCCTTTTCATCTGTGTCGATTTCGTTAAAGTCTACATCAGCGTATTTTTTAACTGCATCAATCATTGTGATTCTCTTCCAAGGTGCCTTTAAAGAAATTTCTGTGCCTTGATAATTTATTTTATCTGTTCCAAGAACTTCAAGTGCTACGTATTCAAATAAGTTTTCAGTTATTCTCATCATTTCTTCGTAGTCTACATAAGCTTGGTAAAGTTCAATATTTGTAAATTCAGGATTGTGTTTTGGGTCCATTCCTTCGTTTCTAAACATCTTGCCCATTTCGTAAACTTTTTCAAATCCACCTACGATTAATCTCTTTAAGAAAAGTTCGTTGGCAATTCTAAGTTGCATGTCAATGTCAAGAGTGTTGTGATGAGTGTAGAAAGGTCTTGCATTTGCTCCACCCGCTACTGTACCAAGGATTGGTGTTTCAACTTCCAAAAATCCTAAGTTATCTAAAAATTCTCTAATCTTCTTGATGATTTTATTTCTCTTTATAAATACATCTTTTACTTCTGGGTTTACGATTAAATCAACATATCTTTGTCTATATCTAAGGTCTGGGTCCTTTAGTCCGTGGAATTTTTCTGGAAGAATTTGAAGTGATTTTGAAAGTAGTGTCAAGTCAGTTGCACGAACTGTGATTTCGCCAGCTTCTGTTTTAAATACAATACCTTTTACTCCAAGTATATCTCCAATGTCGAGTCCCTTTACTTCTTCGTATTTGTCTTCAAGGACATCCTTTCTTGCAAAAACTTGGATAGTTCCTACAGAGTCTCTAATATCTAGGAAACAAATTTTACCATGGCGTCTCTTGCTCATTACACGTCCAGCAATTGAAACTTCTCTTTCTTCATCTTCTTTAAATTCTTCTTTAATGTCTTTTGAATGAGCAGTTACATCGTAAGATTCATTTACAAAAGGGTCCTTTCCTTCATTTCTCAACTCTTCAAGCTTTTGTCTCTTTAACAAAAGCATTTCATTTAGATTTGCATCTTCTGTCTTTTTCACAAATTGCCTCCTAAATAGTTATTCCACAAATTTCGTACTTGATAATTCCGTCTGGTACTTCAACTTCTATAACATCGCCCACGCGATTGCCAAGAAGTTTAGATCCAACTGGTGATTCATTAGAGATTTTTCCCTCAAGAGGATCTGCCTCTGCTGAACCAACAATTGTATATTCATCTTCTTCCATAGTGTCAAGTTCTCTAACTTTTACAGAAGAACCAATATTAACTACATCTGTATTCAAATCTTTTTCATCAATAATTCTTGCATTACGAACCATCATTTCAAGTTTTGCAATTCTCTCTTCAACTTGTGCTTGTTCGTTTTTAGCTTCGTCATATTCAGAGTTTTCAGAAAGGTCGCCATATCCTAATGCAACTTTAATTCTTTCAGAAACTTCCTTTCTTCTAACTGTCTTTAAATATTCGATTTCATTTTCGATTTTTTCTAGACCTTCCGGTGTAAAAAATATATCTTTTTCCAAAATTCTCTCTCCTCAATATATAAAAAATAAGGCGTCAGCCGCCCTTTAACAAAAACCTTTTAATCTAGGCTATTATAGTTTATAGTTCTCTAAATGTCAAGATTTTAAAGTATTTCAATGCTTTTTTAATAAATTTTTACAAAAAAGAAAACTCTGCAACTTTCATAACAGAGTTTTAAAATTTATTTTAGTCCAAAGTTTCAATATAAGATCTAATAAGATTTATTATTTCATCCTTGTCCTTTAGTGTGTTTAATTTATTCCTAACTTCCTTGGAGTCCTTCATGCCCTTAAAGTAATTTGCGTAAACTTTTCTCATCTCTAAGATGCCAAGTTTTTCTCCCCTATAAGATATTTTTCTTTCAAGTTCATCTATCATAAGTAGAAGTTTTTCTCTATCACTTGGCTTATAATAGTCTCCAGTTTTTATAAGCTCTTCAATTTGATTAAATATGTAGGGGTTTCCTACAGCACCCCGACCTATTGCCAAACCGTCAACCTTTGAATAATTTATTTTTTCTATGGCATCTTCTGGACTCTCGATGTCGCCATTTCCAATTACGGGAATTTTTACATTTTCTTTCACTTCTTTTATAAAATCCCAATCTGCCTTTCCAGTGTAGTATTCTTCTCTCGTTCTGCCGTGAACTGTTACAAAGCTTGCTCCTGCAGCCTCAATATTTTTTATGGCTTTCATAGAAGAAATTCCCTTTATTCCCTTTCTCACTTTTACAGATACGGGTTTTTTTGAATTTTCTACAACAGCTTTTACAATGTCATAGACAAGTGATGGGTCGCTTAAAAGGTGTGATCCAGAATTATTTTTTACAATTTTTGGTGCAGGACAGCCCATATTTATGTCCACATAGGAAAAGTCATAGTCATTTAAGATACTTGCCGCTTCGCCCATAATTTTTGGGTCGCTTCCAAAAATTTGCACAGAAACTTTTTTCTCCTTAGGAGAAATTTCTAAAAGGTCCAAGGTTTTTTTATTTTCATAGACAAGTGCCATGGCTGAAACCATTTCTGTTACAGTTAAATCTGCTCCCTTTTCTGTTGCAACTTCTCTAAAGGCTATATCAGTGTAGCCTGCCATTGGCGCTAAAATTTTTAACACAAAATCACTCTCAATCTATTTTGTTATTTTTTTCAAATATAATTTTAAGTCCTTCAAGAGTTAAGAATTTGTTTATTATAAAATTATATTTTGAATCGCTAGTAAGCATTGTGGAGAAACCACCAGTGGAAATAATATTTGTATCTTCCTCTTTCCAATTTAACTCTTTTAAAAGTTTTTCCACAATTCCATCAATCATTGCAGTGTAACCATAGTAGAGTCCAGATTGCATTGCTCCAACTGTGTTAGATTGAATAACTTTGTCTGGCGCAATAATTTCAATCTTTGGAAGTTTTGAAGTCATCATAAAAAGTGCCTCAGCAGATATTCCAATGCCTGGCATAATTAAACCACCAAGATAATTTTTTTCTTCATCAACTATACAAAAGGTCATTGCTGTTCCTATGTCAACTATAATGGATTTTTTACCATAAATTTCCAAAGCTCCAACAGCATTTACAATTCTGTCTGCCCCAACTTCTTTGGGATTGTCATACTTTATATTAAGCCCCAAGTCCAAATCTGAACTTACTATCATTGGATTTCTATTAAAATACTTTCTTACCATAGAAGGAAGTGTGTGCATAAGGTTTGGCACAACTGATGAAATTATTACATTTTCAATATCTTGTGGGTCAATATTGGCATGAGTTAATGTGTTTATAAAAATAAGACCGTACTCATCTGATGTTCTAGTCTTAACAGTGGAAGTTCTAAAATCATTTACAAGCTCTCCTCCCTTGTAAACACCCCAAGTTATTGAAGTATTTCCTACATCTATTACTAATAACATTATTACACCTCGTTTTACAAATTGTTTTCATTATATATTTAAAAAACTTTACTTTCAACTAATTATTTACCCAAATTTTAAAATAACTCAATGAAAAATTATTTCCTTATAATATTTTTGTCAACCTTATTGACATTATAGTAAACGTTGTGTATGATATTCATCGGAGGTTACTTAACAATGAAAATTAAAACAAAAGACATAACAAAAATTGCACTTTTAGTTGCACTTATTGCCGTTGGAGCATTTATTTCCATACCCCTTGGCCCAGTTCCCTTTACATTACAGAACTTTTTTGTATTTATGACTGGACTTTTACTTACACCTTTTTATGCAGGGCTTACAGTTTTTATATATGTTTTACTTGGCTTAATGGGTATTCCAATTTTTGCAGGATTTAGCGGCGGTTTCCAAACTGTTTTTTCACCAACTTTTGGATTTTTAATTTCCTTTGTAATTGGAGCAGCTTTTATATCTAAGTTTGCTCATGGAGAAAAAAACTTTGGAAAGATTATGATTGTTCTTATATTAGCAGAAGTCATTTTTTATGCAATTGGTCTTCCATATATGTATTACATCTTAAATAATGTAATGGGGAGTTCTATGAATGTATCAAAAATGTTTTCTATTGGAATGATTCCTTTTATTATACCTGACATGGTTAAAGCAGTTGTTGCTGCAATAATCGCACCAAGAATTTTAAAAGCTTTAAATAATTAAGCTTTTAAAAATTAAAGAGTTTATAATTAATAGAATAATTTATGTTAAAGTCTCGCCTGAGGGCGGGATTTTTTCATACCTACTTATAGTTATATGATAAAAATTCTGTTATAATATCAAGATAGGAGGTTATTATGAAAGATTCCAAAAACAACAAAGCTCGTGGAATGATAAAATTTTCAAGCCTAATAAAAATACTAATATTAATAGTTGTTGCTGCAATAATTATTTTAGGTTCAATGGTTACAGCTATTGTCCTTGGTATTTTTAAAAAAGCTCCTGTAATTGAACCATCAGAATACAGAACACAACTTTCTGAAACATCTAGAATTTATACAAATGATGGAAAACTAATTGAGTCATTAGTTTCTGATGAGTTCAGCGAATTTGTTCCCTACGAGGACATACCAAAAGATTTAGTAAATGCCATTGTGGCAATAGAAGATGAAAGATTTTTTGAACACAGTGGAGTTGACTATAGAAGAGTCGTTGGTGCTCTAGTACATGACATTAAGACTAGGTCCTTTGACCAAGGTGCATCAACTATTACTATGCAGCTTGCAAAAAACCTATACACATCTTTTTCAAAGAGTGTAGTGAGAAAAATCACAGATATTTACTATTCATATCAGATAGAAGAAAAACTTTCAAAAGAGCAAATACTTGAAGCTTATTTAAACTCTGCAGGTTTTTCTAAAGGAACAGTTGGCGTGCAAGCAGCTGCAAAAACTTTCTTCAACAAGAATGTTTCCGAACTTGATTTAGCTGAATGTGCACTTTTAGCCGGTGTTACTAACTTGCCAGAAAAATACACTCCTTACAACACCAAAGAGATTGAAGAAGGAGATGACCTTGGCAATATCGAAGTAGTTTTACTTCCCAAAAATTCAAATTCAGAACCAAACTCTGATAGAATTATCGAAATTGCAAAAAACTTAAACGAACTTGGACAAATTGATAATTTTGATCTTATTCAAATACAAAATGATTTAGTAGTACCTGTTAAAGCCGTTTTCAATGAAACTTCACAAGTTAGACAAAAGTTAGTCCTAAAGAAAATGGCAGAGCAAAATCTTATTAGTAAAGAGCAATATGAAAATGCCCTAAATGAAAAAATTGATATAAATATTGGTTCTCGTAAAGAAAGTGGAATTTCATCTTTCTACACAGATGTAGTTCAAAAAAATACTATTAAAATTTTGATGAACTCTGGCTATACTAAAGAAGAAGCTACAAACAAATTATTTAAGGGTGGGTTAAAAATTTACACTCCAATGGATATTGATATGCAAAGGACACTGGAACAAGTTGTATCAAACCCAAAATATTATTATGGCGATTTCACTGATAAAAATGGAATAATTCAACCACAAGTTGCATCAGTTATTATTGACCAACACACTCACGAAGTTAAGGCACTTGTTGGAGGTAGAAATGTAAGTGGTGGCAGACTTTTAAATAGAGCTCTAGTTCCAAGGCAACCTGGTTCTTCTATTAAGCCAATTTCAGTTTATTTAACTGCTTTTAACAATGGAGCTACTGCTGGTGATGTATATCTTGATTCAAAGATGCCAGAAAAATTATTTGGACACTCTCCTAAAAACGCTGGTAGTTATTATCAAGGTTGGACTACAATAAGAAATCTTCTTCGTCAATCATCAAATGTTGGTGCTTATCAAGTTGCAAGAGATATTTCTGCTGACAAAGATGCAAAAGTAAACAAAAACTCAACTTATTCAAAAGCTTATAATGATGAAGAGTCAATTAAAAAAATGATTGATACTTTGAAATCAATTGGAGTAAGTACAATTGTTGAAAAAGAAGACAATCCTACTTGGAATGATATGGATTATGCTCCCCTAACTCTTGGTGGTATGAGTTATGGTATAAGCCCCTTTGAAATGGCTGGCGCATTCACAGCCCTTGCAAACGAAGGAAAATATGCAAATCCTTATGTAGTTACAAAAATTGAATCAAACACTGGAGAAGTAATATATCAAGTTGACCCTAAAGAAGAAGAAATTACATCTCCTCAAAATGCTTATATATTAACAGATATGTTAAGAGATGTAGTAAGAAGGGGTACTGGTAGAAATGCTTCTTTCCCTGGACAAGATATTGCTGGTAAAACTGGTACAACTACTGACAAAAAAGATGTTTGGTTTGTTGGTTACACTCCTTATTACACTTGCTCAGTTTGGATAGGAAATGACAAACATCAAAAACTAGCCTTTGGTTCAACTCAATCTGCTTATCTTTGGAAACAAATTATGAAGTCAGTTCATGATGACTTAGATAAAAAAGAATTTGAAGAACCTGATGGCATTTACACTAAATATGTAAATGGAAGGCGCGAGCTCTTAGTCGACGGTACAAAACCACACTATACAAATAAATTAGATTGGTATAGAGATTCTGAAGATGAAGAAAAGAAGAATGAGAGCAAGAAAAATAATAACAATAATAATAACAACAAGAGTAAGTCATCAAACAGCAATGATGACAATGGCAAAATAAAAAAGAAATCTTCAAAATCATTAATCAATGAAGATGAAGAATAAATAAAATTAGACTGGAGTTAAAGCTCCAGTTTTTTTATACTCTTCTTTATTTCTTATCAAGTTTACACATCTTAAATTTTATAATCTTTTTAACTTAATAAATTTACACGGACTTCTTTTATTAGAATTTTAATCATAAATAATGAAAAAATAGCAAAAAAATAAAGCCTCATTTTACAGAGGCTTTATAATAAATTTTAAATTCATTTAGACTATTTGTCATCACTTTCGTCTTCAGATGATTTATTTTCATTTTCCTTTTTGCTAATTATTTCGCGAGCTTCATCTGAAAGGTCTGTAACTTTTATTGAGTCATCAATATCAATTGATTCTGCTTCAAGTTTTTCTCCATTGAATATCTTTTCAAAATCTTTAGAATAAATTGTTTCCTTTTCCAAAAGTGCATCAGAAAGAGCAATTAATTTGTCTAAGTTTTCACTTAGAAGCTCCTTACATCTTGAGTAGCCTTCATTTATTATTCTTGAAACTTCTTCGTCAATTTCAGCAGCCGTTCTCTCGGAATAATCCTTTGACCTTCCAAGATCACGACCAATGAATACTTCATTTTCAGATGAATCGTAATTTATCGTTCCAAGTCTGTCGCTCATTCCATATTGTGTTACCATGGCACGAGCAATTTTTGTTGCTCTCTCAATATCATTTGATGCTCCAGTAGAAATGTCATCTAATACAAGAGACTCTGCAACTCTTCCCCCAAGTAGAGATACAATAGATGCTTCCATTTTTTTCTTTGTCATAAAAGAAATATCATCTTCTGGAAGATAGGCAGTAAATCCGCCAGCCATTCCCCTCGGGATAATTGTTATCATGTGAACTGGATCTTCTTCTGGCAAAAGTCTTGATACAATTGCATGTCCTGATTCGTGAACTGCAGTTAGCTTTCTTTCTTTTTCTGAAACTACACGAGACTTTTTTGCAGGACCTGCTTGCACCTTAATTGATGCTTCATCAACATCTCCCATAGAAATTTCGCTGTCATTACGTCTTGCAGCAAGAAGAGCAGCTTCATTCATCAAGTTTTCAAGGTCTGCTGGTGTAAATCCTGGCGTTCTCTTTGCAATGACTTCAAGATCAACATCACTAGCAAGCTTTTTGCCTCTTGCATGAATTTCAAGTATTGCCTTTCTTGCACGAACATCAGGTCTGCCTACATAGACAGTTCTGTCAAATCTTCCTGGTCTCAATATAGCAGGGTCAAGTATGTCTGCCCTATTAGTTGCTGCCATTACTATTACGCCTTCATTTGTGCCAAAACCATCCATTTCAACTAGAAGTTGGTTAAGAGTTTGCTCTCTTTCGTCATGGCCGCCACCAAGACCTGCCCCTCTTCTTCTTCCAACAGCGTCAATTTCGTCAATGAAAATTATACAAGGGGCATTTTTCTTTGCATTTTCAAATAAATCTCTAACTCTGGACGCACCGACACCAACAAACATTTCTACGAAATCAGAACCACTCATTATGAAGAAAGGTACTCCTGCTTCCCCTGCAACTGCCTTTGATAGATAAGTTTTACCAGTTCCTGGAGGACCTACTAAAAGTACACCCTTAGGTATTCTTGCGCCCATATTTATAAATTTCTTTGGATTTTTTAAGAAATCAACAATTTCTCCAAGCTCTTCCTTCTCTTCTTCAAGTCCTGCAACATCTTTGAATTTAACAAGATTTTTTGAATCTTCTTTATTTATGAGTTTAGCCTTGCTCTTGCCAAAGGAATTCATTTTTCCTCCGCCACCGCCAGCTTGTTGCATCATTCTATACCAGAAGAAAATTAGTAATCCAAACATCAAAAGCGTTGGAATCCATTCAACAAGAAAAGAAGTTTGCTTAGTTGGTGTTGATAATACATTTATCTCGCCAGCATCAGATTTTTCTTTTAAGTAGTCATTATAAAAAGTATCAGATGCTTCCTGTGGAATAACTGTCTTAAAGGATTCATCACTTTTTAACTTTACGCTAGCAATTGAATCTATGCCATTTTGTAAAGTTACACTTTTAACATTGCCCTTTTCAAGTTCTGTCACAAATTCGCTAAAACTCTTTTCATCTACTGTATTTGCGGGTGGGCTAAAAAACTTTATTGTAAGTATTAATACAAGTATTAATGCTACATAAAAGCCTACTCCTCCAAATTTTTTATTCAATAATATCACTCCTCATTATTTTGAATATACAGACTCGTCAAGTATTCCAATAAAAGGAAGAGCCCTATATTTTTCATCATAATCCATTCCATAACCTATAACAAAGTTATCTTCTATTTCATATCCATTATATTTTACAGGTAATTCAATTTGTCTTCTGCTTGGTTTAGACAGCATAGTTACAATTTCTATAGAATTTGCACCTCTAGACTTTAAAACTTTTGTGAGATAACTTAGCGTCACACCAGTATCAATTATATCTTCTACAATTAAAATATCCTTGCCAACAATTGAAGTAGAAATATCCTTTAAAATTCTAACTTCTCCCATTGACCTTGTTCCTTGATAGCTAGAAACATCCATAAAATCATATTCAAGGTCTAAATCTATTCTTCTCATAATATCTGCCATAAAAGGAACTGCACCCTTTAATATGCCAAGCAAAAATAAATCCTTGTTCCTATAATCTTCAGTTATTTTCTCCCCAAGTTCTCTAACCTTATTTTGAATTTCTTCTTCTGTAAAAAGAACTTCCTTAATATCTGACATTTTTAACCTCCAAAACGAGTTTATTTAAAGTATTATCATCTATCTTGACATCTTCTGAAATATCCATGCCCATAATATAGATGATTTTTTCTTCATCACAAATAAGACCTATCTTATCTCTCTTTAATCTATCAACCTTTCTGTCTATAAAATAGTCCTTTAACTTTTTATTATTCTTCATTCCAAGAGGCTTAAACCTATCGCCCCTCTCTCTAGTCCTAATATAAAGTTTCCCTTTAATTTTATCACAGTCTATAGTTTTTATAAAGAAGTCTCCCTTAGAATTCGAGCCATCTTTTGAAATAAAAATTTCGCCAAAATCTGTCTTATTAATACCCAAATTTAATTTAGACTCAGCTTTAACTTCCTCTTTTTTGTCCTTCTCTACAAAAACTTTATCATAAGACTTTCTTGAAATAATATTACTGCCAAGATAAATAAGTCTTCCGCTCTCGCCCAATATTAAATCATAAATATTTAAAATATTATCTCTATTTAAAATATTTTCACTGTAAAAATTTTTTTCTAAATAAGTTTTTATAATTTCATATGCAAGGAATTTGTGAAGTTTTTTCATCTCACTAACAATAAAATAATTATCTTTTACACAATTTTTATAATTATCTATAAGATTACCTTCTATAAAATCAACTGCATCAGAAGCATTTTCAGAAAGTCTCAAGATAGAATCAACAATATTGGGATTTAATTCCCCTAACTTTGGAATTAAATTTAATCTGATTTTATTTCTAGTGTAAATCTCTTTAAAATTTGTTTCGTCATTTACATATTTTAAGTCATTTTTATGTAAATAATCTTCTATCTCACTTCTCTTTATATCTATTAGAGGCCTAAAAATATCTTCATTGACTTCAGAAATTCCAACTAAACCCTTTAGTCCCGTTCCCCTAATTATATTAAATAAAATAGTCTCCGCCCTGTCATTGGCATTGTGGGCAGTTAAAATTTTCCTGCCCTGAGAATTTTCCCTAAAAAATTTATACCTCAAAATTCTTCCTGCTTCTTCAGATGAAAATTTATTTTCTCTTGCATATTCATCCATATTTACAGTTTTCGTAATACAATTAATATTGTAGTCTTTGCAAATTTTTTTTACAAAGTCTTCATCTCTTTTAGCAGTCTCACGAATGCCATGGTTTAAATGGCAAACTATTATGTCTAAATCAAAGTCATCTCTTAAATCCATAAAATTGTAAAAAAGATACATTGAATCAGCTCCACCAGATACTGCAAGAGTTAATTTATCGCCTTTTTTTATAATATTTAATTTTTTTAAATTTTCAAAAAATAATTTATCCATAACAAAAAAAGTGGTAGAACTATCAAAAGATAGTCAACCACTTGCTAATTTCTAGAATTCCTCTTCTTAGTCTTTTGATTATATCTTGCTCTTGCTTCATCAAGTTTAGTATTACTTTCCTTTAGGAATTTGCTCAAAATATCTTCAAATCTTGAATCCACTTTCTCATCTTTTGGCTCTTCCTTCTTTTCCACTGCATCCTTAATTGAAAGAGCAATCTTTCCCTTTTCGTCGATACTAAGAACCTTTACCTTAACTTCGTCGCCTTCCTTAATGTGATCATCAATGTTTTTGACAAAAGTATCTGCAATCTCTGAAATATGTACTAGACCACTTTTGCCTTCCTTTAAATCCACAAAGGCTCCAAATTTAGTAACCTTACTTACTACACCTTCAACAATATCGCCTGGCGATAACTCCATAATTTCCTCCTAAATTTTATTTATTCAAATTTTTATTATTAGAAACTTTACCTTCTTCAGAGAATTTGGTTTTAGATACTTTTTCCTTGTTCTTATCCACATAGATAACCTCTCTAGGCTTAACCATTCCCAAATCTTCCCTTGCTACTTTCTCAACAAAGTCAGCTGAAGAAGAATTTTCAAGTTCTGAATTTAAGTTGTCTATTTCAAGTTTTAAATTAGAAATTTCTTTTTTATTCCCAGAAATAATTTCAAGTTTTTGGTTTCTTATGGAAATTGATTTGCCAATCTTCACAGACCCATATAAAACAGAAAATAAAATAATTACGGCAAGGGCCACTGGAAATTTTTTTCTCTTAGTTTTCATTAAATCTCTCCAATTTAATCCTATTTTCAATCAATTCTTTGGTAAAGAGTCTCTGCATCCTTCTTACTATTTACATCAGAAATATCCAAGACCTTGACGCGAATTTCTCTTTCTCCAAGCCTTAAAGTCAAAATATCATCTATGTTGACATCGTCTGCTGGCTTGGCAACTTTGTCATTAATTTTAACAAGACCTTTTTCACAAGCCTCTTTAGCAATAGTTCTTCTTTTAATAAGTCTTGAGTTTTTTAAAAATTTATCTAATCTCATATTATACTCCATATAAGAATATATCAAAAAAACAAGAAAGTTTCAATACTAAGAAGAAATTTGAGTATAAAAATATATGGTCTAAGATTTCTCTTTAAACCATATATTCATAATTTACCTTTTCTAGCATTAGCTATTGTAAAGCTCGAAAAAGTACCTTTCTTTTAGATTACTTTTGAAAATCTAGTTCTATGTAAGTGTTTAATCTTTACTAAAACCTTTTAATTTTACCACTTAACTACGTAATTTATTGATAAGTAAAAATAATTAAATATTATTAAGATTAACATAAATACTATCGCTGACTTTTCATAACCTTTTTTGAAACTTTTATACATAGCTAGAAGATACATGATTTGTAGTATAAAGTATAAAATTGTATACTTGTCTGTTAAAAAATATCTAAACATTAAAATTTACCTTCTTTCTACTCCAGTGTACTGTAGTTATATACCCTCCTTGAGGATCATATATTTCAGAGTTATAATATCCTTCAACATGAGTTCCTTCAATTTTATATTTACCACTTTTTATAACTGTACACCCTATTGATACACCTGCTAACGCTCTAGCTGCTCCAAAAAACATTCCGACATGTCCGCCTGCCACTACCGCTATTGCACCTGCTATTACTGCTATGGATGCTCCTTTTTTCCAAGAAACTCTAAATGTTTCTGGTCCAAAATATGTCCAACCACTATTTAATAAATTAACTTTTAATTACATATACTTAAGTCCTGAAAAGTTATCGTCTTTATAATTCTTCATTATACAAAAATAGTGCAAGATAGGAATTAAAACCTTCTTACACTATTCTGTGCTAAAAATAGTTCTTATGCTACTTTATTACCTAGTTTAAAGAAACATAAGTCCTTCTTTTTATTACTTATTAACAGCTTCTTTAAGAGCTTTACCTGATCTGAAAACTGGTGCTTTAGATGCAGGAATTTTAATAACTTCTTCTGGATTTCTAGGGTTTCTTCCTTCTCTAGCTTTTCTTTGTCTTACTTCGAAAGTACCAAAGCCAACTAATTGAACCTTTTCTTCCTTTGCAAGAGCTTCTTGAACAGAAGAAATAAATCCGTTTAAAGCTTGTTCAGCGTCTTTTTTAGTAAGACCTGATTTTTCAGCAATATTTGCTACTAATTCTGATTTGTTCATTTTATATCCTCCTTGAAGAATTTTAATATCTTTTCTTAGAATTGCCATGTTTCATAAAACATCGCGCACTCATAAGGGCACGCAAACCTAAGACTGTTACAATTATAACTCATGTTAGATTTATTTTCTACATTTATTTTAAAAAAATCGCTATTTTATCCAATTTTTTATAGATTTCTTCGAAAATTTGGCGCAAATCTATTAGACCATCATTGTCTTTTATCAAAATTAAGAAAAATGACAATGCTAATAAGTCAATTTCGTCATCATAATCCATGGAAAGTTCCTCTGATTTTCTACTTATTTCATTTTTTATCTTTTTAAAAAGATCTTCATCTAAATAAAAATCTTCATTTTCTATAAGTTTTGAAATCTTATTTAAAATAATATTGATGTTTTTACCCTTTGTTCTTGGAACATATACACAGGATTGATGATTGTAATCTCCAATCCTTGGAAGTTCATAAATTTCAACTTCTCTTACAATTTCATCATCAATACCAGCGTTTGTAATTACATAAGCTTTATCTTTTTCATCATAAATCTCTTGTAGTTCAAGAGACAAATCCGATGCGATTCTCTTGTTGTAGACTTGAGTGATTAAAGTGTCACGTCTTGTGTCAAAATCAAATTTATCAGAATCAGAATCCAAAAACAAAAGTCCATCCACTGCATCTCTTCCCACAGCTGCAAGAACTGGTTCAATAAAAGAAATTCCATTAATGATTTTTATTTCAATACCTTTTTCTATTAATAATTTCACAGTTTTTTCTGCAACTAGAGGAGTTCCTGGCACAAAATAATTTATATCTTTCTCTTTTGATTTTTCAATTAAAACATCAACTATTTTAGAATAAACTGCATCAAAACTTTTCATCTCATCGTATAGATAGTCAAAAGACTCGAAATTTATATTGTTATCTTCAAAAAAAGAAAGCGCCTCATGCCTTTCTGTCCTGAGAAAATTTTTATTTCCATTCTTCATAATTTTTACTGCTTCAAGAGTTAAATCTTTGGCAGAAGTGGAGCCAAGCCCAACAACATTTATCATTTTTATCACCATTTACATTATATCAGCTAGTCTTGAAAAAATCTTTTATTTATCTCATACTTTTAATCATAAAAAAAGAGAGGTCGCCCTCTCTTTAAATCTTTTTATAAAATTTCTTCAATAAAGCTCAAAAATTAATCAAACCCGAATTTTTTTCTCATTATTTCAAGTTCTTCATCAGTCAAGTCGTTTTCGTCAACTTCAACCTCAACTTTTTCTTCAGCCATTTTTTTCTTGTGTTCCTCAACAAGTTTATCGTGTTCTGCAATTACCTTTTCAACTACATCTTGTGGAATATCAATTGATTTCTTTTCTACTTCGGAAAGTTCAACTTCTCCGCCAACACATAATTTTTTTCCATCTTCAAACTCATAAACAAAAACTTCAAGTTCTCCTGCTGGATTTTTTATTGAAATCTTGTAATCTTCGTCAAGAGAATTAACATCCCCTGCAAGGTAATTTACAACAGCAACTGTTCCTGAACCGCATGAACTTTCTCTCATTAAGGTGTCTGAACCTTCTACATATACATAAGGAACCATTTCATTATTTTCTCTATTCAAGAAAATAATTCCATAGGCATCATCTTTGTAATCCTTTTTGAGGATTTCAAGTGCTTCTTGGACAAATTTTTCGTCTTCTTTTTCTTCAACTATAAGATGACTTATACCAGGAAGTTTTATTAATTTATAAACTTTTCCAGCTACTTCAAAATTTTTAGTTTCAATTGGTGCATCCATTGCTACATAAGCTTTTTGATTTTTTACATCAGCAATTACATCAGTAGTTCCTTCATGACCACTTACATAAACCTCAATATCAACAAGTCCATCAGTGTCATAAAATCCTGCAGAATAAAGTCCATAGGCTCTAGTTGCATTGGCACAAAATTCTCCACCCATCATGTCCATTCTTAGTGGAGCGCCTTCGTAAGCTGGCGAAATAAATCCAACTTGCTCAACATCTTTATCTATTTGTTCGATTATACATTTTGTGTAAGCTTTTCTATATCCAGGATAAACTGGTGCCACTACAAATCCAGTAATATTTCCACATGGGTTTGCTCTAAAATATTTAAAACTTTTCTTCATAATCATCCTCTTCTCGAATCTAAAATTTTGACTTTCAAAATTATTATACCATACTAATTTAGTGTTTTTATCTAAGCACATATTTTGACCCGATTTTTTATTTTTAATTCATTATTAACTTATTTTAAATATTTTTTTAAATCTTCTGCTCTGTCAGTCTTTTCCCATGGAAGGTCTAAATCATTTCTTCCAAAGTGACCATAGGATGCAGTTTGTCTATAAATTGGTCTTAGAAGGTCAAGGTCGCGAATAATTGCAGCTGGTCTCATGTCGAAGTTTTCCATGATAATTTTTTCGATTTCTTCATGAGATAATTTACCAGTGCCAAAAGTTTCTACATATACAGAAGTTGGTCTAGCTATTCCTATTGCATAGGCAAGTCCAATTTCAACCTTATCAGCAAGACCTGCTGCAACTAAATTTTTTGCAATATATCTTGCGTAATAAGCTCCAGACCTATCAACCTTTGTTGGGTCTTTTCCTGAGAAGGCTCCTCCTCCATGTCTTCCAAAACCACCGTAAGTATCAACAATAATTTTTCTGCCAGTAAGACCTGCATCAGCCATTGGTCCCCCAATTACAAATCTACCTGTTGGATTGATAAAATATTCTGTGTCCTTATCAATTAATTCTTTTGGAACAACTTTTTCCACAACTTCTCTTATTATGTCTTCTCTAATTTTTTCCATTGGAATTTCAGGTGCGTGTTGTGAAGATACTACTACATTTTTAAGTCTTACAGGTTTATCTTCTTCATATTCAACCGTAACTTGAGTCTTGCCATCTGGTCTTAAATAATCAAGAGTTCCATTTTTTCTCACTTCAGTAAGTCTTCTTGAAAGTTTGTGTGCAAGGGAAATTGGAAGTGGCATAAGTTCTTCAGTTTCATTTGTAGCAAAGCCAAACATAATACCTTGGTCTCCTGCTCCAAAGGCATCAAGTTCATCCACTCCAGCCTCTTTAAATCTATCAACTCCCATGGCAATATCTGATGATTGCTCTTTTATTGCAGATAAAACTGCACAGGTTCTTCCATCAAAGCCATACTTTGCCCTATTGTATCCAATATCTTCCAAAACTTCTCTAGCTGTCTTTTCAAAGTCAACATAAGTTTCCGTTGAAATTTCTCCAGTAATAACTATCATCCCAGTGGATGCCATAGTTTCACAAGCCACTCTTGCATTTTTATCTTCTGCCAAAATTTTATCCAATATTGCATCAGATATTTGGTCGCAAACTTTGTCAGGATGTCCTTCAGTTACGGACTCTGAGCTAAATTGCCATTTTTTCATTTTTTAATTCCTCCATTTTAAATACCCTTGATTTAATGTATGAATTTATTTTATATAAAAGTCTAATTTATCTTGAAAACCAAAATATATCCATAAAAAAATCCCCACGCAAAAAGTGAGGACCATTAAACCTCATCTTTCAGATAAAAATCTGTGGGATTTAGCACCAACTAGGTTGCCGGGTTTCAAAGTGCCCATTCACTCCACCACTCTCAATAAGGTATTATTTTTTTAGTTGTAATGTGATTATAACATCAACATTTACTTAATGCAATAGATTAAAATAATTCATAAGAGAAATACCAACTGGATAAGTTATTATACTCATTACAAAACTAAGTGTTATTACTTTAGATGCAAATTCATAGTCAGAATTCATTTGCTTAGTAAAAATAAAACAGTTGGCTGCACATGGCGTTGCCCAAAATACATAAGCTATGCCAAGTTCCATATTTGTAAATCCAAGTTTTACACCTATAGGAATAAGTAAGGCTGGTGCAATAACTGTCTTTATAAAGGCTGAAATAAACATGAGCTTAAAGTCATTCTTTGAAGATTCAAAGTTTAAGCTTGCTCCAATTAGTATAAGAGACATTGGCGTAGAAATTTTTGCCACCATCTCTATTGCCTTGTCCACTCCTTGATAGACAGGTATGTGTAAAAAATTAAAAATTGCGCCAATTACCACTCCTGCAATCATTGGATTTTTTAATATTTTCACAATTATTTCAGTAATTGAAATCCTTTTATCGTGAGATTCACTATAATATGTGAGAAGAATAATTGCAGAGATATTGTATAGAGTAAGTCCAAAGGAAATTATAACTATCATGTGTTCCATTGAAGGTGCACCATTATATATAATATCTAAAATTGGAAAGCCAACATATACAAAGTTTGAACGATAGGCACAATGCACAAAGGCTGATAACTTTCTCTTGTCTTTAATTTTAAGTGTCTTTGCAATAATTATTGAAATAGCAATTATAAAAATTACACCCAAGAGTATATATGCCACATATTTAGGATGAAGAGATGCAATTCTCGCATTTTTTATATCGTAAAATAATTTAAAGGGCAGGGCAAGATAAAAGACTATCCATGTACCCTTGTCAACAAAATTGTTGTCTATGTATCCCCTTTGTCTTGCAAAATACCCAAGGAGTAATACAAAGAAAACGGGCGATACAATATTAATTCCCATCAATAAATTTTCCATTTAATCACCTATTTAATTATAGGGCAAATAATTTCTCTTGTCGAGGACCATATTTTAAAATACAATAGACTTGGGAGGTAATAAAAATGAAAAAATTTATAGCAAGTCTTGCAACATCACTTGTGCTTTTTTCCAGCATGAATGTTTTTGCAGGAGCAAAAGTTTCTAGCCAAAATATTGTACTCGATGGAAAGGACACTGGTGTTAAGGGATACAATATAGAAGACAACAATTATTTTAAACTAAGAGATGTTGCCGCACTACTTGATGGGAAAGATGCTGAATTTAGCGTAAGTTATGACAAAGACAGATCTAGCGTTATGATAAATAGCAAATCTGACTACAAAAAAACTGAAGAAGATTTAAAACCACTAAATGATAGCAAGTCCGAAATAAAAAAATCTAATCACATTGTTTATGTAAATGGGACAAGACATTCTTTTAATGTCTATACTATTGATGGCTACAATTACTTTAAGTTGAGAGAACTTGGGCAAACTATTGGTTTTGATGTAAAATTTGATGAAAAAAATAACAGCGTAGTAATAGATTCAAAAGCAATTGAAGGCTTATCTCTTGCAAACAATCAAATCGAACTTAAAATAGTAGATTACAAAACTAGCTACGATGAAAAAACTTTAGATATTATTAAAAATCCTAAACTTGATATTGATAACTTCTTATCTAATGTAACAAACAATATCCTTGCTGATGAAAAGGAAGGACAAATTACTTCAGATGCCATCTATATTAAGTCAGAGAATATTGTCGAAGTAATACCAAATTCTACTAAGTTCAATGGAAAATTCACTTACAAGCCTTTAATAATGATAGAACAAGGCGAAAAATCTGAAGTCTTTCCTTATGAAGGCAAATTTGAAGTTGCAAAAACTTTAACTTCAAAGGGCTTTGATTCAACTGGCGAATTTGAAATAAGTTTAGGCGCAAAAACAGAAGATCATTTTATTAAATACTCATCTTTTAAATATAAATAATTTTGGGTATAATCTAATAGGAGGTGTTTACATTGGAAATTAAAAAAGAAATGTTAATTGGAGAAATTCTTTCAAAAAAACCTGAATCAATTGGTACTTTAATGAGCTTCGGAATGGGATGTATCATGTGTCCATCTTCTCAAATGGAAACTCTTGAAGAAGCTGCCATGGTTCATGGTATAGATCCTAATATGCTTGTAGCTGCACTTAACAAAGATAGCGAAGCAGAAGCTTAATTTAAGCTAATTTGAAGAGGCAGATGCCTCTTCTTTTTTTACATATTTTTACTGTGGGGGGATATTATGAAATACAAAAAATTTATTGTTGCCGCATCAGCTTTATTACTTCTTTCATCCACTTTTGCAAGTGAACTAAATAAAAACAAGAATGTCATGAATGATGAAGCAGTTTCTGTGGAAGTTACTGCAAAGGAAAAGGAAAAAGTTGAAAAAATCAAAAAAATATTTAACATAACAGGAGATTATAAATCTTTTACAATTTCAAAGGAGCCACTAGATAGCGACACTGGAAGCAAATATTTGAATAAGCTTGTCAAGGGCAAATATATCGAAAGGTATAGATGGTCCGATGAAAATCTTGGAGGAATAGACATAATCTATAACAGCGATGGCGAATTTATTTCCTATAACAAGTGGACAAATGATGGCGAACAAGACAAAAAAGTTATTCTTAAAGATGAAGCTCAAAAAATGGCTGAGGATCTCTTGAAAAATTTAATAAAAGATTTTGACAAAAAATACACTCTTTCTAATTATGAAGTTTTCAGGGGAAGTGGCGACATAAACATAACTTATCAAAGAATTGTAAATGGAATTCCACTAGCTGATGCCTTTATAGATGTAAATATTGATAGCCGTTATGGTTTAATAAGCAATATTTCTTCTACAGGTGTAAATTCCTATGCTTATTCTTTTTTAAAGGATTCTGATTTTAAAAATGATAAAAAAATAAATTTAGATGAAGCCAAAAAAATATTCTTAGAAAAATCGCCTCTGATCCTTTCCTATAAAATTAACGAAAGAGATGACAGTGTAGAAAAAGTTTATCACACAAAAGTTGTTGACATTGACGCAAAGACTGGCGATGTAGTTAAAGAAAAGACAGATTTAAACTTTATGCCTTATGCAAAAGCTGAAGCGGCAATGGATTCTAGTGCTTTAACAGAAACTGAAATCAAAAAAATTGATGGGCTTAAAAATATTAAATCAAAATCTGAGGCAAAGAAAATGGCAACAGAAATTGTGGGTAAGGATTTTGAGATTGCAAATATTGCTCTTTACTCTGACGATGACAATTATTATTACAGAATGACTCTCGAAAAAGAAAAGAACTATGGAAACATTGTTTTAAATGCCAAAAATTTAAAATTAGTTAATTTTGACATTTGGTCTGATAAAAAAGATCCTAAAAACAAGGTTAAAGAAGAAGATGCAATAAAAACTGCAAAAAGTTTCCTTGAAAAATATGGCGACAAGAGTGAATTAAACCTAGAAAAAATCACAGTTGAAAAATCAGACCTAGGTACAAATATTTTCTTCCCTAGGTATGTAAATAAGATACCTGTAATTGATGAAGGTGCTAAAATCTTTGTAAATGGCAACAATGTCGTAACAACTTATGATAAGAATTCATCTAAGCATGATTTTGATAAAGCAGAAAATATTGATTTCACAATGGAAGAAGCAAACCAAATTTATCTAAACTCTAAAAATTTTGGTTTAAAATATGAAATTACTGACAATGGCCCAAGGCTTTTATATGGAACAATTAAAAGGATTGAACCTATAATTGGAAAAGATAAAATTTTGAGAGACTCCTTTGGCGAAATAGTTAATTTCAAAGAACAAATTAATTACGAAGACTTTGATCAAGCAAAAAATAAAGAAGCTTTAAATTCTCTAAAGGAAATGGGAATTGGATTAATTGGAAAAAATTTATCTGACAAAGTAACTTACAAAGAATTTTATTCTCTAATAGCAGAAGATTATGGAAAAGATTCTTATTATAAATCAAGATTTGACATTGACTATAAAGCATTAAAAGACAAAAATATCACAGAAAAAGATATAGTTAAGAGTTTAGTTATAAATAATGAGCTGGAAAAATTCACAAAAGCAAAAAATATTTTTAAAGATGATTTGTTTAAAAATCAAAAGTCTTTAGGCGACTATGAAAATTATTATCTAGTGGCAAGGGGCTTTGGCTACATTGATAAGGAAATAAACCCAGATGAAGAACCAAGTCTTGAAGAAGTTTTATACATTATATATAACTCAATAAAGTAATTGTAATTCTTTTGTAATTGCAAGTTGCCTCTCACTGATGTATATTATCAGTGGGAGGTTTTTTATGACCCAAACAAATTACGATACAAACAATTATACAAATAATAATGCAAATTATGATAAAAGAAAAAAATTAAGAAGACAAAAAGCAAGAAGGAGAAAGAGAATAAGACAATTGATTTCTATTTCAATTTTTGCACTAATATTCATTTTTATATTTTCAAAGATTTTCTCTGCAATAAAGAAACCAAAAGACGAAGTTTCCCCTGCCCTTATGTGGTACTATGCCAATGAAATAAATAAGGACAGGCCAAGAAAATATTATTACGATCCAGAATATATATCAAATGTTGCACTGGATCCACTACTTCGCATGGAAGATGAATTTATAGTAAAAGGTTCAAATCACTTGAAGAAAGCTGACAAATACGCCTATGATACAAAAGAAATTCGCCACTACATCACTAAAAATAATTATGGTGGCGACAAAAAAATCGTGTTTTTAACCTTTGACGATGGTCCTAATAATTCTATAACTCCGCAAGTTTTGGATATTCTAAAAAAAGAAAATGCTCGTGCAACATTCTTTGTTGTTGGCAAATCCATTGGCGATAAAACTGCAGGTCAACTTCGTAAAATTTTAAAAAATGGAAATTCAATTGCAACCCACTCTTTTAGTCATGACTATGACTATCTCTATCCAGGAAGAGTCGTTAATCCTGAAAGGCTTTATGAAGAAGTAGTTAGGACTAATGAAAGACTAAAAAATATTCTAGGACCTGACTTTCATTCAAGCGTCTTTAGATATCCTGGCGGTCAAATGTCTTGGCAAAACACAGCAGCAAGCAATTCCCTATTAGAATCCAAAGGAATTCACTGGATTGACTGGAACAGCCTTGTTGGCGATGCAGAAAAAAAATCTGTGAGACCAACTACTGTAAGTGGCTTTGTATCTTATCTTGATAAAAGTCTTAATGAAAATAAAAACACAAAGATTGCCGTAGTTCTTGCCCACGATGCAAGAAATAAGCAGTTAACTGCTGACTCACTAACTTCTGTAATAAAATATTTTAAAGACAGAGGCTATGAGTTTGGCGTTTTAAAATAATTTCAAGCTTATACAAGAACTTCATAAAAAATAAGAGGACTGATTTCAAATGATTAAAAAAAGAAAATAATTAAAATCGGATTTTTGTGTTTCTATTACTTATTATTTGTAAATAGTTTTGGATTATTATCCGAAAATTTTTCAATTTTTCCGAATTGGAATTTATTAATTAATTATCTTGGTCTTAGTACAAAAGAATTAAGCATATTTTACAATTTTAGATTTTCTATTTTTACTTTAATCCATATTATAATTTTAATCACACAAATAATTTCCATAATTATTGGAATACTTATTATTGTTGAAGTTTCTAAATTGTATAGTTCTTTTAAAGAATAGTGTTAGTTTTTAAGACAAATTTTAAGAGGGAAGATTTACTTATCTCCCCTCTTATTTTTTATACATAATTTAATTTTATCTAGTTCAAATTAAAGTGAATTTTTAATTTTTTCTGCTCTTTCAATTAATTTGTCTTTACCAAGAAGATAAATAATATTTTGCATTTCTGGTCCATGAACATTTCCTGAGATTGCAGCTCTCACTGGCATGTAAAGTTGTTTTCCCTTTACTCCAGAATCCTTTTGTACTTCTTTCATTAGTCCCTTGGCTGTTTCCATATCTATTTCATCGTGAGATTTTACAATCTTTATAAAGGATTCAAGTAGTCCCTTTACATGATCTTGTGCTAATTCTTCTCTAGCAGAGTCCTCTGTGATTTCAATATCGCCAAATAAGAAGTCAATGTGTTTTGGTATGTCTTCTAACTTGTCACAGGCTTCTCTTACTGTGTCAATTAAAATCTTATACCATTCAAAGTTTCCTCTGATTTCTTCTTCATTTAATAGCCCAGATTTTGTCACAAATGGAATAGAAAGCTCAGCAAGCTTATCTAAATCATAGGACTTCATATAGTGAGAGTTTACCCAATTTAATTTATCTGTGTCAAAAATTCCTCCAGACTTACCTACTCTTTCAAAGGAGAACTTTTCTATTAATTCATCCATTGTCATAATTTCTTCGCCATCTTCTGGTGACCAACCAACAAGAGCAAGATAATTTACAATTCCTTCAGGCAAATATCCTCTATTTCTAAAGTCTTCAACTGAAACATCGCCTTGTCTCTTTGAAAGTTTTTTTCTGTCCTTGTTTAAAACTGTTGGAAGATGAACAAACTCTGGTGCTTCCCAACCAAAACATTCATACATAAAGACATGCTTTGGAGTTGATGGTAGCCACTCTTCTCCTCTTACAATGTGAGTGATACCCATTAAGTGGTCATCAACAATTACAGCCAAGTGATAAGTTGGAAATCCATCAGATTTCATCAAAACTTGATCATCAATTTCATCTGTATTTATTGTAACTTTACCACGAACTGCATCGTGAAATGTGATGTCCTTGTTCTTAGGAAGTTTTAGTCTAACAACATAATCTTCCCCAGCTGCAACTCTCTTCTTTGCCTCTTCAAGAGGAATGCCACGGCAAAGTCCGTCATACTTAGGCACTTTTCCCTTAATTCTTTGCTCTTCACGAAGATTGTCTAGTCTTTCCTTTGAGCAAAAACAATAATATGCGTAGCCCTTTTCAATTAGTTCATCAACATATTTTTGATAAATTTCTAGTCTATTTGATTGGATATAAGGACCACAGTCGCCTACATCTGTAATCTTCCCATCTTTTACAAAGACGCCTTCATCATGAGTGATGCCTGCCCATTCAAGGGATTCAATTAGGTTTTCTATGGCACCTTCCACAAATCTTGTCCTATCTGTATCTTCAATTCTCAAAACAAATTTGCCGCCATTTTTCTTTGCGAATAAATAATTGTATAGTGCAGTTCTCAAACCACCAATGTGTAAATAACCTGTTGGCGATGGTGCAAATCTTACTTTAATATCTGACATTTTTTCATCCTTCCTCTTTTACTTTGCTGTAATTTCTAAAACTTGATAATAAGCCCAGTGATCTCTATTTAGATCTTTAAATGGGTTCTTTGAATATTTATCTAAGAAAGATTTATTTATCTTTCTATCTAAAACTTTATTAAAAATTGTGGCAGCCTCTGCCCTTGTAATCTTATCATTTGGTTTAAATTCATTTTTCGATTTACCAACCATGATTCCTTGACTTGAAAGTATATTTATGGCATCTCTTGCCCAAAAATCTTCCTTCACATCTTTAAAAGTAATAGGATTATTTCCCTCTTGCAACTTCAAATAATTTGCCATCATGCTAGCAAATTGTGCCCTTGTCATTGCTTCCTTTGGTCTAAAAGTTCCATCTTTATACCCAGAAATTAAACCTTCCTTTTCAATAAAGACAATATTATCATAAAACCAATCACTTTCTTTTATATCTCTAAAAGAAGATACATCATTTGCAGATGCCTTGTCATCTATTATTCTTTTTAATACTGAAGCCGCTTCAGCCCTTGTGATTTTTTCGTTGGGAGCGAATTTATCCTTGGAAATACCTGACATATATGGAAGTCTAATTACTTCAATTGACTTTTCAAGCTCTCCCAAAGATTTTTCTATTTCATCACTTGATACTTCACTTTTTACAACAATATATTCAGCTGCTGCAACAGCAGCACGAATTCTTCTTTCATTTTGTAGGCTTGCCTTTGCCGTAGAAAGATTTTTTGCAAAATCAACATAATCTGTCAATTTTTCAAGAGTTTTAATTGTGCTGTAAAGTTCTTTTTCATCATTATTTTCATTTACAAGTTCACTAGATTTTTTAGATTCAATCTTTGCCTTTACAATATAATCTAAACTAGCCTCTTTATCCTTACTTTCAGCAACTATCCTAATTAAAGAGCCTTCTCTTAAATCTAAATTTTCTAATTTAAAATTACCTTCGCCATCAGAAATAGTATTAGCAACAACTTTCTTGTCGATAGCAACTCTAACCATTGCATTTTTTTCAGTATTGCCTATAATTTCATTTGAGCCATCATAAACATCTTTTATAGAAAGAATTCCATTTTGTGTTTTAGTTGATGATTCGAGATTTTTTTGGTCGCTCTTAGTTTCTCCACCCTTATCAACATAACTTAACACAAAAGAATTTTTTAAATTAGAACTTGAACCAACATCATTTTTCACTTTGGTGTCGATTTCAAGATTTAATTTATCGCCCTTTATAACAGAAAGATCATTTGCATTTATCGTAACAATATTTTGATCCTTGCCCTTAATTGATGTCTCCCTAACATCAAGTTTCCCTTGAGACTCTTGTTCATCCAAAAGTTTTGTTTCTTTAACTTCAATTGCCTTATCCAATAAAAGAGTTACGGAAAAAGAAGAATACTTTTCCTTGTAATTTTTTGGCAAACTGACAATTAAATTGTACTTCAAAGAGTCGCCACTCTTTACCTCAGAAAGAGCTGGTTGCTCCAAGACAACTTGAATATCTTCAGCTGCAAAAACATTTACAAAAAGCGTAAAAGCCAACGCTATGTATAAAAAAATTTTTTTCATAAAAACGCCCCCTTAATACTTTTATTATACTAAAGGGGCTTAAACAATTCAATAAATGAGTAATTAATTGTCGGTAGCTAAACTTTTAAAATAAAGTTTTAAAAATTTTCATAATGTGTCCACATGCTAATAATTTTTATGACCTTCTCCCCTTCATAAACTTGATATACAAGTCTGTGCTGAATATTAATTCTTCTTGATATAAGTCCATCAAGGTCCCCCTTTAATTTTTCAAAAGATGGCGGACTTTCATAAGGATTTTTAGAAATTAGTTCAATTAAATTTTTTACTTTACTTTCTAAAGCCTTATTTCCTTTAATTTTTTCTTTGTCTTTAAGTGCAGCTTTGGTTATTAAGATTTTGTAAGTCACCACTTAAGCTCCTCGCAGTCATCAAGGCTTGTATTTTTTCCATCAATTAATTTT
Organism: Peptoniphilus senegalensis JC140; assembly: GCF_000321025.1. Lineage (GTDB taxonomy): Bacteria > Bacillota > Clostridia > Tissierellales > Peptoniphilaceae > Peptoniphilus_A > Peptoniphilus_A senegalensis. Next base: position 831,439 of record NZ_HE610717.1, read on the forward strand.
TCCTTCATGCCAGGAATTGATAATAGATAAACTGTTTCAGTTAAGGCCTTATATTCATCTTCACTAATTAATATTGCATTGCCACTCTTTGTGCTAACATTTATAACATCGCCAAAAGAAACTGCTGAGTTTAAGTATTCAAAAATATTTTTTCTAAAATTTGTTGCATTTACATTTTCCATATAATCACCTCGTACATTTTCATGTACATTATATAAAATTTCAAATATTTATTCAACAGCTTTTTCCTTAAACAAATATAAAATAACTTTTCAAAAGTAAAAAAGACTTTAGCAAATATAAATTACTAAAGTCCTAAAAATATTTATTAATTAAAAGGGTAGTATTGGTCTTAAATATCTTAGTGTAAAGATAATAGCCAAGATATACATTACAGGGCTAACTTCTTTTCCTCGTCCTGTTGCTACTTTTAATATTACATAAGAAATCATTCCAACTGAAATACCTTCTGCAATTGAATATGCAAAGGGCATTGTTACCATTGTCAAAAAGGCTGGCACTGATTCTGTGTAATCGTCTAATTTTATTTGGTTAATTGGACTGATCATAAATAGCCCTACCATTACAAGGGCAGCTGATGTTGCTTGTGCTGGCACAATAGAAAAAATTGGGAATAAAAATAGTGATATAAAGAAAAAGAAGGCACAAGAAAGTGATGTAAGTCCTGTTCTACCTCCGTCTGCTACACCTGATGCTGATTCAACAAAAGTTGTAACTGTAGATGTACCAAGAAGTGCTCCAACAACTGTACCAATTGCATCAGATAAAAGGGCTCGACCAACTCCTGGTAGGTTTCCATCTTCGTCAATTAAATCTGCCTTTGTTGCAACTCCAGTAAGAGTTCCCACTGTATCAAATAAGTCTACAAATAAGAATGTAAACATTACAGAGAACATGTCAAAGGTAAATAAATCTCCCCAATGAAGTTTAAAGGCAACGGGCTTTAAAGATGGTGGAAGTGAAAAAATCATTCCTCCAGGTAAGTTACTAACTCCCAAAATAAGTGCAAGAATTGTTCCTATTACAATTCCATATAAAAGCGCTCCCTTTACATCTTTTGCAGTAAGAAGTGCCATTACCATTAGTGAAACTATAAATACTACGGATGGCCTTGATGCAATTTCTCCAAGAGCAATTAAAGTTGCATCGTTATTTACAATAATTCCTGATGATGTTAGTCCAACTAGAGTTATAAAAAGTCCAATACCAACTGAAACTGCGTTTTTAAGTGACATTGGTATTGATGTAAATATTGCCTCACGAACATTAAATAAACTCATTACAATGAAAATTAGTCCTTCTAAAAATACTGCCGTAAGGGCATAAGACCAATCGTGACCCATACTTAATACAACTGTGTAAGTGAAGAAAGCATTAAGCCCCATTCCTGCTGAAAGTGCGAAGGGCAAGTTTGCAAATAATCCCATAAAGATCATTGCAATGATTGACGATAAAATAGTCGCAGTGAAAACTCCACCCTTGTCCATTCCAGTTTCAGATAACATATTTGGATTTACAACAAGAATATAAGACATTGTCATAAAAGTTGTAAGTCCTGCCAAAAATTCAGTCTTGGCATTTGTCTTTCTCTCGCTAAGAGAAAAAGTCTTTTCTAAAAAACTTGAATTTGTTTCCATTTTTTCTTTTTCCTCCTTAATAAATTCAGTTTTTATTCTATCACAAATAAGATTAAATGGCACAAAGTTGGTAAAGATTTTATCTTAAAATTTCAATTAAAAAGGACTCTTGAAATCAAAAGTCCTTAAAACTTGGAAAATTTAAAAATCTTTTCTCTCTGCTATAATTCTTGAAATAGTATAAATTATTGTGACAAAGATAAATAAGATTAAACTTAATTTAAAGGAACTTGTTCCCTTTATCATTCCTACAAAAAATCCTGCTGGGTTTGCTCCAAACTTATCGAATATTGGAATGAGAGCGGGAGATGATGTAAAGATTGTTCCAATGCCATTTGTTTGTCCAAAGTAAAGGTAAATTGGAATACTTAAAAGATAGTAGGCCATTACAAAAAGAATGAGGAAAAACCCAATCCTAAACTCTATTCCATTCACTTCAATATTATGCATTATATATGCCATTAAAATAGCATCTATTAAAAAGATTGTAAGAATTTTCAAAAATTTTATATTAATTATGTCTCGCCTTGATGCACCAAGGCATAAAAGATAGGGCTTGCTCTTGTCCAATATCATTCCTTCACTAGATATTAGATATAAGACATAGTGTAATAGGATAGCTCCTAGAAAAAGTAGGGCAAAGGGCTTTTCTGCAAAGAAACTAAATTCTACTGATAAAAATCCTAGACTCTTAATTGCAAATATCATTGTAATAAAGATCAGATAAACAAACATGAATTTTTTTCTAATTTTAAAATCATTTAGTAAAAGTATTTTCATACTATCCCCCTCTCCCTCAAGTATTTTGTGGAGTATTTATAGTCTAATTTAAAGGACAAAAGGCAAATTATAATTGATCCAACAATAAATATTGGCCTGTAAATCATAAAACTTTCATAGAAACTTGAATAAATAAAAGCTAAGCCTGCTCCAAAAATTATTCCCATTAAAGTATAAAGAAAGACTACAAGTCCCTTTCGATACCTTGCAAAAACAATGTGACTAAGGCTAAGTGCCATAAAGTCTAGGCCTATAAATAGGCTCATATAAATGTCAATGATGGTACTTTTATCTTCCTCATTACTAATAATTAATCCTATTAGCAAAACAAGGGAAGTAATTACAAAGATAATTAGGTTTTTTATTATCTTGGCAAGAGAATAGTCCTCAATAGATACTGGCATAGTCATGAACTTTTGAAAATCTTTAAAGTTATCTCCAAAGACACCTTGTGCCCTAATGATAAATATCATTGTAAGAGTCCATTGGCTAAAAAATCTGTTGAAGGCTTGTCCTGTTATCAAAAAACCAATAAAAAGTATGGAAGTAATAAATATAACAATTGGTAGGGCAAGTTTCTTTACAAGTTTAAAGTCATTATATAAAACTGCTTTCATTGTTCACCTCTTGATAAAAATATCATTATGTCCTCCACACTGGCCTTATCAACAACTTCATTTGGATAAAATTCTTTAAAAACTTGGACATTTTTTATAAGTGCTTCTGTTGAGTATTTATTTTTTCTTGTCTTTAAGATAAAGTCTCCATAATTTTTTAAATTTTCATCAGAAGTTTTTAGGATTCCATATTTTTCTATTAGGGAGTCCTTTTCATCGTATAAGATTACTCTTCCCTCGTGGATATAAATTATATAGTCGGCAATTTTTTCTATGTCGGACAAGATGTGGGAAGAAAATAAAATTGTCCTTTCCCCATCTCTCATGTAATCAAAGAGAAATCCTATGATCTCATCACGAATGACTGGGTCAAGACCAGAAGTTGGCTCGTCTAAAATCAAAAGATCTGGATTGTGACAAATTGCAGAAATAATTTTTAACTTCATCAAATTTCCAGTAGAGAGTTCACTTAATTTTTTGTCCCTTGGCATCTTAAACCTATCTGCACAGTCATAAAACATTCCTTCATCAAAGTTTTTGTAGGCTACTTTTAAAATGTCCACAACATCCTTTATCTTAAAAGTATCGTTGAAGAAGGAGTCAGGTATCACTGCCCCAATTTTCTCAAAAGATTCCTTGTGAATTTTTTCTCCAAAAACTTTTATATCGCCATCATACCTATAGAGGTCTAAAATACATTTTAAGAGAGTTGTTTTTCCTGCGCCATTTTCGCCAATTAGTCCTATAACTGCTCCCTCTGGAATTTCTAAACTCTCTATATTAAGTTCAAAGTCCTTAAATTCTTTTCTCAAATTTTTTATTTCTATTGATTTCATACTTCGCCCACCTCATCTAATGTCTTTAAAATTTCTTGCAAGTCTTCTATGCTGATGCCTGCCACTCGTGCAACTCTCATTGCGTCAGCAAAATGTTTTTCAATTTCAGCAAGAGCATTTTCTCTTACAACTTCTTCATTTAATTTTTTCACAAAGGAACCCTTGCCCGTCATGGAATAAATGTATCCTTCTTGCTCCAAGTCATTGTAGGCACGCTTTGTAGTTATAACAGAAACCTTTAGGTCGCTGGCAAGAGTCCTCATGCCAGGAAGAGCTTCGTCAGCTTTTAAATCTCCCGCAACAATTTGAGCCTTTATTTGATTTTTTATCTGCTCGTAAATTGGAATGCCAGAATCATTTGAAATAATAATTTTCATATCACACCGCCTTTAAGCCTATATACTTTGTATCTGTACTATTGTTTTAATAAATAAATTTAAAGTATATAAAATTGCCAAATAATTAAAGCTCTCTTATTTTCTCGTATACAGATTTTTCCCAAAGATTTTCATTTTTTATATACTTTGAAAAAATAAATATTCCAAAAAATATTATTGAACTTACTATCAAAAATAAAGTTCCTTTTAAATCATAATGCTGTCCAGAAAGTATATCTTTAGAAAAATCTGTTACAAATAGTAGGGCAAGATTGTTGTTTAAATAATGAATCATAACAGGCGCCCAGATTGACTTTGTCTTGTTGTAAGCATAAGTTAAAAATATCCCTAAAAATATACAAAATACAAGTTGTCCAAGTATGGAATAAATTTGTGATGTCAAGAGCCCATCTGAATAATAAAATAAATTAAGTGGTAAATGCCAAATTCCCCAAATAAAACCTGTGAGCAGAATAGACTTTTTAAGGCCATAAATTTCTTTTAGTCTTGGTGCTAGGTATGCCCTCCAACCATATTCTTCTCCAATGAATGGCATAATACTTAAAAAAGATAAAATAATAATAGACATAACAACTTTTAAACTATTAAGATTAAAGACTTCTACAAATTCCCTTGTTTCTCCTTCTATAATGCAGGCAATAAATAATCTTAAAAAATATATAAAAATAAAAATTAAACACATTAAAAGCGTCATCTTTTTATTTGGATTGTTTAGGGCTAATTTCTTTTTAAGATCTTTATCCATAGTAAAGATGGCTATAATCATTGCAATAGCAGATATTAAAATTATTATGTTTGAAAAAATATCTGAGTTTGGATAAAAAATATTTACTATAGCAAACACAAACATAAAAATACTTGTAAATATATAAATTTTAAAGGGAAAAACCTTTAAAATACTTTTGTCTTCTTTATATAACAAGGCTATTACAGCTAGAAAAGGCATAAACATTTGAAACATTGGATAAATATTTGTGCTTATGTCGTGTAATTTGCAGTAATAGATAGCAAATCCCATTATGTATGGAATAATAAATGATATACTAATAAAAATTTTTAAATCTCTTTTCATAGTGTTAATCCAACTCCTTAACTTAATTTTATAGTGTGTATACTTTATATTTACACTATAATCTCATTTAATAAGTTTGTCAATGCTTTTATAAAAATTTTACAAATAAAAAAATGCCGGCAGAGAATTTTCCCTGTCGGCTTTACAATTAAATTATTTATTTTTTCTTAAATCTAACTTTCTTTTGAATTTCTCCAGCTACTAGTGGAATAAGTGATGATCCAAGTACAACTGCGATTTCTCTTGGTCCTAAGTCCATTAGTCCAAAGGCATCGTTTAAGACTGGTACATAAATTACAACTAGCATTAGCAAAAATGAAAAGACTGTTGCAAGCACTAATTTTTTGTTTGTGAAGACACCAATTTCAAATACAGTCTTGTCAATTGATCTTGATGTGTATGATCTTAAAAGTTCACAAATAATTAGGGTTGAAAATGCCATTGTTCTTGCATGGTGTAGTCCTTCAGCTTGTCCAAACCATTTTAGTCCAACTAAATATGCAAGAAGTGTTGCCACAGTTATGGCAATAGATTGAATTGCAACTGTAATTTTTATTTCTGTATCAAGGATTGGCTCGTCTGGATCACGTGGTGGTTCATCCATTATATCAGCTTCTCCTCTTTCAACTCCAAGTGCAAGAGCTGGGAAGGAATCTGTTACAAGATTAAGCCAAAGTAATTGAATTGGAATTAGTGGCACTGGCAAGTTCATTAAAATTGAAATTAAAACTATTAAAACTTCTCCCAAGTTACAAGAAAGAAGATATGCCACGAATTTTTTGATGTTGGAATAAATTATTCTTCCTTCTTCAACTGCATTTACAATTGTGGCAAAGTTGTCATCTGTCAAAATTACTTCTGCAGTATTTTTTGCAACATCTGTGCCTGTAATTCCCATAGCAATACCAATGTCTGCCTTTTTAATTGCCGGTGCATCATTTACACCGTCACCAGTCATGGCTGTGATGTGGCCATTTTGTTTTAGGGCAGTAACTATTTGTACCTTGTTTTCTGGTGAAACTCTAGTGTAGACAGATTTTTCCTTTACGATTTCTCTAAGCTCTGCCTCAGACATTTCGTTAAGTTCTCTACCCATTATTGCTTCATCGTCATGCTCAGCAATGCCAAGGTCCTTGGCTATAGCAAGTCCTGTTTCAAGATAGTCGCCAGTAATCATAATAGGTCTAATGCCAGCTGACTTACATTCTTTTATGGCAGCCTTGGCTTCTGGTCTTGATGGGTCAATCATTCCAGTAAGTCCAACAAAGACCATGTCCTTTTCTATAGCATCTGATGTGATTTCACTTGGCATATCGCTGTGTTTTCTATAAGCATAGCCTAAACATCTTAGGGCTGATCTTGCAAATTCACTGTTCTTTTCTAAAATTTCTTTTCTTAAATTTTCGTCAAGTTCAACTTCTTTTCCATCAATTAAAACTTTTTCGCATCTGTCAAGGACAACATCAGGTGCTCCCTTGGTAAAGGATGCAATGCCCTCAAAAATTTTGTCATGGAAAGTTGTCATCATCTTCCTGTCAGAGTCAAAGGGAATTTCTTCCAATCTGTCAAAATTTTTATAAAGATTATCCAGTCCATTTCCAGCTTTTTCTGCAAAAGTAAGAAGGGCTCCTTCAGTTGGGTCTCCAGTGATAGAAGCTTCTCCATCCTTTAGCTTTAATTTTGCATCATTAGTTAAGGCTGCAATTGATGATAAAATCTTTAAATTTTCATCTTCATCAATTGTGACTACTTCATCTTTTTTAGTGACATCCCCTTCTGGAGAATAACCAGTTCCAGTTACATGATAAACTTGTCCGTCTGTAAAGACTTTTACAACTGTCATCTCATTTTGTGTAAGGGTCCCAGTTTTGTCAGAGCAAATTACTGTTGTTGTTCCAAGAGTTTCAACTGCCAAAAGTTTTTTAACTATGGCATTTTTTTCTGCCATCTTGCCCATTCCAATTGATAATACAATTGTAACTATAGCAGGAAGTCCTTCAGGCACAGCTGCAACTGCAAGTGAAATTGCAGTCATAAACATATCTAGTGGGTTGTGCTTGTAAAGTAAGCCAACTCCCATTACCACTGCGCAGATAACTATTACTAAAATCCCAAGAGTTTTTGAAAGCTTGGCAAGTTTTCTTTGAAGTGGAGTTTGCTCATCGCCGACTGTTGCAATAGAAGTTGCGATTTTACCAATTTCTGTCTTGTGACCAGTTTCTATTACTACTCCCATTCCTCTTCCGTAAGTAACTATAGTTGAAGAATAGGCTAAGTTTTCTCTGTCGCCAATTTCCATTTTGCCATCATAAACTTGATCAAAATGTTTTTCAACTGCCACAGACTCGCCAGTAAGTGAAGATTCATCAATTTTTAAATTTGATGATTCAATTAGTCTCAAATCTGCTGGGACAATATCTCCAGTTTCAAGAACTATAATATCTCCTGGCACTAATTTATTTGATTCGACTTCTTCGTGGTCGCCATCTCTTATGACCTTTGCCTTTGGAGAAGACATCTTCTGCAAGGCTGCAATGGCTTCTTCTGCCTTGCCTTCTTGATAAATTGAAAGAAAGGCATTGACAATTACAATAGCAATGATAATTCCTGCATCAAGCCCTTCTCCTACAAAAATAGAAACAAGAGCAGCTGCAATTAAAATAATTATCATTGGGTCAAAAAATTGCTCCTTTAGTTTTTCGCCAAAGGACTTTTTCTTTTCTGCTTCAAGAGCATTTTCCCCATACTCTTCTAGCCTTTTCTTGGCTTCATCTTCTGTCAGTCCCCTCTCCTTTGTGGTGGAAAGATTTTTTAGGACTTCATCAGATGACTGATTATACCAATTCTTTTCCATAATTCCTCCTTATAAATAATAAATGCAAAATAAAAAGAGACCGACTGTTACATCGGTCTCACATACTTAATAATAAGCTTTCCAGCCGGGCTATTCCGTAATGACGACTGAAAATTTAAAAGTTACTCCCCAAAGTGAATAAATTATATCAAATTATTTTGCCTAAAACAATCTAAGTATATATTACCCAAATAAATTTATTTCAAGTGTTTTTTAGGAAAATTTATTTATTTTTTGGCACAATTTTTTCCATGCCACCCATATACATTTGAAGTGGCTTAGGAATTTTTACACTGCCATCTTCTTGTAGAAGATTTTCTAAGAAGGCAATTAACATTCTTGGTGGTGCAACTACTGTGTTGTTTAGTGTATGTGCAAGATATGTGCCATCTTTGCCACGAAGTTTTATGTTAAGTCTTCTAGCCTGTGCGTCGCCAAGGTTTGAACAAGAGCCAACTTCAAAATATTTATTTTGTCTTGGAGAAAAGGCTTCAACATCAAGAGATTTTACTTTTAAGTCTGCCAAGTCGCCAGAACAACATTCAAGAGTTCTTACAGGAATTTCTAATGAACGGAAGAAGTCAACTGTGTTTTGCCACAATTTTACAAACCAATCCTTTGAATCTTCTGGCTTACAAATTACAACCATTTCTTGCTTTTCAAATTGGTGAATTCTGTAAACTCCTCTTTCTTCGATGCCGTGAGCTCCAACTTCTTTTCTAAAACATGGAGAATAAGAAGTAAGGGCAAGAGGCATTTCTTCTTCTGGAGTTATTGTGTTGATGTATTTTCCAATCATTGAGTGCTCAGATGTTCCAATTAGATAAAGGTCTTCGCCTTCAATTTTATACATCATATTTTCCATTTCAGCAAAACTCATTACACCAGTAACAACATCTGATCTAATCATAAATGGTGGAATATGATATTCAAAACCGCGATCAATCATAAAGTCTCTTGCATAAGATAAAATTGCAGAGTGAAGTCTTGCTATATCGCCCTTTAAATAATAGAAACCTGCACCAGATGTATTTCTTGCAGAATCTAAATCTATTCCATTAAAAGATTCCATTATTTCAACATGATATGGAACTTCAAAATCTGGTATAACTGGTTCGCCAAATCTTTCGATTTCAACATTTTCGCTGTCATCCTTTCCTATTGGCACTGATTCGTCAATCATTTGTGGAATAACTTGCATTCTCTTTTTAAGTTCTTCAGCAAGATTTCTTTCAGCTGCTTCTAACTCTGTTATTTCTTCATTTATTTCAGCAACTCTTTTTTTTGCTTCTTCGGCTTTGCCTTTTTCGCCCTTTTGCATAAATCCACCAATTTGTTTTGAAGTTTGATTTTTTTCTGCGCGAAGATTGTCTCCCTTAGTCTTTTTTTCTCTAAGTTCTTCGTCGATCTTTATAACTTCATCAACTAATGGAAGTTTGTCATCTTGGAATTTCTTTTTAATATTTTCCTTTACTGCTTCTGGGTTTTCTCTTACAAATTTAATGTCTAACATAAATCCTCCCTTAAATTAAAAAAAGCCCCTCAATCCCTAAAGGGACGAGAGACCCGCGTTGCCACCCTAATTAACCTAATGGTTCACTTAAAAATTCATAGACTATGAGGTGGATTCATTTTATGAGTTTACAGATTTGCACCAACCACCTGCTCTCTAAAAAACTTTTTAAAATTACTATTCTCAATTATCGCCTTTTTTAGTTTTTTTTATTATACCATAAGGAAAAATAAGTTCAAGCTTTTTGGCTAATAAAGTAAAGTCAATTGATTGATTTATTTCAAAAGATTATAATAGGTATGAGGACATACAGCTGGTCGCCCAATTTAATTATTGGGAGGTGCTTTTATGAGTGATTATGAAATTTTAAGTATAATGCTTAAATTTTTAACACTTATAATCGCCATCCTAACACTTTGTAAAAATAAGTAGTTAGAAAAAACCACCTGTATCGTCACTACAGGTGGTTTCATAAATCATACTGCAGGGCGACCGTCTTAAACGGTGTCCTCTTTATCTATATTATACCATATCCTTTTTATTTTTAAAGCCTGCTTGGCTTTTATTTTTTTAAGTATTTTATAAGGGCGAGGATTAAAACTATTATAAGAATAAAAATTGCTAATCTAAATAGCACTGAGAATGTAAGAACCAAATACATAAAACCTGCAAATCCTTTATTCATGAATTTACCTCCTTAAGCTAAAACTATTTTTTTAAGTATTTTATAAGGGCAAGGATTGCCAAAGTTATAAGTACAAAAATTCCCACATAAATTCCCAAACCTAAAATTAAAGCAATAAGTGATTTAGATGTAAAAGCCATAAGTATTCTCCTTCCTTCTTTATTACATTATAACAATAACATCTTCCTTTTACAAAATTTATTGTCCACACAGAATTATTCTTTTTGTTATAATACATTTGAGGTGATGAAATGAGAGAGTTTTTACTTTCACAAGGCGTTTCAGAAGATCTACTTGATGGAGTAGACGAATTTATTGAAAAACACAAGTTAAATGGAGAATATAAATATAGAATTCCAAAAATAAAATATAAATATTATGGTAAAAAAACTTGGGAGAAGGCAATTGCTGCAATTCTATCTGGCGACAATATCCTTTTATCTGGACCAAAGGCGACAGGCAAAAATGTCTTGGCAGAAAATCTCGCCTACCTTTTTGAGAGACCTCTTTGGACAGTTTCTCTTAACATTGCATCAGACCCTTCTAGCTTAATTGGCTCTGACACTTTTAAAAACAACGAAGTAATTTTAAAGAAAGGACCTGTCTATGAAGCAGCAGAGCAAGGTGGCTTTGCTGTTTTTGACGAAATAAATATGGCAAAGAACGAAGCCCTATCTGTGGTCCACTCAACTCTTGACTACAGGAGAGTCCTAGACATTTCTGGCTATGACAGACTAAATCTAAACGATGCAACGAGATTTATTGCCACAATGAATTATGGCTACATTGGGACTCGTGACCTTAACGAGGCTCTTGTATCAAGATTTTTGGTAATTGATATGCCAACAATCTCTGAAAGTGATTTAGCAAAATTATTTAAAGAAAACACAAAGTTAAATGCTAATTCAATAAAAATTTTCACAAAATTATTTTTAGACTTACAAGAAAAATCTCTAAATTCAGAAATTTCTTCCAAGGCAATTGACCTTCGTGGACTTCTTTCTTCTATTGAGCTTATGAATAGAGGTTTAGGCATAAGAGATTCCCTTGAACTTGGCATTGTAGACAAAACCTTTGACTCCTATGAGAGAGAAATTGTCACAGATGTAATTGACACTCTCTTTGTAAAGGACATTAAGAGGACTGATTTATTTGAGGGATGAAAATAGATTAAAAAATATTTTTTGGACTCTTTCAGATTTTTACGATTTCGATATTTTTAAATTTTCTTTAAAACCAGTGGACGCCTACGAGGCTTCTATCCTTGGCTTTGCCTGGAGATATTTTGACTTTTATGCAATAGATGATTTTTTCAAGAGATATGTAAATAATTTAAACAACAAAAAAGACTTGTGGGAAATTTCAAAACTCATCATGGAAAATATTTTTTCTCATGAAATGATTTTAGAAAGACCAGGCACCCTTGATTTTAAAAAATCTCACGATGAAGAAATTTTAAAAAATCTAAATAGCCGAAAAATTATCTTAACAGCAGAACTTAAAATTGGCTACATCAGAAAAGAAAGAGGAAAATATCCAAAAATTCAAAAATTTTTGGAAGAAATGTTAGATGAAATTTGTAATTTTAAAGATAGAGACACCTTTTTATATCTCGATTTCTTAAAATATCTCTTCAAAAAATATTTTCACATTAATAAAGATCTTCCAAAGGACCTTGATGAGACTTATGAGGACTTTAAAAAAGAAAAAAAGTCAAATTCATCTTCCAAAAACAAGAGTCCCTACAAGAGAAAAAAATTTGTAGACAAGGCTTTTCTCGAAAGATACAACATTGAATCTGCAGAATTTACTTTTTTCAATGACGATTACAGGGACATCAATGTAAGGGAAGATTCATTAAAAAACAATTTTGGCGACCAAAATATTTATGAAGCACTAGAAAAACACTATGGAATAGAAAAAATTCAGAGATATGTGTCTGATAAAATTGCTGGAGAAATTTCCACAGGCATTCACAAGAACATAAAATTTTATTTTCCTAGCGGCGAATTTGTAAATAAAAATTCCTATTATGCTCAAGAGGAAAAAAATAATTACATCGAGAATTTAAAATTTTATGAGGACAACAAAATTCAAAACCAGCGTGCCATTCGTGAACTTGCAGGTGTGATAAAAAATTCCCTCTTAAAAGAATCTGAAGATGAAATTGTAAAATCAAATGCAGGAAAAATTATTCCATCAGAAATTTGGAAATCAAAGGAATTAAATGAAGACAGAATTTTTAGAAAGATTAATCGCAAGGACTCCAGTGAAATTTTCGTAGACATCCTCCTTGACTCCTCTGCCTCTCAAAACGAGCGAAAAGAAATTGTAGCAACAGAAAGCTACATCATAGCAGAAGCTCTGACAAGCCTTAACATAAAAACTAGAATTTTTTCCTACAACAATTTTTACAATTATCTCGTTATAAAAAAATACAGAGACTACAATGATTCTTCTTCAAAGAACAAGGACATATTCAAATATTCTCCAAGTGGTTCCAATAGAGATGGTCTTGCCATAAAATTTATGCGTCATTTAATTTCAAAAAATCATGATGCAAGAAGATTTTTAATAATTTTAACAGACGGACTTCCCTTTGATGAACTTGACATTGGATTAGTGGGTGCATCAAAAATTCCTGGAAAAAATTACAAGGATGAAAAAGCAGTAATGGACACATCAAAAGAAGTTCTCTTAACAAGATTAAGGGGAATCAACAGCTTTGGAGTTTTCACTGGCGAAGAATCTGAAAACTTAAACATCAAAAAAATTTATGGCAGCGACTACGCCTATATAACAGATCTTTCAAGATTTCACAAAGTTGTAGGCATATTTTTAAAAACTTATACAAATAAAATAGAGTAGGCTCAATTGAACCTACTCATTTTTTAATGCTTTTGCTATATTAAACCCTGCCTTTACTAGGGATACTGAATAAATTATTCTTAAAATCAAATCGCCACTTTTTTGACTTCGTGAAAGTAAAATTGACGCCGCAGCAAAAATTAAAACATTTAAAAGTATTATTAAAAATTCCTTCATTCAAATTCTAAAAATACTATTTATTCATAAAATGCTTGCAAGCTTTTTCCATTCTATTTAGCCCTTCAACAATATCTTCATAACTGCTTGCGTATGAAAGTCTTACAAATCTTTCCCCTGCACTTCCGAAAATATTTCCAGGAACTACTGCAACACATTCTTCATCGAGAAGATATTCACAAAATTCTTCTGCACTAACTCCAACACCTTTGACGTTTATAAAAGCATAAAAAGCTCCATCAGGACTATTTAAACTAAGTCCATCAATAGAATTAACTTTTTCCACTATATAATCACGTCTTCTCTTATACTCTTCAACCATTTTCTTGACATCTTCTTCTGCCTCTTTAAGTGCAGTAATACCTGCGTGTTGAACAAAAGAAGTTGCACAAGATGTGTTATGTTGGTGAATTGTATTTAAAACCCTAATATATTCTTCTGGTGCTGCAATATATGCAAGACGAAAACCAGTCATGGAATAAGTTTTTGAAAAACCATTTATAGTAATAGTTCTCTCTTTCATCCCATCAATTGATGCCATGGAGATGTGTTCCTTGTTTCCATAAACAATTTGCTCATAAATTTCATCAGAAATTACAAGTATGTCTTTTTCTTTTGCAAATTTAGCAAGCTTTTCTAATGTTTCCTTTGTAAGCATAGAACCTATTGGATTTGATGGATTAATGATTACAAGAGCTTTAGTTTTTTCTGTAACAAGTTTTTCTAGCTCATCAAAATCAATTTGAAAATCATTTTCTTCCTCTAGACTATAACTAACAGGAACTGCCTTCATAATGTGAGCCGCATTAATATAGTTTGGCCAACATGGATTTGGAAGTAGAATTTCGTCATCTTCCTCTAAAATTAATGAATAAGTGTCATAAATCGCTTCACTTGCACCTGCTGTTATCAAAACTTCCTTAGCAGAATAATCTAAATTATTTTCTTTTTTTAATTTTTCAGCAACAGCTTCCCTTAATCCCATTATTCCAAAATTTGAAGTGTAAAAAACATCGCCATTCTCAATGCTTTTTATAGTTGCATCTTTTACCAGCTTTGGAGTATCAAAATCAGGTCTACCAAGTTCAAAATGATAAACTCTCTTTCCTTCTCTTTCCATTTGAATAGTTTTTTCATTGATTTTTCTAATACCTGACGGTGCAACCTTACTAAATTTACTACAAATAAAATTTCTCATAGTTTCCTCCCTCATGAATTAATTATTTTTTCGATTGTACTTCCATCCACATTACCACCTGTGATGATGAGAACTAGCTTGTCTCTATCATTATATTTTATTTTTCCTTCTAAAATTGCTCCAAGACCAATTGCAGATGATGGTTCAACAATTAATTTCTCTTTATTATACAACAAATTCAAAGCTTTTTTAATATATTTATCTTGGCAAGTTACAACATCATCAACTAAATCTCTCACAATTGAAAAGACATTTTCTCCAGGCTTAATTGACATCAAACCATCAGCAAGACTTTTCCCTCTCTCTATTTCAGTAGGTCTTCCCTCTCTTAAAGACATAGTGTATCTCGCCACATTCTCTGGCTCAACACCAATAACCTCAGCCCATCTAGTGACACCCTTGGTGTACATGACAATGCCAGAAACAAGTCCGCCACCACCAATAGGAACAATCATCTTCAAGTGGTCCATCTTATTTAAAATTTCAACAGCAATAGTCCCTTGACCTTCAGAAACGTCTAAATCGTCAAAAGGATGAATAAAAGTCATACCTTCCCTTTCAGAAATTTCCTTAGCAACTTCAAATCTTTTTTCCACTGTCGAGATTACAACCTCAGCACCAAGATCTCTTATCATTTGTCTCTTTAACTCAGTAGAAGTATCTGACAAGACAATCTTTGCAGGAATGCCAAGCATCTTAGCACAAGTAGCAATACCCTTGCCATGATTTCCAGAAGAAGCAGTGACAACACCCTTTTCTAGCTCTTCGGGGGAAAGCTTTCTAATTTTATTTAATGCACCCCTAATTTTAAAAGAATTTGTCCTTTGCAAATTTTCTAACTTTGCGTAGACACTTGTTCCTAACATCTCAGAAATATAATTTAGCCTAATAAGAGGAGTCTCATAAACATAATCTCTAATTCGCTCTCTCGCCTTTATTGTTTCCTTATATACATTTCTATAATCCATTATTTCTCCTTTGTAAAATTTCTTATATTCAAAACTATTTATTAAGATTATAATACGCTAAAGTGAATTTGTAAAATACATTTAACCACAAAAAAATCTCGACCAAAGCCGAGATTAATTTTTCTTTATTTAATTTTTCTATATTTAATCTAAATATTTTTTAATTTATATTCACAAAATATTTTTTTATTTTTTTAGTTTTCTTTTTAAAGATGGCATATATTTCTTATTTATCTTCACATTTACACTAATTTTTTGATGTAATCATTTATATTTTTATTTTTTCTTCTAAATATTTTTCAAGGTCTGATATTATTTCTGCTCCTGCCTTGGGATTCATAAAATTATAAGTTCCAATTTCTACTGCAGTAGCTCCCGCCATTAAAAATTCAAGGACATCTTTATAAGATGTGATGCCGCCCATGCCTATTATTGGAATGTCAACTGATTTTGCCACTTGATGAAGTATCCTTAGTGCAATTGGTTTTACTGCTGGTCCTGATAGTCCTGCGTAGGTATTATTAAAGACAATTTCTTCTCTATTAAGATCAATTGCCATGCCAAGAATTGTATTTATAAGTGAAAGACCTGTTGCACCTTCTGCTTCAACTGCCTTTGCTATTCCCACAATGTCTCCTGCATTGGGAGATAGTTTTACAAAAACTTTTTTATTAGTAACTTTCATGACTTGGCGAACAACTTTTGCTGCAGAATCCTTGTCCATGCCAAAAGCCATGCCACCTTCTTTTACATTAGGGCAAGAAATATTTAATTCAATGGCTGCAAATTCATAATCATTTAAAATTTTTGTAGATTCAACATATTCTTCAATTGTGTTGCCGCCAAGATTTACAAAAATTTCTGTTCCAAGTTCTTGCATTGAGAAAATTTTTTCTTTTACAAATTCTTCAACACCTGGATTTTCAAGTCCAATGGAATTTAATATTCCTGATGGTGTCTCCCAAATTCTTATGCCTTCATTTCCCTTTTTTGGGTGTCTAGTTATTCCCTTGGAAGATATTCCTCCTAGAATTTTTGGATCGTAGAAATTTTTAAATTCTTCGCCATATCCATAAGTTCCACTTGCCATAATTATTGGATTTTTTAATTTTATTCCTGCTAAATCTATTTCACTTCTAGAAGTCAACTAAATCACTCCCCTTAAAAATTGGCCCTTCCTTGCAAGATCTCTTTCTTCCAACCTTTGTCTCACAAGAACATGATAGACAAGCTCCCACTCCGCAGCCCATTCTCTTTTCCAGAGACACATAGGTTTTTATGTCATGAGATTTTGCAAGTTCAACAACTTTTTTCATCATAATTTCTGGTCCACAAGCATAAATTAATTGGTGCTTTTCAAAATCAATTATGTCTGTTATAAAGCCACCTTTTTTTATTTTTATGTCGCAAGACACATCTGTAAAAGCTTTTTCAAGTTCAAGCTCTTCTCTCTCTCCAATATATAGGGTAATTTTTGACTCTGGTTTTAATTTTTGAATTTCCTTAATTAAATAGTGGAAGGGTGCCACGCCAACTCCACCGCCAACTAGGGCAACTTCCTCAACATTTGCGTAAAAAGTATTTCCAAAGGGACCGTATAGTTTTACCTCGTCGCCAACTTCTAATCTTTCAAGTATTTCTGTTCCTATACCTCTTTTTTCTACTAAGAAGTCAACTCCATCTGTGACATCATAAACTGAAATTGGTCTTGAAAGTGTGGGATAATTTTCCCAAGCTCTAAGCATAAAAAATTGTCCCGGATAAATTTTTCCCTTAAAATCTGTTCTAAGTATGAAATAATCTTTGCATACATCAATATTTTCTAAAATTTTTGCCATTTTATTCTCCATAAGTGGTAACTGTGTCGCAGTATTCGCACTTGTATTCCTTTTTGTCTCTGTTGTAGAGATAAAACTTGTGCCCTGCAATTTCTCTTTCGCTATTTGTTATGCATCTTGGATTTTTGCACTTCAAAACTCCTTCAACAACTTCAGGTAATTCCATGCGAATTTTTTTTACTCTCTCCCCATCTTCTATGAAGTTCACTGTTGTATGTGGCGCAATGAGTCCCAAGACTGTGAAGTCCAAGTTGTAGTCTGTCTCTATTTTTATCAAATCTTTTTTCCCCATAGAAGTTGAAAAAATATTTTGCATAAGAACTACTGCATCAGTTACTTTTTCCAGCTCCAATGCTTTATAAAGCACATGAGCACGGCCTGCCTCAATGTGGTCTAATACAATTCCCTTTTTTATTTTTGAAACATTTATCATTTGTTAGCCTCCAAAAGTTTTATAATAAGTGCCATTCTGCCATACATCCCAAATTTTGTCTGCTCAAAATAAACTGCACGAGGGTCATTATCTACTTCTGGTGCAATTTCATTTACTCTAGGAAGTGGATGAAGAATATACATATCTTCTTTTGCAGATTTTAATTTTTCTTCTGTTAGTATATAGTAGTCCTTTAATCTTTCGTACTCGTCTGATGATACAAATCTTTCCTTTTGGACTCTTGACATATAGAGTATGTCTAAATCACTTATAGCACTCATGAGGTCTCTTGTCTCAAAATAATTTTCTTGGTCAATGAAATTTTTAAAAGGCTCTGGCATTTTTAATTCATCTGGAGAAATAAAAACAAATTTTACATTTTTGTAGCGGTTTAAGGCTCTCACAAGGGAGTGAATAGTCCTGCCAAATTTTAAATCTCCACAAAGCCCAACAGTCAAGTTGTCAAAGGTCTTTTTGTAGTTTCTAATTGTTATTAAGTCTGCAAGAGTTTGAGTTGGATGGAAGTGTCCTCCATCTCCTGCATTTATTATTGGCATTTTAGTAACTGCCTTTGAAGCAAGAAGTGCTGCCCCCTCTTTAGGGTGTCTCATGGCACAAATATCAGCATAGTTTTCTATTACTCTAATTGTATCAAGTAAAGTTTCGCCCTTAGTTGAAGAGCTAACTCCTGCGTCAGAAAAACCAATTACTCTTCCTCCAAGTCTTAACATTGCTGTCTCAAAGGATAGTCTAGTTCTCGTTGATGGCTCAAAAAAAAGACTAGCCAATAACTTATTGTCGCAAACATGAGAATAATCATTTGGATTTGCGATAATGTCATCAACCAGTCTAAAAATTTCTTCGTATTCTTCAATTGTAAAATCCAAGGGTTCTATTAAATGTTTCATCTTGACCTCCATCTAATATTTTATCTTCCTTATATTACTTCAAAAATTAAAATTTGTAAAGTAAATTGATATTTGTGTTATACTTGTAATAATAAATTTAAAGGAGATAATATGATTTACTTAATACTTGGACATTCAGGCTCTGGCAAGAGCACCCTTAGAGATGAACTTACAAAAAAAGGTTTAAATAAGATAATAACTTACACAACTAGAACACCTCGTCCTAATGAGGTTAACGGTCTCGATTACAACTTTATAGATATAAAAGATTTTAAAGAAATGGAAGATGAAAATTTATTTATTGGCTCAACTTGTTATGCAGGAAATTATTATTCAACTTTAAAAAAAGATTTAGAAGTAAATGATAATGACGAGAGAGACTGCGTTATTATAGTTGATAAAGAAGGCGTCCATGCCATAAAAAAAGAATTTAAAAATTCCCTCTCAATTTATTTAAAATGCTCCAAGGAAGTTTTGAAAAATAGAATGATTAAGAGAGCTGAAGATGAAAGTGTCATAGAAAAAAGGCTTTCTGTATTAGAAAATTTAGACTCTTACGCAGATTATATTATTGACAGTGACAGAGAAATGGAAAAAGTCTTAAAAGATGTCTTTGCAATTATTAAAAGTTCCAAGTCGGGAAAATGATTTTTCTTTTCTTGACATTTTATAATCTAGTGATATTATAAACTTATAAGTAAATAAAACTCTTCAGGGCGAGGTGCAATTCCTCACCGGCGGTAAAGTCCGCGAGCGCAAGCTGAATTGGTGCAATTCCAATACCGACAGTATAGTCTGGATGAAAGAAGATAAATTTTAAATTTTTGAGCCCTGCATGGGCTCTTTTTTTATAGGAGATTTTATGTATATAGAAAATTTTAACGACAGCTTTTATATGCTCCGTGCTCTGGAACTTGCAGAAAAGGGCATTGGACATACAAAAACCAATCCCCTTGTTGGCTGTGTTATTGTTAAAGACGAGGAAATAATTGGCGAAGGCGCCCATTTAAAATTTGGCGAAAATCACGCTGAGGTAAATGCCATTGAAGATGCAAAAAGCCGTGGCAATGACTTGAAAGGTTCAACCCTTTATGTAAACTTGGAGCCCTGCTCTCACTTTGGCAAGACTCCACCCTGTGCCAATCGAATTGTAGAAGAGGGAATAGCAAGAGTTGTTATTGGAACAAGTGACCCCTTCCCCAAAGTTTCTGGCGGCGGCATAAAAATTTTGGAGGATGCCGGAGTTTCTATAACTGAAGGTGTCTGCCAAGAAGAATGTTTGAACTTAAATGAGAGATTTTTTACTTATATTAAAAAGAATAGACCCTTTGTTGTCCTAAAGGCTGGCATGTCTCTTGACGGAAAAATTGCTACAGAAAGTGGCGAGTCAAGATGGATTACATCAGATTTTTCTAGAGCTTATTCTCACGAACTTCGTGGCAAGCTTGATGGGATAATGGTCGGCATTGGCACAGTCCTTGCTGATGATCCAACATTAAATGTTCGTCATGGCAAATACAAGGTCAACCCTATTAGGATTGTAACAGATTCAAGGCTTAGAATTCCCCTTAATGCTAAAATGCTTTCAGAGGATTTAGATTCAATAGCAATTATTGCAACTACAAAAAATTGCGACAAGGAAAAACTTGAAAAGCTAAAAGAAATGAAAAATGTTGAAGTTTTAATTTGTGACGAAAAAAACAATAGAGTTGATTTAAAAGACTTAATGGAAAAATTAAAGACCTACAACATCTCTTCAATCTTACTTGAGGGTGGAAAGACTCTTAATGCAGAAATGCTAAAAAATAATTTAGTAGACAAATTTTATATTTTTATGGCGCCAATTTTACTTGGCTCAAAGGGTATCCATGCCATAGGAGATTTAGAAATTGATGCCCTAAAGGACGCAATCAAAATAAAAGACATGAAGTGCGAAAAATTATTTGATGACATACTTGTCACTGGAAGGTGTGATTAAAATTTTTACTGGAATAATAGAAGAAGTTGGAAGACTGGCTGGCATTAAAAAGGAAAAGGACCTCTACACCCTAAAAATTTCCTGCAAAAAAGTTTTGGAAGGTACAAAAAAGGGCGACTCCATTGCCACTAACGGTGTCTGCCTAACTGTAACAGAGCTTGGCGATGAATTTTACAAGGCAGAAGTCATGGTTGAAACTATAAATTCAAGTAACTTTAAAAATTTAAGTAGTGGCGAAGCTTTAAACTTGGAGCGAGCCCTTAGCCCATCCAAAAGACTTGACGGTCACATAGTCCAAGGTCATGTGGATGGAGTTGGCAAAATCATAAATATTTTAAAGAGAGGCCACGAAATTGTCTATAGAATAAAATTCGACTCAGATAATTTTAAATACATTGCCGAGAAAGGCTCTATTGCTCTTGACGGTATCAGCCTTACTGTATCAAAAGTTGCTGAAAATTATTTTGAAGTCTCAATTATTCCAACTACCATAGCTGATACAAATCTTGAAAGTAAAAAGCTTGGAGAAAAAATAAATATTGAGACAGATATTATTGGCCGCTATGTTTACAATTTTGTCAATGCAAAAGAGACAAGCAAAATAACAAAAAACTTTTTATTAGAAAATGGATTTTAAGTAAATTTTATATAGAAATTTGAGAGGAGAAGACATGAAAGTAAACACAATCGAAGAAGTTGTTGAAGCCTTAAAAAAAGGCGAAATAATAATAGTAACAGACGAACCAGACAGAGAAAACGAAGGCGATATGATTCAAGCAGCAGAATTTGCAACTGGCGAAAGTTTAAATACAATGGCATCTCTTGCCAAGGGACTAATTTGCATGCCAATGTCAAAATCTTATGCAGAAAAACTTAAATTAGATCAAATGGTTGCCGATAACACTGACAATCACGAAACAGCCTTTACAGTTTCAGTTGACCACATCGACACCACTACAGGAATTTCTGCTTGGGAAAGAGCCTTAACTGCAAATAAACTTACTGAAGACGATGCGAAGCCAGAGGATTTTAGAAGACCAGGCCACATGTTCCCTCTTGTAGCAAAAAAAGATGGAATTTTTGTGAGACGTGGACACACTGAAGCAACTGTTGACCTTTTAAAAATTGCTGGATTAAAAGAAGTTGGACTCTGCTGCGAAATTATGCAAGATGATGGACACATGATGCGTGGCGAAGATTTGTTTAAGCTGGCAGAAAAGTTGGACATGAAAATTACTACAACTGAAGAACTTTTGCTTTACAGAAAAAGACATGAAAAAATCATAGAAAAAGTTGCTGAGGCAAAACTTCCTACAAAGTTTGGTGACTTTATGGCTCACGCCTACATCGACAAGGTTACTGGCGAGCACCACATTGCCCTTGTTAAAGGAGAAATTGGAGACGGCATGGATGTCCTTACGCGAGTTCACTCTGAATGTCTAACTGGCGACTGCTTCGGGTCATCAAGATGCGACTGTGGCAACCAGCTTCATCTTGCCATGAAAAAAATTGACGAGGAAGGCAGAGGAATTTTACTTTATATGCGTCAAGAAGGTCGTGGCATTGGTCTTGTAAATAAAATTCGTGCCTATGCCTTACAAGATCAGGGCATGGACACAGTTGAAGCAAATTTAGCTCTTGGCTTTCCAGAAGATGCCAGAGATTATTCCACTGGCGCACAAATCCTGCAAGATTTAGGAGTAAAGGAACTTCGACTTCTTACAAATAACCCTGACAAAGTCTACTCTCTTCAAGAATTTGGCATGATTATAAAAGAGAGAGTTCCAATTGAAATTCACTCAACTAAGCATGATGAATTTTATTTGAGAACAAAAGCAGAAAAGATGAATCATATCTTATCTGAATTTAGTAAATAATTTTAGAAAATTTAATCGCAAAAAATAATTAACAAAAAAATAAATGGAGGAAATATGAAAATTTACAGTGCAAATTTAAAATCTGAAGGAAAAAAATACGCCATAGTTTTGGCAAGATTTAACGAGTTTATAGTTTCAAAACTTTTAGACGGATGTATAGATGGACTAAAGAGGCATGGCGTAGAAGATGAGGAGATTGAAGTAATTTGGGTGCCAGGGTCTTTTGAAATTCCCCTAGCAGCAAAATCTCTTGCCATGACAAAAAGATACGATGCAGTGATAGCACTTGGAGCAGTAATTCGCGGCGCAACTACTCACTACGAACTTGTATCAGCAGAAGTTGCAAAGGGAATTGCATCTTCATCACTTGAAACTGGCGTGCCAATAATTTTCGGAGTAATCACAACAGAAAATATTGAACAAGCGATTGAAAGAGCAGGCACGAAGGCTGGCAACAAGGGCTTTGATGCTGCTACTGCTGCAATCGAAATGGCAAATTTGCTAGGCGATATTCGTGGCTAAGCAATCAAAAGAAAATTTACATTTAAAAAATTATGAGCTTAAAAATGTAAATTCCATAATTTTTGACTTTGATGGCACCCTTCACAACACCCTAAAAATTTATTATCCAGCCTTTTCTTATGGTGTTGAATTTTTAAGAGAACATGGTTTTGCAAAAGATTTTGAATTAAACGAAAAGAATGTGTCAAGATTTTTAGGCGAGAAACCAAATTTTGCCTATGACTTCATTGCAGATGGTGCAGATGACTCTTTAAAAAGAGAAGTCATGGCACTCGTCGGTAAAAAAATGGATGAAAACATAAAAAATGGGGTTGGGGAACTTTATGAGGGTACTATAAAAGTTTTAGAAGAGCTTTCCAAGAATTACAACCTCTACATTCTCTCCAACTGTCGAGAGTCTTACTTGGACCTTGCCCTTGATGTCTACAATATAAAAAAATATTTCAAAAAATGTTTTGCGGCAGAAACTTATGCCTTCATTCCAAAGGATGAAATCATCAAAAAAGAAAGGCAGAATATAAACGAAGAGATTATATTTGTAGGCGACAGACACCATGACATGGAAGCTGCCAGGAAAAATAATCTAAAGAGTATTTTTTGTAGCTACGGCTTTGGCAATTCTGAAGAAGGAAAGGATGCAAATTACAGAATCTCTTCCATTGGCGAACTTTTAAATCTCTTGTAGATAAGAATTTAAAAAATAAAATCCCTTAATCAGTAAAAAATAAAAACTTTACTTTAAAAAAATAAAACCCTAACAAAAAAGGAGGACTTCGCGTCCTCCAACTTTTTTATAATTGAATTAATATTTATAAAATCCTTCGCCAGTTTTTCTTCCAAGTAGACCTGCTCTAACCATTTTCTTAAGAAGTGGATGTGGTCTGTATTTAGGGTCGCCAAATTCTGTGTAAAGAACTTCCATAATTGCAAGAACTACATCAAGTCCTACTAAATCTCCAAGAGCTAGAGGTCCCATTGGGTGGTTTGCACCAAGTTGCATTGCAGTGTCAATATCTTCTACTGATGCAATTCCTTCAGCGTAAATTCCAATTGCTTCGTTGATCATAGGAATTAAAATTCTATTTACTACGAATCCAGGAGCTTCATCAACTTCTACTGGAGTCTTTCCAATTTCTTTTGAAAGTTCGATAATCATATCTTTAACCTTTGGATCAGTTTTCTTTCCAGAAATAACTTCAACAAGTTTCATTGCTGGAACTGGGTTAAAGAAGTGCATACCAATTACTTTTTCAGGTCTTTTTGTAGCTGCTCCTATGTCAGTTATTGAAAGAGATGAAGTGTTTGATGCGAGAACTGTCTTTTCTTCACAAGTTTCACAAAGTTCTGTAAAAATTGCTTTTTTAATCTTAGGATTTTCTGTTGCTGCTTCTATAATAAGGTCACAATCTGCTACATCTTTAATATCAGATGAAGTAGTTAAATTTGAAAGAGCTGTTTCCATTTCTTCCTTTGTCATTCTTTCTTTAGCAACATTTTTTTCATAACCTTTTTTAATTCTTTCCATAGCTTTTTCAAGAGCTTCTGGTGCAATATCCCTTACAACTACTTTGTGATATGGTGCAAGAACTTGAGCAATTCCAGCTCCCATAGTACCTGATCCAATTACTGCTATTTTCATTTTATTCACTTATTCTCCTTTAAATTCAGTTTTTCCCTTATTTAAAAATGCCTTCATACCTTCTTTTTGGTCATTTGTTGCAAAACATAGGCCAAAGTGAGTTTTTTCGATTTGCATTGCCGTGTCTATATCTGTTTGTGAGCCATTTATTATTGATGCTTTAGAATATTCTACTGCCTTAGGTGCATTTCTAGAAATCCTTTTTGCCATTTCAATTGCTTTGTCAATTAATTCTTCAGGTTCATAAACATGGTTTACAAGACCTATTTCCAAAGCTTTGTCTGCACCTATCATTTCTGTAGTGTAAATTAATTCTTTTGCATATCCTGGTCCAACTGTCCTAGAAAGTCTTTGTGTTCCTCCAAATCCAGGTGTAATTCCAAGTCCTACTTCAGGTTGACCAAATTTTGCCTTTGTAGATGCAAGCCTAATATCACAAGCTATGGCAATTTCAGATCCTCCACCTAATGCAAATCCATTTACTGCTGCTATTACTGGAACTCTACATTTTTCAATTTCCATAAAAGTATCCATTCCAAGCTTTGCGAAATCATAAGCTTCACTTGCTGTAAAGTTAGCCATTTCTCCAATATCAGCACCTGCTACAAAGGATTTTCCTGCGCCAGTTACTATAATACATCTTACATCATCTTCTACATCTGAAAAGAATCTATGAAGTTCCTTTAACATTTCTGAGTTAAGAGCATTTAAGCTCTTTTCTCTGTTAAGTGTTAATAGAATAATTCCATCCTCTTTTTTTTCTACAATTAAAAATTTGTTTTCCATCATTAGTCCCTTCCAACGATAAGAGCAGTTCCCATTCCTCCGCCGATACAAAGTGTTGCTAAGCCTTTCTTAGCATCTCTCTTTTGCATTTCAAATAAAAGTGTAGTCAAAATTCTTGCTCCACTTGCTCCAATAGGGTGACCAATTGCAATAGCTCCACCATTTACGTTTACTTTGTTGATGTCAAAGCCCATTTCTTTATTAACTGCACAAGCTTGAGCTGCGAAAGCTTCGTTTGCTTCGATTAAATCAAGGTCATCAGCTTTAAGTCCTGCTTTTTCAAGTGCTTTAGTTGATGATGGAATAGGTCCAGTACCCATAATCTTAGGGTCAACACCTGCTGTTGCATAAGAAATAATATATGCAAGAGGAGTAACTCCAAGTTCTTTTGCCTTAGATTCTTTCATTAGTACAAGCATTGCTGCACCATCGTTGATTCCAGATGCATTACCTGCAGTAACTGTACCACCATCTTTTTTAAATGCTGGTTTAAGTTTTGCAAGACTTTCTACTGTTACGCCATCTCTTATAAATTCATCTGTATCTATAACTGTTACATTGCCTTTTCTGTCTTTTATTTCAACTGGAACGATTTCGTCTTTGAATCTTCCTTCTTTTTTTGCTCTTTCTGCATTATTTTGAGATCTTGCAGCAAGTTCATCTTGCATTTCTCTTGTTATTCCATATTTTTCAGCTACATTTTCGGCAGTAATACCCATGTGATAATCATTGAAAGCATCCCATAGACCGTCTTTAATCATTGTGTCAACAACTTTTTTGTCGCCCATTCTTGCTCCCCATCTTTCATTAGTAAGAGCATAAGGTGCCATTGACATTGATTCAGTACCACCAGCAAGTACAATTTCTGCATCTCCAGCCTTGATAACTTGAGCTGCTAAACTTACTGCACGAAGTCCTGATCCACATACAATGTTAATTGTAACTGCTGGAGTGTCAATATCTAGACCCGCTCCAAGAACAACTTGTCTTGCCACGTTTTGTCCTTGAGCTGCTTGAAGTACGTTACCAATGTATGCTTCATCAACCATATCAGGCTTTACATTTGCTCTCTTAAGAGCTTCTTTTACTGCTACTACTCCAAGTTCTACTGCTGGAGTGTTTTTAAATTGACCTCCAAAACTACCTACTGCTGTTCTTGCAGCTGATGCTATAACAATTCTATCTTCCATTTTTTCCTCCTTGTTACTCTCTAGGTGGCAATACTGTAGCCACACCATCTAAAACTATTTCTCCCTTTTGATTTGTACAAGTTGTTTTGAGCTTTAAAATTTTTTCTTTAATTATCTCAATTGCTTCAACTTTTGCTGTAATTGTGTCTCCGATATAAACAGGCTTAGTAAATTTCATTTCTTGACCCATATAAATAGTGCCAGGTCCAGGAAGTTTCATACCAAGAACAGCAGATACAAGCCCTGCTGTAAGCATACCATGTGCAATTCTAGTTTTAAAAGATCCCTTTCCAGCTTCAACTTCGTTGATATGAGCAGGATTTAAGTCACCAGTTATTCCAGCATAAAGATATACATCTGTTTCAGAAATTGTTTTTGTAAATTCAGCAGTATCGCCGATTTTTATTTCTTTAATAGTTTTCCCCATCAGATCTACCTCCTCAAACTTCTTTTAAAATTATACCCATAATTTAGCTATATAAATTAATATCCCAAAATTAATTCATCTTTTCTAAAATATCAACGATTTTTTTAGCAGCATGGCCATCTCCATAAGGATTTACAGCCTTTGCCATTTCCTCGTATAATTTTTTATTATCTAATAAACTAATTATACTGTCATAGACATCTTGTGAATTAGTTCCCACAAGCTTTGCTGTTTTTGCTTCTACACCTTCCATTCTCTCTGTCTCATTTCTTAAAACTAAGACAGGTTTTCCAAGAGCTGGTGCCTCTTCTTGCACTCCTCCAGAATCTGTCACAACAAACTTTACTCTCGCCATGAGATTTGAAAAAGGCATATAAGAAAGTGGTTCAATGAGATGAACTTTGTCTAAATCAGAAAAATACTTTTTCGCAGTACTCCTAACAATTGGATTTAAGTGAATTGGAAAGACAATTTCAATATTTTCTCTTTCTAAGACAACTTGCCTTATAGCAGAAAAAATATTTTCCATTGGCTTGCCCCAATTTTCTCTCCTATGTGCAGTAAGTAATACTACTTCTTTATTATAATCCAAATTGTTCAAAATTTCATCGTCAAATACAAAATCTTCTTTAACTGAATACTTCAATGCATCAATTACAGTGTTGCCAGTTATAAAAATATTTTTATCATCATAGCCCTCTCTCAAAAGATTTTGTCTGTTAGATTCTGTTGGTGCAAAATGATAATTTGATAGGACTCCTGTTAGTTTTCTATTCGCCTCTTCTGGATAGGGCGAATAGAAATTCCCTGACCTAAGTCCTGCCTCCACATGTCCAATTTTTATCTTTTTATAAAAAGCTGCTAAAGCTGCTGCAAAAACTGTTGTTGTATCTCCTTGAACTAATAATATATCTGGTTTTAATTCATCTAAAATATCTTCAAGCCCCAAAAGAGTTCTTGTAGTTACATCTGTAAGTGTTTGACCTTTTTTAAAAATATTTAAGTCGTAATCTGGTTTTATATCAAAAATCTCTAGCACTTGGTCTAGCATCTCTCTGTGCTGGCCTGTGACACAAATATAGCTTTCAATATCTTTTCTCTTTTCGATTTCTTTTATAATCGGTGCCATCTTTATGCCTTCAGGTCTTGTACCAAATACAAATAATACCTTCAATTTATTCCTCCTTATTTTTGAGCATTCCTGCAGCTACTCCTGTAAAGAGTATTATTAAAATAACTCCTATCGAAACAATAAGTCCTATTGATGAATGAAATTTAGAAATTCCATTTGCAAGTACCCCAAATATTGCAGATATTGAGTACAAAATCACAACGGTTTGTCTTTGATTTAGACCCATTCTTAATAGTCTGTGATGAAGATGTCCCTTATCTGCTTCTACTATGGACTTGCCTGATAATTTCCTTCTTACCATTGCAAATGCGGTGTCAAATACTGGCACTCCTAAAATTACTACTGGCACGAAGATCATAAGTATTGCTGCTTGTTTTAAAAATCCAGAAATACTTATATAAGATAGCATAAATCCAAGATATAAGGCTCCAGTATCTCCCATAAATATTTTTGCTGGATTAAAGTTAAAGGGTAAAAATCCAAGACAAGCACCTGCCACAAGGGCACAAACTAAGCTCACATCATATCTTCCCATTTGATATGTGATGAAAAACATTGAAATTGCACATATCATTGAAACTCCAGAGGCAAGCCCATCTAGTCCATCTATTAAATTTATTGTATTCGTAATTCCACATACCCAAAAAATTGTAACTGGTATGGAAAGCATATTTAAAATAAGAAGTGCATCTTCATAGTCAAAGGGATTTGTGAAAAATTCAATTTTCATTCCACCAATTATAAGTATTATGGCTGCGAGAATTTGAAAGCCAAATTTTAATTTTGGGCTCAAATCATATTTGTCATCATAAAGACCAGATAATGCAATTACAAGTGAACTTATAATCGCCATAATAAGTGATTTATTTATTGGTAAAAATACAAGCATTAAAATTGTGACGCTTATTACCATTGCTATTCCGCCACCAACTGGTATTGGTTTTTTGTGCACCCTTCTCGAATCCTTTGGCACATCTAAAAATCCCTTCTTTTTTGCAAGCCTTATTACAAAGGGCATTTGTAAAAATGTCAAAATAAAAGCTGCCAAAAAAGGAACTAAATAATCATACATAATAACCTCTTACTTTGTTCCAAATAATCTGTCTCCTGCATCTCCAAGTCCAGGAACTATATATCCATCTTCATTTAATTTTTCATCTAATGCAGCAATATAAATTTCTACATCGGGATGAGCTTCTAAAACTGCATCTAATCCTTCTGGTGCTGCCAAAAGATTTATCGACTTAATATTTTTTGCACCATTTCTCTTTAATTCGTCAATTGCTTCTATTAGTGAACCTCCAGTTGCAAGCATTGGATCAACAATAATCATTTGCCTTGATGCAACATCTTTAGGTAATTTTGAGTAATAAGTAACTGGTTTTAGAGTTTCAGGGTCTCTATACATTCCTATGTGACCAACTCTTGCTGCTGGAATTATTGTAAGAAGTCCTTCTAGCATTCCAAGTCCTGCTCTTAAAATAGGAACTATTCCAATTTTTTTGCCAGAAATCATCTTTCCCATAGTCTTTGCAATAGGAGTTTCAATTTCAACAGCTTCTGTTTCTAAATCTCTTGTAACTTCGTAACCCATAAGTGTTGCAATTTCGTTTACAAGTTGTCTAAATTCCATAGAGCTAGTTTCTTTTTTCCTAAGAATTGTCATTTTATGATCAATAAGTGGATGTTTTATTATTGTGTATCCCATATTATTCCTCCTCGATTTTATTCACTCTATTAATGTGTCTTCCGCCTTCAAATTTTTCATTTAAAAAGGCATCTACTATTTCAAGGGCCATATCGTGACCAATTAGCCTTGCTCCCATGGCAAGTACATTTGCGTCATTGTGACGTCTTGCAAGCCTTGCAGAATAAGATTCAGAGCAAAGCGCAGCTCTTATCCCTTTAACTTTATTCGCAGAAATAGAGATTCCAATTCCAGAGCCACAGATAACTATTCCAAAGTCCATCTTATTATCTACAACTTCGTGACCAACTGCATGACCATAGTCTGGGTAATCTACACGATTATCGTCAAAGGGTCCCATATCCTTAACTTCAATATTTTTTTCTTCTAGGTACTTTATTAGGTCTTTTTTTAAATAAAATCCTGCGTGGTCAGAGCCAATTGCTATTTTCATTTTTCCTCCTAAATTCTCATTACAACTTTTCCGCTACAAGCTTTAAGAAGTCTATTCATAATGCTTAAACCCATTCCCCTAAGCTCGAAACCTTCGGCGAAAATAATGTCTACATTTTCTTCATCGCATCTTCTAAGTGCGTCAAATAGGTTTGATGCAACTTCTTCAAGATGATCTCTACTTCCTAAATTAACTAGAAGTTTTATATCTAAATTCTTGTACTCTTCATAAGTTTCATCAGTTGCAAGGACTGCAATTTTTTTATCCTTATTTTCACTAATATTTTTTTTAATTTCATTTACAACTTTATCTAGTCTTCCACCAAAACAAATTGCCTCTGCTCTTGGAGCATAATGCCTATATTTTTGTCCTGGAGATTTTGGAATTTCTCCACTTTTTGAATCAATTGTAGCACTGTCAATTGTTATATTTTCATCTATTTCTCTTAAATCTTCTAAAGTTATTTTCCCTGGTCTTAAAATCATAGGCGGATCAGCTGTGACATCTAAGACTGTGGATTCAATTCCAACTACAGAATGGCCACCATCCACAATTATGTCTACCCTTCCATTTAAGTCTTCTATAACATGTTCAACTTTAGTTGGAGAAGGTCTGCCAGATAAGTTTGCAGAAGGAGCTGCCACTGGAAAGTCTACTGCTTTTAAAATAGCATGAGCAATTTCATTACTTGGCTCTCTTATAGCAACTGTATCAAGTCCACCTGTTGCTTCATCTGGAATGATTGCAGCTCTCTTAAAAATAATTGTAAGAGGTCCTGGCCAGAATTTTTCAATACATTTTTTTGCCACATCAGGAATTTCTGCAACTAATTCATCAAGCTGAGAATTTTCTGCAATGTGAAGTATTAGTGGATTGTCGCTAGGTCTACCCTTTGCTTCATATATTTTTTTGCAGGCTCTCTTGTTAAGTCCATTTCCACCAAGTCCATATACTGTTTCTGTTGGAAGGACAACAAGACCTCCATCTTTTAAAGTGTCACTAATTTTTTTGAGATAAATTTTATCTTTTGCATTTCCTTTAAATTTAATAATATCTGTTTTCAAAAAAACACCTCTATTCTTTACATTATACCAAGAAGAGAAGTGTTTTTTAATAGTTAATCCTTATTTAATTTATTGTGAGGGATAATTTTTCCACTTTTAATATTTTCTTTGAATTCTTTCATTATTTTTTCAAATACTTCATCGTTCTTTAAAATTTCAAGGCCAACTTCGACTATGGCAGCAATAACTTTTTTCATTTGACTAAAGGCATAGTCAGTCATAGTTGCATCTCTAAGTTCAACTGTGTGACCACTTACGTCTTCATCTGCAATTTTAAAATAACCATGAAGAGTTGGAATTTCGTGAGAAATATTTCCCGCATCAGTTGAGCCTTTGTTAAGCTCTTCATCTTTTATTTCTTCATCAAGATACTTTTTCATTTTTTCTCTTAAAACTTCATTGAAGTGAAGATTTCTAACTGTGTTGTCATTACCCTTTTCATATTCAGAAATTTTAACTTGGCAACCTGTTGCAAGAGCTGCTCCTCTTGCACAATTTTCTAATTTCTCTAAAATTTCTAATAAATCTTTTTTCTCCGGGCTTCTTGCATAAAATCTTGAGTCAGTGTAATCAGGAATAATATTTGCCGCCTTGCCGCCATCTTTTATTATTCCATGGATTCTCGCCCCGTCCTTAGTCTCTTGTCTAAGAGCATTTATTGCTGAAAACAAAATTATTTGTGCATCAAGGGCATTTATGCCCTTTTCAGGAGCATCTGCTGCGTGAGAAGTTTTGCCGAAAAATTCAAACCTTCTAGTTGAAAGGGCAAGGGAATTTGGAGTAAGTGCATTATAAGATGCTGGATGCATTTCAATTGCTACATCTACATCATCTAACTCATTAGAGTTTGCAATTTCAATTTTTGTTCCGCCAATTTCTTCTGCAGCCGTTCCAAAAACTATTACTCTGCCGCCAATTTCGTCAATTAGTTTTGAAAGAACTATACCTGCTCCAGTTGCCGTTGCCCCTAAGATATTGTGTCCACAACCGTGACCAATTCCTGGCAAAGCATCATATTCTGACAAATAGGAAATTGTCCTTCCCTCTTTCTTTGAATCGTAAACTGCCTTAAAGGAAGTTTCGCAATCCATGTAGGGACATTCAACTTCAAATCCATGCTTTTTTAATAAGTCTATGTGAGCCTTTGAAGATTTATATTCTTCAAAGCCTAATTCTGGATTTTCATATATAAATTTTCTAAGTTCATCTAATTGTTCTGAAATATTTTCTACTTCTTTTAATATATCCATAACTCACCTACTCATTAATTCTGTAATATTCATACTTCTTGTAATCTTCGTAATTTTTCTTTGCCTCATCCTTGACATCATTTCTTGGGTAAGTGTTCACTCCATCAAAGACAAAATTCCTTGATATTATTGGAAGTTTCTTTCTGAGTTCTGAATTGTATATGAAGAAATTATCTACTTTATTGTAATTTAACATATCAAGGACAATAGAGGATAAATAATTTGCAGAAACTGCATTGCCATCTTGCACTTCAACATTTCCCCTATTTAAAAATGCCTTGCCACTTTCGTTGGCAACAATTACATAAGGTGTTGAATAAAATTCAATTTCCTTTTCTAAGTTATCGTGAGATAATTTTATGCCAATTTCATCAAAGGCACTAGGTTCATTTCCAAGTCCTGGAAGGTGGTCGCCATAAAACACCATAATTGTTGGCTCTTCTAAACTCATCATCATATCGTAAACTTCCCCAAGCATTATATCCATATCCTTAACTCCCAAGAAATAGGATCCAAAATTATTTGCAGCCTCTTCTGATAGAGAAACTGTACATTGATAAGGTAAATTTTTTCCATATTTGTCGTAAAAATATGGGCCATGATTTTGAATGTCAAGACCATAAGAAAAAATTGGCTCATCAGAATTATTTACAGCTTCTAAAAATCTACTTCTATAAATTTCTGAAAATTGTTTTTCAGAAACATAGCCACCTTTCATATCAGGTTCATCAATATTTTCTAAAAAATAATTATCTTGAAAACCAAGTTTTGGATAAACATCTTGTCTTCCATAAAACCACGCAAAGCCTGGATGAAATGCCATGGTCTTGTAACCAATAGTGTTAAAGAGTCTTGGCACTGATGATACATCTCTTTTTATTGCATTAAAGGCAAAACTTTCATCAGGGGCACAGTCAACAGTTAGTGCACCAGTTAGGGCATCAAATTCTGTATCTCCAGTTCCTCCACCAAAGGATGGAGTAACAATTCTCCCATGTATAATAGAATTTTTTTGCAACTTTTTAAAATTTTCATTTGGATCATTTCCTGGCGCAAAAGAAAAATGTTCATCTTGAGATAAGTCTGTAAAGGCTTCTCCCATTATCCAAATAATATTTGGTCTTTCATTATGTTTTATAACAGAAATATCTTCTCCATGGTCAACTCTTTCACGTTTTTCCATTTCCTTTTCATTGTAACCTTCTGGTGGTCTAACAAAGGATTTTTTCAAATTAAATAAAAAGGTATAATTAAACCCTTTTGAATTAAAATGGTCTATTAAATTATAAGTATTCCCACTTAGAGGAAGTTTATAATATATTGCATCTCTAGAATAAACAAAATTAAATAAAAGCGTTGAGGAAATTATAATAGAAACAATAGCTATTAATCTGTCACTTATTTTTAATTTTTCATCCTTAAAAAACATTGAAAGAAAAATTAAAATAATAAGGCTTGCCACAAAAATTATTAGAGAAGTAAAATCTGGCCTGTAAGAGTTTTGGGACATTTTAAGTGCCTCAAAGGATAGAGCAATATCTGACACTCTAAAGGGTGCGTTTCTATAAATTACCTTGGTTCTGTGAACTATAAATAATATTAAATATAATAATGAGTTAAGTATTAGTGCAAATCTTCTTCTGCCAAAAATTCCTTGAAATAAAATTCCTGTGAGTAAAATTGGAATAAAATTTAAAAGTAATACAAGAGGACTTCTAACGATCTTTTCCATAATAGAAGCCTCGCTTGGTGCCAAAAGTAACATGGCAAAAGTTAAAATAAAAGCAAATAAAATTTGGCTTAAAATATCTATAAAATTAAAGCTTCGCACTTCTTTATTCTTTTCTTTATTAAACAAAAAATCACCTTCCAGTAGTAAATTATATAATATTTCGTAAAATTTTTGGGGTTTTTTTATAATATTAAAAAACAAATATACTTTAAGGAAAAATAAAAAGCCCTAGGCGGACTTTTCATTAATTTTATTTTATTGGCAAAGTGTCTTTTATTGTCTTGACAGACTTATTCCACTTTTCAGTTTCTTCTTCATTTAGTTCCAATTCATAATCTCCAAGAATACCATCTCTCCCAACAATAGCCGGATGTCCAATATAACATCCATCCTTTTCTGAATAAGATGACACTGGTAAAATCGTCTTAGCATCTTGGAAAATTGTTTCAATTACAATTGAAGTTGAATTTGCAATTCCATAAGAAGTATATCCCTTTGCTTTTATAGTTTCAAAGGCTCTAATTTTTGTTTCTTCTTCAATTTTTTTGCAAGTTTCTTTGTCCAAAATTTCATAAATTGGTTTTGTTGCAATAGAAACTTGAGACCATGCAACGAATTGACTGTTTCCATGTTCTGCTATTACATATCCATCAACAGAATTTGGGTCTATATTTAGCTTTCTTGCAACAGCATTTTTCATTCTTGCTGTATCCAAAATAGTACCTGTGCCAATAACTCTTTCTCTTGGTACACCAGATAATTTTTGCAAATAATCTGCAATTACATCACAAGGATTTGTTATACTTACAATTATTCCCTTGAAGTTTGATTCTTTTATTTTTTTGCCCCATTCTTCTGCACAAGTTTTTGTATATTTGAATTCCAATAATCTATCATTATTCTTTTGTAAAATAGTAATGTCGCCAGGAGCAAACACAATTATATCTGACTCATCTAAATTTTTTAAACTTCCTGCAACAATATTTATGTGACCATTTCTTCTCACAAAACCATCAGACAAATCACTTACTTCAGCCTCTGCCAAGCCTTCTTTTTTGTCAAATAAAAATAATGTGTCGCATAAAGATCTCTCAACAATTGTATGTGCAAGAGTTGCACCAACATTTCCTAAGCCTATTATAGATATTTTTCTCATTTTATCCTCCAATTTCTAATATAAATAATATTAACATTTTTTATTCCCATTACAAATTATAAATTTTAACTATGAATTTTTTATAAAATATTTATAACTAATAAAGTAAAAAAGACTGCCGAAGCAGTCTTAGTCTCTTTTCAGAGTGAAGATTGGTATAATTTTATTATTAATCTTAGGAGTTATGGGGTATCCCAAAATCAAAGTATTTTGTTAAATGACATTTGTTATCATTAACTGTTTTTATTATAGTATATCTTTTTTTACTTGTAAAGAGTTTTTGATAAATTTTATCAATTTTATTTTATGAGAATTTATTTAAAATTTTAACTAATTGAATTTTATTTTAATTGAATCTTTCAAATCATCTTACTATATAATTTCTCACGAAATTTATTCTCTAACTCATCATCTGGAATTTAATATATACTTTTGCCAAGACTAAACTTCTATTATTTTTTCATAGCTTAAACAGACACTCAAATATTTTATGAAATTTTGCAAAAAAAATGCACCCAAAACTTTGGGCACAAGGGATTCCGGTAATTGTGATATTAAGTAAAAAGCTGGTAAACTTTAAGGGATTCTTAATAAAAAATTTCACAATTATCTTTTGCATAGTATATAATAAAACTTGCACAAAATAAATTAATAATTATTTGTATAGATAACAAAATTTTTTTGATAGGAGAAAGTATGAATTTTGAAAGCATCTACTACTTTACAGAGCTTGCTAAAACCCTTAACATGAATGAAACTGGCGAAAAACTCTATATATCTCAACAAACTTTATCTAATCATATAAAAAGACTAGAAGACTATTACGGAACAAAATTATTTTTCAGAAAGCCAAAGCTAATGCTCACTCCAATAGGAGAAGAATATTTAAAATATGCAGAGAAAGTCTTAACTGCTGAAGCCGACATGATAAATAAAATTAGAGATATGGAAAGTGAAGATATGGGCAAACTAATTATTGGAGCTTCTTCTCCAAGAGCCGATATTTTTATCCCCTCAGTTATAGAAAAGTTTACGGAAGAATTTCCACAAGTTAATTTAGTGCTTCACGAAAAACAATCTCAAGACCTTGAAGAAATGTGCTTAGAAAATAAAATTGATATAGCCATTAGCATTGACGAAGATTATAAAAATGAAAACCTAAAGTCTCGCCTACTCTTGGAAGAAAAATTATATCTCTGTGTCAGCGATAGACTTTTGAAAAAATATGTGAAAGACCTTGAAACTTTAAAAGAAAAATCCTTAAAAAAAATTGATTTAAGAGATTTTGAAAAAGTTCCCTTTCTTCTCTATACTCAAGATAATAGAATAAGAAATCTAATCAATAAAAGCTTCAAAGAAGCTGGCGTAAAACCAAATAACTACATCGAGACTGCTTATTCTCGAATTGCCCTTGCCATCTGCAACAAGGCAATAGCAGCTGTATTCATTTCTCAAATGAATATAAAAAGATGGATGCAGGAGTTTGGAGATGACATAAATGTATTTCCTGTTTATTCAAAAAATAAGCCAGTTACACTTGGCATCTATGCCATAAAAAATAAAAACCGCTATAGTACAAAATATGCAAAAAGGTTCATAGAACTTTTGGAAGAATATTTTGATTCCTTTAATTCAGAAAAATTAGAAAGGATTGCAAAAAAATAAAAATAAGGTAAGAGTTTTTTACTCCTACCTTATTTCATTTGAAAAATTAAAATCCATTTTCAAATTCTTGTCTGAATCTGCTAAATAAATCTTGTTGCTCTTGTTGTCTTTGTTGATATTGTTTTTCTCTCTCTTCTTCTTGAGCCTTAATATCCTTTTGCGCTTCTTTATCATTTTCTATTGAATAATCAGAAAAAGTTACCTCAGTTGTATTTTCTTTTCCCTTTCTTACATAACTAAGCTCAGCACTGTCACCTTCTTGATACTTATATAGAATTGATTTAAGAGCATTATTATCCTTTACTTCATCTTTTCCAATCTTTGTAATAATATCTCCAGCCTCTAGCCCAGCCTTTGCTGCTGGTGAACCCTCATAAACCTTGTAGACAAAAATTCCATTTTCAACATCAGTCTTTCCATTAAATACTTGTGTTGCCACATTTAGATTCATAGTAAGCATTCCCATAGAAATTTCCTTGTAACTACCAGTTTCAATTACCTGTTTAACAATAGGCTTTATAAAATTAATTGGAATAGAAAAGCCAAGACCCTCTGCTGATTGAACTTTTACAGTGTTAATTCCCACAACTTCTCCTTCAGAATTTAGAAGTGGGCCGCCAGAATTTCCGCCGTTAATAGATGCATCTGTTTGGATGAGACCAGTCATATAACCGCCACCACTTACTGCACCAACATACCTGTCAAGCCCAGAAATAATTCCTTGAGTTACAGTTTGCGAAAATTGAAGTGAAATTGGATTACCAATAGCAATAGCTGCATCCCCAATGGAGAGTTTATCAGAATCGCCAAGACTTGCAACATTCAATTTTTCATCTGTATTGATCTTTACAATAGCAAGATCCACATTTTCATCTGCCCAAATAGTTTTACCTTGGATGTCCTTTTCATTGTTAAGTCTAACGGTCACATCTTCGACAACTTTATTGTTTAACTTAACTACATGGGCATTAGTGAGAATATAACCCTTTGAATCTACAATTACACCAGAGCCAACGCCTTGAACTTCAACTTGACCAAAGAATGATTGTTGCACTCCCTTAGTTGTAATTCCAACAACTGATGACATTGACTTCTTTGCAACAGCTGATGCAACAGTAATATTGTCCTTTGCAGAAATTGTTATCTTAGAGTTGTCTTCATTTGATGTAGTGGAATTTCCCATTGGCAACAACTTATAAATAATAATTGCTGAGCCAATAATTCCTCCAATTAGCGAGAATACAAGGGCTATTATTATAATAATTTTTCCCATGCCAGAATTTTTATTTTCATATTTATCATTTCTATCCATATTCTTCCTCCTTAACTTTCTTATATTCATTATGATAATGCGATTTTGTGAAAAATTTATGATTTTATTATCAAAGCTTTTTGAAAAGACTGTAAATATTTTTTGATAAAAAATATAGATAAAAAAAGAAGCTCTCTTGAGCCTCTTTCACTTATTTT
Source organism: Peptoniphilus senegalensis JC140 (assembly GCF_000321025.1). GTDB lineage: Bacteria > Bacillota > Clostridia > Tissierellales > Peptoniphilaceae > Peptoniphilus_A > Peptoniphilus_A senegalensis. The sequence continues at coordinate 870,271 of NZ_HE610717.1, forward strand.
TCAAAGGCAGGTATTACTGCACCTTCGAATTTTTCTTCTATTAATTTTTTACTTGCATCAGAATTTAAAACTTCAATGAATTTTTTAAACTTTTCTTTTTCAGCATCTTCTTTTCTAATTGCAACTAAGTTTGCATAAGGTGAGTCTGTTGATTCTATGAAAATTGAATCCTTTGTTGGGTCAAGGCCTTGTCCAATGGCAAAGTTTGAATTAATAACTGCTGCTCCAGAATCTTTATAAACTTGTGCAATTGATGGTGCGTCCATTGCTGTGAATTTTAAATTCTTTGGATTTTCTGCAATATCTTTTTCTGTTGAGTTAAGATTTGTCTTGTCTTTTAACTTAATAAGTCCTGCATCTTCAAGAAGAATTAAGGCTCTTGCTCCATTACTTGGGTCATTAGGAATAATAATTTCTGCTCCATCTTCAATTTCATCTACTGATTTGTATTTTTCAGAGTATAAAGCCATTGGCTCAATGTGGACATATCCAAGTACATCAAGGTTTGTAATATCTCTTTCTTCTGTAAAGCTGTCAAGATATGGTTTGTGTTGGAAATAATTTGCATCAAGATCTCCTGCTTCTAGTTGTAGGTTTGGTTGAATATAATCATCAAAATTTACAATTTCAACATCAAGTCCTGCCTTATCAAATTCATCCTTTAGCCCTTCAATAATTTCTCCGTGAGGTGTAGGCGATACACCAATCACAATTTTGTTGTCTGTGTCCTTTGCTTCTGCTGTTTTATCCCCAGCATTTACCTTTTCATTCTTTGTCCCACCACAAGCTGTAAGTGTAAGAGCTAGCACTAATGAAAGTGCCAAAATAATTTTCTTTTTCATAATTCTTTCTCCTCCTAAATTTTTTTATTTATATTAATTCTAAGAAACTTAGAAATAACACCTATCTTCTATCAATTCTATTTGCGATTTTATTCCCAACAAATTGTACTATTTGTACGAGAATTATTATTACTATAACGGCAGACCAAAGTATAAGTGGTTCATTTCTTTGATAGCCATATCTATTGGCGACATCCCCTAGTCCGCCACCACCCATGACACCAGCCATTGCAGAATAACCTATTACATTAATAATTGTCATTGTAATTCCACTTACCACCATTGGCATTGCCTCTGGGATTAAAACTTTAAAAATGATTTCTCTTTTAGTTGAGCCCATAGACTTTGCCGCTTCAATTATCCCTTGGTCTACTTGAATAAAATATCCTTCCATTAATCTTGCCACAAAGGGTGCAGCTGAAATCGAAAGTGGGATTATCATTGCCGCCGTTCCGTAGGACTTTCCTACGATTAATCTTGAAAGTGGAAACACAACTATCATAAGGATTACAAAGGGAAAAGACCTCAAAACATTTATAATTCCATCAAGTATTGAATAAAGTCTAGTTGATTCTGTTAATCCTCCTGGTCTTGTTGTAGTTAAAATTATTCCCAGTGGAAGACCAATTAAAAGTGCAATAATTGTAGATGCAAGAACCATTACGAGAGTCTGTGGAATTGCTGGCAAAACTATATATATTATTCTCTCCATATTAAAGCACCTCCACATTAACTTTGTTTTCTCTTAAAAATTCTATTGCCTTAGCTCTCTCTTCTTCTTTGCCAAGAATTTGTACTGTGAGATAACCAACACTTGAAATATTTAATTTATTTATATTCCCTGACAAAATAGAAAAATCTATATCAAACTTTTTCACACACTTTGAAAGAATTGGCTTGTCATAATTTTCATCTGCATAAGAAAGTCTAAGTACATCGCCCTTGTAGTCATCTCCATTGACATAACCTTCTTCAACCTCATCTTCCAAGTTCTTAATAAAAGATCTTGTCACAGAAGTTTTTGGATTTTTAAAGAGTTCCTTAGTTTCATTTTCTTCGATTATCTTGCCAGCTTGCATTACTGCAATTCTGTCGCAAATTTCCTTTGCAACTTCCATTTGGTGGGTAATCATTATTATTGTCATGTTAAATTCTTTTACAATTTTCTTCAAAAGATTTAAAACAGATTCTGTGTTGGCTGGGTCAAGTGCCGATGTACCTTCATCAGAAAGTAAAATTGAAGGATTTGTTGCAATGGCTCTTGCTATTGCTACTCTTTGTTTTTGTCCACCAGATAATTCTGATGGATAAGAATTTTTCTTCTCTTTTAAGTCTATAAAATTTAAAAGCTCATCCACTCTCTTTTCAATGTCACTTTTGCTTACTCCAGATATTTCAAGAGGATAGGCAATATTTTCTGCAACAGTCTTTTGCATAAAGAGATTAAAATATTGAAAGATCATTCCAATATCTTTTCTCGCTCTCCTGAGTTCCTTCTCACTTAAATTTATAATGGACTTCCCATCAATTGTAATTTCTCCGCTTGTTGGCTCTTCTAGTCTATTGATGCACCTAACAAGAGTAGATTTACCAGCCCCAGATAAGCCTATGACTCCAAAAATTTCTCCTCTATTAACTTTGAAAGAAAGGTCATCTAAAGCCCTAAAAGTTCCGTCCTCAGTTTTAAATTCTTTAACCAAGTTTTTTACTTCAATCATTTTTCCTCCACAAATATAAAAAAAAGAGCTCTCATCCATAAGGACGAAAGCTCGTGTTACCACCTTAATTTATCACTTTCTCACGAAAGCAACCTCTTCAAGTACCATCATACTCTACTTCTATAACGGGAAGAGCCGTAAACATCTAATATCGACATTTCCTAGAGAAGGCCATGTTCACTAAAAACTCATCTACTTCTTTCACCAAAACGAAGCTCTCTTTGCTCAGAATTTTAAGCTACTCTTCTTCTCAAAAAGTTTATTTATTAATTGTTTTTTATTATAGGACCAATTAAATTAAAAGTCAACCTTTTTTATTTATTTATAAGATTTTTTATATCATCTTCAACATTTGTAATTCCAGAAATTTTAAATTTATCCACCAAAACATTTATAACATTAGGAGATAAGAAGGCTGGAAGGCTTGGACCAAGATGAATGTTTTTCACTCCAAGAGAAAGTAATGCAAGCAATACTATAACAGCTTTTTGCTCATACCATGCAATATTGTACACAATTGGAAGATCATTTACAGATTCTACTCCAAAAGCATCAGCTAGGGCAAGGGCAATTTGAATTAGTGAATAAGAGTCGTTACATTGACCTGCATCTAAGACTCTCGGTATGCCATTGATGTCCCCTAGATTTAATTTGTTGTACCTATATTTTGCACAACCTGCTGTCAAAATCACTGTAGACTTTGGAAGCTTTTCTGCAAATTCTGTGTAATAATTTCTATCAGCCATTCTTCCATCACAACCTGCCATGACAATAAACTTTGTGATGTCTCCATTTTTTACAGCTTCAATAACTTTGTCTGCAAGTTCCATCACTTGACTGTGTGCAAATCCACCAACTATACTTCCCTTTTCAATTTCTTCTGGAGCCTCGCAAGTCTTTGCAAGTTCAATTATTTCTGAAAAATCCTTATGTCCTTTTTCATCTGCATCTATATAAACACATCCTGGATAGCCAGCAGCTCCAGTTGTAAATAATTTATCCCTATAGGAATCCTTTGGTGGTACAATACAATTTGTAGTCATAAGAATTGGTCCATTAAAGGCTTCAAACTCATCTCTTTGCTTCCACCATGCGTTGCCATAATTTCCAACAAAGTTTTTAAACTTCTTAAACTTTGGATAATAGTTTGCTGGTAACATTTCAGAGTGAGTGTAAATGTCCACGCCAGAGTCCTTAGCTTGGTCTAATAACATTTCAAAATCCTTTAAGTCATGACCAGAAACTAAAATTCCAGGATTTTTTCTAACTCCAATATTTACATCAGTTATTTCTGGATTGCCATAAGTTTTTGTGTTGGCAGAGTCAAGTGTCGCCATAACCTCATAACCCATGGATCCAGTTTCAAGAGTAAGTGCTACTAATTCATCTAAGCTTTTTTCTGTTAAAAGTTCTGCCATTGTTTTTATTATAAAATTATTTACCTTTTCGCTCTCATAGCCCAAAACTTTAGCATGTCTAGTATAGGCAGCCATACCCTTTAGTCCGTAAGTTATTAATTCTTTTAAACTTCTTATATCTTCATTTTCTTCTCTTAAAATAGAAACTTCTCCAGAATTTATTTTTTCTTCTATTTCAGAAAAATCCTTGCTTGAAAACATTGCGGCTTCAGAATAATCTTTATCTTCCCTTATAGAATTCATCATATCAATAGTTTCAAAGATCCTATCTTTAATTTGAGAAAAATCAAAATTTGCATTTGTAATAGTTGTAAATAGATTTAAAATAACTCTGTCCACAACTTCTTTATTTTCCCTTTCACTTTTTACTGCAATTTCAGAAAGTCCTTTAGAAATCCAAAACAAAAAATCTTGCAAGTTTGCAACATCACTTGTCTTTCCACAGACTCCTCTATTTACGCAGCCAGAATTTTTAAATGTCTCTTGACATTGAAAACAAAACATACTCATAATTATCCACCTCTTAAATAATAAATTTTAACATCTAAAAACATAGTAAAAGAAAAGGCAAAGACTTTCCGTTGCATGTGCAACACTTTAAAAATTTTTTAAATGATAAATTGTAAAACTTATGCGGCACAAGTAATTAATAAAAAGAAAAAGACCCATGCAGTGCATGAGTCTCAATAGGTGTATCAATGAGGATTTATAAATAATGCTAAAAAAGATTATTTGCCTTCATTAGCAATTATTTCGTCAATTTTTTTGTAAAGTTCGTCAATTTTTTCTTGTGAACCTACACTTATATTGTCAATAATTTTTCCATCTCTTCCAATTAAAAGAGTTGTTGGGAAAGCTGTCAAATTTTTGAGATAGGCATCTATTTCTTCAGAAGGTTTTACAGCAAGATTTGGATATTTAACTCCCTTAGCCTCAATAATTTTTTCAGCCTCTTCTTTAATTTTTTATTTTCATAAGTGTCAAGGCAAATTGACATTACTTTTACATTTTTATCTTTTAATTCTTCGCTAATTTTTTGTAGTGTTGGCATTTCATCAATGCAACCCTTGCATCCTGTGAACCAAATTGCCATTATAGTAACAGGACTGTCTTTGAATGTGTCATTATTCACTGGATTTCCCTTGAAATCAACTGCGTCAAACTTTGGGAAAGAATCTCCGCTTGAAATTGCTGTTCCTTCAGGTGCCTTGCTAGTACAAGCTGTAACTGCTAAGGCTAAAAATAAAAGTACAAAAATTTTACTAATATTCTTAAAAATTTTATTCATATCTTGCTCCTTCTTCGAAATTATTGTTTTTCACAATATTATTTTTAAATGAGGTGGAAATAGCAGACGTTGGACATACTTTTATGCAGTCGCCACATCTAATGCACTCTAGTGCTCGTTGATTTTTTGACATATCTACATCCATCTTGCAAACTCTCTTACACTTTCCGCATGAAACACAGTTATCGTTCACATGGTATTGATAAAAAGAAAATTTATTTGTCAATGCGTAAAATGCACCCAATGGGCATATATATTTACAAAAAGGTCTGTAAAAAAATATAGAGAGTACAATAACAAGTGCTAGAATACCTGACTTTAATAAAAATAAATTTCCAAGTGCTGCTCTTATGCTTTTGCTTGCAAGTGATAGGGGAATCCCACCCTCAAGTATTCCCTGTGGGCAAATGTACTGACAAAAATATGGCGATGCAAATCCTAATTCATCAGTCAAAAATACTCCAAATAGCCAAACTACCAAAAGTAAAATCAAATACTTTAAATATTTTAGAAAAGCAAATCTTCTTGTGCTAAATTTTTTTGATGGAATTTTATGGATTAAATCCTGAAAAAAACCAAAGGGACATAAAAATCCGCAAATAAATCTTCCAAACAAAGTTCCGAACAAGAGCATTAGTCCCGTCACATAGTAGGCAAAATTAAATTTTGACGAGCCAACGACTGCTTGAAAAGAACCTATTGGACAAGATAAAGCTGCCCCTGGACATGAATAACAATTTAGTCCTGGCACACAAGCACTTTTCAACTTGCCTGTGTAAATAGTTCCCTTGAAAAAATTTGGAATATGTAGATTTGTCAGTAGAGCAAAAGAACCTTGAACAGTATGTCTTTTTTCCCTAATTTTTTTTAAAATATTTATTAGTTTAGCCAATTCCCACGCACTCCAAACATATTCTTATAGCTTTTGAAAGAACAGTATCCACTTCTGACCTATAAGCTCCCAAAATAATAAAAGCAATAGATAAGATTAGCATAGTCCATGAAATTTTTCTATTCACAAAGTCTTTCATATTTTCACCTCACATGTAGTATAGCATTTAGGATGTAAAGATTATGTTAAGAAAAATTAATTTTCTTAACTTTTTATTTTAAAATTTATGATTTTATAATTTTTTTGCATATAAATTTTATAAATACTCTCTCAATTTCTATAAATCATATTTTCTCTAATTTATCTTATTCATCTGAAATCGTTTATTATTTATCTGCTGTATTTTTATAATTAATTATCTAATTAATTTAAAAAAGCTTCACAAAATTTATTATAAACAGTATAATATAGCTGAAGAGAAAATTAAAATTTTTTCTTACATATTTTTAATTATTTTTTGAAAACGATATTACATTTACACTTGTTAATTTGTTTTCAAATTTAAAAGGAGGCTGATAAATATATAATAAATCTCAAATAAAGTCCTATTGAAATGCCTTTGTTTTATTTTTGTTTATTTTTAGGAGGTATTTATGGAAAACAAAAATTTAAAACCTAAAGCAAATGGTGCAGCACTTCTTCCTTTCATAGTTTTCGTGCTTGTATATCTTGCTACTGGAATAATTCTTAACGCAATGGGCGTTGAAATGGCATTCTATCAAGTAGCAGCACCAGTATGTATTTTACCAGCTATTATATTGGCATTTATTATGTTTAAAGGCTCTATTGACGACAAGTTTAACGACTTTGTTCGCGGTTGTGGAGACGAAAACATAATTATAATGTGTCTTATCTACATACTAGCTGGAGCTTTCGCAACAGTTTCTAAGGCTTCAGGCGGAGTTGACTCTGTTGTAAACTTTGCACTATCTCTAATTCCTGTACAATTTATTACAGCTGGAATTTTCTTAATCAGCTGCTTCATCTCTATCTCTACAGGAACTTCAGTAGGAACTATTTCAGCTGTTGGCCCTATTGCCGTTGGCGTTGCTACAAAGGGTAACCTTCCACTAACTCTTGTGCTTGGAGCACTTGTAGGCGGAGCAATGTTTGGCGATAACTTATCAGTTATTTCTGATACAACAATAGCTGCGACAAGAACGCAAAACGTAGGCATGAAGGACAAATTTAGAGCAAATATCAAAATTGCTATCCCTGCAGCTATAATTACTTTCATTATTTTATTAGTTGTAGGAAAACCAGAAGGCGAAGTTGTACTTGATGATTTGACTTACAAATTCATACTTATAATCCCATATCTTTTCGTACTAATTTCTGCTCTTGCTGGAATGAATGTATTTTTAGTTTTAACAAGTGGCATTGTACTATCAGGTATAATTGGAATATTCACTGGCGGACTTACAATGATGACTTTTGCTCAAAATATTTTCGCTGGATTTAGTGGAATGTTTGAAATTTTCTTGCTATCACTATTAACTGGTGGTCTATCTTATATGGTCTCTAGTAATGGTGGTATTGAGTGGCTCGTTCAAAAAATTAGAGGCTTTGCTAAAGATGTAAAATCTGCTGAAGTTTCAATTGCACTATTGACACTTTTAACAGACGCCGCAACTGCAAACAACACTGTTGCAATAATTATTGACGGTCCTGTTGCAAAAGAAATATCAAAGGATTTCAAAGTTGACCCAAGAAGGTCTGCTTCCTTCCTAGACACTTTCTCTTGCGTAATGCAAGGTATCATTCCTTATGGTGCACAAATTTTAATTGCAGCTGGACTTACTAAAGAACTTGGAGCTCTAGCTGTATCTCCTGTTCAAATTATTCCTTTCTTATGGTATCAAGCATTACTTGCTGTATTTGCAATTCTTTCAATTTTTATAAGATTTGCAGACCCAAAAGATAAATGGGATTTTGAAAATGATGTGCCACTAACAGAAACTAAGGCAAGCACAAAATAGTATTATAATAACTTCATTTTAGAAAGAATTTTAGATTTATTTTATTTAAAAAGGAGAAATTTATGAATAACAAAGATGAACTTAAAAAAATGCATTTTGAAACAAAAGCAATTCATGGTGGCTATGAAAAAAATAAATTTGGTGCTCTAGCAACTCCTATCTACCAAACATCTACATTCATCTTTGACAATGCAGAACAAGGTGGAAAAAGATTTGCATTAGAAGAAGAAGGATATATCTATTCAAGACTAGGAAACCCAACTAACGAACAAGTAGAAGAAAAAGTTGCCATCCTAGAAGAAGGAGAAGCTTGTGTATCTGCCGCATCAGGAATGGGTGCAATTACATCAGCAATTTGGCCCTTCGTAAAATGTGGCGACCACATGATAGCTGCAAAAACTCTTTACGGTTGTACTTTTGCTTTCTTAGAGCACTCCGTATCAAAAATGGGCATTAATATTGATTTTGTTGACATTACAAATGTTGACAACATAATTAATGTCATGAAAGAAAACACAAAAATTGTTTACTTAGAAACACCAGCAAATCCAAATATGGATATTTGCGATATAGAAGAAGTAGCAAAAAAAGTTCATGAAAAAAATAAAGACTGTCTAGTAATCGTAGATAACACTTACTGCACACCTTATATCCAAAGACCACTTACACTAGGAGCAGATATAGTTGTTCACTCTGCAACAAAATATCTAAATGGTCACGGAGATGTAATAGCAGGATTTGCCATTGGTAGAAAAGAATTAATAGACCAAGTAAGGCTAGTAGGAATTAAAGATTGTACAGGAGCTGTACTTGCACCATTTAACGCTTATCTAATTTTAAGAGGAATGAAAACTCTACAAATTAGAATGGATAAGCACTGTTCAAATGCAATGAAAGTTGCAGAATTTTTAGAAAAGCATCCAAAAGTTAAGAGCATCCAATATCCAGGACTTAAATCTTTTAAATATTATGATGTAGCTAAAAAACAAATGGCACTACCTGGAGCAATGATTGCCTTTGAAATAGAAGAAGGAAAAGAAGCTGGTGCTAAACTTATGAATAGCGTTAAACTTTGCACACTTGCCGTATCACTTGGCGATGCAGAAACACTTATCCAACACCCTGCTTCAATGACTCACTCACCTTACACAGCTGAAGAAAGAGCCGCAGCAGGCATCTCTGAAGGCTTAATAAGACTTTCTGTTGGACTAGAAAATGCAGAAGATATTATAGAAGATTTAAAACAAGCCTTAGACCAAATCTAAGAAAATTTTATAAAAAACTTTCAATAGCTTTTAAAATTTAGAATTATAAAACCCTAAAGTTGATACTATTCAACCTTAGGGTTTTAATTTTTTAATAAAAAATTTGAAACTTATTGTATCATAATTATTAATTTTTTCTTTTGTCTTTTCTATATCCAAGAAAACCTATAAAAATAACAATTACAAAATATTTAATAAGAGTATTTCTTAAATTTTCATTTTTTTCAGATTTAACATCAACTTTTATAGGTTCTTTTTCTAAATCTATATTAAGTAAATTATTGTATTTAAAATTGCTAGATAAAGTATTAATTGAATTTTCTTTAGTTATAAACTTATCATCGAGATTATACCTGTCAACAAAAATATATTTAGAATAAACAAATACATAAAACTCATCATTTTTTAATTTATATATATATAACTTATTGTAATTAATGTCCTCCTTTAACTTTAAGGAATAATTATTAAAATTTTCTTTTTCAAGAATAACTTTATTATTACCTTCAATATCCAAATCTTTTAGCAAATAATTCTTATTAAACTTTAGAGTAATAAATAAAGTAATAATAATTGCAATAAAATAAAAAATTATGTAAATTTTCTTCTTCAAAATAAATTTCCTCCAATAATTTTTAATTATAACATATTTATTTAGTAAGTGATAAATTCGAATTAAAACTGTAGAAAATAAAAAATCTGCAGACAAATTCTACAGAATAAAAAATGGTGACCCATGCGCGATTCGAACGCGCGACACCTTGATTAAAAGTCAAGTGCTCTACCGACTGAGCTAATGGGTCACATAAATAAACTATTTAATTTTCAATAAAAAATCTGTGATCAACACAGATTAAAAATGGCGGAGAGGAAGGGATTCGAACCCTTGTGGGCTTGCACCCTAACGGTTTTCAAGACCGCCCCGTTATGACCACTTCGGTACCTCTCCACAAATATAAAATTTTAAAATGGTGACCCATGCGCGATTCGAACGCGCGACACCTTGATTAAAAGTCAAGTGCTCTACCGACTGAGCTAATGGGTCATAATTTGTTTGGCTGGGGTGGCAGGACTCGAACCTACGCATGCCAGAGTCAAAGTCTGGTGCCTTACCGACTTGGCTACACCCCAATGTTTAGTTTAGGTTTGGCGCACCTAGGAGGATTCGAACCCCCGGCACACGGATTAGAAGTCCGTTGCTCTATCCTACTGAGCTATAGGTGCTTATATGGAGCGGGTGAAGGGAATCGAACCCTCGCAACCAGCTTGGAAGGCTGGGGCTCTACCACTGAGCTACACCCGCATAAGTAAAATTTATTAAGTTTAAATGGTGGAGGAGAGTGGATTTGAACCACTGAAAGCTAAGCTAACGGATTTACAGTCCGTCCCCTTTGGCCAACTCGGGAACTCCTCCATGTAAGTCCCATAATTTTATTGGAGCTGGTGGGAGGACTTGAACCCCTAACCTACTGATTACAAGTCAGTTGCTCTACCAATTGAGCTACACCAGCTTAATTAGTTACATG
>NZ_HE610718.1:0-21300 GCF_000321025.1 Peptoniphilus senegalensis JC140
TCGCTACTCTTTGAAGTAGCTTATTTATTATATCTTCTTAAAAAAACTTTGTCAAGTAAATTTTACAATTTTTTCAAATTATTTTACTCGATTTTTAAGAAGTGTTGCCTCACGAGACAACTTGTTAAGTATACAATGATTTTAATATCATGTCAACACTTATTTTAAATTTTTTATAATTTTTTCTAATTCTTTATTTGGCTTTAGTTTATTAGCCCTTTCAAGGTACTCTATTCCCTTTTCTCTTTCTTTTTTGTTCAAATATATTATTCCCAAGTTGTAATTTAATGGATATGATTCTTCTATTTCTTCAAGTCCCATTTTTAAAATTTCTATTGCTTCATCAAGTTTATTTTTCCCTGCATATATTGTTGACAATAAGTTTACATTTTCTTCTAACATTTTTTTATCTACTGATTCTCTTGCAAACTCTTCTGCACTTACTAGGTCTCCCAAATTATAATATGTGATGGCTAAGGTATAATAATATATCTCGTCCTTATTAAAGTTTTCTGATATGTCTTTTAATAAGTTTAATGCCTTATCATATTCTCCGTAGGACAAATATGTCTTTGCTGAGTCAAAGTTTACATTGTCTCTTATTATTTCTATTTCTTTTCTTACTTCATCTTTTAATTCTTCGTTATTTGATAAATTTATGAATTTCTCAAAGTACATATTGGCTTTGATGTATTTTTGAAGGGACAAATTGATATAAGCAAGCCTATAGTAGGCAAGGCTATAAGTTTCATCTTTATTTAGGACTTCATTGTATTTTTTTATAATTATGTTTAGAAGTTTATCTGCTTTTTCATAATTTTCTTCTAGTTCTAATTTATTGTAAATTGCTTCCAATATGTTTGCTTCTTTGAAAATTATATCGGCATCTTCTCCCTTTACTTCTTTATATCCCTTTAAAAAGATATAAGAATCTAAGGGATCTCTCTCTTGATTTATAAAGGCTTTGTGCATAGCATAATTCTTTAAATCCATTTTTAAAGTTTCTAGGACTATCTTATATTTTTCTGCATATATAAATTTAGAGTCAAGACCTAAAAGATAAAGCATGGCTTCTACAATTTTTTCTAGATTTATTTCTTCTTCTAGTTCTTTTTCCTTTATTCCCTCTATAAGATAGTCTAGTTTTATTGGCATTGAGAAACCAGCAACTAGTGTTACTTCCTCGATTTTATGATCTTCTTTTAGTTCTATAAATACTATATTTTTTAACTTTTTATTTATTTCTTCCTTAAAAAGATTTTCCATTAAACTTCCTCTTTTTCTAAAATTTCTGATTTCATTTTATCTATCTAAGTCAATATTTAATAAAATAGGAGCGTGGTCTTGTCTTTCTCCAGAGTCCACCATCTTTGAATCTTTAATTAAGTCCTTTATTCTGTCGCTGACCAAAAAGTAGTCAATTCTCCAGCCTGAATTATTTATCTTTGAAGTCTTAACTCTTTGTGCCCACCAAGTGTAAGCTCCTTCAAGGTCTCCATTTATATGTCTAAAGCTATCAATAAATCCTCTATCTAGTAAATTTGTAAATCCTTGTCTTTCTTCATCTGTAAAACCAGCTGACATGTGATTATTTTCTGGGTGAGCTAGGTCGATTTCTTTGTGAGCAACATTAAAATCCCCAGTTGCAATGACTGGTTTTTTCTTGTCAAGTTCTTCCAAGTAGTCTGCATACTTCTCGTCCCAAATTTGTCTTAGGGAAAGTCTTTTTAATTCTCCTCCAGCGTTTGGTGTGTAAACTTGCGTGAAGAAAAATTCTTCAAACTCTAGTGTAATTATTCTTCCCTCAAAATCCATAGTGTCTGGAGCTCCAATTTTTGGAAAAGTCACTATAGGTTCAAACTCCTTCTTATAAAAAGTCATATTTCCCGCGTAACCCTTGCGAGCTGGCTCACAAGATGAGATCCAAACATATTCATAATCCCCTAAAATTTCTGCCAAGATTTCCTTATGTTTCTTGCTTGGCCCATTGTGAGGTAATTTTGTCTCTTGGATTGCAATTATATCTGGATTTTCATTTTTTATTGTCTCAAGTACAGCTCTCGACATGAGTGCCCTATTTGAATCGCTAGTCAAGGCTGCATTTAAAGAATCTATATTCCACGAAATTATTTTCATTATTTCCTCCTATATTTTATTTAAACTTTTTATATCTTTAACTTAAATCCTATCAAATAGAAAATTTTCTATCAATTAAATTTTAAATTTATTTTATTTTTATTTCTAGCAAAATTTTTCCATAAAAAAAGACCTGACCAAGTCAAGTCTTTTCATAAATTTTTGATTTTTATAGTTCGCCCATGTAGGCTCTCTTTCTTCTTGTTGAACCAACTAAAATCCTGTAGAGGTTGCCTCTAAATATTGCATAAATAGCAGTGATGATGCTGGCAAGTAAAATTTTAATATTATTAGGATCAAGAGGATTCAAGTAAGATAATCCCGTCATAATATTTTCTCCAAGAGGAAGGTCCACAATTGAATTCGATACTATCATATAGGTAAAATCAAATCCTAGGAGATGAAGTATACCAAGATAAATCAAAAATGGTAGGGTCCAAAGTAGAAAATTTTCCTTCATAAACTCAAGCGAGTGAGTATAGGCTGATGTGTAATACTCTCCTCTTATATAAATTGATTCCGCAATTGGATTAAGAGCAATAGTAATTATTGAACCAACAAGAGTTGTAGCTCCCATCATGACACCTATACCTGGCATTATCCAAGATAATATCATTAAAATAAAATACACTGAATAAATTGATGCAAAATATGCTATAAAAGTCCCTTTAAAATTCCTAAAGCTTATTCTGTTATAGTAAATCAAATCACTTAAAACAGAAAAATAACTTGATAAAATTAAGGATGTCAAAAGTGGAATTATAAAACCAATTATAGTTCCATAGCTTCTGGCAAGTAACCTTCCAATTAAAAACAATCCCAACATATAAATTACTCCATAAATAAAGGGAAAAATTAAAAATTGTGGAGCCTTCTTTATTTTTAAAAGAGTGTCTTTAAAGGCTTTTGTATAAACCAATTTTAAATCTTCAAAAAAATTCATTTCATCACATCTTTTCTGGTGCTTTGATTCCAAGCAAGTCAAGTCCACTTGCTATAACATTTTTAACTGCGTAGCAAAGCATAAGTCTAGTGTTCTTTAATTTTTCATCATCAACTAAAATTTGTGTTTGGTTGTAGAATTTGTTAAAGTTCTTTGCAAGTTCAACTGTGTATCTTGTTATAAAATAAGGTTCATTTTTTTCACAAGCATCTATTACAACATCAGTAAAGTTGTAAAGACTTCTAATTATATTTATTTCACTTTCTTCTGTAAGAAGGCTTGCGTCAATTTCATTATTTATGTCAAAGTCGCCCTTCTTTAATAGGGAGCAAATCCTTGCGTGAACATATTGCACATAAGGTCCAGTTTCTCCTTCAAATGAAAGAGTCTTGTCCCAATTAAAAGTGTAGTCCTTGATTCTCCCATTAAAAAGTTCTTGGAATTTTATTGCACCAATGCCAACTGCCTGTGCAAGTTCTTCCTTGTTTTCCATCTTTTGACCTTGTTCTTTTTCTCTATCGTCAAGAATTTCACGTACCTTGTCTATTGCCCTATTAAGAACATCTTCAAGATAAACTACTTTACCCCTTCTAGTTGAAAGTGTTCCATCTTCAAGAGAAACCATTCCGAATGGAACGTGAACAATTTCTTCATACCAGTCGAAACCTGCTTTTTTTAGGGCTGATTTGAGTTGTTTAAAGTGAAGACTTTGTTGACTTCCAACAACATAAATATTTTTATAAGGTTTATAATTTTCATGTCTATATTTTGCCGCAGCCAAATCTCTTGTTAGGTAAATTGTCGTGCCATCACTCTTTACAACTATAGCTGGAGGAAGATCATACTCATCAAGATTAATTACCTCAGCACCCTCTGATTCTTCTAGCACATTTTTTTCACGCAACTCTTCTATTAATCCAGGCATCTTATCTGAATAGAAAGATTCCCCGTTGTAAGAGTCAAAGCGAATGTCAAGCATATCGTAAACTCTGTTAAATTCCTTTAAGGAAACTTCCTTGAACCATTTCCAAATTTCAACAGCTTCTTCATTGCCATTTTCAAGTTCCTTAAACCAATATCTACATTCATCCTTAACTTTTTCATCTTCTTCGCAAACTCCATTTACCTTTACATAGAGTTTTAAAAGTTCGTTAATTGGATCATTTTCAATTGCTTCTTTACTTCCCCAATTTTTGTAGGCATAAATTAACATTCCAAATTGTGTTCCATAGTCTCCCAAGTGATTAATGGCAATGGTATTAAAGCCTAAGAATTTATAAATTCTCTTTAGGGAATCGCCAATTACAGTTGACCTAATGTGACCAATGTGGAAAGGCTTAGCAATATTTGTAGAAGAATATTCTACAACAACATTTTTGTTTTCTCCGTAATTTGTTTTTCCAAAGTCTTCTTTTCTTTCAAGACTTTCCCTTAAAACTTCTTCAGCTAAAATATTTTTGTTGATATAAAAGTTTAAGTAAGCATTTTTGTTTTCAACTTTTTCAAAATATTTTGACTTGATTTCTCCTGCAAACTCTTCTGCAATCATGGCAGGATTTTTTCTGTAAATTTTTGCCAAGCTAAAAACTGGGAAGGCAAAGTCCCCTAGTTCATAATTTGGTGGTACTTCTACCATTTTGTCAATTTCTTCTGGCTTCAAACTTTCAATTTTTTCATCAAGTATTTTTATTATTTCTTCTCTAAAATTTATCATCTTGACTCCTTACTTTAATGTTACGACAGTTACACCGTCGCCACCTTGATTATATTCTGCATCTTTATAAGATTTAACTATTTTAATATTTCTAAAATGCTCCCTGAGTTTTTGTCTAAGTACACCTGTGCCCTTTCCATGAATTATTCTAACTGATTTTAGTCCAGAAAGATAGGCATCATCTAAATATTTATCAACAACATCTCTAGCATCTTCAAAGTTTTTCCCCCTAATATCAATTTCACTCTTAACATTAGAAGCCTTATTTCTCAAAATGTTTCTAGTGTTGTGCTTAGTTGTGTCCTCTTGCACATCAATTCTCGTCAAACTTTCCTTTGGCATTTTCATTTTCATAATGCCCGACTGAACAAGTACATTGCCCTTGTTATCTGGCAATTCAACTACTGTAGCCATGTTACCAAGAGAAGTCCTAACCTTGTCGCCAACTCTTATCTCTCTTATTGGGTTTGAAACTTTTTTGATTTCAAGTTCAGAATTATTTCTTGAATTTTTTATACTTTCACGCAAAAGGTCCTGCGCCTCTTGAATTCTCTTGGAATTTTCAGAACTAATATTATCTCTAACTTCATTTATCTCAGATAAAATTATCTCAACATTTTCTTTTGTGTTTAATAAAAGTCTCTTAGCTTCTTCACGAGATTTTTCTAAAATCTTTTCTTTTTGATCTTCCAAATTTTTAAGTTTAGCTTGAAGTCTCTTGTTTTCCTTTTCTAAGTCAATTTTTTCTCTCTCAAGCTCTTCCTTGTATTCTCTTATCTTAGTCCTGTCCTCGTCAATGGACTTTAAGACATCTTCAAATTCAATATTTTCTGAAGACAAGAGTTTTTTTGATTTTTCAATAATTTCATCTGTAAGTCCCAAACGTCTTGAAATCTCAAAAGCATTTGATTTTCCTGGCACTCCAATTAAAAGTCTATAAGTTGGAGAAAGGCTGTCAACATCAAATTCCATACTTGCGTTGGCAACCCCTTCAATTGTAAGGGCATAAACCTTTAACTGATTGTAGTGAGTTGTTGAGATACACCTTATGTCTCTTTCTAACATAAATTCCATTATTGCCCTTGCCAGTGCTGCACCTTCTGTTGGATCAGTACCTGCACCAAGTTCGTCAAAGAGGACAAGAGAATTTTTTGTCACATTTTTTAAAATATATACAATATTTACCATGTGAGATGAAAAAGTTGATAAAGACTGCTCAATTGATTGTTCATCGCCTATGTCTGCAAAGACTTTTTCAAAAACTGCAATTTCTGATGATTCTTCTGCTGGAATCAAAAGTCCATACTGGGTCATAAGAGAAAGAAGTCCAACAGTCTTTAAACTCACAGTCTTACCGCCAGTGTTTGGTCCAGTGATAATTAGCGAAGAAAAATCAACCCCAAGATTTATGTCAATAGGTACTGCAATTTTTCTATCCAAGAAAGGATGGTAGGCATTTATTAAATTAATCCTGCCATCATTATTAAGTCTTGGCATATTTGCATGATAATTTATGGCAAGCTTTGCCTTTGCAAAAATAAAGTCTAGCTCAATTAACTTGTCTTGGTTTGACTTTATTCCCTCGGCAGATTCTGCAACTAATTCTGAAAGCTCTCTAAGTATTTTTTCGATTTCATTGTTTTCTTTTAAGTAAAGTTCCTTGAGTTCATTGTTGGCATCTACTACCGCCATAGGTTCAATGTAGGCAGTTTGCCCAGAGCCTGAAATATCATGAACAAGCCCCCTAACCTTGGACTTATTTTCAATTTTCACAGGCACAACATACCTGCCATCACGAAGAGTAACTATGGCATCTTGCAAAAAGTCTGCATGAGAAGATAAAATTCCACTTAATTTGTTTTTTATAGAATCTTTTTTTGCAGCAATTCCCCTTCTTATTCTCAAAAGTTCATGAGATGCGTCATCGGCTATCTCTTCTTCAGAAATAATTTTTGAATTTATCTCATCTTCAAGGCTTTTGTCTGTATAAAGATCTTCAATTAACTTGTCGATGTAATTTAATTTTATTTGCTCGTCGCTATTAGAATCTCTCTTTAAATAAGTTTTAAGTCCCCTTGAAACTCTTAAAAAATCAGAAACTTTTAAAAGGGAGGAAGCAGAAAGTCCGCCACCAATTTCCACACGCTTTATAATGCTTTTTACGTCAACAATTCCAAAAAGTGGGGGCTCTCCCTTTGCCAATACTAATTTTAATGCCTCATTAGTTTCATTCAGTCTTTCTTTTATCTCATAAAAGTCTGTGGAAATCTCCACCCCTTCAATATATTCATTTGTAATACTTGCACTTGCAAGGTTTTTAAGTTCAGACAAAACTTTATCAAACTCTAAAGTTTTTGCTGCTCTTTTAAAAGAATTATCCACTGACAATCCCCCTATTAATATGTCCCTTAGTTACCTCTTGGTACTTGTCTTCTAATTTCTTTTTTATCTTTCTAAAGTCATCTTTCTTGTAATTTTTGTATAATTTTATGACTTCATCAGTAAATTCATCTGCTAAGATAAAAAGACTTATCTTATTATCCAAAAGTTTATTCACATAACCATCAAGTAGAATTGGATAAGAATTAAAAATCTCAGTAAAGGTATTTTGCCTTAGGACTTCAAAGTCCACATTTTTCTCGTCCCTCAAGAGATAATTTTTATACTTACATGATGGACAAGATTTCTCGTCTCTGCAATTTTTTATGACTGATAAGGGACAGTGTTTCATAGTCATGACTGGCACTCGCCCATAAGAAATAAGATTTATCTCAGCATCATTTTTATTTATAATTTTTTGAATTTGACTGCTATTTAATTCTGGCGAAAGTGTAAGAGACTTAAAACCTAAATCCTTAAAAAAGTCCGAAGTAAATTTATTAAATACATTTAGACCAATATCGCCATTGATTTCAATGTCATCGTCCTTAAAAATATAATATTCAGAGAGATTATTTGCCCAAATTCCTCTAACATTTTCATTTTTTAAAATATATTCTCTTAAATTTTCCAATTCCTTATAGGAATAGAATTTGTCTAGGAAAATCGAAACTTCTCTGTCCTTATATTTTTCATTGAATTTTCCTAAATCTTTGGCACGAATTATAACTTCGTCGATGTCTTTTAAAGATGAATTTTCCAAATCTTTAAATTTGTTGAAAAATACTTTTATTTTACTTCTCTTATCTTTATTTTGCTCTCCAAAATTTTTGCTTTCTAAATTATTTTCTACTTCAATCCTATTAACGGAACTCTCCAAAATTTTATTTTCTAAAATTTTTGTAGCTTCCCTTCTAAGTTCATTAATTGCAGAAATTGGCAAGAAGGCATTGTCATCTAAGTCCAATTCAATATTTTTAACTTGGAAAATACTGTCGCCAGTCTTTGAAATATTTTCTATGACTCTTCCTCTATCAAGTCCAGATTTTTTTGCAACTTCAACCAGCCTATCTAGTTCATAACTTGCTTCGAGATTGCCTGATTTAACATTAATAAAAGGCTTTTCTCCAATTTTAATTTTTACTTCTACATCTAAATCTCTTCTGTAATCAGTATTTTCAATTTTTCTATCAACTTTTTCATAAAGTTTTTTTGAATAAGTTCTATTTACTTTAGAGTTTATTATTGGAGCCTTAAATAAATTTATTTCATGAGGAATATTTGCCTCATAAAGATTCTTTGCCCTCATGCCAAATCTACCACTATTAGAAATAAATTCTAGCCCATCTCCCTCAAATACATCCTCATTAAAAATAATTTTTGCAGAATTTTTTGAAGCCTCAAGAACTTTTCCAACTTCAACTCCTCTATTGTCAGGTCTGTCTGATGAGATAAAGTCATTTCCAAAATCCCCATTAAAAAGCCCCTTAGTAAAGCCTCTGTTAAAAACTTGTTCTGTATCCTTTTTGTCCTCGAGCGTGAGTTTATCTTCCAGTGATTTCTTGTAGGATGCTACAACTGTGTAAACATACTCTGGGTTTTTCATTCGCCCCTCAATCTTTAAAGAGTAGCCACCTGCATTTATTATTTTTGCAACATCATCTAGGGTATTTAAATCCTTTGGCGAAATATAATAAAGTCTCTTGCCAACTTTATTTTTATCAAAATCTATAATCTCATAAGACTTTCTGCAAGCTTGGGCACACTCTCCACGATTGCCAGATTTTCCGCCAATCATAGAGGACATGAGACATTCTCCAGAGTAACAAACGCACAAGGCCCCATGAATAAAAGTCTCCACATCAATGTCTAGCTCCCTAATTTTTTCCAGTTCAAAAAGTGGAGTTTCACGAGCAAGGACAAGTCTAGAAAATCCCATTTCCTTTAAAAATTTTGCCCCATAAAAATTATTTACCGCCATCTGAGTTGATGCATGAACCTCAAAATCTGGAAAATTCTTCCTAATTTCACTAGCAATACCAATATCTTGCAAAATAAGGGCATCTACTCCAATTTCATAAAGCATTTTTACGCTTTCCATGGCTCTTTTTATTTCAAAATCTGCAATTAAAATATTGAAGGTCACATAAATTTTTACATCTCTAAAATGAGCATAATTTATCGCAGTCTTTAGTTCCTCCTTGTCAAAATTTTTTGCCTTTGCCCTTGCAGAAAATTCGGCATAGCCCAAATAAACAGCATTAGCACCTGCCGATACAGCCGCCCTAAGAGCAGCCATATCCCCAGCAGGTGCTAAGAGTTCATATTTATTTTTCTTCATAAAGATTTTCCAGTTCTCTTGTCAAATCAATTATTCTTCTCGATGCACTATTATTTTTTTCTTCTAAAGTGGAAATATTTCCCTCAAGTTTTTGAATTTCTTCTTTTAAATCGTTAATTTCTTTATTCTTTTCAAGAAGATCCCTATTTATCTTTCTATTTCTGTCCTCTACATCAAGAGATTTTTGTTGAACTTCTCTGAAATTTTTATTTACCTTTTTGTTTTCTTCTTCGAAAATTGAAAGTTGTTTCTTTAAATCTTTAATTTCTTCCATTTTTTCCATGATTTCTTTTTTGTCGTCACTTGAATTTGCCAAGTCAATTTTGTCAGACTTCATCTTTTCCAAATCATCTAAAATATTTAGGGCACAGAGCACAAGACTCTGCACTTGATTTAATTTGTAATTGCTTCTTGCAGTTTCCTTGATTTTACCGTCAAGTTCTTTTGCAAGGTCCTTAATATATTTTTCGTTGTCATTACCACAGACGAAAAATCTCATTCCGTCAATAGTGACTTCGATTCTCTTTGCATCGGACATAATAGCCTCCTTAGGATCTTAGTTTAGCCTTAATTTCACTTTCAATCTCAGCAACTATCTTTTCACAAATTTCTGTAACTTCAGCATCTTCTAGAGTTCTCTCAGCTGCTCTAAATACAAGTGAGAAAGCTACAGATTTCTTTCCTTCTTCTATGTTTTCTCCTTCGTAAATGTCAAAAACTTTAAAAGATTCCAAAAGCTCTTTGCCATATTTCTTAGAGATTTTTTCAAGTTCAACTGAATCCACATCTCTATCCATTACAAAGGCAAAATCTCTCTTCATAGTTGGGAATTTTGGAAGGTCTTTATAAGTGTAATTATCAATAGTATTTTCAACAATTTTATCAAAGTCAAGCTCTGCTACATAAGCTTTCTTCTTTAAACCATAATTTTCAAGAACCTTTGGATGAACTTCTCCAAAAACTCCAAGGCTTTCGCCCTTTAAAATAAATTCAGCAGACCTGCCTGGATGCAAGAAACTAACTTCTTTTCTTCTAACTTCAAGGTCATTGATTCCAAGATACCACAAAATCTTTTCGATAGATTCCTTTAAGTAATAAAAATCTCCTAGATCATAAAATCCCATTGTAAGTTTTAACTTTTCAGAAGGAAGTTCCTCTTCATTTGGGAAGAAAGTATTTCCAACTTCAAATCCGCCAACATTTTCGTTACCTCTGGCATAGTTTTTAGCAAGGGCATCAATCATTGAAAGCACAAGAGTTGTCCTCATAATTGAATAATCTTCTCCAAGAGGGTTTAAAATCTTAATTATATTTTTTTCATCTTCATCATAATTTGCCTTTTCATAAGAAGATGGGCTGACAAAAGAATAAGTCATAAATTCAGAATATCCAAGACCAATTAAAATATTTTTAATTCTGTCTTCAACATTTCTAAAAACTGGCTTTCTTCCAACAGTAAGTGTTCCCCTTAATTTCTTAGGAGTAACATTGTCATAGCCATAAATTCTTGCAATTTCTTCGATTAAATCTTCTTCAATCTCAAGGTCAAGTCTAACGCTTGGGATTTTTGCAATTAAATAAGTATCCTTGACATCAGTTTCAATTTCAAGTCTATTTAAAATATTGGCAATTTCATCCATGCTAAAGTCAAGGCCAATTAAGTCATTTACTTTTTCTTGTCTCAACTTAATTTCTTTTTGAGCTTTTTCAAAGTTTCCAACATCTTTATTTCCGCCAACAACTTCAGCAATGCCAAGCATTTCAGCAAGTTGACAAACTCTATCTACACTTGCCTTTGCTAGATTTATATCAATTCCCTTTTCAAATCTTGATGATGCTTCACTTCTAAGATTAAGTCTTCTTGAAGTTTTTCTGATGTTTTCCTTGTTGAAGTTGGCACCTTCTAAAAGTACATTAACAGTCTTGTCTGTGATTTCAGAATCAAGTCCGCCCATTATTCCTGCAAGACCAATAATTTCACTTCCGTCAGTGATTAAAATATCATCACTTGTTAATTCTCTAGTTTCTCCGTCAAGTGTTACAGTTTCTTCTCCGTCTTCTGCCATTCTAACTACAATTTTTTTGTTTGTTAGGCTATCTAAATCAAAGGCATGAAGTGGTTGACCGTATTCAAGCATTACAAAATTTGTCAAATCAACAATATTAGAAATTGGTCTAACTCCAGCTTGCATAAGATAAGCTTGTAACCAAAGTGGAGATGGTCCAATCTTAATATTTCTTAAAATCTTTGAATAATATCTCTTGCAGTTTTCAGTTTCAAGTACAATATCATCAAAAAATTCTGAAAAATCAGAAACTTCTTCATTAATTTTTATATCATTGTGCTTAGTCTTTAAATCAAAGGATGCGGCAGTTTCCACAGCCATACCCATAATGCTTAAACAGTCTGGTCTATTTGGAGTGATTTCAAGTTCAAGAATTTCACTGTCCATAAAAAGAGTTTCCAAGGCAGATTTTCCAATTTCAGTTCCCTCTGGAAAGATGAAAATTCCATTTCTCGCTTCCTTAGGAATTACAGAATTTTCAAAGCCAAGTTCTTCAAGAGAGCAAAGCATTCCATTGGACTCAACTCCACGAAGTTTTCCCTTTTTAATCTTTTGACCACTAGCAAGAGTTGAACCATGAAGAGCAACTGGAACAATAGCACCTTCAAAAACATTTGGCGCACCAGTTACAATTTGCAAAACTTCATCGCCAATATTTACAGAGCAAATAACTAGCTTGTCTGCATCAGGATGTTTTTCTATTTTTTCAATTTTCCCAACTACAATTTTATCTAAACCTTCAGAAGGTTTCATAATAGATTCAACATGAGAACCAGAATTAGAAAGTCCATCTGCAAGTTTTTTTACATCAAAATCGAAATCAACATAATCTTTAAGCCATTTAATTGGTAATAACATCTCTATCTCCTTAAAATTGTTCCAAGAACTTCTTGTTGTTTTCAAACATCATTCTAATATCAGTGATTTTGTACCTAACCATTGCAATTCTGTCGATACCCATACCAAAAGCAAATCCAGAATATTTTTCAGGATCAATGCCACAGTTTCTGAGAACATTAGGATGAACCATCCCGCATCCCAAAAGTTCCATTGACCATCCAGTATAAGAACAAGCAGGACATCCCTTGCCGCCACAAGATGGGCAAGTAGTATCAACTTCAAGACTTGGCTCAGTAAATGGGAAATAGTGAGGTCTAAATCTAGTCTTCATATCTTCGCCAAAGAAAGACTTAACAAAATAATTTAAAGTGTCAATTAAATTTGCAACAGAAATCTTTTCGTCAACAACGAGTCCTTCAAGTTGATGAAACATTGGTGAGTGAGTTGCATCAACTTCGTCAGATCTGAAAACTCTACCAGAACATATCATGCGAATTGGAGCGCCATGTTCCTTCATTGCTCTAATTTGAACAGGGGATGTTTGTGACCTAAGAATTGTATTTTTGTCAAAATAAAAAGTATCAGACATATCTCTTGAAGGGTGATCCTTTGGAGCATTAAGAAGATCAAAATTGTTTTCCACAGTTTCGATTTCTGGCCCATCATAAACAGTAAAGCCCATGTGTGTAAATAAATCTTCAAGATCCTCAAGAGTTTTCTTTAAAGGATGTCTATGTCCCAAAATAATATCGTCAGTCTTTAAAGTGACATCAATTCTCTCATCGTGAAGTTTCTTTTCCAAAATTCTGTTATTAATTTCATTTTTCTTTTCCTCAATTGACTTTTCAATAGCTTCACGCACTTCGTTGGCAAGAGCTCCCATTACAGGTCTTTCCTCATTAGAAAGGTCTTTCATACCCTTTAGGATTTGAGTAAGTTCGCCCTTTTTGCCTAAGTATTTAACTTTAAGTTCATCTATTTCTTTAATTGTATTAACTTCATTTAAAAGTTTCATGGATTCATCTTTGATTCCAAGTAATTTTTCTTTCATGTTGACCTCCAATTCATAATATATAATTATATCATAGTTATAAAAAATTTTTAAATAAATTCAATAGAAATTCCCATTTTATCAATGTGTAGAGTAACTATAATATAAATTTTAAAAATGGGCATAAAAAAACTGACTGCTTGCGCAATCAGTAATTGGCAGGGGTAGCAGGACTCGAACCCACGACACTTGGTTTTGGAGACCAATGTTCTACCAACTGAACTATACCCCTAGGACAAGTTATATCTTAACAAAGAATTCATGAATTGTAAAGTTATTTTTATATTTTATAAAATTTTCATTAAAAAGATGTGCCAGCTACTTGCCAACACATCTTATTTTTTTATCTTTTTAAGTTTTCTTCCACTTGCATGAAAGTTTCTTCTACCGTAAATCTGTTGTCTATTATGACATCAGCTTTTTTTCTTTTTTCTTCAACAGAAATTTGCGAATTTATTTTTTTCTCTGCATAATCCCTAGAAATCCCGTCTCTCTTCATTAGTCTTTCTATTTGTGTTTCTCTATCCACATAGACAAGCCAAATTTCGTCAAATTTAAGTCCAAATTTTTCATTCACTTTCTCATTCTCAAAAAGTAAAGGTATATCTACAAAGACAATCTCTTTTGAATTTTTTATTTCATCTAAAATAATTTTATAAATATGAGGATGCATTATATCATTTAAAATATCTCTTTTTTTATCATTGTTAAAAACAATTTCTGCAAGTTTTTTTCTGTCCATATTTTTATTTACATAAATATTTTCCCCAAAAGCTTTTTTTATTTCATCTTTAACTATGGGAATATCTACAAGGTCTCTTGCAATTAAATCTGCATCTACAACTTTTATGCCCTTGTCCCTTAAATAATTTGAGACCTGAGATTTTCCCGTTGCAATTGAGCCTGTAAGTCCAATAACTTTATTTTGATTCATAGAGATTTGCCCCAGTGTTCATGTCAACGGAAAGTTTTACATTTAAGTCAACAGAATTTTCCATTAAGTCCTTCATGATTTTTTTAACTTCTTCAACTTCATCTTCTGCTGCATCAACTACAAGTTCGTCATGAATTTGAATTATTAATTTAGACTTCAGTTTTCTCTTTTTAAGCTCATTATAAACTTTTACCATGGCAATTTTTATAATGTCTGCTGCAGAACCTTGGATTGGTGTGTTAAGAGCAATTCTCTCGCCAAAGCTTCTTATGTTAAAGTTCTTTGCTTCAAGTTCAGGAATGTATCTTCTCCTCTTAAAAATTGTCTCAACATAACCCTTCTTCTTGCCTTCTTCAATTTCCTCTGACATATAATTTTTTATTCCAACAAAGTGTCCCAAATAATTGTCGATGTATTCCTTGGCAGCCTTCCTTGGTATATTTAGGTTTTGTGAAAGTCCGTAGTCAGAAATTCCGTAGACAATTCCAAAATTTACAGCCTTTGCCTCAGACCTTTGAAGGTCATTGACATCGTCATAGTCCACATGAAATACTTCTGATGCAGTTTTTCTGTGAATGTCCAAGCCATGTTTGAAAGCATCAAGCATTTCTTGGTCCCTTGAAAGTGCCGCTAAGACCCTAAGCTCAATTTGTGAGTAGTCGGCATCAACTAAAACTGAATTTTCTGATGCCAAAAATGCCTTTCTAATTAGTCTTCCCTCTTCAGTTTTTATTGGAATGTTTTGAAGATTTGGCTCAGTAGATGAAATTCTTCCCGTTGCAGTCACAGTTTGCATAAATCTTGAGTGAATGCGATTGGTCTTTTTATTTATAACAGCTTTAAGTCCATCAATGTAAGTTGACTTTAACTTAGAAAATTTTCTGTAATCTAAAATATTGTCAATGATTTTTCCCTTGCCACGAAGCTTTTCCAAAACATCAGCAGAAGTTGAATAACCCGTCTTTGTCTTTTTTATAACTGGGAAGTCCATCTTTTCAAACAAAATTACACCCAATTGCTTTGGCGAATTGATGTTAAACTCTTCGTCGGCTTCTTTATAAATTTCTTCTTCCAAGTCCTTTAGCATTAAAGTGATTTTTTCGTCAATTTCATCGAGGACAGCCTCGTCAGTGTTGATGCCCACATATTCCATGGAAGCAAGAACTTCAACTAGGGGCAGCTCCATATCCTTGTAGAGAGAAGTCATCTCCTCTTCTTTGATTTTTTGCCTTTGAAGATCTTCCAATTTGTAAATTGTATTTAACATGAAGGCAAAATACTTAAAGAGTTCTTCTTCATCTAAGTCGGCATAAGTTTTTTTCTTTGCTCCCTTGCCCAAGAAGTCCTCTTCGTCCATATATCCATTTTTAAAGTATTCCATGGAAATTTTATTTATATCATAGTCGCTCTTTGTAGAATTTAAAATATATTCGGCAATAACTACATCATGACCATAATTTTTTATGTCAATGTCAAGATCCATTAATATTATTATGTCTTCTTTGAGGTCATAGCCAAGTTTCTCTATGTTCTCATCTTCCACGACTTCCTTTAACTTCTTGAAATCAATATTTTCCCACGAAATGAAATTTACAAGTTCATACTTAACCTTTAGTGCTAGATAAATTGGTTTAACATCTTCATAAATTTTGCCGTCACTTATGAATTTAAAGGCAAAAGACTTTTCTTCTCTTGCTTTTTCTATAAAGTCATCTAGGTTTTTTATTTCCTTAAATTTAAAATTATCTTCAGAAATTTCTTCAACTTCTTCTTTCCTATACTCTTCTGGAAGTCTATCAAGCATAGAATTAAATTCAAAGTCCCTATACATCTTTGAAAGATTTTCATAATCGTAGTCAACTTTTTTGAAGTCATCTAAAGATTCTTCAATAGGCACATTTCTTACAATTGTCCCCAACTTTTTGCTCATAAAGGCAGACATTTTTCCATCAATTAACTTTTCCTTTAGTTTTTTGCCAGAGACATGGTCAATATTGTCATAAAGATTTTCAATATTTTTAAACTCTTGAATTAATTTAAGACCAGTTTTTTCTCCAATTCCATAAATCCCTGGAATATTATCAGATTGATCTCCCATAAGTGCTTTTAGTTCAATAAATTCGCATGGTTCAAGACCATATTTTTCCTTTAGACTATCAACTGTTATGATGTCCATTTCTGTTATGCCCTTGCGAGTTAAAAGGACCTTGGTCTTGTCATCTACAAGTTGGAAATAATCCTTGTCGCCAGTTAAAAGATAAGTCTCAAAATTTTCTTGGCTGGCAAGCTTTGAAAGAGTTCCTGCAATATCGTCAGCTTCATAGACAGGCGATTCCAAAATTTTTATATTCATCAAGTTTAAAATGTCACGGACAAGAGGCCATTGTTGTTCAAGTTCATTTGGAGTCTTTTGCCTAGTGCCCTTGTAGTCCTTATAAATGTCAGACCTAAAAGTCTTCCCTTTCATGTCAAAACAAACTGCCACATGAGTAGGATTTATCTTCTCAATGGCATTTTCCACCATCATGACAAATCCATAAATTGCATTTGTGTAAAGGCCTCTCTTAGTTTTCAAAAGAGGAAGAGCGTAAAAGGCTCTGAAAAAAAGTGAACTTCCATCTATGATTAAAAATTTATTATCCATAAAAAACCTCCTT
This sequence comes from Peptoniphilus senegalensis JC140, assembly GCF_000321025.1. Taxonomy (GTDB): domain Bacteria; phylum Bacillota; class Clostridia; order Tissierellales; family Peptoniphilaceae; genus Peptoniphilus_A; species Peptoniphilus_A senegalensis. The sequence goes on from NZ_HE610718.1 coordinate 17,062, forward strand.
ACTACATTATAACAGAGTTTGTCATAAAAAATTTGCAAATAAAAATCCTCTAATCATTTTGATTACAATCTTATGATCAATCAATAATTTATATAACTTTTCTTCATAACATTTTTTATTATCCAAAATAAAAATAAAAGTTTGTCAAAAGCCTAATTTATTGCTGATTACCTTTAAAAAGGATATAATACACTTATGGAAAGAAATTTATTGGATATATTAAAATATGAAAAAAACAATAAAATAAGCGGCGGAATTTATCACAAATTACAAGTTGAATTTACTTATAATTCCAATCATATTGAGGGAAGTAAATTGAGCGAAGAACAAACTAGACTAATTTTTGAAACTAATACAATTGGTCTTGATGATGCTAATAGTTCTTTAAACATTGACGATATTATAGAAACCCTAAATCATTTTCAAACTATTGATAAAATCATTGACTTATATGATGAAGCTTTGACAGAAGAATTTATCAAGAATCTTCACAAAACCTTAAAGTCTGGAACAAGTGATTCAAAAAAAGACTGGTTTAATGTTGGGGAATATAAGGCATATCCAAATGAGGTTGGAGGATATGAGACAGCTTTACCAGAAAATGTGGCTCATGAGATGAAAAAACTTTTGGCCTCCTACGAGAAAAGGGGAGCAAAAACTATTGAAGATATAATTGACTTTCACTACAAATTTGAAAAAATTCATCCCTTCCAAGACGGAAATGGCAGAGTTGGTAGATTAATAATCTTAAAAGAATGCCTAAAGAATGATCTTGTTCCCTTTATTATTAATGACGATTTAAAATTTTTCTATTACAGAGGACTTTCAAATTATAAAAAAGAGAGAGGATTTTTACTTGACACGTGCTTATCAGCACAAGATAATTTTAAAACTTACTTAGATTATTTTAAAATTTCATACGATAAATAATAAATTATATAAGGGAGGCTTGACCTCCTTTTTTGTGACTTAAATTTATAATCTAAATATAATAAAAAACTCCTCACTGTGAAAAATTTTCACAGGAGGAGTTCAAAAAATCAATTTTATTTTTCAGAATACTCTGCTTTAAGAGTCTTGCCTTTAATTTTTTTGCCATCAATATCTTTTATGGCTTCCTTAATCATATTTTTTGGGACTTCCACAAAGCTAAAGTTTGGCATAATGTTAATCCTTCCAATATCACTTAGAGCTACATTTGTATGCTTGCCAATGAATTTTATAATTTCACGAGAATCGAGACCGTCCCTCTTGCCCTTGTTGATGAAAATTTTTGGTCCTTTGATTTTTTTGACAGACTTGTCTTTTTCTCTATTCTTCCTTGAATTATCAGAAGCACTTGCTTTTGAAATTTCAAATTTTCTTCCATAGTCTACTTTTTCAAGCTCTCTTATGTTCTTTTTCTTGGAAGACTCATTAAGCATCTTGAGAAGTGATGCGCTGATGTCATAAAGACTGTAACCTTGAGCTAAAAGCTTATTTAAAACTTCTGTGTAGTCCTCAAGTTCTTCTGCCTTTAAAATATTTTTGTTTACTTTATTAAATAAATTGTCCAAGTTTTCTCTTTCTACATCAAACTTAGTAGGCAAAGCTAATTTTTTCATCTTAATCTTTGCATATTTTTCAATTTCCTTAAACTTAGGATAGTCCTTAGAAGTTACAAAAGAAAAAGAAAGACCCTTTTTACCAGCTCTTGCCGTACGACCAATTCTGTGCACATAATACTCAGCTTGCTGTGGCAAATCGTAGTTAAAAACAATGTCTATGTCAGAAACGTCGAGACCACGAGCAGCCACATCTGTTGCAATTAAAACATCAATTGTCCCATTTCTAAATTTTTTCATGACATTATCCCTAGAAGACTGACGCATATCTCCATGAAGAGAGTCCACCTTATAACCCCTTTGAGCAATTTCGTCTTCCAAATGCTCTACCATTCTCTTGGTGTTGCAGAAAATAATAGACTTCTTTGGCTTGTGAATTAAAATGAGCCTGTTTAAAATTTCTGTTTTCATATTCCTATTTAATTCCAAATAAAATTGCTCAATCTTTTCTGCAGTGAGTTCCTTTTTCTCAATAATAACTTTCTCTGGATTTTTTTGATAAAGCTTTGAAAATTCCTTTATGTCATTGTCAAAAGTTGCTGAGAAAAATAAAGTTTGTCTCTCTTGATTAGTCTTCTCGATAATAGTTTTCATGTCATCCCTAAAGCCCATATCAAACATCTCGTCAGCTTCATCAAGAGTCAAAAATTTTAAACTGGATAAATCAATAGTCTTCCTCTTCATGTGGTCCATTACCCTACCAGGCGTCCCAACCACAATGCTTATGCCCTTCTTTAACTCTCTAAGCTGCTTTCCCATGTCTGCTCCGCCATAAATAGCAAGGACCCTTATAAATTTTTTGTGCTTTGCAAGTTTTTGAAGCTCCTCAGAAACTTGTCTTGCAAGTTCTCTCGTTGGAACAAGTACAAGAGCCTGCAAAGACTCATAATTATTATCTGCAATTTTTTCTATCATTGGAATTCCAAAAGATGCAGTCTTGCCTGTACCCGTTTGAGCCTGCGCAAGAAGGTCGCATCCCTCTAAAATTTTTGGGATAGTGTGCTCCTGCACCTCTGATGCTTTCTCAAAACCCATATCATCAATTGCCTGTAAAACTTCTCTCGATAAATTTAATTCGTTAAATCTCAATATATTCTCCTAAATCATTTTCGCACATAAAAAAGACCGAGATTTCCCTCGGTCTCAAGTTCTTTCTTTTGACATTATAACACAAAAAATCTTAAAAAGCTTGTGGTAATTAATTTTACATAGGAAAAATAAGATAAAAAAATTATATAAAACAAAGGTAAAATTTTTCCTTTGCTTTTACATCCTTATTAAAAGGTAAATTATATTTTACCTTTGCTCTTTTATATTATACAAAACCTTTTAAATAAATCTCCTTTTCACTTTGCCAATTGCTTAATTTCCATAAAATTTATATTAAAATATCATAAAAAAGGGACTCTATCATATATACAAAGTCCAAAAATATGTAAAAGAAAAGACCGATTGCTCGGTCTTTCTTTGGTCTACAAATTATAGAAATTATCTTCTAATATAAATTGTAGCTGTCTTATCATTTTGATTCCATTCAATGTCTTGGTCACTACCGTCAAGAGTATTTCCGTTAGTCATACCAAATACATTAGCAACATTAGTTACAGAAACTAGAATTCTGTCCTTAATGTTAAGAGGTTTAGAATCCATCTTTATAGTCTTTCCGTTAGAAAGAACAATTTCATCGCTGTCAATTTGAATGCTTGCAGTTAAACCATTCTTAGTGAATGTTGCAGTTCTAGTCTTAACATCCCATTGAACATCAGCGCCAATAGCTTCTGCTACATATCTTAATGGAAGCATTGTTCTGTCATTTTGGATAACAGGAGTTACATCCATTATTCTCTTAGTAACAACGCCATTTCTTACAACTTCATATTCGTATTCGTTTATATGGAATACATACCATAAAGTATCGTGAACTGGTGTGCCAACTGTAGTTTTTTCAGGAACTACTGTATAAACTGGATGAGTTTCAACTCTATCATGTCTGCGGATAATTCCTGGCAAGAACCAATAATTATCTCTATCTCCTACATAGCCATTGCGATTGTCATCTCTGCCCATAGCGTGTCCGATAACATCAATATAAATAACTCTTACATTTCCATCCTTATCAGTGATAGTAACCTTAATAGGACCATCAACATCACTTCCTGGATAAACTCTGATTTCTCCAGTTATTGGATCAATTGAAACTGGTACATATCTACCATCTTCATCTTCAGCAGTTATTGTAGTACCTTGTGGGTTGTTAACAATTACGCCAGTACCTTGATTTTCATTAGTAGGTTCTACTGGTTTACTGTTAGAATCATCAATAGTAGTTTGATCATCAACTGCTGGTTTATTTCCTTTAACCTTTGCTTCAACTGCATCTGATGGTGCTTTTCCACCTTCTGTTGCTGTTGCACTAATAGTTTGACCTTCTGTCATTCCTTCTGGTGCATCAACAGACCAATTACCATTAGGATCAGCTGTTGTTTCAGTAACATCTCCATTTGGATAAGTTACATTAACTATTGCATTTGGACTTGCAGTTCCTGTAATTTCTTTGTCTCCAACTTTTACTGGTTTAATTGTTGGTTTAGTAGATTTATTTTCTTCTGGTGTTTTTGCTCCTACAGTTGCTTTT
>NZ_HE610718.1:22327-23481 GCF_000321025.1 Peptoniphilus senegalensis JC140
ACTGTTTGACCTTGTTTTACCACAGTTAAATCAGATGCTAATTTAGCAGTTTGATTTCCTCTTTTTATTGTAACTTCTCCCTTATTATCTACAGAGATTTGATTATCTAATAGATCTGGGTTTGCAGCTTTAACTGCAGCTTTAACTGCTTTTTGTTCATCTAGTGTTAAGGAATTAGTATCTGCCACTTCTACTACTGTTGGATTCTTAGCGTAGATTCTACTTACTACATATACTTTTTTGCCTTCTACATCTGATGGTGTATTTCCAGCTTCATCAAATAAGAAAGTATATCCTGTAAATTCTTCTGGATTTTCTTTATCGTAGCCTAGAGCAGCTGCTTTAAGTTCTTGTCCATCAAGTCCTACTGATTTTGAACCTACCAATAATTTATATACATTTGTATATGTTATTGTTGTATCATCTTCAGTTTTATCTGTACGAACAAATTCATATCCTTCAATATCTGATACTCCGTCATTGTCAGATTTGTTTCCGTCTTCTGTTTTTAATAAAATTATTCTTCCATCAGCTGTTTCTTGTACCCATTTAGTAACTTCTTTTTTAGCTACTGGGTTATTCTTTGCTTTTACTTTTGCTTCGTCTGATACTTCTGTACCTTTTTGAGCTACAGCTTTTACTTCACTTCCATCAGCAACTTGGTTTGCAGGAATTGTTACAAGACCTGTTGCTGGGTCTATTGTTATAGATGGGTCAGTTCCATCTGGCAATTTCCATTGTCCCTTTGCATCCTTTGTTACTGCTAGAGTGCCTTCATGATTATTTTCATCAGTATATGTGATTTGAACAACTTCAACATCTTTATCTGTTGGTGGTGTTACTGTTACTGAACCATCATCATTAGCTTTTAAAGTTGGTGCTTGTACTTTGGTATCAGCTGCTACTACTGTTGCTTCAGCTTGATCTGATACAGTTTTACCATCTTCTTTTTGTGTAGCATAGATTATGTCGCCTTCTGCTAGCGTTACACCTTCTGGCACATTGGCTGTCCAAGTTCCATCATTTCCTACTACAACATCTCTTGCGATTTCTGTTCCTTGACCGCTTCCATCAGCATTTTCTTTAGTAATATTTACTTTTGCTCCTGCTTTTCCTGTTCCTTTGATTTCTTTGTCGCCAGCCTTTGGTGCTGT
>NZ_HE610718.1:24850-37784 GCF_000321025.1 Peptoniphilus senegalensis JC140
GCTGTCTTTTCTACTACTCCGTCTTTCCAAACTGCGTAAACTGTTTTTGCTTCATTTACATTATCAAGAATTCCATCTTCTGGTGCTGTTGCATCTTTTGTGCTTGCCCAACCTAGGAATGTTTTTCCATCTTGTTTTGGTGCATCTGGTGCTGTAACTCCATCTTTTATATCGTCAGTTTTTGTTGTTGAACCGTCAGCAAATTTACCACCGTTTGCGTCAAATGTTATTAGTTTTTCTTCTGACCAAATAGCGTAAACTACTTTGTGGCTGTCTACTGGAGTTTCTGCTGTAAATTTCTTTGTGGCGTCAAGCTTATTGAAAGCTTCAGATGTTACAACTGTTTTTGTTAATTCAGTTTTGCCTTCTTCTGTAACCCAACCAAGGAATGTTTTACCAGTTGCTGTTGGTGCAGCTGGGAATGTATCGCCAGTATTTTCTTTTACATTTGCTCCTGTAAAGCCATTAGCTGTATATCCATCTTCTTGGTAATACTTAACATTGTCTGGAACAACTTTTACAGCTTTTTTGCTTGTGTCTTCAAATTGTCCGTCTGTTGCGTCAAATAACACTCTTGTCTTAACGCGTGTTTCATACCAATCTGATGGAAGTGATGAACCATTAGATGCGTTAAAGATAAGTCTCATATCTTTCTTTAATTCTAACCCTGTTTCTGGATCAGCATCTCTAAGTTCACTAACTGTAGAAAGATCAAGTTCATAAGGCATTGCTTCATATTCTTTATTATTTATTGTAACTTTTTGACTTAAATCTGTGCCTACAACATCGCCCTTGTCATTATATTCATTGGCAGCTGCTTCTGCTTTTCCAACAAGTGTTTTTCCATTGCTTTCAATATAACGCATTCTGATTTTACCGCCGTCATATTGAGTGAAACCTTCGATTTTTCCTGTCTTTGCCATGAAGTCTTCTTTATCTGCTGGTACAAGTCTTGGGTCTTTATAAATTTCGTCAGTACCTGTCTTATAATCATTTGTGAATATTTCTTGATAAGGTACATAAGTTGACTTGTCAATACCAACTGAAGATAAGTCTTCCGCATGGTCAACCCAAGCCATTCTTTCGTACTTTTCAGCTGATTTTTCAAGAGGCTTATATTTAAACCATGAGGTTAAGTTTTCTTCCTTTTCGCCTGCCGCATTATAAGCTTCAACAATTATGTCTTTTCCAGGTTCTAGTTTCTTTGTGTTGATCCAGAAATTTCCACCTGATGGATCTATCCCTCTATTTGGAGTACCATCAAGTATCTTATCTTTATCAGAATATTGCCATAATCCACCTTTATTAAATACTAGTTCTTTTTGTTCTGTTTTACCTTTTAATGTGTAGTAAACTTTGAAAGAACCTTTGTCTTTTCTATAAAGGTGCATATTTATATTTCTGTCTTTCTGTAACTTTAATTTAGCAGCACCTTGGTTGTACTTAGAACCATTATGAGTTTCTAAGAAGTTTACAGGACCTTCGTGGTCAGCTGCATCTGGAATTAGAACTCTGAATTTTTCTCCAGCTTTAATTGTTGCACCTTCACGAAGAGTCAGTTCATAAAGACCTACGCCAATATTCTCAATTTGTTCAAAGCCCTTTTGACCATCTTTATGACCTGAATAATAACCTTGCATTGTTCTAATAAATGCTTCTTCAGGATCTCCTACTTGGATCATAATTTGTTTACGAGCAGGGTCTTGTGTAGTATCAATCATGAAGGATTCACCTTCATCTACTACATGGTCATTGTCATAATCTTTTTCAAAAATAGTCCAGCCTGTTGGGTTTGTTTCAGCCCATCCTGTCATTATATCAAAGTCAACTTTTGTAGTTCCTGTAGTTTCAAAAGTATCTTGTAATTTCTTTTTATCTACAACATAATCAATGGCAGTATAGTAGAAGCCACCTTGGTTGATCTTGCCGTCAAACTTGTCAAGGGTAACTACTTTTACACCGTCTTTTACAAAGTTTTGTTGTCCAAATACAATGTAGGCAACTTTCTTGTCATTAGAGTAATTGATATTCTCTAGAGCAACACCAACTTTACCTACACCCTTAACTTCTTTTCTGTTGGCATCAAGCATATTTGTATAAGCAATGTTTCCTGCCGCATCCGCTTTTAGGTATGGCACAAGTTTTGCGTCAAAAGCTTGAATAAATCCTGCCGGTTTTCCGTCCTTAACATCTTTTGGATTCGTGGAATCACGTTCTGCTTGATACTCAGTTCTTAAAATACCTAGCTCTGATGTGTCGCTATAATTTTCCGGATTTGCAATAAATTCAGACATCACAGCTCTTTGGAAGGCAAATTTCTTGCCATCTTCTTCTTTTGGTCCTCTTAAGAATAAACCATCAACGTTACTTTCTATAGGAATAACAGTTTGCTTTGTGTAAACTGAATAGTCAATTGAACTTCCCTTAGGAGCAAAGGCATAAATTCTCTTTGAGTTTTTATCTACAAGTCTCATTTGAATTTTAAGATTTTTACTTCCTAAATCTGTAAATGCCAGACCTTCTTTTAGAACAATATTCATTGGAATGTTTGTTCTGTTTTGGGTTCTAGCACCGACCATACCATTGATATCTAAAGCTTTTTCATTTTTTCCATTTGATTGAGTTAGTTTATATTCTTTACCATCGCTACCGATGCCGTAAGATTTTTCAAAATCAATTTTGTCATATAAATCGTCATCAAATCTAAGAAGTATTCTATTCCAAACAGCTGAAATAGCCGCTGATTTTTCCATGTAAACAAATCTAAGGTTTGTTCTGCCATTGGCGTCAACAAAGTATCCTTGGTAGTTAATATCTACATTTTCAATTGGATCCGATGTTGTTACCCTTACTATTTTTTGAGTTGGTTCTATACCTATATTTTGGTTTAGTGACCAATAATCTTTGTCATTGTCTGTTACACCTTTATTGTCCCAATTAATTGTATCAACTATATTTTTTGGATAAGCTCCTTGGTTTTCTGGTGCTCTTCTTATTGTATCTTGTACTGCAGCTGTTGGATTTGCATAAACTGCATAAGGTACTATTGGACCTGCTAATGTCAAAGCTGCAAGAGATAAGGAAATTCCTTTTCTTATTGACATTTTGTTAAAGGTTTTTGATTTTTTATTTTTATCCATATTTTCTCCCTTCAAATTTGGATTATAACTACTTATTTACTTACTTAATAAATATCCTCTTAAAATTTTTCAGTGAATCATCTCCTCCATCTGAAATTATAAACTTTTCTTTTAATTAGATTTATAATTTATATATTGTATTTTGCCTATAGTCCCAGATTTTTAATTATATGGATATATTATAGCAAATTATGACTCTTTTTTCCACTTAAAATGTTTTGATTTTATAGTATTTATAATAGTTTGAGTATTTTTTACCCCCCCCCTATTAAAAATAGTATATTATAAATACAATCCTTTAATGTTGTCAAGCTTGTATTGCATTAGTTTAAATCTATACTTTGTCTTGAATACTCATTTCAAGATATATTTATTCTTTTTTTTTAATTTTATTTTTTCTTAGCATTTACTTTGCAATTTCTTATATTTTTTTATTTTTTCTACAAAAAAATCCCACAACTTTTGTCGTGAGATTTTGTCCTTTTTATTTTATTTTCTAAATTTTAATCTATACAAAGGGATAATTATTTTGTTAAGTCGCCCTTGTAGTCCAAGATGCCTCCCGCTAAATTTACTGCGTCATATCCAAGTTCGCAAAGATAAGCTGAAACTTCATAGGATCTTATACCTCTTCTGCAGAGGATATATATTTCTCTGTCTTTTGGAATTTTATTTAACTTGTTTGGCACTGTCATCATGGGAATGTGAACTGCTCCCTTTATTGTTCCCGTCTCTTTTAGCTCAATATCCTCTCTCACATCAATGATGTAAGCATCTTTAACATTGTCTATTTCATTTACATTTATTTCTTTCATCTTTACCTCAAATTTTGTCTAAATTTTCATTTGCCATTAAAAAAGACCCCGAAGGGTCTATCTTTTATATAATTATTTTACTGCTATTGCTTCGATTTCGATTAATGCTTTCTTTGGAAGGTTAGCTACTTCAACACAAGATCTTGCTGGCTTGTGAGTGTTAAAGTATTCTGCGTAAACTTCATTTACTGCTGCAAAGTCATTTATATCGTCTAAGAATATATTTACTTTTAAAACTTTTTCTAGGCTTGAGCCTGCTTCTTCTAGGATTGCCTTGATGTTGTCAAGACTTCTTGCTGTTGCTTTTTTGATGTCTTCTGACACAAGTTCGCCTGTTTCAGGAATTAGTGGAATTTGTCCTGATGTAAAAATAAAGCCATTTACTTCTGTTGCTTGTGAATAAGGACCTACTGCTGCAGGTGCTTTGTCAGTGTGTAGAATTTGAACCATAATTATTGTTCCTCCTCATTAATTTTTTCGTTGTTTTCACTATTTTCGTTATCTTCCCACAATCTTTCGAGCTTATAATATTCTCTCTCATCCTTGTGGAATACATGTACTATTATATCACTAAAGTCTAAAATTATCCATCTGCTAGAATTTTTGCCTTCGCTGTGGATGGGTTCTACTCCTTGTTCTGATAATTTTTCGTCTATTTCTCTTGCTAGAGCATCTACTTGAGTTGATGAATTACCGCTTACTATTACAAAATAATCTGCGATTGATGTCATGCTCTTAATGTCCATTACTTTTGTATCGATTCCCTTTTTTGATTCGCAAGATTTCAAGATGATATCTAATTTTTCTTCTACTGTCATTTTTCCTCCTATTTAAAATTATATTCAACTAGCATTACTTGTATTTTATTTTCATTTGGCACGAAGTATGATACTCCTCCCATATATTTTGGTATGCCTGGAAGTGTATTTGTTGTTATGTCTTCTGTACTTATGCCGCGCATATTTAGGGCTACTTTTATAAGTTTTTTCACTGGTATATTGTTTTCTGAGTAGTTTATATATGAGCTAAGAAGAAGTGGCACCTTGATCATTGTCTTTGGTTCTTTCATTTTTGATAAAAGTGCTGACATAAATTGTTGTTGTGCCTTTACTCTTCCAAGGTCGGCATCTTTGTAGCCTTTTCTATATCTCAAAAAGCCAATGGCATCGTAGCCATTTAAGGTTTGTGTCCCTTCTTTTATATCAATTGTCAAAGGTGGGTCTGCTGTTGGGTCCTCATATTTCATGTCTAGTGGTACATCCACTGTAACTCCGCCAATTTTATTTACCACGTCTTCTACAAATCTATAGTCAACTGTGACATAATATTTTATGTCTGTACCAAGCAAATTATTTACTGTGTCAAGTGTTAGCTCGCTTCCTCCATACTTGAAAGAGTGGTTTATTTTTGTCTTTTTGTAGCCTTTTATCTTTGCGTAAGTATCTCTTGGTATGGAAATTATGTTGACTTTTTTGCTTTTGCTATCTACATTTACTACCATTATTGTGTCAGACCTTGCGTTGTCTGCTTTTTTTGAGTCTAGGGAGTCTACTCCAAGCATTAAAAACTGGAGGTCTTCGCCTCCTTGGTCTACTTTGCCACTGTCTTCGTCGCCTAGGAAATAAAAGTATCCTGCGACTCCTGCTAGTGCCAAGACCAGTACGACTATTATTGTCGTTATAAAAGCTTTAAAAAAAGTTTTCAAATATTCATCTCCTTATAGTAATTCCTAGCAAGGACTGTTTCAACTACTATGTAATTGTCATGTTCTACTAAAAATTTTAGGGTGTTATTTAAGGCAAAATACATGGCAGCGTCTAAATCTTTTTTGGCAAGTTGTCTCGCCTTTTCTACGCCGTCAAAATTTCTCATAGGTTCAATATAATCTGCCAAGAAAATTATTTTTTCAAGGTCAGACATATTGGGTCTTCCTGTTGTGTGATAGCTTATGGCATTTAGGATGTCTTGGTCTTCTATTTTGTAATGTTCTTTTGCAAGAAGAGCTCCCAAGTGGGAATGAATGATTTGTGGTGCTTTTTTCATCTCATCTGTCAAGAGGAGTTCTCTTTTCTTTGCTTCTTTTATTAGTTTTTTTTCATCTCTAATTTTTGCACAATCGTGCAGAAACCCAGCTACTTCTGCCTTTTCTAGGTCTACATCATGAATTTTTGCAAGCTCTATGGCAGTGTCTCTTACCCTAAGGGTGTGGAGAAATCTCTTTTCGCCAATTCTTTCTTCTATTTCGGCTTCATACTTTTTTAAATTATATGTCAAACTTGTAAAACCCGCTTTCCTTTATATAATTCACTACTTCTTCAGGAATTAAATATCTAACAGATTTTTTATCCTTTATTCTCTCTCTAAGTTCTGTGGATGAGATTTCATAGAGAGGTGTGTGGATAATCTCCACCTTTGTGCCATAGTTTTCATCTAAAAATTTAAGTTCCCTATTTATTTCGTCTATGTCAATGTATTTTGGTCTCAGTGCAACTACAAATTCTATTTCCTTTGATAGTTCTTCAATTTTTTTCCAAGTTTTAAGTTGGAAAAGTGTGTCAAGACCTATTAAGAAAAATAGTTTTTCTTCTTTGTAGATTTTTTTTAACTCTCTAACTGTATCCACTGTGTAGGAAAGTTTTACCCGAGTGGTCTCAAGGTCTGAAATCTCAAAATCTGGATTGGACTCTATGGCAAGTTTTACCATCTCATACCTGTCCTCTGCCGAAACATCAAGGTCCTTGTGAGGAGGATTGCCCGTAGGTATAAAAATAATTTTGTCAAGACCAAGCTCTTCCTTTAAATATTCACAAATCATGAGATGACCGTAGTGAATGGGGTTAAAAGTTCCTCCAAAAATTCCATATTTTTTCATGGCAATTCTATTTTTTTATTTTCTTTTGATTCTCTATAAATTGTTAGCTTCTTGCCAATTTTTTGCACAAATTCTGCCCCAGTTTTTTCTAATATTTCGTCTACAATTTCGTCAACTTCTACTGGTGCATTTTGCAAAACTTTTATCTTTACAAGCTCATGGTCTTCTAAAAGTTTATCCATTTGCTTTAAAAAGCCTTCATTGATACCATCTTTTCCAAGTTGGATAAGTGGGTCAATATTTTGTGCAAGACCTTTTAGGTAAGCTCTTTCTTTTCCTGTTAACATTCTATCTCCTATCTATTTTAATTATTCAAAAAATTCAAATTCGTATCCGCCAATGAATACAGAACAGCCATCATGTGCCCCAAGTTCTTCTAATTTTTCCACAACCTTATTCTTTCTTAGGTTTTCTTGGAAATATTTTAGTGAGTCATAGTTGTCAAAATTAGTGGAGCGAAGGAGTTTATCAATGTATGGGCCTTCTACAAAGTATTCCCCATTTTCTGCAAATACTTTTATGCCTTCTTCTCTTGTCACTTCTTCTACGTGCTCTTCGTCATAAGTCTCGTGGTCTTCATAGTCCACTTCTTGTAGACTATTATATGTTAGCTTAATTAATTTGTCCAAGTTTTTTGTTGTGGCACAAGAACCTGCTATAATCTCGTATTTGTCGCCAAATTCCTCTTCTAATTTTTTTAAATTTTCTTCTGCTCCTGGCATATCCATTTTGTTGGCAAAAATTATTTGCTTCTTTTCTCCCAACTTTTCATTGTATCTCACAAGTTCTTCATTGATTTTGTAAAAATCTTCCACTGGGTCTCTGTCTTCAGATCCAGAAATGTCAAGGACGTGAATTAGTATTCCCGTTCTCTCAACGTGTTTTAAAAACTCATCGCCAAGTCCAATTCCCTCAGATGCCCCTTCAATAAGGCCCGGTATGTCTGCTATTACAAAGGACTCTCCCTCATCCACTCTAACTACTCCAAGGTTTGGAGCAAGTGTAGTGAAGTGATAGTTTGCAATCTTTGGTCTAGCAGATGTTACTATGGAAAGCAGGGTTGACTTGCCTACATTTGGAAATCCAACAAGTCCAACATCTGCTAAAAGTTTAAGCTCGAGAACAACTTCTCTTTCTTCTCCAACATTGCCTGCTTGGGCAAAAGCTGGTGCTTGTCTCGTTGAAGTTTTAAATCTGGCATTGCCAAGTCCACCCTTGCCACCCTTGCAGACTGTTACAGACATATTGTTTTCCTTTAAGTCATAGATAACGCCATTTGTTTTTGCATCTCTAATTAGTGTGCCTACGGGAACTTTTAGGATAATGTCCTCGCCATCTTTTCCAAATTTTAATTTGTTCATGCCGTTTTGTCCATTTTCGGCCTTGTATTCTCTCTTGTATCTAAAATCCATCAAGGTGTGTAGTCCAGAGTCAGTCATTACAATTACATTTCCGCCTCTTCCACCGTCGCCACCAGCTGGTCCTCCTGCTGGTTCATACTTTTCTCGTCTCCAAGCGACAGCTCCATCTCCACCTTTGCCGGCTTTTAATTTTATTTTTGCTATATCTATAAACATATTTACCTCGCATTTTCTAAAATTATATCACACAATTGTAGTGAAAACTTGAACCTTATGTCAAATATGTAAAATCTTGGTGAAATTTTAGATTTTACTAGAATTATAAAGAAAAAAATAAAAGCAAGGTTTCCCTTGCTTTATCTTTATGCTAATTCAACTTTTTCTTCTTCGAAAACATTGGCGTATTTCTTTCCGCCCTTGCCCTTAGTTGTGAATCTCACGATTCCATCAGCTGTAGCAAATAAAGTGTCATCAGAACCCTTCATAACATTTTCGCCTGGATGGATTTTTGTTCCTCTTTGTCTAACAAGAATATTGCCAGCTAGAACAAATTGACCATCGCCTCTTTTAACTCCAAGTCTCTTTGAGTTTGAGTCACGGCCGTTCTTAGAAGAACCTGCTCCCTTTTTTGAAGAAAAAAGCAATAAATCAAATTTAATCATTTTGCACCTCCACATTCTTTAGTGTCAAATATTCTGGGTAAGCTTCTTCAATAAGCTCAATTCCCATTATCATAAATTCAAAACAAGTTTGAACATCTCTTCTTTTAAAAAGATTACTATTTAAAATTTCTATTTTTAACATTCCGTCGCCTTGAGAATCTTTAATTTCACTTTCACTTATGCCAAGCTTATTTATCAGTGTAAAATACAGGGTTTGAGTGAGAGTCGAAATACTAGAGCAGACAATTTTATCAAATTCGCCCTCTGCGTGACCACAAGACTTAAATCCACAGTAATAATCGCCCTTTTTGTAAAGGTCAATCCTAGTCATTAGTTAATACCTGAAATTTCAACTAAAGTGTATGGTTGACGGTGTCCGTTTTTCTTTCTTTCGTTTTTCTTAGATTTGTATTTGTAAACAACAACTTTTTTTGCTTTGCCTTGAGCTAATACTTTAGCTTCAACCTTTGCACCATCAACATATGGAGCACCAACTTTAGGTTCATCTCCTGATACAAAAAGAACTTTGTCAAAAGTTACATTGTCGCCTTCTTTTACATCTAATTTTTCAACTCTAATTTTGTCGCCAGCTTCAACAACATATTGTTTTCCGCCTGTTTCAATAATTGCGTACATTGTAGCACCTCCTCATTACAAGACTCGCCATCATAGGCACTATGTTTAAAACCTAATCTGTGCGGTTACATCAATGTATTTTATCACAAGGACTTATCTTTGTAAAGAAATTATTTGCTATTTTTGAACAAATCCTCGTAAAAAAATAAGCAGACTTTCACCTGCTTAGATTTTATCTTTATTTACTAATTTTTTCAATTAAAATTTTAAAATTAGTTAGTAATTGTCTTGTTTTTTATTTCTTCTTTAAGTGATGCGATAAATTCATCTACATCAACGTCTTGAACTTCTTCTCCACTTCTCTTTCTAACAGAAAGTTTGCCAGAAGTTTCTTCTTTTTCTCCAATTACTAGCATATAGTTAATCTTTTTAACTTGTGCTTCTCTAATTTTGTAACCAACTTTTTCTGCACGGCCATCAAGATGAACTCTAAGTCCTTCAGCGTTAAGTTTGTCTGCAATTTTTTCTGCATAATCTTTAAATTTATCAGATACAGGAATTACTTCAACTTGAACTGGAGATAACCATAGTGGGAATTTTCCTGCAAAGTGTTCGATTAGGATTCCCATAAATCTTTCAACTGATCCAAGTAGGGCTCTGTGAAGCATTACTGGTCTTTTTCTTTCTCCATCTTCATCAACATAAGTTAAGTCAAAGTTTTCTGGAAGTTGGAAATCAAGTTGAATTGTACCACATTGCCAAGTTCTTCCAATGGCATCTTCTAGGTGGAAGTCAATCTTAGGACCATAGAAAGCACCATCGCCTTCATTAATTGTGTATGGAAGTTTCTTTTCTTCTAGTGCTTCTTTTAATGACTTTTCAGCCAAGTTCCATGATTCAAGGTCTCCCATGAAGTCATCTGGTCTTGTTGAAAGTTCAATTGTGTACTTAAATCCAAAAGTTGAATATAGATAATCTGCTAAATCAATCATCTTGAATACTTCATCTTTTACTTGTGAGAATAAGCAATAAACGTGAGCATCATCTTGAGTAAATGTTCTTACTCTAAATAGTCCGTGTAATGCTCCAGAAAGTTCATGTCTATGAACAATTCCGTATTCTGCAAGTCTTACAGGTAAATCTCTATAAGAGTGATTATTTGAATTGTAAACTAAAATTGAACCAGGACAATTCATTGGTTTAACTGCATAGTCTCCATCATCAATTTTTGTGAAGTACATATTATCTTTGTAGTGATCCCAGTGTCCTGATCTATGCCACAAGGCTTCATTTAAAATAATTGGTGTTTGGATTTCTCCATAACCATTTTCTTCAAGGACAGCTCTCCACCAATTTAGTAAAGTGTTTCTCAAAATCATTCCATTTGGATGGAAGAATGGGAATCCAGGTCCTTCTTCGTGCATACTAAATAATTCAAGTTCTTTACCTAGTTTTCTGTGATCTCTCTTTTCAGCTTCTTCGCGTCTTTCAATGTATTCATCTAATTGTTTTTGTTTTTCAAAGGCAATACCGTAAATTCTTTGTAGCATCTTGTTGTTTGAGTCTCCTCTCCAATATGCACCTGCAATTGAAAGAAGTTTTATTGCCTTAATTTTTTTAGTTGATAGAAGATGTGGTCCCTTGCAAAGGTCAGTGAAGTCGCCAATCTTATACATTGTAATCTTTTCATCTTCTGGAAGGTCTTCAATTAGTTCAAGCTTGTAATCTTGATTTTTTTCTTTGAAGTAGTTAAGAGCTTCTTCTCTTGAAACTTCAATTTTTTCTACTGGAAGATCTTTTTTAGCAATTTCCTTCATCTTATCTTCAATTGCCTTTAAGTCTTCTTCTACAAATCTGTGTTCAAGGTCTAAATCATAATAGAATCCTGTTTCAGTTGAAGGTCCAATTGCAAATTTTGCTTCTGGGTAAAGTTCCTTTATGGCATAAGCCATTAAATGAGATGCAGTGTGCCACAAAATTCTCTTTCCTTCAATATCTTCGAATTTTACAACTTTAAAGTCGCTATCTTCATAAATTTCATCATCATTTCCTAAAATTTCTCCATTTACAAGGGCTCCAAGAGAGTCTCTAAGAAGACCTTGAGAAATGTCTCCAGTAATTTCTTTTACCTTTACTCCACTTTGGTATTCTTTTTCTGAGCCATCTGGTAATTTAATAATCATTTTTTCCTCCTAAAATTAAAAATAAAATAAAAAAAGCCATCATCCCAAAGGACGATGACCGTGGTTCCACCTTAATTAAACTCGAGGGATTTAACGCATCCATACGCCATAGTTTGCTATGGGACTCCAAGTTAGTTTTCAAAAATATAAAATTAGAAATTTTCAGCTGCCATTTCCTCTCTAAGAATTTTATATAATTTACTCTTCTTATCAAAGCCATTTTTAAAATTGCTATTATATTATCACAAAGTTTTTAAAAATTCAAGAGTCAAGAGAATTTCTTCTCTCAACTTACTAACATTTATTACCCACCAGAAAATTTTTAAAACAAAATTTTTCTATTTTTGATATAATTTATTAAGAAAAATTATTTGGGGGCAAATATGAAAAACAATCTAAAATATCTTTTTATTCTGATTATACTTATGGGTTCTATACCAATTCTTCCTGTCCTTGAAGAAAATTTTTATGGATTTTTTGCCTTTTTAAATTTTTATGGTCTAAGTTCCTTTGCCTTACCTATTTTAATTTCACTGCCCCTTATCTATAAAAATAAAAATTTCTATTTTCTCTATATTTTACTTATTCCAATCCTCTACAATAACTTCTTTATTATTTATTTTTTCAAGCTTGTGGACTATTCTTTCACTTCAATTATATTTTTTGTATTTGGTTTAGTCTTATCTCTTTACTTAGTTAAAAGAAAATAAAAAAACTAGATAAATTATACAAAAGATAATTTTTTTAATTTCCACATTATGTAAGACTATATTTTAAAGCATATTTCTTATTCACAGATCTTCACAAGGGTCATGTGTGTATAAAATAATTATTTTAGGAGATGTAAAAGTAAAATGAACTATGAAACCCAAATTAAAATGTTCAAGCACTTAATTCCTATTGGCGAGAGAGATTCAAAAGACCTTATAAGTTATCTCAAAAATAAATTTGACCTTGTTGAACTTAATTTTTCAGAATTACCTCCTTACAAGAAGTATATGCTTAGTGAAAATGCAAAATATTACGTAGGAAATGTTAAGTTAAATGTTGAGATAAAAGAAATGTCCTTTCGTCTCTTTAAAATTATAGAAAATGAAAAAAGTATAGAGTATGTGGATCCTCATGAAGCTGAACATGGTAATTTTCTTTTTTTTATACTTGAAGAAAAGACTAAATATATGTCTACAAATAGTGGTAAACTTCTAATAGAGATGACTTATGTTTCTGGTGTTTCTAAGGAATCTTACCTTGAAGAAGATGATGTATTTAAAGATTTGCTTTCTAAGTTAATGTTTGATTACCTTGATGACAATAAATTTTTATAT